>DAOPKY010000003.1:0-155288 GCA_035391465.1 Thiolinea sp. | reverse complement strand
CTTTGCGGGTCACCCGACTGAATGGGGGATGGAACGATTACTGGAGTAACCTCTCTTCCCGACAGGCCGCTTAAAATTGGCTGGCATCACTTCCGGTCACACCCGAATTTACCTGCTTTTTTTGCATTTAATTGCCACGTCGGTATAATGCCGTCCTCTTACTTAAAATGGCCGTAGATTGGGGCCAATATGTTTCATTTTTTCAGACAGATGAGATCAGTAACAGGAGAATTATGCCTAGCATCAGAGTCAAAGAGTCCGAGCCGTTCGAAATTGCCGTGCGTCGTTTCAAGCGCACCTGCGAAAAGGCCGGCGTGGTAGCCGAAGTCCGTGCACGTGAATTTTATGAAAAGCCGACTTCCGTGCGCAAGCGCAAGCGTGCAGCTGCCGTCAAGCGTAACCTGAAGCGTATCTCCCGTGACCTGAACCGTCGGGTCAGAATGTACTGATCCTGTACCGATGAGTCTCAAGCAACAGATCACTGAAGACATGAAAGCGGCCATGCGGGCTGGTGACAAGGCCCGTCTGGCCGTTATTCGCCTGATGCTGGCCGCCATCAAGCAGCAGGAAGTGGACCAGCGCATCGAGCTGGATGATGTCGCGGTACTGGCAACGCTTGACAGGATGATCAAGCAGCGCCGGGAGTCCATTCGTCAGTATGACGCTGCTTCCCGTACCGATCTGGTCGCACAGGAGCAGTCTGAAATCGGGGTGATCCAGGGCTATATGCCCGCTCCCCTGTCCAGCGGTGAGGTGGATGCCCTGATTGCTGCTGCACTGACCGAGTCCGGTGCCACTTCCGTGCGTGACATGGGAAAGGTCATGGCCATTCTCAAGCCCCAGGTTCAGGGACGGGCCGATATTGGCCAGCTCAGTGCCCGGGTCAAGGCCCGGCTGGGCAGCTAGCCCACCCCCGGCCCATCCTTCCTTTATCCGCCATACACGAATGTGACATGCCTGAATCCGTAGTCCAACCCCTTCAGAACGATCGTTTTCTGCGTGCGCTGCGCAAGCAGCCGGTCGACACCACACCGGTGTGGATCATGCGTCAGGCCGGACGCTATCTGCCCGAGTACCGGGCCACCCGCCAGCGTGCCGGCAGTTTTCTGGATTTGTGCAAGAATCCGGAGCTGGCCTGTGAAGTGACCCTGCAGCCGCTGGAACGCTTTGATCTGGATGCTGCGATCCTGTTTTCCGACATTCTGACCATTCCGGACGCCATGGGGCTGGGCCTGTATTTTGCCGAAGGCGAAGGACCGGGATTTGAGCGCCCGTTGCGTGATCTGGCTGCGATTCAGGCGCTGGGTATTCCGGACCCGGAACAGGAGCTGGGGTATGTCATGGATGCTGTGCGCACCATCCGCAAGGCATTGAATGGGCGGGTGCCCCTGATCGGCTTTAGCGGCAGTCCCTGGACTCTGGCGACCTATATGGTGGAAGGCAGTTCCAGCAAGGAGTTTGCCAGGGTCAAAGGCATGCTCTATGGCCAGCCCGAGGCCCTGCACCTGTTACTGAAAAAACTGGCCGATACCATTGTCCTGTACCTGAATGCCCAGATTGCTGCCGGTGCCCAGGCCGTGATGATATTTGATACCTGGGGCGGGACACTGACACCGCAGGCTTATCAGACATTTTCCCTGGCCTACATGCAGCGTATTGTTGCGGGCCTCACCCGTGACTATCAGGGGCAGCACATTCCTGTCATCCTGTTTACCAAAGGGGGAGGGCAGTGGCTGGAGGCGATGGCTGACACCGGTTGTGATGCCCTGGGGCTGGACTGGACCGTCAATATCGGCGAGGCACGGGCGCGTGTTGGTGACCGGGTGGCATTACAGGGCAATATGGATCCTTCCGTCCTGTATGCACCACCGGAAGCCATCCGCGCTGAAGTCAGGCGCATTATCAGCGATTTCGGCCCATCCGGCGGGCATGTCTTCAACCTGGGCCATGGTATTCATCAGCACATTGATCCGGCACATGTCCGGGTACTGGTGGATGCGGTCCATGAGTTCGGGCGTCAGCGGGGCTGAGTCCAGTCCGTTTTGCCAAACTGAAGCACTGTTTTAGTGCTGTTACCTATTCGGTGATCAGCTGGTGTTGACTTTGCTGCTCCTGCACCAGTTCCTGCAGTTTTTTGCGATCAGCACGCCGGGTGCTGCGTCCGGTGATGGCGCTGAGCGGGGCATTGCGGTCTTCGTCCGGTAATACCAGCAGTTCCACTTCAACCTCATCCGCATACAGGCGCAGCAGCGGGTAGTAGGCTTGTTTCTTGCCAAAGCGCAGGCGGCGCTCATGAATCTGAAACGGGATATTATTGTCCTGCAACAGAAAAATCACATCTTCGGCACGATTGGCACTCAGCAGCAGGGTGACTGCCGAGTGGGGGCCTGCCGTGCCTTCCAGGGCTGCACCGACAAGCATGGGGCGGAAATTCTGCAGGAACTCCATGGCATCCAGAGCCACTGCCCTGTGCTGTGCCAGCAGGGTGGCCTGCAGCGCCGGGTCCAGCAACCGGATATAGGCATGCAGGGCCTGTTCGATTTCATCATTACCGGGCTGGTGCTGGCTCTGGTTGGCTGCTCCCAGACGTGCCGCCGCTTTCTGTTTGGCCAGCCGATAGTCCCGGTAGCCTTCTTCATAAATGAGGCGGGCTGCTTCATCCGCGATCAGCTCGCGCAGGCTTTTTTCAGGTATCATCAGAAAATCTGCTCCGGAATTTCCACCTGCTCAATTTTCGGGGGGCTGGGTGGGCGGGGGGTGAGTGCCGTGCTGCCATAGCGCCGGGTAGCTGCCGTAACAGGCAGGGAGGCCGGCTCCATGTGCCGGACTTCAGTCGGGACGCTTTTATATTCAAAGTACCGGGCCTGCCGGGTTGGTGGCTCAGTCACATCATCCGGTGTTTCCGGTTCAGTATCTGCCACACTATCAAGGCCCAGAGCCGGTTTTTTCAGTCCGGGTCCGGCCTGTTTCAAGTCAGGCGCAAAAGGCCATTGGTGTTCCGGCTGTTGGTTCAGGACATTTTTCATCAGTTTGATCCACATGGGTACGGCAACCCGGGTTGAGGTTTCTTTCTCTCCCAGTTCCGACATGTTATCAAAACCGGACCAGACCACGGCAACATGATCGGGGGTGAAACCGCAAAACCAGGCATCTTTCTGGTCATTGGTGGTCCCGGTTTTCCCGGCCAGATCCTTGCGTTTCAGTATCCGGCGCACGCTGGCAGCCGTGCCGATTGCGGTGACACCCTCCATCATGCTGACAATCTGGCGGTGGGTGCGCGGCAGCATGATTCGGGGAGCAACCGGTGCCCGCTGCTGGCCGGCTGCAACGGCTTCCGCATCATCAGCTTTGTCCTGTCCCGCTTTCTCTGCTGTCTCCGGACTGGTGTCCGGGGCACTGTTGCGCTTGTCACCGGCCAGCTTTGGTTCCGGGCGCACAATCGGGCAGCTTTCCCGATTGTCACCACAGGCACGCGGGATTTCCAGAGTAGCATCAAACAGGACCTTACCCTTGTTATCCTCAATGCGGTTGATGAAATGGGCATTGATCTTGAAGCCGCCATTGGCGAAGCTAGAGTAGGCTGTTGCCATCTGCAGCGGGTTGGTCAGGCCGGTACCCAGTGCCAGGGTCAGATTGCGTGGCAGGTGTTCCGGCTCGAACCCGAAACGGGTGGCGTAATCAATGCTGTAATCTATGCCGGTGGAGCGCAACAGGCGGATGGACACCAGGTTGCGGGATTTGGCCAGTGCTTCGCTCAGGGTGGTCGGGCCGATGTATTTACCACCGAAGTTCTGTGGCTTCCAGTTGGTACCCGGAACCGTGATGGGCGCATCATTGACAATGCTGGTGGGGGTCATCCCTCGGGAAAGGGCTGCCGAGTAGATAAAGGGTTTGAAGCTGGAACCGGGCTGGCGCATGGCCATGGTGGCACGGTTGAATTTGGAGAGGTGGAAGTCAAAACCGCCATTGATGGCACGTATTGCACCATCATAAGGGTCCATCAGGACGATGGCACCGGTCACTGCCGGCAACTGGGCCAGCAGCCATTCGGGGCCGGCAGTGTCTGACGACGGCTTCTCGTCCGTGACAGAGGGTGACGGGGGCATGTGCTGCACCCGCACAATATCACCGGGACTGAGGACATCCGAAACCTTTCTGGGCTCGGCCTTGCGGTGATCGACATCCACATAGGGGCGGGCCCAGCGCACAGCATCCAGATTCAGGGTAATGGTCGTTTCGTTCTGCAGCAGTAGCTTTGCCTCCCGGTTGTTGCTGGCGATCACCAGGGCCGGCAGCAGGCCACCGAGTTTCGGGTAGCCGGAGAGCTTGTCCAGCCATTCCTCCCGCCCGGCCAGACTATCCAGTGAAATGTGATCTTCCGCTCCCCGGTAACCATGACGGCGGTCATAGTCCAGCAGGTTCTGCCGCAGTGCTTCCGTGGTGTACTGCTGTTGTCTGGAGTCCAGGGTGGTGAACACGTGAAGGCCCTGGGTATAGGCTTTGTCCTGGTACTTTTCCACGATGGTGGAGCGTACCATTTCGGCAAAATAAGGGGCATCAGTCTCGATCTGGGGCTTGTATATCCGGGCAGTATTCGGCTCGCTGACGGCACTCCGGTACATTTCATCATCGATATAGCCCAGTTCCAGCATGCGCTTGAGGATGTAGTCACGCCGGATCATGGCCCGCTTGGGATTGGCAATCGGATTGTAACGTGAGGGGGCTTTCGGCAGCCCGGCGATCATGGCCATCTGGGCCAGCGTCAGGTCCTGCAGGTTTTCCTTGCCATAATAGGTTTCCGCTGCCGCCGCCACGCCGTAGGCATTGTTACCCAGATAGATTTTATTCAGGTAAAGCTCCAGGATTTCATCCTTGCGCAGGGTCTGCTCCAGCCGGATTGCCAGCAGGGTTTCCTTGAGTTTGCGCTCCAGGGTTTTTTCCCGTCCCAGAAAAATGTTGCGGGCCAACTGCATGGTGATGGTGCTGGCGCCCTGGGACGACTGGCCGGTGCTGACCACACTGTAAAGGGCGCGCAGCACGCCTTTGAAGTCAATACCGGGATGGTCATAGTAGCGCGCATCCTCGATGGCAATGAATGCCTCGCGCAGGCGGACCGGAATCTCGTCAAGGTCGACCGGACGCCGGCGCTGGACCCCGAACTCTGCCAGCAGCTTTTCTTCACGCGAGTAAATCCGCAGCGGTACCTGCAGCTCCACCTGATGCAATGCGGTGCTGTCAGGTAACTCGGGGGCAAAATGCAGGTAAACCAAGGTCAGACCGGTGCAACCCAGAAACGCAGCGGTCAGAAGTGTACTGAACAGGGCGGGCAGAAATTTGCTGAAGAACCACATGATGACAAATCAAGCCTGTATTTGTTTTTCTGATGCTTATTCTGTACAGGTTCTGTGCAAGTTTGTCAGATAAAAGGATGAACGGTGCTTGTACTTTTTAGATGCTTAAACTGTCCCCGTTTATCTGAAACCAACACGTCATTTGAGTAACCGGAGTAGACTGTTTTTGGATGAAGCGCTACCTCCATCCGGGGGGCAGCCACAAGACAACATATAACAATAACCAAGTGTGAATGCCCGTGTTTTCATTCCTGAATCGAAAATCGAATTTGCTTGGACTGGATATCAGTTCTTCTGCGGTCAAGCTGGTTGAAATGGGGCGCAAAGGCCGTGAATACTGCATTGAAAGCTATGCGGTGGCTCCCTTGCCCGAAGGCGTTTCCAACGAGAAGGATATTATCGAGCCGGAGCCGATTGGTGATGCCATCCGCAAGGTCATGCGTGAAAGCCGTACCCGTCTCAAGCATTGTGCCCTGGCGATTCCGACCGCCATGGCCATCAACAAGATCATCACCTTGCCTGCTTCGGTCCCGCCTGCGGAGATTGAGGCCCAGATGGCGATGGAGGCCGATCAGCATATCCCGTATTCCATGGATGAGGTCAGTTATGACTTTGAGATTCTGGGGCCGTCGATCCACAACCCGGACATGCTGGACATTCTGCTGGCCGGTACCCGCTCGGAAAATGTGGAAGTCAGGGTGGCTGCTGCCGAGATGGCCGGATTGACCGTGGATGTGGTGGATACGGAAACCCACGCACTGGAGAATGTGCTGCGCAAGCTCACCAACGAGCTGGAGCAGTACGAATCGGTGGCGGTGATCGACTTTGGTGCCACCATGACCAGTATCACGGTATTTGAGCAGGGGCGTCTGACATTTTCACGCGAGCAGTCCTTCGGTGGCCGCCAGCTCACCGAGCAGATCATGCACCGTTATGGCCTGACCTGGCAGGAGGCTGGCCTGGCCAAGAAGGAAGGCAATCTGCCGGAGAACTATATCTCGGAAGTACTGGATCCGTTCAAGGACAACATGGTGCGTCAGCTGCACCGTTTTCTGCAGTTTTATTACGCATCCAGTCAGCGTGAAAGCGTGAGCCAGATACTGATTTCCGGCGGCTGTGCCCGTATTCCCGGTATCGACGAACAGATCCAGTCCGTGATCGGTACACCGGTCAAGATCGTCAATCCCTTTACCCAGGTGGCTCTGGGCTCTCGGGTGTCACCCGTCAGGTTTACCGGTGACATGCAGGCTCTGCTGATTGCTGCCGGGTTGTCATTAAGAGGAGTGGGCTGATGGCCGGTTTGAACCTGCTGCCATGGCGCGATAAAGAGCGTGAGCAGAAAAAGAAACAGTTTTTCGCCCTGCTGGGCCTGTCGGCCCTGCTGGCTGCCGGACTGGTCTTTCTGGGTAATCTCTACATGAATTCCGCCATGGCTTATCAGCAGGAGCGGAACCGTTATCTGGAAAATGAAATTGCCCAGCTGGACAGGCAGATTGAGCAGATCAAAAAACTGGATGCCACCAAGCAGGCCCTGTTGGGGCGCATGGAGGTGATCGAGAACCTTCAGAGTACCCGTCCGGCCATTGTGCACCTGTTTGATGAGATGGCGACTGCCATGCCGGATGGCATGTACCTGAACCAGCTCAAGCAGAGTGGTACCGTGGTACATGTGGAAGGCAAGGCCGAGTCGAATGCTCGGGTTTCCAGTTACATGAACCGCCTTGACGGGTCGCCCTGGCTGAGTTCTTCCAACCTGAACATCATTTCGGTGGCCCGCGAGGATGGACGTGCAACACCATTGCGGGATTTCAAGCTTGATGTCAACCAGTTGCTGAAACAGGCTCAGGAGGGTGGTAATGAATCTTCAGGAAGTTAACAACCTGGCGGATGATCCGGCCAGTGTCTCCTGGCCGGTCAAGATACTGGTATTACTGGTGCTGATGGGTTTTATCCTGTTCCTGGGCTACAAACTGGTCATCGCCGGCAGCATTGAGCAGCTGGCCGGTTATGAGAGCCGTGAGCAGGAGTTGCGCAGTACCTTCGAGACCAAGCAGCGCCGGGCCAGTCAGCTTAAGGTTTATGAGGCACAGCTGGAAGAGATGCAGCACACGTTTGGCAATCTGGTACAGCAGCTGCCCAGTGATACGGAAATTCCGGCCCTGATTCTGGACATTTCGGAAAAAGGGGTTTCCAACGGACTGGAAATTGAACTGTTCGAGCCTTTGAAGGAAGAGGTCAAGGAGTTTTATGCCGAAAAGCCTATCAAGCTGATCGCCATGGGAACCTACAGGGAGTTGGCCACCTTTGTCAGTGACATTTCCGGTCTGCCCCGGATCGTGACGATTCACAATATCGGGCTGACACCCGAGGAGGACAAAAACAAGGGGAAAAAGCCGGCATTATCGGCATCATCAGCCACTGCCACAGAGCGTGGCAGACGTTTACGCATGGAGGCATTGATCAAGACTTATCGCTATCTGGAAGGCAGTGATTTCACTGGCCAGCTGGCGGCAGGGAAGTCATGAGTAACACATGAGCAGGCTGAAGTGCATGAAAAATTCGAGATATTGGGGTGGAAATAATGGACAGCAGGCTGTCCTTTTGTGTCTGGTCGCACTGGTCTCCGGGTGTAATCAGGACATGTCCGATCTTGTGGGCTATATCGATGAGGTCAAGGCTCGTCCACCCAGAGCCATCGAGCCGATCCCGGTGATCAAACCCTATGTCCGGTTCATTTATCCCGGTCATGACAGGGATCCCTTCAATATCACCGTGATCGAAGATCCGAAGACCGCAGAGCCCACGGGAAGTGTGCTGCTTGATAAAAACCGGGTGCCCGAGTTCATGGAGTCCTTTACGCTGGACAGTCTGCGCATGGTGGGTACCGTTTACAAGGAGGGTCAGTTGTGGGCCCTGGTACGCATCCCCAGCGGAGCGGTGCATCGTGTCCGGAAAGGAAACTACATGGGTAAGAATCATGGCAGGATCGCTGAAATCAGGGACACCAGAATCAAATTGGCTGAAGTGGTTGAAAACGGCTTTGGTGGCTATACAGAACGTGAAAACGAACTGGTGATTTCCAGTCCCGAAAATTAATCCGGAAACCTCGTTGATAAGGTTGGCAACAATGAAAATAATAAAGCAGACCGTTTGCTCTCTGGTGATTATGACCTGGGCAATCCAGGTGCTGGCTGCTCCCCGGCAGCTGGAAAATATCAGTATTAATGCAGCAAGCACCGGCAAAACCGAAGTGCACCTGAGTTTCAATACCCCGGTCCAGATTCCCAAGGGCTTTGTCCTTAACAATCCGGCCCGGCTGGTATTCGACTTCCCCGGTATCGAGGTGGCACCTGCCGCACGCAACAATGCCACCCACAGCGGTGTGGTCAAGTCGGTCAAGGCTGCCGGCAACAAGGGGCAGACCCGGCTGGTCATCGACATGGACAGACTGGTGAATTACAGCGCCGAGGTACAGGGTAGTGACCTGATCCTGATGTTTGATGCACCGGCTCAGGGCGGGGTCTCCCAGCCTGCACCGAAGGTCCGGAATGTCCAGCCACAAACAGCGGGTACTGGCAGGATTGATGACAGTTATCTGTGGTACAAGAATCCGGGGCAGGCCAATCCTGCCACCCAGCCTGCGCCACCGAAAGTGGTTAACAGGCCGGTTCCGGTGGTTGTACCGAAACCGGTGCCCAGACCGACCTACGTGAATACTCAGCCGCGTCCGGCTCCGGTGCTGCCGGAAGTGCCGCCACCGACAGCAGTAACCCGACCGGTCCAGCCGCGTCCGTCACCTTATGTCGCACCTGCGCCGGCCCGGCAGCAACCGGTCCAGCGTCAGCTGGGGCAGGGGCAGCAGCAGTCTGTCAATGCCCTGCGTTCGGTGGATTTCCGGCGTGAGGCCAATGGGGGCGGGCGTATCATCATCACGCTGCCGAATGCCAATGTGCAGGTATCTGACGAGAAGCGTTCCAATGTGCTGAATCTGGTGCTGCAGGGCGTGGATGTGCCGGGGCAGTGGCAGAAGCGTCTGGACGTAACGGATTTCGCCACCCCGGTGTCCGGAATCCAGATTTCCCAGCGTAGCGGTAGTGGCCGTATCGTTATCAATGCCAGCAAGGACTTCACCTACCGGACGGAAAGAAATCGTAATATTCTGACGGTTTTTGTCGACGAGGCCCGCAAGAAGCCGGAGAAGCGGCGTCCGGGTGAGCAGGAGAAAAAGGTTTTCAATGGTGAAAAGCTTTCCCTGAATTTCCAGGATATTGAAGTGCGTGCCGTCCTGCAGCTGCTGGCTGATTTCACCGACAAGAACATTGTGGTCAGTGACTCCGTGAATGGCAACATTACGGTACGCCTCAAGGATGTGCCCTGGGATCAGGCACTGGATATCGTGCTGCAGTCCAAGAATCTGGGCATGCGGGCCAATGGCAGCGTGATCTGGGTTGCGCCACAGGCCGAGCTGGAAGCCAAGGATGCCAAGGCCCTGGAGCTGGCGAAGCAGAAGGAAGAACTGGAGCCGCTGATTACCGAATATATTCCGATCAATTATGCCAAGGCGGCTGATCTGGCGCAGTTGATCAAGACCCGTTCGGCAACCGCAGCCGATGAGGCCAGTCATTCCCTGCTGTCCAAGCGTGGCAATGTGTCCTTTGATGAGCGCACCAATACGCTGCTGGTGCAGGATACCGCCGAGCAGGTGGCCGAAATCCGTGACCTGATCAAGGTCCTGGATGTGCCGGTGCAGCAGGTTCTGATTGAGTCACGCATCGTGATTGCCAATGATGAGTTCGGCAAGGAGCTGGGAACGAAGTTTGGCGTGACGCCGAGATGGAGCAACCGTGATTCGGTCGGTATCGGCACTGGCCATATTGCGGGAACCAGCGGTTATTTCAGTTCCGCCGCTGACGCAGCAACATCGACAACCGCCCAGACAATCACCATGCCGAGCCTGAATGACCGTCTGAGTGTGAACCTGCCGGTCACGGGTGCAGCCGGCAGTTTCGGGTTCTCCATTCTGTCTTCGGATTTCATGCTGGACCTGGAATTGTCCGCCCTGCAGGCTGAAAGCAAGGGTGAAATCGTGGCAACCCCGCGCGTAATCACTTCGAACCAGACCAAGGCACTGATTGAGCAGGGTGTGGAAGTTCCCTATCAGGAGGCCTCTTCCAGCGGTGCCACCAGTGTGTCCTTCAAGAAAGCCGTGCTGAGTCTGGAGGTCACACCGCAGATTACCCCGGATGAGCACATTTCCATGGATCTGCGGGTGAACCAGGATACCGTGGGTCAGATTTATGCAAACGTACCGAGTATCGATACGCGTGAAATCCAGACCAAGGTGCTGGTCGAGAATGGCCAGACCATTGTGCTGGGCGGGGTGCATGAAGAAAACCGCATTGATGGTGTGACCAAGGTGCCGGTGCTGGGCGATCTGCCGGTGGTTGGCAAGCTGTTCCAGAAAACCAACAAAAGCGAAAGCAAGCGTGAATTGTTGATTTTCGTAACACCCACGATTGTGGACAGCAAAACCGCAGGGCTTTGATGCCTGACAGATAGCCCTTGATTCCCGCGCCCACTGCTGGCATAAAGCCTGAATGCAAGCGAACATCATTCTGGTTGGCCTCATGGGCGCGGGAAAATCAACAGTCGGCAGACAACTGGCCCGGCACTACCGGCTTGATTTCCATGATTCGGACAAAGTTATCGAGCAGCGAACCGGGGTCAATATCCCGACCATTTTCGAGATTGAAGGTGAGGAGGGGTTCCGGGAGCGTGAGGCCCAGGTGATTCGTGAGCTCTGTTCCCGCAAGGGTATTGTGCTGGCGACCGGAGGCGGCAGTGTATTGAGGGCTGACAACCGTGCCAGTCTCAAGGCCGGTGGCACCGTCATTTACCTGAAAGCGAGTGCCGAGCAGCTTTATGCCCGTATCGGACACGATCGCAACCGTCCCCTGATGCAGACTGAAAATCCGCTGGCTACCCTGCAGCAGTTGCTGCAGAAGCGTGAAGCCTGGTATGCCGAGGTGGCGGACATTATCCTGCCGACCGGCAAGCAGCGGGTGGCACAGCTGGTGCGTACCCTGTCCCACAGATTATCCCAACTACAGGCTCCCTTGCCCCATGAAAACGCTCAATCTTGATCTTGGTGAACGCAGTTATCCGATTCATGTCGGTCAGGGGCTGCTGGCCGGCGACGCTGAATTATTGACCCGGACCATACGGGGACGCAGCTGTGTGATCATCTCCAATGAAACCATTGCACCCTTTTATCTGAAGCCGCTGCAGCGCATGACGGCAACGCTCAAAACCAGCACGCTTATTCTGCCGGATGGTGAAAACTGGAAAACGCTGGCAACAGCAGAGCGCATTTTCACCCACCTGCTGGAGCAGCATGCCGACCGGCGTACTACCCTGATTGCACTGGGTGGTGGTGTGATTGGCGATATGACCGGTTTTGCAGCGGCCTGCTTTCAGCGTGGCGTGGATTTTATTCAGGTGCCAACCACCCTGCTGGCGATGGTGGACTCCTCCGTTGGCGGCAAGACCGGGGTCAACCATGCCCTGGGCAAGAACATGATCGGTGCCTTTCATCAGCCCAACAGTGTGCTGATTGATACCGATACCCTGCAGACCCTGGCTGACCGTGAGCTGAGTGCCGGGCTGGCGGAGGTGATCAAGTATGGCCTGATCCGGGATCGGGCGTTTCTGGGCTGGCTGGATGCCAATATGGATGCCCTGTTGGCGCGTGACCCGCAGGCCCTGACCCATGCCATCCTGCGTTCCTGTGAACACAAGGCCGAGGTGGTGGCCGCTGACGAGTTTGAGACTGGCCAGCGTGCTGTCCTGAACCTGGGGCACACCTTCGGGCATGCGATCGAGGCGGCCATGGGTTATGGCAACTGGCTGCACGGAGAGGCAGTTGCCACCGGGACCGTCATGGCGGCGGAGCTGTCCGGGCTGATGGGGTGGCTGACAGCGGACGAGGTTCGGTTTGTACGCCATCTGCTGGCACGTGCACGCCTGCCGGTTGATCCGCCAGCCGATATGACCGCAGCCGATTTCTCGCGCTATATGACGGTGGACAAGAAGGTGCTGGATGGGACGCTGCGTTTGATCCTGCTGACCGGGTTGGGGCAGGGGATCGTTACCAGCGAGTTTGATCCGGATGCCCTGCAGCGGGTTCTGATGCGGGAGCTGTAATGGCTGCTCCTTATGCGGTCACGCCGGCTCACAGCCAGGGGCGGCGTTATTCGGAGCCTGCACCGCGCTACCGCTCCGAATTCCAGCGTGACCGTGACCGTATCATTCATTCTCGGGCTTTCCGGCGCCTGGAGTACAAGACGCAGGTTTTTGTCAATCACGAGGGTGACCTTTACCGTACCCGCCTGACTCATTCGCTGGAGGTGGCCCAGATTGCCCGCAGTGTTGCCCGTATCATGGCACTGGATGAGGACCTGACCGAGGCGATTGCTCTGGCGCATGATCTGGGGCATACGCCGTTCGGCCATGCCGGTCAGGATGCCCTGAATGCCTGCATGCAGTCTTTCGGCGGGTTTGAACATAATCTGCAATCCCTGCGCGTCGTGGATGTACTGGAGGAGGTTTATGCCGATTTTTCGGGGCTGAACCTGTGTTTTGAAACCCGTGAGGGCATTCTCAAGCACTGTTCGTTGCGCCATGCCCGGGAGCTGGGTGCGGTGGGGCAGCGCTTTCTGGATAAAACCCAGCCCTCGCTGGAGGCGCAGCTGACCAATATCGCGGATGAAATTGCCTATAACAATCACGACATTGATGATGGTCTGCGCTCCGGGCTGATCAGTGTGGAGCAGTTGTGCGAGGTGCCGCTGTTCGAGTCGGTCTGGCGGGAGGTAAGCGGATTGTATCCGCAATTAGCCGGTGGGCGTTTGGTGCATGAAATCCTGCGCCGCCTGATCGGCCTGATGGTGACGGATCTGGTGCAGAGCAGTCAGGCCGCGCTGGCCGCCGCCGGTGTGGATGATCTTGATGCAGTACGTGCTCATGCCGAGCCGCTGATGTGCTACAGTCGGGAGCTGCTGGCGCGCAAGAACGTGCTCAAGCGTTTCCTGATGACCAATCTGTATCAGCATCCACAGGTCTATCGCATGTCCTGGCGGGCGCGGAAAGTGGTTCAGGGGCTGTTTGAGGTTTACATGGAAGACAGCCGCCTGCTGCCACCCAAATATCAACAGCGGATCACGGATTATGCTGCCCGGAATGGCGAAGCGGGTAAGGCACGTGCCATTGCCGATTATATTGCCGGTATGACCGATCGTTATGCTTTGCGCCAGTACGCCGGGTTGTTTGGTTTTACCGCACCCGGAGCAGGTTACTGAAGGCATGGGTTTGGCTTTTGTCCAGTTTTTTCGGCATACTGGCATCCCGTCATGATCAGGAAATCGGCGTGACGCCCGCACTCACTGCGATGGAAAAGGCCGGTGTATCTTTTCAGGTCCATGAATACCGGCATGATCCTGCCAATACGGCCTATGGGATGGAAGCGGTCGAGGCATTGGGTCTGGAGGCCGGGCAGGTGTTCAAGACCCTGCTGGTGATGCTGGATGGTAATACGCGCCGTTTGGCGGTAGGTATTATTCCGGTACCCTGTCAGCTGGATCTGAAAGCCATTGCCCGTATACTGGGCGTCAGAAAGGCCGGGATGGCAGATGGCCGACTGGCTGAAAAAACTACCGGCTATGTGCTCGGTGGCATCAGCCCGCTCGGGCAGAAAAAAAAGCTGCCTACGGTGCTGGATACATCAGCACTGGCATTTGATACCATTTTTGTCAGTGGCGGGCGACGCGGACTGGAAATCGAGCTGACCCCGGCAACATTGCTCAGCCTGTGTCAGGCCAGCACGGCAGTGCTTTGCCGTTAGGCGGGAAGGCATGAAAGCAGGGCAGGGAATGCTTAAACTTTTGTTGATGATTTTTGGGGTTCGGCACTGCCAGACCGGTACAATCAGCAACCATCACAAATCTGGACAGAATCCAATAAAGGACGGCGCATCATGTTGACACGTAGCAGGCATAAAATTCGCAAGGCCGTGATTCCGGTTGCCGGTTTGGGGACCCGCATGTTGCCGGCGACCAAGGCCATTCCCAAGGAAATGCTGCCGATTGTCGACAAACCCCTGATCCAGTATATCGTGACCGAATGTGTCCAGGCCGGGCTCAAGGAAATTGTCCTGGTAACCCACAACAGTAAAAACTCGATCGAGAACCACTTCGATACCAGTTTTGAGCTGGAGACCATGCTGGAGAAGCGGGTCAAGCGTCAGCTGCTGGAAGAGGTGCGCTCCATCTGTCCTTCTGATGTCACCATCATGCATGTGCGTCAGGGTGAGGCCAAGGGGTTGGGACATGCCATCAAGTGCAGCCACCCGGTTGTCGGTGATGAACCGGTGGCCATATTATTGCCGGATGTTCTGATTGATGACATGGCTTCCAACCTGCAAACCGACAATCTGGCCCGCATGCTGGATATTTATGACGAAACCGGTATCAGCCAGATCATGGTTGAGCCGGTGCCGCGTGAGAAAGTCTCCTCCTACGGCATCGTGGACATCAACGGGCATGTGCTGGAGGCCGGCGATTCCGTTGCCATGAGCGCCATTATTGAAAAGCCGGAAGCGGATGTTGCTCCTTCCTCACTCGCTGTGGTCGGGCGTTATGTACTTTGCCCGCATATCTGGAAGTGGCTGGGTAAAACTCCGCTGGGCGCCGGGGATGAAATTCAGCTGACCGACTCGATTGACCTGCTGATGCGCGAGTATCAGGTCAATGCATTCCACCTGACGGGCAAAAGCCATGATTGCGGTTCCAAGCTGGGCTATATGGCAGCCAATATGGAGTATGGTGTGCGGCATCCGAAAATCGGCAAGGAATTTACCCGGTTCCTTAAAGAATATGCCAGATCCCTGTAGGGAAGGAATCTGGCATTATGGGCACTGATGGGCTTATTTTTATCATCTCGATTTTGAGTATAACTCTGGCGTTGGAAAAACAGGTAAGCCCGGTTTACAGGCCTGCCTGAAGTGGAAACCGGTCTGCCTTAAATCAGCCGTTCGCAGATGCAGGAGGGGCGCCTGCTCAATATCAATTATCAACGTTGTATCACACCTGCTTTTGATCAGAAAGTAAACTATCAGGTAATGCAGAAACCTGTCAAAGGTTAAAAAAGGTTACTTTTTATGTTACCTGTTATTTTACTGTCTGCTGTCATGACTTTTCGGGGCCATTGCTGTGATGGCGGTGTGCATATTGCATACTGTTCTGCCCGCCAGCCGGTGGTTGATGGTATGATACCGGCCCGAACAAGCCCGTTCTGAGTGTTTAGGAGTTTGCATGCTGCGTTGGTATCTGGGATTGCACCCCCATGTGCGTATCGCCCTTGTGGTTGCTCCGTTTCTGGTGATTCTGGGCTATGGCCTGATGGATATCTGGGTCAAGCCGGATACCCCTGAAGCCAGCCGGCAGGAGATCAGCGTGCAACCTCTGGAACAGCTGGGTGAATGCAGGCTGGTCAGCGGGCAATGCCGGTTTCGTTACGGCGATCTGGAGGTCAGTCTGCAGCGTGCGAACAGTGAAGCAGGGCTGGCCCGCATTGATCTGGTCAGTAACCAGCATATTCGCGGTATCCGCTTTGCCATTCTCCAGGACGGGAAGGAAGCCTTTCTTGCCCCGCAGGAAACCGGGAAAACCTCGGTATGGTTTTTTGAGTTTCCTGACCAGTTGCTGGTCGGAGAGGCAACAGGCATGCGCATGGCACTGGCGCAGGCCCGACGGGTGTTGACTGCGGATTTCAGGGCTTTACCCTGATATTCAGCCTGTGGCCTGACTGCTGTTGCTAGCATGAACCGGACCCTGAAAACCAATAATAACAGGCCCGGACAGGCCAAGGTCATCATGAAGTTTACAAGTCATTTTGCACTCCCTTTCTCGATAATGACTTTGCTGGTGCTCAGCAATGTCTCCCAGGCACTCAATCAGCCTCTGTCGCTCAAACCTCTCCCGGAAGCTGCTTTGTCAGACCTGTCTGCACCGGAGCAGATTTCCCTGGAGTTTGAAGAAGCCGTACAGCTGGTGAGTCTGGTCATGATTGACAGCAAGGATCATGAAACCCCGATTAAGCTTGATCCGGCGAGCAAGCCGGCACTTTCGGTTGCCGTCGATCTGCCGGTCCGTCTGGAGCCTGGCGAGTATGTGGTCGAGTGGGTGGCCATGAACGGGGATGCCGACAAAATCAGCGGTGATTTCAGTTTTTTCTATGACCGCCAGCCAGCCAGTGGCATGAATGTTGATGAAGTACTGAGCCTTGATAAACCTTGATCCGGCACTGGCTGAGGTCCCTGGTGTGATCGGGTTGACTGGTGTTTTTATACCCCCGGTCATCAGTGCGGACAGTATTGACTGTCAGCTGGAAAAATGTGTGAATGATGGATGCGGTGATCAATGACAGGTATCATGGCCCGGTTTGCCAGTCGGCTGGTCCGGCTTTTACTGTTTTAGCAATTTTTAATACAAACCATGCCACAGCAACTACCTCCACTCAACGCGCTCAAGGCTTTTGAAGCCGTGGCCCGGCACCGGAGTTTTACCAAAGCCTCGGAAGAGCTTTATGTCACCCGTGCTGCCATCAGTCATCAGGTCAAGCATCTGGAAGAGTTTCTGGGCTTTCCCCTGGTGGAGCGCCATAACCGTGCCATTTCCCTGACCAAGGCCGGTGAGGCGGCCCTGCCCAAGCTGCGTGAGGGATTCAACAGTCTGGCTGATGCCGTGAGCCTGATGCGCTCACAGGTCAGTGTCGAAACACTCAGTGTCTGGATGGCTCCTTCCTTTGCTTCCAAATGGTGTGTGCCACGCCTGTACCGCTTTTCCCAGCAATACCCGGAGATCAGTCTGCGCATCAGTGGGGAGTCACGCCTGGTTGATGCCAGCGAGAATACCGATTCACTGGATGAGCTGTTCAGGAGCAATGATATTGATGTCATGATACGGTTTGGTACCGGCAGCTATTCCGATTGCCTGGTGGACAAACTGTTTTCCGTCGAGGCGGTTCCTTTGTGCCATCCTTCCCTGTTGCGGGCGGCGGAGCATCCGCTGAAAACGCCTGCTGACCTGCGTTACCATACCCTGCTGCATGATGATACGCCTTATATCGGCCGGCCCAGCTGGGACAGGTGGCTGAAGCTGGCCAAGGTCGAGGATGTGGACAGTCAGCGCGGCATTCACTTCAACCAGATATCACTGGCGATGGGGGCTGCCATTGACGGGCAGGGGGTACTGCTGAGCATGGACGAACTGGCCCGCTATGATATTGAGGCAGGCCGTTTGTGCATACCCTTTCCGCTGAGCATGCCACTGGATCATGCCTATTATGTGATCCGCCCGCAATCGGCGAGCACCAACCTGGATGCCGTCAACGCCTTTGTGACCTGGATTCTGGCTGAGGCACAGACGGAGGATGCGTTTCCGGGCATCGAAGGACGGGCAGCCTGAAGATGGCACCCGCCACTATCCATTATGATCTGCCGGGCAGGGTGGGCTTAATTCCCCTGGGGTTGCGTGCCCAGTCGTGGTTTCGCTTCCACCTTCAAGGGCTGGTCTTCACCGTCACAGTAACTCCAGGTGGCTTCCCAGCGTGACGGAAAGTTTTTGTCAATAAAAGTGACATTGAAGCGGCCCCAGTAAGGTGTCATTTGTCCCTGAACCCCCGGACGCACGGTATCGCATTTTTCCCTGGCAGTATTTTTGGCCCAGTAGCCGGTATAGCTGCCCCGGTTTTCATAGACTTTGGCCAGCCCCAGCAGGTAGATAACTCCCGGTTCCTGTGGTGTGCCGTAAGTCCAGACTGCGGTCGGTCCCATTTCAGCTTCGTATACAATCTGTCCGCTATTGCTGTCCCATATCTCGTCCGCAACGGCAATATTGCCTGCCAGCATCAACGCCAGCAGTCCAGTCCTTGAAATCAACATGAAGTACTCCTCTGGAAGTGGGGAGGGCAATAATAACAAGCTGGCAGGCTGCTGTCAGAATCCCGCAAGAGGTATGGAGAAGCGGGTTCAGGGCTGCGTAGCAGGAACCGGATTGAGGCAGCTGAACAGATCGGCCAGCATGCGCGAGACTTCAGCGGTCATCAGGGTGAATTCAATATCCATTTGCTCGGCTTTTGATTGCGGATCATGTTCATCCATCTGTTCATCAAACAGGTCCAGGAACCGGAGCCTGCGTATCAGCAGATCATCACCGAGTACCAGACTGATCCTGTGGTCCCAGACCAGCATCAGTCTGGAAGCCTGTTTACCGGCAGCAAGGCTGGACTGGACATCTTCGCCCATCAGCTCGTGATTACGGAATACGGCCACACTGGTTTCATCCCTGGCGGCACGCAGCTCGCATTCCCCGCCAAGTTCAAAGGGAGCCGGTGGAACGCCTTCGGTCAGCCACTGGGTCATGAGCACGCCGGGAGACTGGCTGGTCTCGGGCAGACTGACCGGCAGGCTGTCAATGGTTTTGCGCAACAGGCCGGTCAGGCGTTCTGCTTGGGCTGCAGAGGCCGTATTCACGACCAGCCAGTGGTTTTGCGTGTCGATCCAGGCGTCCAGCTTCCGGGTACGGGTGAAGGCTTGGGGCAGCAGTTCAAATTCGATCTGCTCACGCATGGACTTTTTCTCCCGCCCGCCGATCTTGCGGTTTTCCCGCTCTTCCAGTTCGGCAACGCGCTCTTCCAGCTCTTCCCGGATCACTGAAGCGGGCAGCATGCGTTCCTGATGCGACATGCTCAGCAAAATAAATCCGTTGACTGCGTGAACCATTGATTCGGCATGGCGTCCAAGAGGAGAAACCCAACCACTGTTTTCACGCTGGTCTTTGGCGCAGGGTGTAAAGGTACGGGACTGCAATTGCTCGTGCAGCTGTTCTGCAGAAAGCGGGAAATCTTTCTGCAGTTTGTAGAGATACAGATTTTTGAACCACATGTTGTTTCAGTCCGACTTATAACCGTGTCGTTTAAGGAGGGACGATTATGAAGTAAACCGAAACCTCACACAAATGGCAATGTGCCTAATTGACCCCAAGGGTTGCTCTGGCGGAACCAGCGCTGGGCAACGGTACCGTAAACCTGGCGGAAGTCAACGCTCATGCGCAGATTACCGGCATTGTCAAGACGACGCAGGTTGGGTTTCTCGCCATACAGCCCGCCCCTGACACTGCCGCCCATCGCCAGTTGCAGGGAGGCTGCACCGTGATCGGTACCACCAGCCCGGTTCTCTTCCACGCGGCGGCCAAATTCGGAATAGGTCAGAACCAGGGTATTGTTCCACTGGCCATGGCGTACCATGGTTTCTGCAAACGAGTTCAGCGCTACACCAAGGTATTCCAGCAGGTGGTTCTGTTCCCGCAGCTGATTGGCATGCGTGTCAAAACCATCAAGCTCCACCAGATAGACCGGGGCATCAATGCCATTGACGATCATTTTGGCCACTGACTCAAGCTGTCGTCCAATTTCACTGCGGGCACGCCACGGGCCTATCGGGCGAGGACGACTCATTTTGCTTGCCAGCTGGTTACTGGCCGAGACAACCTGACTTTGAATATTGGTCAGGTGGGACAGGGCCGGGTTGAGCCTGCGATTTGTCTGGACCGGATCAACCAGGTTGGTTTGGCTCAGGAAGACTTCGGGGCTTTTCATGCAGATGGCATAGCAGTCCTTGCCGGACAGTGCCCCCAGCTCTTCGCCACCCAGCACGATGCCGTGCAGATCGCGTTTGTAACCGGGCATGACGTGTGAAAGCCAGCCCCGGTTGGTCGTTGAAAAAGAGGCGGTTTCCCAGATGTCGGCAGACTCAAAATGGGACAGGATGGGGTTCGGGTAGCCGACACCCTGTATACAGGCCAGCTGGCCCTTATCCCACCAGGGCATCAGGTCTTTGAGCCAAGGATTGAGGCTTTGTTGTCCACCGTTTTTCAACTGGTACTTTTCCAGGTTCCTGACCTGATCCGGCATGCTGATGCGGGGACGCAGTTTTTTGTAGTAATCGTAGTCATACCAGGGAATGAGGGTATTCAGCGCATCATTGCCGCCCTTGAGCCTGACAAGCACCAGCTTGCGCGGGTTCTGGCGGGGTGAAGGTTGCCGGGCAGCCAGAACTTCAGGCACAAACCCGGCAGCTGGCAAAGCTCCGGCCAGCTTCAAAAAATGACGTCGATCCATAAACTGTAAACTACCCTTAACGGTTAAAACTTACACATGTTATCCTGCGATTATTTTTATTGATCAGGTCAGGAAACCTGAAACGCAGGATCCCTCAACAATGAATGTGCCAAACGCCGCTGTCCCGGAACGGATGGCAAAGGATTGACGGGTGGCACAGCCAGCAGCCAGTCCAGCATTTCCTGTCCTTCCCTGGCCGGTAGCCGTAACCCGGTATCAACACGGGCATTCAGGTTGCCACGTGAAATTTTGGCCAGATAGGCGGCCCGCACCAGCAGTGTCTGGGTGCTGATCCAGTCATTACCCCCTTCCCAGCCCTTGACACTGGGAGGGTCAAACAGGCGTTGACCCAGCAGACGGCACAAGTTGACCATCTCGCTGTTCCTGAGGCGCGGGTAGGGAATCATGCGCACGGTACCAATCAGCAGGTCGACCGGTGATTTGACCAGATTGCCGCGATTGGAGGCAGACCAGAACTCGGGGCTGTTCAGAATGATACGCAGCAGGGATTTGATGTCATAATCCGCTTTACGGAACTGGTTGGCCCAGGACATCACCGTGCGACGGTTGGGACCGGCATCACTGACAAACTCATACCAGAACTTTTCCACAACGCGCTCCGCAGTACGCGGGTGTTGCAGCAGGATTTCAATGATGTCATCACCATTGAAGCTGCCGGCCCGTCGCAGGAAAATGAGGCGGCTACTGTCATGCTGGTTGGCACGGAAAATGAAATGGCCATTGTCGGGGTTCACACCCCAGCCGGTAAAGGCTCTGGCTGCAGCGCGTACATCCTGTTCGGTGTAATTGCCGATTCCGAGGGTGAACAGTTCCAGCAGTTCGCGGGCAAAGTTTTCATTGGGGCTTTCTTTGACGTTTTTATAACCGTCCAGATAAACCAGCATCGCCGGATCACGGGCAACGGAACGCAGTAACTGGCGGAAATTACCCAGTGCATTCTGGCGCAACATCAGGTTCTGCCGATACAGCAGGCTGGGTTGTTGGGTTTTCTGCAGGGAGGAGGTGAAGTAATTATGCCAGAACAGGGTCATGCGTTCGGTAAAGGGAGAACGCGTTGTCAGCAGCTGGTCTATCCACCAGGCCTGCAGGTTCTCTCCCTCCTTTTTGGCACGCACCCAAGCATCCTTGCGCTGCATGGCCTCGCCTCGCATGGGTTCCATCTGTCGCCAGGGTGTCATGTAAGGCGGCGGTTTGGTATAGGAAGGCTGCGGGCTGAGAACAAACTCAACTGCCTGCCGTACGGGCAGGCCTTCCAACTTTTTGATGCTGCCCCACTCCGCGCCAAGCCCAGTGCGAGCCACGAGGTGGCGAGCCTCACTAAAGGTGAGTGTATTCATAAGCAATACTGTATTTCACTGGAAAATGCGGCTAGAGGATAACACTGTTGCAGTGCAATGAAAGAGTAAAAAAACAGAAAAAACTTTGTGATATGTCATTTTCCGGCCCTTTTTGGTTAAAATGCAGACAAAAGTCAAGGTTTTTTATTTTAATTGCAAAAACTTTTAAGTGAAGGCTAGCTCATGTTGAACCAGCCCTCCACTTTCCCGGATCAGCGGCTGGCGTAGGTATAACCACCGACCTGCTGTTTAACCGACTGTGCCAGCTGGTGTACCGCCATGGCATAGTAGTTACTGTGATTATAGCGGGTAATCACATAAAAGTTGTGATAGCCGATCCAGGGTTCCTTGACGCCCCCCGGTACGGTGGTCAGGGCCAGCAGATGGGTCCTCGGCGTTTTGCTCCATTGACCGCTGGCGGGCTGAATACCGTTCTTTTCCAGCCGCGAAGGTGAGTAAAGCACCTTGTAGCCGTCAGCCATGCTGGCATAGGCCTGGGAGGAAACCTGTGCCGGTACGGCCACTGCCTGCCCGTTACGCCAGCCGTGTTTGGCAAAATAGTTGGCGATACTGCCGATGGCATCCACCGGATTCCAGAGGTCTTTGATACCGTCTCCATCGAAATCGACGGCAAAGCTGCGGAAGCTGCTGGGCATGAACTGGCCGTAACCCATGGCACCGGCATACGAACCCATGGGTTCCAGCGGGTCCATGCGCTCGCTGCGGGTCATGAGCAGGTAGTTTTCCAGTTCGCTGAAGAAAAAGTTGCTGCGGCGTTTGTTGACCACGGCGGAGGTGGTCAGGGCATCAATGACACGGTGTTTGCCGAAAATCCGGCCCCAGCGGGTTTCCACGCCCATAATGCCGACAATGTATTCCGGATCAACACCGTAACGTTGGGAAGCACGTTGCAGGTGGACTGCATGCTGCTGCCAGAACTGGGTGCCTTTCCTGATATTGTCGGGCGTCACGAATTTTGCACGGTAGTTATACCAGCCGCCCGGTGTCGTTGCGCCCCCGTTGTTGCCGGCCCAGAGCCGTGCTACTTCATCCCGGTTGCGGACCCTGGAAAAGACACCATACAGGTAGCCACGATCAAAGCCGTCCTTGCGTACCATCTTTTCGACAAAGGCGTACAGCTCCTTGTTGCCGGCGAAGTCCCCGCTGATCTGCTCGGCATGGTAGTTACCGCTGCCGTGACCACCGTAACCGATATGGCTGTTGCCGGCTGTTTGCCGGGCGGTGCGCACCTGTTGTTGCTGACGGGCTTGTGCTGCTGTCTGTTGTTGCTGACGGGTCTGTGTCGCCTGCTGCTGCCGGGTCTGCTGCTGGCGTGCTTGTGCCGCCTGTTGTTGCTGGTAGCGGTCATGATAGGCCTGCCGTTGCCGGGCGAGTTCCTGCTGTTCCCGCTGGCGTACCAGCTGCTGTTTCTGCTGCTCCTGCTGTTGCCGGGCCTGCTCGGCGGCCTGGCGTGCCTGTTCGGCGGCCTGGCGTGCCTGTTCGGCATCTTTTCTGGCCTGAGCCTGAAGCGTCTGTTGTTGTCTGGCCTGTTCCTGAGCCTGCTCACGCTCCTGGACCCAGCTGCGGTTGTATTGCAGGCGCAGGTTCTCCTGACGGCTTTTTTCAGCCAGATAGCGACTGTCCTGACGTGTCGGTACCGGATTGGCTGATGATTTGCCTGTCGCTACCTGTAGCGGCTCTGCTTTTCGGACCACGGGTACCGGTGCCGGTTCGGGAGCCTGCCTGAGGCTGGCATCCTGGCTGGCTGTCCTGTTACTTGCAGGCGTGCTGCTGCAGCCTGTCATCATCCCCGTGAAACTCATCAGGATTAGTCCTGAAACATACAGTCGACCCGACTTCATTATTATATCCTCGTTTGGTTAACAGGCCGGCAAGCCCTTCTACCGGTGGCAGTCCTGCTGCACCTGCTTGATTGCTTAATAGTTAATGGGTGAAATTCATGAAATTGGCACTTTCATCCAGAATCGGTGGAACCTGGTTTGCCACGGCATCCCCGACCGTGACCGGGTCCGGCGAGCTGAAGGATGGAAAACGCCAGCCACCCGGCATGTAGCCCATTTCAGAGGGCGCATTGATCATCCTGTCCCAGAAATCACCGGTAAAATTGGTGTAAAAATCCGGCCATATATGGCGTGTATCACCCCAGGGTTTGGTTTCTTTTTTGGGCTGGGGCGGTGGTGGTGGTCTGGGGCCGGGAGTAGCCGCCAGATTCGGGTTGTAGGGACTGGCGTAGCGCGGAGCCTGCGGCGGGCCGGCCTGCTGTTGCGGGTAGGCGGCAGCATAAGGAACGTAACCGTAGGGGTAGGCATACAGGCGCGTAGCCGGCGGGTAGGCGGGAGCACCGGCATACGGGTAGGCCGGCAGGTACCGGTTATACAGATAGGGATTGTAGGGGTAATAGCCGGCAGGATAGCCCGGATAGCCGGGGCGGGCCTGTGCCGGAGCGGTGGTTGCCGGTGCTGTGGCCAGCTCGTCCGGAAAACGGGGGGTGCCGGCGGCATCTGTGTCGGCAGCCTGCAGCAGCCCGCTGATGGCGTAAAGCATTACCCCCGCTGCGATGCGGACGGGTTGCCCTTGAAGATGGTGTTTCATCATGACTTCCTCTGCGCGTTTGTCCGGATGAGCTTACCAGAGCTAAACTTGAAAACATCCATTTTCTTTCTCCGGCTGTGTCAAACGGATAAATACGGTACCCATATCATGCATGCGACTGAAACATTCTACCGCAACAGGGCGTTGGGGCATGAGGCCCGAACCCTGCCTGGCCCCGTCTATAATCAGGCCCGTCTGCTGCTGCAGCATGCACCTCGGGATCATGTTTTTGTTCCGGTGCGCAGCATGCAGTATCTGGCCGTGCTGGATGAACAGGAGATCATTTTTGTCGACCGCCATGGCAGACGCCAGATTGAATTTGCCTGGCAGCATTTTCAGCCCTGGGCACGTACCCGTCTGGATGAGCCGGTACCTTTCCGTTATGTCTGGTATCAGGATCAGGCCCGTGACACCATGCGGCGGATGGTACGGGAATTTGCTGCTGCCACTCAGACCCTGCTGGCGCGTGACCGGCGTGACTTCATGCAGCAATGCCCCGAACACCGGGCCCCGCAGATCATTCGTTTCAGGCCGGGGTCACCGGCGTGACAATCAGCGCATTGGCTGACTGGCGCACAAAATCCCGAAAGGCCTGGGCAACGGGAGACAGGCGTTTCCCTTTTCGTATAACAATATGCCAATGACGCTGAATAGGGAATGACTCGACATTCAGCACCCGCAGCCGCCCGGAATCCAGCTCCGGCTGGATGGTGTGCAGGGGGACGATACCCAGCCCCAGTCCGGCTTCAACGGCATGCTTGATGGTTTCATTGCTGCGCATTTCCAGCGAGGTCCGGCAGCTGTAGCCATAAGCGCGCAGGTGCTTCTCAATGGCGGTACGTGTCCCCGAGCCCTGTTCCCGGATCACAAACCGCTCACTCATGATGTCTTCCAGGTGAATCCAGGCCTGCTGGACGCCGGGGTGCTCGGGATTGGCGATCACCACCAGTGGATTGGGTATCAGGGGCTCGGACTGCAGATTATAGCCTTTGGGTGCTTCCCCCATGATCACCAGGTCCGGCTCCCCGTTTTCCAGCTGTTCCAGCAGGGCACGGCGGTTGGAAACATCCAGGGTGACTGTCACACCTTCGTGCCGGCGGGTAAAGTCGGCCAGCAGCTTGGTGGCAAAGTGGTTGGCCGTGGTGGTGACGGAGACGGCCAGATGCCCCTTGTCCACCTGCTGCATGCCTTCAATAGCAACCTGCAGATCGTTGTAGGCATGCAGAACCTGCCCGGCATAGTGCAGCAGCTCACGTCCGGCATGGGTCAGGCACATGCGTCTGCCGCGGCGCTCAAACAGCGGTATGTCGAGATACTGTTCCATCTGGCGGATCTGCATCGATACGGCCGGTTGGGTCATGTGCAGCTTTTCTGCAGCACGGGTATAGCTTTCCTGGCGGGCAACCGCCTCGAATATCTGAATCTGGCGTAAGGTCAGGTGCATAAAAAACATCAAAACATAAGCATTGCTTATATTATTCTAGCATAACTCTGAGTTTTAATTATGTCTGGTGGCCTTATAATAATCCTCCATCAGCTGCCTGGTGGCAGGCGGCTACCGACAATCGTTCATTGCATGAGAGGAGGCACTTGATGGCCGTCAAAACTTATAATGCCGGTGTGAAGGAGTACCGTGAAACGTACTGGATGCCGGAATACACGCCGTCGGATACCGATATCCTGGCCTGTTTCAAGATCACTCCCCAGCCCGGCGTCCCGCGGGAGGAAGCGGCTGCGGCTGTGGCTGCCGAATCCTCCACCGGCACCTGGACCACGGTCTGGACCGACCTGCTGACCGATCTGGACTATTACAAGGGTCGGGCCTACGCCATTGAAGATGTGCCGGGTGACGATACCTGTTTTTATGCTTTTATTGCCTACCCGATTGACCTGTTTGAGGAAGGCTCGGTCGTCAATGTCTTCACCTCGCTGGTGGGCAACGTATTCGGTTTCAAGGCCGTGCGTGCTCTGCGTCTGGAGGATGTGCGCTTCCCGGTTGCCTATGTCATGACCTGTGGCGGCCCGCCGCACGGTATCCAGGTCGAGCGTGACATCATGAACAAGTATGGGCGTCCGTTACTGGGCTGTACCATCAAGCCCAAACTGGGTCTGTCGGCCAAGAACTATGGGCGTGCCGTCTATGAATGCCTGCGGGGCGGTCTGGATTTCACCAAGGATGACGAAAACGTCAACTCCCAGCCTTTCATGCGCTGGCGTCAGCGTTTCGATTTCGTTATGGAGGCCATCGACAAGGCTGAACGTGAGACCGGTGAGCGCAAGGGGCATTACCTCAATGTGACCGCCCCGACACCGGAAGAAATGTACAAGCGTGCCGAGTATGCCCGGGAAATCGGTGCTCCCATTATCATGCACGATTACATTACCGGCGGCTGGTGTGCCAATACCGGTCTGGCCAACTGGTGCCGTGACAACGGGATGCTGCTGCACATTCACCGTGCCATGCATGCCGTACTCGATCGCAACCCGCATCACGGCATCCATTTCCGGGTTCTGACCAAACTGCTGCGCCTGTCGGGGGGCGACCACCTGCACTCAGGGACCGTGGTCGGCAAGCTCGAAGGCGACCGCGATGCCACCCTGGGCTGGATCGACATCATGCGTGACCGCTACATCAAGGAAGACCGCTCCCGTGGCATTTTCTTTGATCAGGACTGGGGCTCCATGCCCGGTGTCTTCCCGGTTGCTTCCGGTGGTATCCATGTCTGGCACATGCCGGCGCTGGTCACGATCTTCGGTGATGATTCGGTGCTGCAGTTCGGGGGCGGTACCCTGGGCCATCCCTGGGGCAATGCTGCCGGTGCAGCTGCCAACCGCGTGGCACTGGAAGCCTGCGTCGAGGACCGTAACCGCAATGGTGAAGAGGGCCTGGAAAAGCGGGGTGGCGAGGTGCTGCGCAATGCGGCCAAGTCCAGCCCCGAACTGGCCGCTGCCATGGAAACCTGGAAAGAGATCAAGTTCGAGTTCGATACCGTCGACAAGCTGGACGTTGCCCACAGGTAATCATCATCTGAAGCCGTCCCTGGGCCTGCCTGACGGGGCGGGGGCGGCCTGAAACCGATTCTGGAGAGAAACATGAGCGAAATGCAAGATTACAGCAGCCGGCTTTCCGACCCGGCCAGCCGCAAGTTTGAAACCTTTTCCTACCTGCCGGCCATGGATGAGGACAAAATCCGGTCCCAGGTCCAGTATATTGTCAATCAGGGCTGGAACCCGGCTGTCGAACATACCGAGCCGGAGAATGCCTTCGACCACTACTGGTACATGTGGAAGCTGCCGATGTTCGGCTCCACGGATGTGGACGAGATTCTGGCCGAGGCTGCCGCCTGCCGCAAGGCCAATCCCGATCATCATGTGCGTCTGGTCGGGTATGACAACTTCGCCCAGTCCCAAGGGGCGGCCATGGTCATTTTCCGGGGCAGGCCGGTTTGAGCCACCCCGGCACTCACATCAGTCACATTAATGAAAGCATAACCCGGACAGCAGCAGGCCCGGCTGACTTGCAGCAGGCCTTTCAGGACAGCATGGCATGAGCAGACCGGAACACTATGTCGGTGTCGATCAGGACATCAATGGCGGCATGACCACCATTGGACGGATGATTCGTGATGCCTGGGTATTTGGGCTGATTCCGAAGAGCGAAACGGGAGCCGGCTGGACCCTTGCCGAGATCAATGCCCTGTCCGGGCGCGTGAATGATGCCTGGGACCGGTATGGCTGTCTGGTCAGTCACCTGCCGCCGGAGCTGGCCGGGCGCCACCGGCACATTCATGCCGAAGCCGTAAGGCTGGCCCGTGCCGCCGGCTGGTCCGGTGAAGCTGAAGTGGCTGATGACGAGTAGCCTGTTGATTCTGCCGGAAAGGAGCAAACTGCATGTCTGATCTTCCTGTTGATGCCGAACAGTATATTGTCGGAAAAGAGCCGTTTTATCGCACGGTGGGTAATGAGGTGGCACTTTATGAAGCGGCCTGCAGTGTGCGCATGCCGGTCATGCTCAAGGGGCCGACCGGGTGTGGCAAATCACGTTTTGTCGAGTATATGGCCTGGCGGCTCGGGCGTCCCCTGATTACCGTGGCCTGTAATGAGGACATGACCGCTTCCGACCTGGTCGGGCGTTTCCTGCTCGACCGGGAAGGGACCCGATGGCAGGACGGACCGCTGACGGTGGCTGCCCGTATCGGGGCCATCTGCTATCTGGATGAAGTGGTGGAGGCGCGTCAGGATACCACCGTGGTAATTCATCCGCTCACCGATCATCGCCGTCAGCTGCCACTGGACAAGAAAGGTGAGGTGGTGAATGCCCACCCGGATTTCCAGCTGGTGATTTCCTACAATCCGGGCTACCAGAGCCTGATGAAGGATCTGAAACAGTCAACCAAACAGCGTTTTGCAGCACTGGATTTTGACTATCCGGAGGCAGCGATTGAAGCCGATATTGTGGCACGGGAAGCCGGGGTGGAGCCTGAAACGGCAAAGAAGCTGGTACAGATTGCGCATCGTGCCCGCAACCTCAAGGGGCACGGACTGGATGAGGGCATTTCCACCCGTCTGCTGGTCTATGCCGGGCAGCTGATCCATAAAGGTGTGGCACCGCTGGCGGCCTGTTCCATGACGCTGGTACGGCCCCTGACGGATGATCCGGACATGCGTGATACCCTGGATGCTGCGGTAAACACCTTTTTTGGCTGAGGCCGGTTCCCTGATCTGGCTCTTGCCCATGCCGGTCGCGTTTTCCGGCGCTACCGGAGCATGAGCCGACAGTACCGATCAACAGGAGTGCCTGATGAGCATCGCGATTGAGGATTACCAGGACCTGATTCAGCAACTGGCACCGGGACAGCCCCAGGTGCTGGAGGCCCTGTTCCAGGATGCGGCACGCATCATGTCGCCGGTGGGGCTGGCTGACTATCTGGAAGGGGCACGCGGCCTGCTGCGTCTGGGACGTGGCCCCGGACTGGTGCTGAGCTATCTGGAAAGCCTGCCGTCGGTGGTGCGGGAATGTGGTGAAGACATCATCCGTGAGGTGCTGAGTGCAGCCATGAAGCTGTCCTCCATGGTGTCCGGTGAAGTGGTCGGCCTCATGTTCACCAGCCTGCCGGTGGCGGCCCGCCGTCTGGGGGATGCGCAGCTGCTGCGCAGTTACCTGCAGCTCCTGCACCAGCTTTCCGCCAGGGCACCGCGCGGCCTGAGGCCGATGCTGAATCACATGGACGAACTGCTGGGCAAGCTGACCCTGGGAGGACTCCGGCGCTGGGCTTTGTTCGGGGCCGAAGCCTACCGGCGTGATCTGGCCAACCTGAGCCGTTATTTTGATCTGGATACGCAGGATTCGCGGGCCATGATCCGCAGGGAGCGCCGGGGAACCCTGTTCATTGATAACCAGCGCAAACTGAATTTCTATCTGCGTGCCTTGTGGGGGCGGGATTTCTTTCTGCGCCCGGCAGCCGCTGATGTGGAAAATTTCCGCCCTTATCTGGAGGCCCGGATTCTGCACCTGCCGGATGCGGTGGATGCGATGGGTGACATTCCCGGACTGGAGGTTTATCGTGCCACGGCTGCCCATATGGCTGCCCACCTGATGTACACCCGCTCGGCCATCAGCATGCAGGAACTGTCACCGGCACAGCTGTTTTTCATCGGTCTGGTGGAGGATGCACGGGTTGAATACCTGGCAGCACGGGATTTTCCGGGCCTGAAAAAACTGTGGGGCCGACTGCTGGGCATGGCACGTGATACGCAGGTTGAGCATGCCTCCCTGCTGTTACTGGAGCAGGTGGCACATGCGCTGCTGGATGCCGGGGTACGGGTCGGTGACGAGACCCTGGATGCCGTCGTGGCCCGGTTTCATGCCCGGATTGCCGACAGTGCCATGGATAATGGTTTTTCCTGGTATCTGGGGCTGGACCTGTTCAATATTCTGGCTCAGCGTCGTGAAGTGCCGTCCCTGCGCATTCTGGAGAAAATCCGTATTCCCTACCGGGATGACAACCGATTTGTCTGGTCCGGTGAGGCGCTTGACTGGGCGCAGGGGGCGGAATACCTGCCGGCCAGCCAGCGTCAGGTGCGTAAATATGTCAGTGCCATCGAGATGGCCAATGAGGTCGATGTCGAGCATGCCGGGGATGATGCCCAGGAAATCTGGGTTTGTGCCACTGAGTTGTTTCCCTATGAGGATGAGGGTGTCAGTTATAACCGGATGTGGGGCAGGGAGCCGGTTTCTGATCCGTTCCACTACCCTGAATGGGATTATCAGGTGCAGCTGCACCGCCCGGACTGGGCCACGGTCTATGAGCGTCGTCCCCGGAAGGCCGATGTGGATGTGATTGATCGCATTCTGCTGGAATACCGCCCGGTGGCCTTTCGTATCAGGCAGATTATCGACCTGCTGCAGCCGGCGGGTGTGCAGCGCCAGCGCCGGCTGGAGGATGGCGACGAGATTGACATCAATGCGGCGATTGATGCCATGGTGGCCATGCGCATGGGGTCACAGCCCGATACCCGGATCACGATGCGCAATGTGATCAAGAGCCGGGATCTGGCCGTGCTTGTGCTGCTGGATCTGTCCGAGTCCACCAACGAGAAAATGCAGGGTTCGGACAAGACCGTGCTGGAGCTGACCCGTGAGGCTGCGGCACTGGTGGCGACGGCGATTCAGGGGATCGGTGATCCGTTTGCCATTCACGGTTTTTCCTCGGATGGCCGTCACGATGTGCAGTACTACCGTTTCAAGGATTTTCACGAGCCTTTTGATGAGGAAGCCCGTGCGCGGCTGGCGGGTATGAGTGGCCAGCTGTCGACCCGCATGGGAGCCGCCATGCGCCATGCCGGTCAGTCCCTGCTGAAACAGCCGGAACGACGCAAACTGCTGCTGCTGGTGACGGACGGGGAGCCTGCCGATATTGATGAACGTGATCCACAGTACCTGCGTCTGGATGCCCGCAAGGCGGTTGAGGCGTTGTATGCACGGGGGGTGTTATCTTATTGCCTGACACTGGACCGTGAGGCAGATGAGTACGTGAAGCGCATTTTCGGGCAGGGGCACTATACCATTGTCGATCAGGTGGAGCGGTTGCCAGCGCAGTTGCCGCTGCTGTTTGCGAGTCTGACCCGTTGAAAGCCAAAACCCCGATGCCTGAGTTCAGGCACCGGGGTGAAAAGTGTATCTTTGATGGTAAAAAAATCTGCAGTTTATTGGTTACTGCTTGGATATCTCTGTCGGCAGGGAGCGTCCCGGATTAACCGTACATCGGTTTGAGTAGCAGACGAATCCAATCAACAGGACCAGGACAAAGAGACCTAGTATGATGCTCATAATTCACCTCCAGAATCACGGCAGACCTGTTTCGTGGTCAAAAAACAACATGTGTTGTAGATAAGTTATTGAACATAATAACTTTTCTACGATCCGGGCAGTTTAGCACAAATATCCCCGATTGGAATAGCCGGAATTCCAGGCCCGGTATTTTACCCTTAAGCCGCTGCGGAACGGGTGCAGGCCTTGAGGTATAACGTTTCTGGCTAATTTTTTAACGTTATGCCGGGTCTGGATTACCCCTACCGTTCGTCGGATAGCCGGGAACCGAAACAGGTGCCGGTGTACGGGGTTTGGCCTGGTTTTTGATCTCCGGGCTTGTCCGGATCTGCCGGGAAAGAGGGGCATGACCCCGCAGGATCGTCACCAGCTGCAGTACCATGCGTGCTGTGGCTCCCCATAACAGCTCACCGTCGTACTCCTGAAAATAGGCAACCTGAATGGTTTGATTGAGATTGGGCAGCTGACGGGGGCGCATTTCATGGTTGCCGGGGTCAGCCAGCCAGTTGAGCGGAATGGTGAAGGCCCGGCTGACCTCCCTGACCTCCGGCGTGAGCTGGTAGGGCCAGTCCAGATAGCCGACCACTGGCGTGATCAGAAACCCGCTGTAGCTGATCTGGGAGCCGAGCTGGCCCAGAAGGGAGACGTGTTCGGGGCGGATACCCAGTTCCTCGTGTGCTTCGCGCAGTGCGGTATGCCGGATGTCCGTGTCGCTTTTTTCCTGCTTGCCGCCTGCAAAAGCCACCTGACCACTGTGATGATCGTGCCGGGCTTCAGCACGGCGAATGAACAGCAGATGCCAGCGGCTGTCATGGCGTACAAACGGAACCAGTACACCGGCCTGACGAAATTCTGCAACAGACAGGTGTGGGGCTGATGGCGGGGAGCAGGTGGCGGGATCAGGATTGCCGAGCAGCAATGCGATGTCCCTGGTGGTTAGCGAGTCCAGATTGTGCATGCCTGATTATTCCTTTAGAGTTTTTTTGAGAGTGCATGCAATGTTTATATCACATCGTTCGAGCGGGCGTCTAAAAGGCGGGAAAAGAAAAACTCCCTGCAGAACCGGGGTTCAGGGCCAGGCCGTCCTGTTGCGGACAGACCTGTAAAGTGTGTCCCGGGCTGTTCCAGGCCGCTTCCCTGCGGCGCAGGTATTCAGTGTTCGCCGTTCAGCGATTCTGGACTTCGCTGCTTTGCGTCAGCACTTCAGGGCTGCAGTATTTGTTGATGCTGTCCTGGAATGCCGTGATTTTTTCTTCACGTTCTTTGGCAGACAATATCTTGTCTTCATCTCCGGCTTTCCAGCGAATCACCGGATTGGCCAGCAGCTGTTTGAGGGCAGCATTCTGCTGGTCGCAGAAAACCTGGTGCTTGACCCGCTTTTCTTCGCCTTCCTTGCGGGCCTGATCCAGCTCGTTTTCCTGCTCCGCTTTTTCGGGTCTGGCGGTGGCCGTGGAGCCGGCATGACCTCCGGATGGTTTGCCGGCAGCCAGACCGATCTCTTCACCGATATCCCTGGACTGGACTTCCGGTGGTGGCGGTGTCTGGCTGTAATGGGTTTTGCCTTCGGCATCAATCCACTTGTAGATTTCGGCCTGGGCGCTGACTGACAGAAGGCCGAGTACGACAGGTAATATCAGGGAAAGGCAATATTTGCGGGATTGGAAATTCATCAGGATATCCTCATTGTTTTGATCATTGTTGGGCGGCCATCCGAACCGAACAAGGCATATCTCCGGCTAATACCTTTGGTTACAATATAATAACATGAACTGGGGCTGACCAAAGTGCTGATCGTCGGAATGCCGGGCTTTGCTCCGGTTTCCGGTTTTTTTTATTCTGCATATTTCAGGGGGGCGGGATTGTGAACCCGATGAACCAATTGCTGGTGCTGTCTGCCGAGGCAGATGATTACGCTGCACGCATTGCGGCTGCCGGCCTGCCGAATCTGCAGGTCCATGCCGCCACATCGCTGCAGCAGGTGACGGAACCGGCTCGTTCTGCCAACCTTCTGCTGGGTTCTCCGGGCCTGATTGCTCCGTGGCTGGCGCAGTGTGGCAGGCTGGACTGGGTGCAATCCACTGCGGCCGGCGTGAATGAGCTTTGCCAGCCGGGTTTGCGGCGTGATTACCGACTCACCAATGTCAGGGATGTCTTCGGTCCCCCCATGAGTGAGTATGTTTTTGCCTATATGCTGGCAGTGGAGCGGCGCATGATGGCACTGTATCAGGCCCAGCGCGAGCATGTCTGGCTTGGCATGGATTATCCGGGCTACCGTTGCCTGAACGAGCTGACGCTGGGAGTGATCGGGCTGGGTTCGATCGGACGCCATATTGCTGCTACGGGAGCCCATTTCGGCATGCGGGTACTGGGTATGCGGAATCACCCGCAGGCGGTTGGGCCGGTGGAGCGGGTGTTCGGCCCGGATGAGCTGGAAGTGTTTCTGCCACAGGTGGATTATCTGGTTATGGTGCTGCCCGACACACCGGCCACGCGTGGTTTCATGAATGCGCAGCGGCTGGCTCTCCTGAAGCCGGAGGCGGTGCTGATCAATGTGGGCCGGGGCACGGCCCTGGATGAGGCTGCCCTGTTGCAGGCACTCAGGCGCAAAGCCTTGCGGGCGGCGGTGCTGGATGTGTTCGAACGCGAACCCCTGCCGGCTGACAGTCCGCTTTGGGACCAGCCGGAGGTGCTGATTACCCCGCACAATTCGGCATTGTCATTTGCCCGTCAGATTGCCGGAATTTTTATCGACAATTACCGCCATTTTGTCAGTGGACAGCCACTGAAATATCGTATCGACTTTGAGCGTGGCTACTGAGGCCGGGGACGGGAAGGCGAGGGGCCGGGTTCAGCGTGATTCGTGCTCAGCGGGTTGACAGGCTGCGTGCCTGTTGCAGCAGGGCCTGTTCCAGTCTGGCAAAGGCGGCCGGTTTGGCGGCAGCCTGCGGGTTGCTGCGGTAGACCAGATCACGGGTCTGACCATCGGCACTGACCTGCAGCCGGGTGACATAGGCCCGCCGACGCCGGTCGGTTTCGCCGAACACTTGCTGTGGCAGGGCCAGAATGCCGCAGTCCAGCACGGTCTGGTACAGCTGCTGCAGTTCGGCCCGATCAAGCTGGCGGCTGAGGGTCTGCAGGTCATCCCGGTTCCAGCAGGGCGTGGCGCTGACGGAGCGGGCACAGCGGGTATCGGCATCCGGCAGAAAGGTATAATCCAGACGCCCATGGACCAGATTGATGTCAAGGTAACGGACTTCGGCTGAAGTATGGTAGTGCAGTTCCAGGTTATTCATGGCGGTTGGCGGCCGTCTGTCCTCACAGCCAGGCAACAATGCGGCCAGCATCAGGAGGATGGACAGAAAAAAGGGTTTCATCAGGCTCCGTCCGTTTCGGGGGCTGACAGGATTGGATGCAGGAAAGCCGGTTTGGTTCATTTCAGCCCGTTTCCGGTGGGGTGGATTCCGGTACGGATGTGAGCGGGGGCTGGTATGGCGCTCAAAACTGTGAATAATGGATGGATCGGATTGATCCGTGAATTATCCATCATCAGGAGGACAATGACATGACGACACGCATCCCGACCCGTATTACCCGAAGCCTGCTGGCCGGTGTGACAGCCCTGACACTGGGGCTGGGTTCCATGCAGGCGCAGGCCGAGGAGTTCATCAATATCCTGACGGGCGGCACCTCCGGGGTTTACTACCCGCTGGGTGTGGCACTGTCCAAAATTTATGCCGACAATATGAAGGATGTCCGCACCCAGGTCCAGTCCACCAAGGCATCGGTGGAAAACCTGAACCTGCTGCAGCAGGGCAAAGGCGAGCTGGCCCTGGCGCTGGGGGATTCGGTCAAGCTGGCCTGGGAAGGTGATACCGAGGTCGGTTTCAAGGGCAAACTCGACAAACTGCGCGGGATTGCTGCGGTTTATCCCAACTACATCCAGATTGTTGCAGCCAAAGAGGCAGGCATTCACTCACTGGCAGACCTCAAGGGCAAAAGCCTGTCCGTCGGGGCACCGAAGTCGGGTACCGAACTCAATGCACGGGCCATTTTCGGGGCTGACGGCATGAGTTATGACGATCTGGGCAAGACCGAGTACCTGCCGTTTGCCGAATCGGTGGAGCTGATCAAGAACCGTCAGCTCGACTCCACCCTGCAGTCTGCCGGTCTTGGGGTTGCCTCCCTGAAAGACCTGTCCACCTCGCTGTCCATCAATATGGTGGCAGTACCGGCGGCGGTAGCGGAGAAGCTTGGTGCACCTTACATTGCTGCGACCATTCCGGCCGGAACCTATGAGGGCCAGGACGAAGATGTGGAAACCGTTGCGGTGGTGAATTTCCTGATCACCAATGCCGATGTATCGGATGAAACCGCCTACCAGATGACCAAACTGCTGTTTGAAAATCTGGAAACCCTGGTGGCGGCCCACAAGGCTGCCAGTGCCATCAAGCTGGAAGATGCCATCAAGGGGATGCCGGTACCACTGCATCCGGGTGCTGAGCGCTTTTACAAGGAAAAGGGCCTGATGTGAGCCAGTCCGCTCATGATGCGCTGGGTGGCAGTTTTCCTGCCACCCCCACCGGACGCCTGCTGTTCTGGCTGGCGGTCGCTTTTTCAACCTTTCAGATACTGACAGCCGCGCACCTGCTGGATCTGCCCAGTCAGGTGGTGCGCGCCGTGCATGTCGGTTTTCTGATGCTGCTGGTATTTCCGCTTATGGCCGAGGCCGGTGGCTGGAATGGCGGGTATCGTGTGCTGGGCTGGGTGCTGGCATTTGCCGGGGTCGCCGTTGCGGCTTACCAGTGGTTTGAATATGTGCCGCTGCTGATGCGTGCCGGTGATCCGCTGCCGCGTGATATTGTGGTGGGAGTCACGGCACTTGTGACCCTGTTTATTGCCACCTGGCTGGTTATGGGGCCGGCCCTGCCCATTATTGCCGGTCTTTTTCTGTCCTACTGCTTATTCGGACAGTACCTGCCATCCCCCCTTAATCACCGTGGCTATGATTTTTTCCAGGTGATTGATCACATGACATTCGGGACCGAGGGCATTTACGGCATTCCGGTTTTTGTATCCTCGTCCTATATTTTCCTGTTCATCCTGTTTGGCGCTTTTCTGGAAAAAGCCGGGATGATCACCCTGTTTACCGATATTTCCATGGGGCTTGTTGGCCATCGGCGCGGCGGTCCTGCCAAGGTTTCGGTGATTTCTTCCGGGCTGATGGGGACCATTTCCGGCTCGGGAGTGGCCAATGTGGTCACAACCGGGCAGTTCACCATTCCGCTCATGAAACGCTTTGGCTATCGGGCGGCTTTTGCCGGTGGTGTGGAAGCGACTTCGTCCATGGGCGGGCAGCTCATGCCGCCGGTCATGGGCGCGGTCGCTTTCATCATGGCCGAGACACTGGGCGTGGAGTATCACCAGGTTGTCATGGCAGCCCTGATTCCGGCCATGCTGTATTTTGCCAGTGCCTTCTGGATCGTGCACCTGGAGGCCGGGAAGTACGGGCTCAAGGGCCTGAGCGATGCCGAGCTGCCTTCGGTGCGTGATGCATTGCGCAAGCGCTGGTATCTGCTGCTGCCCCTGCTGGTGCTGGTTTCGCTGCTGTTTTCCGGCTATACACCGCTGTTTGCCGGAACGGTCGGTCTGGCGCTGACGGTCCTGCTGATTCTGGGTGGCTCGGCGGTGCTGGGTCTGCCGCAGGGAGTCCTGCGCATTATCTTCTGGATCGGGCTCGGGCTGGTGGCTGCGGCTTTTTTCCGCTTCGGCATGACGGCACTGATTATCGCGCTGCTGGTACTGATTGCGTGGAATGCGTTTCTCAAAGGGGGACGTGAAACCCTGGTAGTCTGTCGCGATTCGCTGGCGGAAGGGGCAAAAACCGCGCTGCCGGTCGGGGTGGCCTGTGCCATTGTGGGTATTATTATCGGTACCATGACGCTGACCGGGGCCGCCAATACTTTCGGCCAGTTTATCGTGTCCGTCGGGGACAAGAGCCTGTTTCTGTCGCTGGTGCTGACCATGATTACCTGCATTGTGCTGGGTATGGGGATTCCCACCATTCCCAACTACATCATCACTTCCTCCATTGCCGGCCCGGCTCTGCTGGCGCTGGGGGTGCCGCTGATCGTCAGTCACATGTTCGTGTTTTATTTCGGCATTCTGGCCGACCTGACCCCGCCGGTAGCACTGGCCTGTTTCGCCGCAGCACCGATTGCCCGTGAAAACGGCCTGAAAATTTCCATGGAGGCCATCAAGGTGGCTGCTGCCGGATTCGTCATTCCCTTCATGGCTGTTTATACCCCGGCACTCATGCTGCAGGATGGCGGACCGCTGGCAGCCAGCATCGGTTATCCGCTGGCTGTGGCCTACATCGTGTTCAAGGCGGTACTGGCCATCGGGCTTTGGGGGGCCGCGGTGATCGGATTTCTGGCAGTACATCTGGGCTGGCCACTACGCCTGCTGGCCATGGCGGCAGCATTCAGTCTGGTGGCAGCACTGCCCGTCACGGATGAGCTGGGTCTGGCCCTGAGCCTGCTGTTCGGGTTCCTGGTCTGGCAGCGGTCGCGCAAACCGGCACTGGCAGCCGGATGAGCCTGTGTGTTGTCACAGCCGGTAAAACCCTGACCCTGGCCGTGTCGTTGTTCACACTGTCCTGGACCCACTCAGTGGAAAAAACCGGCTGGCAGGAGGACTGGCAGGTCTCGAAGGCCGGGTTGCAGCTGCTGCAGGCCCGTGTCAAGGGGTCGGGAGCCGGTATGGAGCCGGGTGACGGGGCGGTGCTGCGGGATGGCTGGTGGGAGTGGCAGCCGCAACTGCCACCCCAGTCCGGGCTGCTGCTGGCGGCTTCCGGTGCCACCGGGCAGGGCTGGAGCCTTTGCTCATCGGGACATGAGTGCCTGGCGCTGGCAGTGATGCCGGGAGAGCCGGTATCACTGTCATTTTGTGAGAATCAGGCCGTGAAACCGGCCTTGTAAGCTTCGGCAAACAGCTGGGCCATGGTGTCGTAACCCGCTTTGGTGAAGTGTACGCCGGAGGCCATGGGCTGCAGGGCTTCCAGATTCACGGAAACTGCATTGGGGTCTTTGGCCCCGACGGCATCCTGGGCCTGCTGGATCGGTTCATGATTTCTGATGGCGTTCAGGCGTCCGATCATGAAAGGCAGGTCATTAACGCCGGTGGTGGCGCGTACATCCTGAATGAAGCGGGTCAGGTCTTCCTCGTACTGGGCTCCCCGGTTGGCAATGGCATCGGATTCACCCTGATGCCAGAACATGCCCTTGATATTGATCTGGGCATCAGGATTGTCCTGACGCAGTTTGTTCATATAACTGTCGAGCCGGGACTGGAAGGTTTTATACATCGGGCCATCCTTGCCGGCATCCGCAGTACCGTCGCCTTTCCACTGACTGTAGAGGTTGGTAGCGCCTACGGCATAGGAGAAGACATTGGTCTGATGGGTGTCGGTATCAGCACCGAGGGTATTTTCCAGTGCACTTTCCAGACGTTTCGCACCCAGTGCCGAAGCATTTGACTGGCCACCCAGCAGATAGACATCAATGACCTTCTGGCCATTGGCAGCGGCTGCCGTGGCTGTAGCTGGCGTGGGTACCGGAGTCGTAGTTGGTGCTGGCGCAGAAGCTGGCGTGGGTGTCGGTGCTGGCGCTGGTGCTGGAATTGGCACCGGAATCGGAGCAGGCGCTGGAGCCGTAGTCGGAGCTGGCGTGGGTGTCGGAGCTGGAGCAGGAGACAGTGGTGGTGCAGGAATCGGAGTGGGCACCGGGATCGGAGCAGGCGCTGGAGCCGTAGTCGGAGCTGGCGTGGGTGTCGGAGCTGTAGTTGGCACTGGCGTGGGTGTCGGAGCTGGAGCAGGAGACAGTGGTGGTGCAGGAGTCGGAGTGGGCACCGGGATCGGGGCAGGCGCTGGAGCCGTGGTTGGTACCGGAGCCTGGGTAGGTGTCGGCGCAGGCGCTGGAGTCTGAGTGGGTGTCGGCGCAGGTGCTGCTGTTGTGTCTGGTTCCGACCCTGTGTCTGCGCGTGTGCTGCTCTGCTGGCCGTTAGCTGCCTGACTGGCTTGTGACGGGCTGCTGCCCGTATCGGCCTGTGACTGATTGCCGCCCTGCTGGCTGAGCAGTTGCTGGGTCAGCTGGGCCAGCAACTGCAGAATGAGTGTCAGTAACAGCTGCTGCTGATCATTCTGGCTGAATACCGGATTCTGGTTGTTGTTCCAGGATACTGAGGTGGTGGACGGACTGGTTGAGCCTGTCCATGGACTGAAGTTGGTACTGGTTGCCGGACGACCGGTGCTGTTGAAATAATCCATTGGTTTGACTCTCGAAAATTGGCGCTTTCGCATTGTCGGAAGCAAGGGTAGCCTGAACTGTAGTACGACTCGGGTATCGGCAGGATGGGGGAATGTACCGGATGGTTACCGGCAGGTGATGGATGGTTCCCTGATGGTCCCGAGCGCCTGGACCATCAGGGCAGGCCGGCTTTCAGTCCCGTACCCCGATCGACTGGATCAGTTCCCGGTTATTGAGCAGGATCAGTGCCTTTTGGGGCTCATCGATAAAGGGGTTGTGGATACCGAGCCGGGTATGAACCCAGTTGTTGTAGGCGATTTCCCAGGCACTGGGGGCATCAATCCTGGCCCAGTGCACCAGGGTATCGATATGGCGGTTATAAAGCTCGTCGATTTCGTAGACCAGCAGCATGTACAGAATGGCGCGGGCAATATCACCGCGATTGCGGGATGGAATCACCCATTCATTGTCGGCATCCAGCCCGCTGCTGTAGCTTTCCGGGTCCAGCTTCATGTGGCGCGGACGCACCACCCGGTCGCCGTCCAGATCAAACGGAAAGTTGGAGCGTTTGGCGTTCAGACCGCGCTCGGAAGGGGCAAAATTGAGCGGATTGATACTGGCTCCATAGCGCACCTGACGCGGACAGCGCTGGCGGGTCAGGTAACGGTCCAGAAAGTCACGCGGGATCACATGCTCAATACTGTGCTTCTGTTTCTGGTACAGCTCATCCACCGGCGTGCTGCCATAGACGGAAGGAACCCAGCCGTGGCGGGTATCAAAGAAGAAGGACCAGAACTGCTCCCATTTATCCTGGCTGCCCCACTGGCGGAAATGCTTGTGGGACTGGAATACGCCCCCGGCCAGGTCGACGAAATCCTGCCGGGTCATCACGTCCTGCGGAGTGCGGATGGCCGGGTTCGGCGGGGTGTTGTCGGGACGCAGGGCGGGAATGATATCGATGCAGACCTGACCATGATCTGATTGCAGGCGGTTGTCGGTCCCGTCCTGTTCCAGGTGCTGGTTCCAGACCTGATAATGTGCCACTTCGGCCACTGCTGCCGGATTGAGCGGATTCAGGGCGTTGGATACCAAAATGTGATCAATGCAGTCCCCACGCCCGCGATGGACATGGGTGAACGGGCGCACTCGCTGACGCATGTTGGGCGCGACCCGGAAACTGTCGGTCAGGCGATGATCGTGCAGGTAGCGCTTGACTTCCTCGGGCCAGTATTCGGCATCCGTGGTACCGATCTGCTGGATGCGTTCACGCATGGTCAGGGCCGCCAAGGCCGGTGAATCGGGTTCGTCATTCATGTCACCAAGCACCACCACCGGCCAGGCGCGTGAGCGGGCCCAGAGCCGGCAGGCATGATGGTAGAGCAGGGTGGCCTCAGTCCCGCGTTGCAGCATGGAGGCGACATTGCCGCGTGACAGCCGCTCCAGGGTATCACGCACCCGCTCAGGCCAGCGAGTGTCCTCCGCATAGGCCACGGTTTCGGTTGTCGGGCGTTTGGATTTGAGGTGCACAACCAGCACTGTGACACGGGTATCATCCGGGAACAGCACATCGGCACTGACCGGGTTGCGGCTGAAGGCAAAATCCGCCCCCAGGTGCAGGGTGGCCATGACTTCAGGGGCCGGCATCACGGTTCCCACCCGTTCCAGTGGATGGCGCGAGGCCAATGCCACGACCGATGCCTCAAACACCTGCGCATCATCGGGCCGGGTCTTCGGTGTGTCGCTGATGGCCACATGCGGATAGCCGGCCTCCTGACACAGGGCCTTCAGCTCCGGGATGCTGAACACCTCCTGGAACCCGACCACATCGGCATCCATATCCCGGAGGCGATTGCCGACCCAGCGCTGCTTCTGCTGCCATTCGGCTGCGGTATAGGTGCAGCGCGGGTGACGCTCATACCAGTAATAACCGGGAGCAACGAACTGGAACAGATTGAAGGTGGCAAATTTCATGCAGTGACTTCCGCTAAACACTCAAGCCGGGATAATAACCGGTTCGGTGGCTGACTCCGGACCGGTCGGGCCGGATGATGCCGGGGCCTTATTTCCTGTTTTCCAGCCACGCCAGTACCCGGTATTGCAGGCGGTTGAACACCGGCAGGCCCGTGCCCGGAAACGGCAGGAAAGGATTGGTGCGCCCCATGCCCCACAGTGCCAGCCGGGTGCTGCCGGGATCCGCCCTGCCACGCCCGTGTACGCCAAAGGTATTGGCGATCAGCAGGGTATTGCGCGGTACCGCAAAGGCACGTGGCTCCGGCAGTCCCAGCGCCTGCCGGTCCTGTTCCGTAACCCGGAATGAGCCGCGGGTGGCGTAGAGGTCGGGCAGGGTACGGGCACGGATACTCATGCGGTATTCCCACTGCAGGCGTTTCCAGCTCAGGCGCTGGGAGCCGGGAATATAGACAAAGGTACCGTTATGGAGATCGACATCATCCAGATAAAGCCAGAACTTCATGGTGGGGTGGAAAGTATCCACATGCAGTTTTTTCTGCGGGTCTTCCCCGGCCCCCGTGCGAGTGCCATTGAAAATCTGTTCGGTGTTGAACAGCGGATGACGCTGATGCCCATTGGTATAGCACAAAAGGCGCAGCAAAGCCGGGTTGCCCAGCAGTTTGCGGGTCCAGGGCAGCTGCTCCAGCGCCTCGGGCGGGAGCAGGGTACGCAGGGTGCGGGTATCGCCTTGCAGATAGGTACGGCTGTGGCCCTGATAGTGGCGCAGTTCCTGTTCCATGCGCTGGAAATCATCTGCTGCAAAGTAATTCGGTTTCATGATAAAACCCTGTTCCCGGAAGCTTTTGCGGTCGGCCGGGTCAATGCGCCAGTGCAGCAGCCACATGCGTGACTGCATGACCAGATGCGCCAGTACCACACGCAGCACATGCAGACCCAGCCGGTTCAGCAGCGGGCTGCCGAGAATCGGGTTGGCGCTGAAGGATTTGGCGGTGGTGAAAAGCTGGAAAAACCAGATTGGCGAATGGAGCAGTGTTTTCATGCAGGTTCCGTAACTGACCCTGATTTTTTACCGTGCCCAATATATCGAATCGGCAGGGAGAATGCCAACAGCGGCGGAACTGGCCGGTCGTGTCGTGGCCGCTTTCGGGCGAGGGATATCATTCTGTCCCCGGATAGGATTTTCTGTTTGGCAGGACAGCAGGATCATCTGCTAAGATACCGTTTTCCAAAGCGGTTTTAACGTTAATGAAATCCAATCCTGTTGATGTACGGGCATTGCGTTCCATTGCCCTGCAATTCTGGCTCAACGGTGTGTTGTTCTCTTCACTGGTGCCACGTCTGCCCGAGTTGCGTGATCAGCTGGGTGTGAGCATTGAAGCGCTCGGCCAGGCCATGAGTATGGCCATGCTGGGTGGTATTTTCGGCAGCCTGACGGTGGACTGGGTCTGCCGTCGTTTCAACCTCAAGCACGTGATGGTCTTTGGTGCCGTGCTGCTGATTGCGGCTGTCGGCCTCATTGCCTTCAGCCCCACACTCGGGGTTTTTGCCCTGATACTGGCTGCGATGGCGACACTGGATGCCTATGTGGATGTAGCCATGAATATCCAGGGGTCGCAGCTGTCCGCCCGGGCGCGCAAGCCGGTGATGAACCGGCTGCATGGCCTGTGGAGCATCGGCACCGTCTGCGGCAGTCTGGGGGCGGCGGCAGCGATTGCGCTGGGCTGGAGCCTGCAGCAGCAACTGTTGATGTTGGCATTGATTTCTGCCGGACTTTTGGCTTATGTGGTCATGGGGTTGAAGCAGCCGCTGGCCGAGCCGGAGCCGCATACCGAGACCGTTGGACGTATGGCGCAGTGGGGACGTATGGGGATTTTTGCCGTGCTTGGTGCAGCGGCTATCACCCCGGAGCTGATCAGCAGCGACTGGTCGGCCTTCCGGATTCGTGATGACCTGCAGCAGTCGCACCAGCTGGCCAGCTTCGGGTTTGTTGTTTTCGGTACCGGCATGATGATCGGGCGGCTGGGCGGGGATGAGGTCATGCACCGTTTCGGGCAGGCGCGCACCCTGTCCGTGGCCTGCCTGCTGGCGTTTCTGGGGATTGCTGTTGTGGCTTTTGTGGATCAGGTCTACGGGGTGTTTGCCGGGCTGGTACTGGCGGGGCTTGGGGTTTCGGTATTTTTCCCGACCATGTATGACAACGCGGCCCGGGCATCACGTCGTGGCGGTGCAGCCATGCTGGGAGCCATGACCATGGGGTCGCGTCTGGCGGCGCTGGGTTTGCCGGTCATGGTCGGATATATCGCGGCCTGGCAGAGTGTGGGCATGGCATTTGCCTTGCTGGCGCTGCCGGCGATTGTGGTACTGGCCTTGTTGAACCGGACGCAGGCACCGGCAACGCTGCGGGTGCCTGCGGGCTAGGCATGGCCAAAGCCCGCGCCAGCCATGGCAATGTCGCGGGCTTTGGCTTTGGCTTTGGCTTTGGCTTTTGCCGGTTTTTTACAGATAAAGTGCCAGAAAGTCACTGCGCTGGGTATTCATGATGATGTAGCAGATATTACGGGCGCGGATGGCATTGGTGCCATATATTTCATCAGTCGGAATCACCTGATTGACGATGGCGCAGTTATGTTCCCGCATGTCCACCCAGTTCTGCTGCGAAGACTTCAGGATGTCTTCAAGGTCATTACCGATCTCCTTGAATTTTACCTGCAGGCTGTCATATTTTCCCGTCAGGTCAACCTCGGTTGCCTTGGCACAGACATCCGCCTGTTCCGGCGTCAGGGCCCGCAGGTCAGTCAGTGTCTCCCGGGCACATTCGGCCTCGGCAAAAGCGTTGGCGGAGAACAGCATGATGGCAGTAACCAGAAGGGTCTTTTTCATGATAAAAATCCTTTTCAAATAACGAATCAGCCTTCTTCTTGCACGGAAAGCTGCCTGATGAATATAGCCTACCCTGGAAAAAATTGATGATTTTTTTGGCTGAATAATCGTGGCAGGGGAGCCAAGATGCCGATGATGCCTTTGCCACCGGATTCCTGTATGGCTGGCCTGACAGCCGGAATGATCAGGAGGCCTTGCTCCGGATACGGTATACTCAAAAAGATATGGCTCCATCCCGATTCATTATTACTTGCCGTGACCGGTTTCATGGAAACTGTTCAGAGGCCCCCTGACGTATCGTCGGAACACCGTATTGCCAGGGAGGTGCCGAAGCATTGCATTATGGAGGAGAACCATGAGTCAGCTATCCCGTGTTGAAATCATCGGAGCCGGTCCGGCGGGACTTTATACCGCGATTCTGTTACGGCGTCTGCTACCCGAAGTCCAGGTGCGCGTAACGGAGCAGAACCCGCAGGGAGCGACCTTCGGCTTCGGGGTGGTATTCTCGGATCAGGCGCTGGATTTTCTCAATGCCGACGATCCGGAAACCCACGCGCTGGTCACGCCACACATGCAACGCTGGCGCAATATGACCCTGAATCACCCCCAGGGACAGGTGGTGCTGGATGGGGTGGGTTTTTCTGCCATCGGGCGTCTGGAGCTGATTGAAATTCTGCGCCGCCGGGCCCAGGCTCTGGCCATCCCATTACGCTTCGGCACACCGGTGACGGCTGTAGATGAACTGGAAGCCGACCTGATCATCGGGGCTGACGGCCTGAATTCACGGGTACGGCGTACCTTTGAAGCCGGGTTCGAGCCGACCATTGAGCACTTTGACAATCATTTCGCCTGGTTCGGTGCCACCATCCCGTTTGACACCCTGACGCAGACCTTTATCGAAACCGACAAGGGGGCGCTGAACGCCCACCATTACCGCTATGCTCCCGACCGGAGTACCTTCATTGTTGAGTGCAGCGATGCGGTCTACAGGGCTTATGGTTTTGATGCCATGGATGAGGCGAGCAGTGCCCGTGTCTGTTCCGACCTGTTCTCGGCGGTACTCAAGGGGACTGCCCTGATCACCAACAACTCGATGTGGCGGCAGTTCCCGCGCCTGTGGTGCAACAACTGGGTTGCCGGGCGGCATGTGCTGCTCGGGGATGCGGTCCATACGGCACATTTTTCCATCGGTTCCGGTACCCGGCTGGCGATGGAGGATGCGATTGCCCTGGTGCATGCACTGGCTGCGCATCGGGATGTGGATCAGGCGCTGGCTGCCTATAACCGGGAACGGCCACCGATTGCCCGCAAGATTGTGGATGCGGCCAATACCTCGGCCAACTGGTACGAGTCCTTCGGGGAGAAAATGAAACTGCCGCCACTGGAATTCGGTTTCAACTATATCACCCGCTCGGGACGGGTCGACAGGGAACGGCTGCGCCGGCTGGCTCCGGGGTTCATGGCGCGGTACGAGGCGGAAACTGCCGCTGCCGGCGTGATTAGCGATCCGGTACCCGATGAGACGCCCGGTGCACGCCAGATCGGTTTTGATAAACACGCGCATCCGAATTGTTCGGCAATCCTGTGGCAGAATCTGGCACGCAATCCGGACAAGCCGGCCCTGATCGGACCGGCCGGTTCAATGACCTACCGGGCGCTGGTGGCTGAAGCCGGACGCTGGGGCAATGCCTTCAAGGCTGCCGGGCTGATGCGTGGTGAGCGCATTGCCTTTTTTCTGGATGATACACCGGTCTATCCGGCGGCTTTTTTCGGGGCGGTGCGGGCCGGTTTTGTGCCGGTCCTGCTGAATATCCAGACCCGGACGGATGTGCTGCAGTATTTTCTGCAGGATTCCAGTGCCCGGATAGCGCTGACCGAGGCATCACTGGCAACCTGTTTTGGTGCCGAAACCCGTCAGGACACGGCTCTGGAAACCGTGGTAGTGGTCAATGGCAATACTTCATCCGGTGATGGCAGCGGGCTGGTGACAGCCGATGCCTTCCTGCAGGATCAGCCGACCGCACTGGCAGTGGCCGATACCACGGCGGATGACATGGCATTCTGGATGTATTCCTCCGGCTCCACCGGGCGGCCCAAGGGCATTGTCCACCTGCATCACGACATGGCCTATACCCAGGCTTCATTCGGAGCACATGTCCTGAAGCTGTATCCGGATGACATCTGCTTTTCGGTACCCAAAACCTACTTTGCCTACGGTTTCGGCAATTCGATCACTTTTCCGTTTTCTGTCGGGGCAACCACCCTGTACCTGCCGGGCCAGCCTACGGCGGATGCCGTGCTGGATGCCATTGAGCGCTATCGGCCCACGGTGTTTTTCGGGCTGCCCACCCTTTATACCGCGCTGGCCCGCAGCCCCGGTGTGGAAACACGTGACCTGTCTTCCCTGCGTCAATCCATGTCGGCGGCTGAAATTCTCTCCGAAGACATTTACCAGGCCTGGAAACGGCTCGCAGGGCATGGTCCCACCGAAGGGCTGGGGTCTACCGAGCTTTTGCATGTCTACCTTTCCAATCCGCTGGATGATCATCGTTCCGGGGCGGCAGGCACTTGTGTTCCGGGGTATGAAGTGCGTCTGGAAACGCCGTCCGGTGAACCGGTTCCGGCAGGTGAGGACGGGATCATGCGGGTGCGCGGCCAGTCTTCGGCACCCTGCTACTGGAACCGTCCGGACAAAACCCGTGCCACCATGCAGGGGGAGTGGATCAATACCGGTGACCGTTTTATCGAGCGTGACGGTTATTATTATTTTCAGGGGCGGGCCGATGACCTGATCAAGGTATCGGGTCAGTGGGTCTGGCCGCTGGAAGTGGAGCGCTGCCTGAACGAGCACCCGGATGTGCATGAGTGTGCCGTGCTGGCTCATCAGCTGGAAGACCGGCGTATGGCCTTGCGTGCCATTGTGGTGCTGGTGGATGGTGTGACGGCGGATGAGGCCCAGACCCGGAAGCTGCGCGATTATGTGAAAGCCATGCTCACCCCTTACAAATCACCGCGCCTGTTTGAGTATCCATCAACCCTGCCCAAGACCGGTACCGGTAAAATCGACCGGCAGGCACTGCTCAACCCTGATGCGGCGAGATGAGGTGGCGGTGATAAAGGCCGTACGGATAGACTGAGTCACTGAAAACATGATTACTGACGATTTTCCCCGAACACCGCGTGCCTGGCGCAGGCGGGTATTGAGCCTGTCCTGGCCGATTATTCTTTCCACCCTGTCGGTGCCGTTGGTCGGTATTGTGGATACGGCTGTGGTTGGACGCCTGGATGACCCGGCCTATCTGGCGGCAGTGGCTGTCGGGGCCGTGATTTTCAGCAGTGTGTTCTGGGTATTCGGCTTTCTGCGTATGGGCACGACCGGTTTTGTGGCTCAGGCTCATGGGGGCAGGGACAGCCAGGGCGTCAGTCTGGCCCTGATGCGTCCGTTGCTGATGGCCATTGTGCTGGGGCTGGCGCTGATTCTCCTGCAGGTGCCGATTGGCCGGATGGCGTTCTGGCTGATGAGCCCGGATTCGGACATTGCCGGGCATGCCCGGGCGTATTTTGCCATTCGCATCTGGAGTGCACCGGCCACTTTTATCAACTACACCCTGCTGGGCTGCCTGATCGGGCTGCAGCGGATGCGTCTGGCCCTGCTGCTGCAACTGGTGCTGAACCTGACCAATATCGTGCTGGATGTGGTGCTGGTGTGGTTTTTCAATGCCGGGGTGGCCGGCGTCGCCCTGGCGTCGGTTACGAGTGAATACCTGGCTGCCGGTGTCGGCCTGTGGCTGGTGCGGGGTTTTCTGCACTGGCCGGGCCGGGCGGCCTTGCTGGAGCCGGGGGCCTTGCGGCGTCTGCTGGCGGTGAATGCCGATCTGTTCATCCGCACCCTGTTTCTGACCAGTGCCTTTTTCTTTTTCACCCGCCAGAGTGCCCAGCTGGGAACCGTGGTGGTGGCTGCCAATGCCATCCTGATCAATATGTTGCAGATGATTGCCTATGGGCTGGATGGTTTTGCCCATGCAGCAGAAGCGCTGGTGGGCGGCGCTTACGGTGCCCGGAACCGGGTGGCGTTTCTGCAGGCGGTGCGTGCCAGCACCTGGTGGGCGCTGCTGGTCGCTGCCGGTATCAGCCTGAGCTATGCGTTGCTGGGAGAAGCGATTATCAGGCTGATGACCGATATTCCTGCGGTGCTGGCGGTTGCCGGGCAGTACCGCTGGTGGCTGGTGCTGGCCCCGCTGGTCGCGGTCTGGAGTTATCAGCTGGATGGCATCTATATCGGGGCAACGGAAACACGGCTGATGCGTGATACCGTGATACTGGCCTGGCTGGTGTATGTGGTGGTGGCCTGGGTATGGCTGCCCCATGGCGGGAATCATGCCTTGTGGGGGGCCTTGATGCTGTTTCTGCTGCTGCGGGGTGTGGGGCTGGCGCTGTATTTTCCGCGCCTGGTACCGGTGGAGCAGGGGGCAACACCAGGCGGCAGTACCAGGCTGACGTAAACACCCCCCGGCGACAGGCGATGAGGGGTGAAAGGTATTGGCGGGGGCTTTATCCGATCACACCCCGTTGCGTCAGCAGTTCTTCCAGCTCCGGCATGATGCCCGGATCATCAATGGTGGAAGGCACGATATAGGCCTGACCATTGATCATCTGGCGCATGTTTTTGCGCAGGATTTTACCCGAGCGGGTTTTCGGCAGGCGCTTGACGATGTAGGTATCCTTGTAGCAGGCGATGGCACCGATACTGCTGCGGATCATCTGCACCAGTTCCTTGCCCAGTACCGCCTCGTCGACCTCCACCCCGGATTTCAGCACCACCAGCCCCATGGGAATCTGGCCCTTGAGGTCATCGTCACGGGCAATCACGGCACATTCGGCAACCGCCGGATGACCGCCCAGCACTTCTTCCATCTCGCCGGTGGACAGGCGGTGGCCTGCGACATTGATGACATCATCGACCCGGCCCATGACGAAGACATAACCATCCTCGTCAATATAGCCGCCATCCCCGCTGGCATAATAGCCGGGGAACATGGACAGGTAGCTTTCCCTGAATTTGTCCACATTGCCCCAGACCGTGGCCAGACAGGCCGGCGGCAGTGGCAGCTTGATGGCAATGTAGCCCTGCTGACCGGCAGCCAGCGGCTGACCGCCTTCATCCAGAATCTGCACATTGAAGCCGGGGGTCGGCACGGTGGAGGAACCCAGTTTGATCGGCATCGGCTCAATGCCGCGCAGGTTGGCGGTAATGCCCCAGCCGGTTTCGGTCTGCCACCAGTGGTCGATGACCGGCTTGCCGGATTTTTCCATCAGCCACTCCTGGCTTGGCGGGTCCAGGCGTTCTCCGGCAGAGAAAATGGTGGTCAGTTTGCTCAGGTCATACTGCTTGAGGAAGTTGCCGTTGGCGTCTTCCTTCTTGATGGCGCGGAAGGCGGTCGGGGCCGTGAAGAGCGTTTTGACCCCGTATTCTTCGCACACGCGCCAGAATGCCCCGGCATCCGGTGTCATGATGGGCTTGCCTTCATAGACAATGGTGGTGCAGCCCCGCAGCAGCGGTGCATAGACAATGTAGGAATGGCCGACAACCCAGCCCACATCCGAGGCGGCCCAGAACACATCGCCTTTATCCACGTTGTAGATGGCCTGCATGGAGTAGTTCATGGCCACGGCATGACCGCCGTTTTCCCGCACCACGCCCTTGGGTTTGCCGGTTGTGCCGGAGGTATACAGGATATACAGCGGGTCGGTTCCCTTGACCGGGACCGGATCAGCCGGTTCGGCTTTGGCCACCAGTTCGGCCCAGTCATGATCCCGCTCGCCGTTCAGGCTGGCTTTGGCCTGTGGGCGCTGCCAGATCACCACGGCATCCGGTTTGTGTGAGGACAGTTCGATGGCCTTGTCCAGCAGCGGCTTGTACTCGATAATGCGGCTGATCTCGATGCCGCAGGAGGCGGAGAGGATGACCCTGGGTTGTGCATCCTCCAGCCGCACTGCCAGTTCCGGTGGTGCAAACCCGCCGAATACCACGGAATGCACCGCTCCCAGACGTGCGCAGGCCAGCATGGCCACCACGGCTTCCACCATCATGGGCATGTAGACAATCACCCGGTCGCCTTTTTCAACACCCAGGTCACGCAGCATGCCGGCGGTTCTGGCCACCTGGTCACGCAGCTCGCGGTAAGTCACGCGGGTTTTGGTATTGCTGACCGGTGAGTCGTAAATCAGTGCCGGCTGTTCGCCCCGACCCTCCTCGACATGGTGGTCCAGCGCCATGTAGGCCGTGTTCATCTCACCATCCTTGAACCAGCGATAGATGCCGTGCTCATCCTGGGACAGAATGGTTTTCGGGAACGTAAACCACTTCAGGGCCTCGGCCTTTTCACGCCAGAACCCCTGCGGATCATCCATGGAACGTTGGTATTCGGCTTTGTAGCTCATGCTAGGTCTCCTCACCTTACTGAAGGTAACTCCTCATTGCCTGCGTGCCGGATAGGCACAAACAAGGGCGACAAGTTGGCTGTTGCAACTTTTGTTGACAATAATGCTTTTTTTTACTTTTAACAAGTCGAAATGATCATTTTTAAGACCAATTTGTTTACAATCTGCCGAATACCTGTCTGTGACTGCCACGCAGGAGTCAGGGCGCAGGGTCTATTGGCATACTGTTACCGTCATGCACCGCTATGACAGGCCAATGAAGCCTTGTATGCTTCAGGCATGGGCAGGCTTATACCCGTTTTTCCATGTTACCCCGATCCGGCCAGTCAGGGGTTGATTCTGCTTGCCGAAGCCGTTAGCAAATATGTTGTGCCCCTTTGCACGGACATCTGACATGCCAGTAATCCATTATCAGGGCAGAAAGGTTTTCTCTTCCCCCCTGTCCCGTCAGTATCTGACCTGGACCATCCTGTTCGGGGCCACCCTGTCACTGATTATAACGACAGCCGAGATATACGACTATTACCTGGGGCTGCGGTATGACCTGAATCATACCCTGGACCGCATCAGTACCACTTACCTGAGTGCATTGAGCCGTTCCCTGTGGGAGTATAACGAGGTTCAGGCTCAATTGATTCTGGATGGTATCACGCTGGATGAGCGTGTCATGGCCGTGGAAATCAACAGTGATACCCTGATGCTGAGTTCAGGCGTGGTACCGACCGGTGATGTGATCATCAAAAGCGACGTACCGGTTTATATCCGGGCAAGCGGAAAAAACAACTACCTGGGTGATCTGGTGCTTTATGCCGACCTTGACTGGGCGTTCCGACAGGTCTACCAGTTTGCCACCACCCGCCTGCTGAGCAATTTTGTCAAGTCGATCAGTCTGCTGCTGTTTGGTTTTTTTGCTTTCCGCATGCTGGTCAACAAGCACCTGGAAACCATCAGCCATTTTGTCGCTTCCGGAAAAACGCTGCGGGTGCCGGTGGAAAAGCTGGAAATAGACCGCAACACGTTTGCCTATGCCGGCTGGGATGAAATTGATGATGTGGTCTCGGCGGTGAACCAGCTGGGCTATGAACTGCAGCATCATATCGGCAAGGTCGTCACCATGATGCGGGAGGCGGAGGTCGTCAATCTGCGCCTGCTGGAAGCCATGCGCATGGAGTCGCTCGGCAGGCAGGTCAGCAGCATTACCCATGAGTTCAATAATTCACTGGTGGTCATCTCGGGGGCCATTGAACTGATTTCGGCATCCGATGCCCTGCCCAATGAAGTCAGGGAGCGGCTGCGGGTTGCCGAACGTTCGGTTCACAATGCCAGCCTGCTGACCCGGCAGCTGCTGCGCTATTCCGGAAAAACGGCGCAATCGGCACCCATGCTGAGAATGGATGTATTCGGTGCCGAACTGGAAGAGATTCTGCCGGTTCTGGTGAGCAGGAAAAACAGTCTGGTGGTGTTATGCCTGACCCGTGCGGAGTTGAGTATCAACAAGGAAATGCTGCTGTCCTCCGTTATCAATCTGGTGAAGAATGCCAATGAGGCACTGGATGAAAGTGGTGGGGATATTTCCGTTATTATCCGGAACCTGCCACCGCAGCTTAAAATCCGGCATCAGCTGAATAAGGATAATACCTATGTCTGTATTGATGTGATTGATAATGGACCGGGGGTTCCGGCTTCCATGCGTTCGAAATTATTTGAGCCGTTTTTCACGACAAAGTCGGGCCAGGGGGGGACCGGACTCGGGTTATGGACCCTGAATAATTTTGTTCAGCAGATTGCCGGACAGGTTATCTACCGGGAAGTCGACACCGGGGGCAGCCATTTCAGCCTGATTCTGCCGATCAATCCGGATCACACGGCTTCGGAATACCGGCCTCAGTCCCTGTCGGGGCACAGCCTGGCCGGGCAGCGCTCACTGGTGGTCGACAGTGACACCGACTTCTGTGAAATCCTGCGTGTGTTTCTGGTTTCCCAGGGGGCCACGGTCTCGGTGGTGAATACACATCAAAAGGCAATGGCCCGGCTTGGCGAGTCACCGGCCCCGGATGTGGTCATCAGTGAGGTCACATTGCCTGACGGGGCGGGCAGCACACTGCTGCAGGCGGTGAAAACGGCACATCCTGACGCCATTACCGTCCTGATCAGCAGCCCCCTGACGGAAATGCCCTTTGATGGCAGTGCTGCAGACCTGTGCCTGAAGCGCCCCATCAGCCTGCTGCAGTTAGGCAGTTTTCTGGCCAAGAAGGTTAAAGGCGAGTCCTTTGGCGAGGTTCAGGATGTCCATGACGCTGAACGGCTTCAATAGCTGAATGCTGTTTTCGATACCGCTCAGGTCTTCTGCAGGGATGGCCGCACCGCTGGTCAGCAGGATCAGGGTGTCAGGTTCCCGCCGGGAAATGGCTCTGGCGACATCCAGACCTGAACCGTCCGGCAGCTGCACATCGCACAGGATGATGGAGCGGGTGAAGGTTTCCTGCCGTATCAGGTAATCCAGGGCCTCCTGCTTTTTCCCCAGCCAGACCACGGCACCGAAATGCTTCTTCAGCTCGCCGAGGAATACCTGGCTCAGTGCCGCATCATCTTCGATGAAAACCAGTGTGAAAGCCTGTAACGGGCCGGCCTGAAGGTTCTGGGGAGCCTGGATGACGGGCTTGTGTGTCAGAATGCCGGACTGCCCGATACCGGCCAGCAGCCGGTCCAGCTCATGAAACACACTGCTGATCAGTTGGGGCGGGATTTCACCCAGGCTAATGGTTTTTTCCTCCAGCAGTCGGGAACAGGACCGCGCGAGCGAGACGGCACCCAGCGTTGCCGCAACACCGCGCAGCCCATGCAGCTGCTGATGCAGTCTGCTGTTGTCCTGTTCCACCAGTGCCTGTTGCAGGTTGTTGCGGTAGTGCCTGCCGTGTTCATGCACACTGTGCAGAAAGCGCAGATAGGCATCCGGTGCATTACCGGCACGCTGCAGGCCCGCCTGCAGGTCAAGGCCCGGTATGGAATAGTGCGCCAGTTCGTCTGCTGTCTGCATGAGGTTTCAGGCTCTGGGAAAGTGTTGCTCAAGGGTTTTGGCGTCGACCGATTTGCTCTGGTAGAAGCCCTGAAAAGAATCACAGCCACAGGCTTTGAGGAAGCTCAGCTGATTCCGGTTCTCGACCCCTTCAGCCACCACATCCATCTTCAGGTTCTTGCTCAGGTCAATAATCGACTTGATGATGGTCCGGCTTTTTTCGCTGCTTTCTATCTCTGCAATGAAGCTTTTGTCAATCTTCATAATGTCGCTGTGCAGGTCTTTCAATAACTGCATTGAGGAAAAGCCGACACCGAAGTCATCAATGGCAAAGCGGACCCCCAGCTGGATCAGCTTGGACAGCTTCTGTTTGGTCTGTGCATTGGTACTGAACAGGGTATTTTCCGTCAGTTCAAACACCAGGTCATTGGGGTCGATCTCGTACTCCTCAAACAGCAGGGTGATTTCATCAAAGAAATTGCTGTCATTCAGCTGTGCCGCACAAATATTGACGGAAATTTTGCCGAACTGAATGTGCTGGCCTTTCCATTCATGAATCTGTTCGCAGATTTTCTTCAGCGAATGATTGGAAATATTACGCAGAAAGCCCCGTTTCTCGGCAATGGGAAGAAAGCTGACCGGCAGCAGTCGGCCCTTGCTGGGATGATTCCAGCGCACCAGGGCTTCTGCCCCGATATAGCGGCTGTCGTTGACGGCGAACTGGGGCTGGTATTCGACATAGAGCTGATTGTTTTCCAGCAGTTCAGGCAGTTCCCTGGCCAACAGCAGTTCATCCTCAAGCTCATCCAGCATTTCTTTCTGGAACAGGCAGTAGCCTTGTTGCCGGTGCTCCTTGGCCTTGTAGAGCGCCATGTCGGCCCGGTTGAAAATATCGTCAATGTGAGGCATGTAGCAGTCCAGAATGGCAATACCCATACAGGCGGACAGGTTGACGGTGGCGTTGGGAAGGATGATGGGTGCCCTGATTCTGTCAATCAGCCGTCTGGCCAGCTGCTCCAGGTCATCAAGGGTATTGAAGTTGCGTATCAGCAGGCCGAACTCGTCACCGCCCAGGCGGGTGACCTGATCATGCTCGCGGATGGCGCTGCTGAGGCGGTTGGCGATTTCGCACAGGACCTGATCACCGGTCAGGTGGCCGAAGCTGTCATTGACTTCCTTGAAGTAATCGAGGTCGACGATGAAAATGGCGGCTTGGGAACATGTGGTACTGCCGCTCAGCATGTTTTCGTGTTTGAGTATTTCCTGAAAGGCGGTTCGGTTCTCCAGTCCGGTCAGGGGGTCTTTATAGGCTGGTGAGGCGACCCCCAGCTGCATCGACCTTTCGACGCTGATGTCATTGAAGCTGATGACTGCCGTTTCGCCCGGATTTTCATCATTGATCGGGGTCATGTCCAGTTCCACCGGCAGCTGCCTGTTGTCTCTGGTCAGGAGGCTGATTCTTCGGGTGGCGACGATTTTCCTGAGCTTTCCCGCAGCAGACAGCAGGTCGGACTGCCTTTTGTTTTCATTCTCCCGCTTGAGCAGTATCGGTCTGCCGATCATGTCCTGCGGATCGGCATAGCCCAGCAGGTGGGCCGCCGAGGCATTGGCCACCAGACAGGTAAAGTCCCTGTTGATTTTTATAATGCCGATTTCCAGTGTGCTCAGGATTTTCTGATAGGGTGAGTCAAAGTGAATGATGAAGTTGCTGGCCCTGTCGAGCTTTGATTTCAGGGTCTGCAGCTGGTTTTCTTTTTCCCTGATGGTTTTTTCCAGTGAGAGCCGGACCCAGCTGATCTCGATATGCTTCTTGATCCTGGCCAGTACCTCGCGGCTGTCCAGGGGTTTGATCAGGTAGTCGACCCCACCGGACTCCAGTCCGCGGATTTTGTCATCAATCTGGTCACAGATGGTGAGAAATATGATGGGAATGTTTTTGAACAGAATATTCTGTTTCAGCTGCCTGCAGATGGTAAACCCGTCGATTTCCGGCATGACGACATCCAGCACGATAATATCGGGTTGCATGCAGATGGCGAGGTTGACCGCATTGACCGGGTTTTTCTCGGCAATGACGGTATAACCGGCATTAACCAGAATGCCTTCAAGAAATTTCAGCAACGGGGCTTCATCATCAATGATCAGGATCTTGATCCTGTCCGGTGGCGGGAAAGTCCGATCAACTGGAAGTAGTTCTGCTGTCAATGCTTCCATAGGAGAGTCCCTGCATTCAGGATGTTCAAAAAGCCATTATCTGGCACTTCAGGCAAGGCATGACCAACCGCAGCACTGTCTTGGGACAGGCAGCCTTTGGCAAAACAGGCTGTAGATGCCTGACAGGATGAACATCAACCGCATCAGCAATGTCCGACATATCCTCTGTTCCTCTGTCCCTGCCGATACAGGGTTGCCGGACATCTCCCGGTTCGGGGTGTGGCACCTGACTGGCGTGCATCTGCAGCTTCTGCCTGCCAGTCTACAACAGATTTTCATGGCATTACCGCTTTATTTATGAAAATTTTGCCTGTCCTGCCCGGATTGTGAGAAAATCAACAAACTGCAGCCTGTCAGAACAATGACCCCGTAAAACAGGCTCGGTTCTGCCCCTTTCTGCCCGGGGTATCTGGAGGGTTCGGGTTCTCGCGGAGGTGCTGTGAAGCGCAAATCATCGGTCTGTTCGGGTTTTGCCATTCTGTTGCTACTGCTGCTGTTTCCACTGGTTTCAAGTGCCAAAGCCGTTTGTGGCTGGGCGGGCAGCCCGGAACAGGCCGCTCGCCCGGTCAGGGTGCTGGCGCTGGAATATCCGCTCGGACTGACGCTTGATCAATGGCTGGAGCGGGTTGACAGCAGGCTCACCTGCCGCTTGTTTGAACGCCTGTACCTGAAGCCGGAATTGGTGCTGTTGCCCTATGCACGGGCATTTGCCGAGATGGAGGCTGATAATGCCGACATCGACATCATGCTCGGCTCGGATTATATCTTTGAGCCCCAAACCCGCTGTCACCTGAAGATGATCCCTTACCGGTATTACCGGGTGCTGGCTTATTACTACGCCACAGCGCGGCAGGCGCAGGAGCCGACTACGCTGGCAGACTTCGCCGGCAAGCGCATTGCCACCCTGGGACCCAGAATATTCAGCCGCATGACCGGGCTGGATGATGTGGAGATCATTTCCGCTCTGGATATCGAGGCCAAGTTTGCCGTTCTGCTCCTGGGTCGGGCCGATTATGCGCTGGCCATGGCGGGCGAGGAGAAGCGCTTTACCGGCGACCGGATCGGAGAGATTTCCGGTGCTGTGGCACCGGGCCGGTTTTTCAGTGTTGCCACGCCTTTTGCCATAGCCGCCACCGGTCTGGTGGTGAATGTCGGTCGCCCCGGCATGCAGCAACTGGCCGGGGAGCTTGAGGCGGCGCTGGAACAGCTGCGTGCCGGGAGTGACTTCGGGGCGATGGTGCGGCATGACCCGGCGTATGCGCTGGAGCAGCAGGAACCGCAACGTTCCATTCTGTCGCTTGAGTCGCCGGGGCCGAAAGGGGCATCGGAGGATGCAGTGATCTGTGACAACCGTTACCAGCCGTCTGCCGGCAGGTAGTGAGGGCATACAGGGTGGAGGACAGGGTTATATGGGCTGGTCTGTGAAGGGTAAGGGTATCCGGCTGCCGGCGGGCGGCATCCTGCTGGTGTTGTGCCTGCTGTTTCCCGTTGCTGCGCATGCCCTGGGGTGTGATGGAAAAACGATACCCGACACGGATGACTCCCGTCCGGTGCGGGTACTGGCCCTGGAATACCCCATGGGTATCTCGTTTGAACAGTGGCTGGAACGGACCGACAGCCAAGTCACCTGCCGGCTGTTTGAGCGCCTGAAGCGGACACCGGATTTTGTGCTGATGCCGTTCCGGCGGGCATTTGCTGAAATGGCGGCGGACAATGCCGATATAATGGTCGGTACCGATTATATCTTTGAGCCTGACATCCGCTGCCGCATGAAGATGATCATCTACCGCCATTACCGGATTCTGGCCTATTACTATGCCACGGAACCCCACCGGCATGAACCGACCCGACTGCAGGATTTCAACGGTAAAAGGCTTGTGACCGGGGACCTGAAGCTGTTCAAGCGGCTCACCGGGCTGGTTGAAGTGGAGGTCATGCCGATCCCCGAGGTTGCCAACAAGTTCACCATGCTGCGCCTGAACCGGGCTGATTATGCGCTGGAGGAAGCCGGCCAGATCGGAAAAATTCCCGAAGCCAGGTCGCTGCCCGGCGACACGGGGCGGTTTTTCAGTGTCTCCACGCCTTTTTCAACGGCCTATACCGGGCTGGTGGTGAATGTCAACCGTCCCGGTATGGTTGAGCTGGCTGATCAGTTGATACGGGAACTGGACCGCCTGCGTGATGAGGACAGTTTCAGGACGCTGGTCGGGGATGACCCGTCCTATCTGGATCGGCGCATACCGACTTCCATTCTGTTGTCCACTTACCCTGAAAAGATCATCGGGACGGACTGCACACCGCAGCCTCCACCCATTGGTGATTCATGATTCAGCCTGTTATGACCCGTCTTGTGGTGCACTGCCTGCCTCCACGACAGCCAAAACGACAGCGCACCATCTGCTTCCGGGCCATTATTCTGATGGGGCTGTGGTGGCTGCTGCCTGTTGCGGCTCATGCGCTCGATTGCAGGGGGGGGCAGGTTCCTGCAGGGCAGGCTGCCCGTCCGGTGCGGATACTGGCCTTGGAATACCCCATGGGCATCTCGTTTGCACAATGGCTGGAACGGACCGACAGTAAAGTCACCTGCCGGCTGTTTGAGCGTCTGAATCTGACCCCGGATTTTGTGCTGATGCCGTTCCGGCGGGCGTTTGCCGAAATGGCAGCGGGTCATGCCGACATGATGGTGGGCACCGATTATATTTTTGAGCCGGATGTGCGTTGCCACCTGAAAACGATTGTTTACCGGTATTACAAGATCATGGCGTATTACTATGCCCGCAAACCGGATATGCGGGAACCGAAAACGCTGCAGGATTTCAGTAAAAAAAGAATCGTCACGGTGGATTCCAAATGGTTCAGTCAGGTCACCGGGCTGGTGGATGTGGAGATCATTGCGGTGAGGGAGGTTGCCAACAAATTTACCGTATTACGTCTGGGGCGGGCGGATTACGTGCTGGAAGAGGAGGGGCAGCTGGACCGGATTGATGAGGTACCGGGTGACGCGGGAGCAGGCGCTGACGGGCGCTTCTTCAGTGTTTCCACCCCCTTTTCAGTCGCGTATGCCGGGTTGGTGGTGAATACCCGCCGCCCCGACATGGCCGCGCTGGCTGAGCGACTGGCACTGGAGCTGGAGCACCTGCGCGCTGAAGACGGTTTCAGCACGCTGGTCGGGGATGACCTGTCCTATCTGGACGGGCAGGTACCGGCTTCCATTTTGTTTCCCGATCTGGCCTCACAGGCCAGTGACATACCATGCCCGCCGGCAGCGCCATCGGCTGCCGGGCCGTGACAGACATGAAAATGGCGGGAATGGCAATACAAACATAAACGAAATATAAAAAGGAGGTGTCAGTGGACAAGCTTATACAGCCTGTGACTCAGGTACTGTCCGTTTCCATCGGTTTTTATGCCTTGATGGTGTTGTGGCTGCTGTGTCCCGTTCCGGTGCGTGCCATGGGGTGCGACGGAGAGGGCGTGGGGGCAGGAGAGGGTATCCGTTCGGTCAAGGTGCTGGCACTGGAGTACCCCATGGGCATCTCGTTTCAGCAGTGGCTGGAACGGGGTGACAGCAAGCTGACCTGCAAACTGTTTCAGCGTTTGAATCTGACCCCGGATTTTGTATTGATGCCGTTCCGGCGTGCCGTTGCCGAAATGGAGGCCGGCAATGCCGACATGATGGTGGGGACCAATTATATTTTTGAGCCGGGTATCCGCTGCCAGATGAAGATGATCGTTTATCGTTATTACACCATACTGGCTTATTACTATGCCGAGTCCCCCAGGCTGCGGGAGCCGACAACCCTGAAGGATTTCATCGGCAAACGGATTGTGACCGTGGACCGGAAGCTGTTTAACCGGCTGACCGGGCTGGAGGATGTGGAGGTGATCACGGTGGCGGAGGTGGTCAGCAAGTTTACCGTGTTGCGGCTGGGGCGGGCGGATTATGTGCTGGAAGAAGCGGGCGAGATTGACAAGCTGCAACGGGAGGCACAGGCCCTGCCGGGGGAAACCGGGCAGTTTTTCACGGTATCCACGCCGTTTTCCACCGCTTATACCGGGCTGGTTGTGAATATCCGCCGGCCGGGCATGAAAGCATTTGCCGAGGTGTTTGCCCGGGAGCTGGGGCAATTGCGCAAGGAGGACAGTTTCAGGGTCCTGACACAAGGGGACAATGCCTATCTGAACCGGACAATGCCCCACTCGATTCTGCTGTCCGAATACCCTGAACGGATGACCGGGACGGTCTGTAATGGTGTGAATATGGTCAAGCCGTGATGTGAGGTACCGTATCGGGGGAATGATGGTGTGCGGTACGGGTTTGCCGGGACGGGTTGATACCGGCACTTGCACCGCCCGGCCCGACAAATTACGCTAAAGCACAAAAGTAACTCACGTAACCGGAACGCCTGATGCACCGCCTCGGCGTTTTTTAAAAGAATTCCATGTTTAAATTCCTCCACGCCGCTGACATCCACCTCGACAGCCCGCTGCGCGGCCTGTCCCGTCATGACACCGCTCCGGTGGACGCCATTCGCGGAGCCTGCCGCCGGGCCTTTGAAAATCTGGTCGAGCGTGCCATTGACGAGCAGGTTGCCTTTGTACTGCTGGCCGGTGACATTTACGATGGTGACTGGAAGGACTACAGCACCGGTATCTTCCTGAGCCGCCAGCTCGGACGACTGGGTAAACACGGCATCCCGGTATTTGCCGTCGCGGGCAACCACGACGCTGCCAACCGCATGACCAAAGCCCTGGATGGTCCCGCCAACCTGCATATCCTTGGTGCACGGCAGGTGGAAAGCGTGCATCTGGATACCTGCCGGGTCACGATCCACGGGCGCAGCTTTGAAACCCGGCATGTACACGACAACCTGGCCGCCGGATTCCCGCCGGCGGAAACGGGCCGCTTCAATATCGGCCTGCTGCACACCAGCCTGGACGGACGTGAGGGCCACGCACCCTATGCACCCTGCAGTATTGATGACCTGCGTGCTACCGGCTATGACTACTGGGCGCTTGGCCACGTTCACCAGCAGGAGTTCGTCGCCCGCGACCCGTGGATAGTCTTCCCCGGCTGCCTTCAGGGGCGACACAGCCGCGAAACCGGAGCCAAGGGCTGCGTACTGGTCACGGTTGCCGGGGGGAGCGCTGCTGTGGAGCCGATCGAACTGGACGTGCTGCGCTGGGAACGCTGTGGCGTCGACCTGGGTGATGCTGCCGATATGCCTGCCCTGCTGGTCCGGCTCCGGCAGGTGTTGACGGATGCAGTCACTGCAGCGGACGGACGCCCGCTGGCCCTGCGTCTGTGCCTGCAGGGTGCGACACCGCTGGCTGACCGGCTGGGTGCCTACCCCGAACGGCTGGAGCAGCAGATTCGTGCCCTCGCGGCTGAAACGGCGGGTGATGACCTGTGGATCGAGCGCGTGGAGCTGGCATTGGAACAACGCCTGAGCCTGGATGATGCCCTTGCGGAAGACAGGCCGCTGGCCCGGCTGCTGCATGACATTCTGGCCATGCCGGCACAGGCCGGGCAGATCGACGGCCTGGACGATGCACTGGCCGAACTGAAACAGAAACTGCCGCCGGAAGCGCTGGCTCCTGATTCAGCGCTGGATCTGGGGGATGCACAAAATCTGGAGCGCCTGATCCATGAAGCCCGCCGGCTGCTGGTCGGCCGGCTGCTGAGCGCTGGAGACCCGGGATGAGAATCGACCGTCTGGACCTGATCGCCTACGGCGGCTTTACGGATAAAACCCTGGATTTGTCTGCTGGCTCTGCCGGCCTGCACCTGATCTACGGTGACAATGAGGCCGGCAAAAGCACCGCGCTGCGTGCCATTATCGCCTGGCTGTTCGGCATTCCGGCGCGTACCCCCGACAACTATCGCCATGACTACGCCCAACTGCGCATCGGCGGTCAGCTGCGGCTGCAGAATGGTCACACGCTGGCATTCCGGCGCCGCAAGGGCAACAAGGGGGCGCTGCTTGCCGCCGATGGTGTGGAAACCCTGGATGATGCCGTGCTGGGACCGTTCCTGCCGTCAGGTCTGGATGAAGCCCTGTTCACCCGCCTGTATGGTATTGACCATACGCGTCTGGAAGCCGGGGGCAGGGAGCTGCTGGAGCAGTCCGGTGATCTGGGGCAGGCGCTGTTCAGTGCTGCACTCGGGGTGGCCAGTGCACGTACCACCCTGAACGGCCTGCAGCAGGAGGCGGAGGCGCTGTTCAAACCGCGTGCCTCCACCCGACCGGTGAACCAGTCTGCTGTCGCCTTCCGCAATGCCCGTAAACGGGTGCGTGAACTGAGCCTGCCGGTACGGGAATGGGACGCGCTGCGGGAGCAGCTGGCCGCGACACTGGAACAGATCACGGCAGTCGAGGCCGACATCAGCGCCCACAGCCGGGAGAAAAGCCGTTTGCAGCGCCTGCAGCGTATCCGGGGGCCGCTGCAGGAGCGGCAGGCGATTCTGCAGCAGCTGGCCGCACAGGAAACGGTGCGGTTGCTGGCCGAGGATTTTCCGGAACAGTGCCGCATGGCGCAAAGCCGCCTGCAACAGGCCGAAGAAGCCGGACGCAAGGCACAGCTGCACCTGGACAACCAGCAGGCTGAAATCCAGGCCCTCAATGTCCCTGAGGAACTGCTGGCGCGTGAGCTGGAAATCCTGGCCCTGCACAAGGCGCTGGGAGCCATTGAAAAAAGTTTGCTTGACCGCCCGCAGCAGGACGGCCAGCGTCGCCTGTTGCGTAATGAGGCGACCCAGTTGCTGAAGGCGACTCACCCCGAGCTGCGTCTGGATGACGCTGCTGCCACCTTGCGCCCGCTGCTGAAGAAAAAACACCGCATTGCTGCACTGGCCCGGCAATACAGCCAGTTGAGTGAACGCCGCGAAAGCAGCGCCCGGATGCTTAAAGAGGCCGAAACCGACCGGCGACAGCTGCAGGCACAAGCGCCGGAAACGCCCGCGACACCACCGGACCTGCCGGCCCTGAAAGCCGCTGTGGCCGCCGCACGCAGGGCGGGTGATCTCGATGCCCTGTTGGCTCAGGCCCATCAGCAGGCTGCTGAGCGACAGCTGGAAGTCGACAGCCGGTTCCAGCGGCTCGGGCGTTTTCAGGGTACGCTGGAAAGCCTCACGCAGATTGCCCTGCCGGTTCCGGCCACGCTGGATCGGTTCGAGCAGCACTGGCATACACTGGCGCAACAGCTGCGGGAGCAGGCGCACAGGCAGCAGGAACTGGGCGATGAGCAGGTACAGGCACAACAGGAACTGGCCGCTTTGCTGTACGGTCATGATGTGCCCACCCTGGAGCAGTTGAGGACAGCCCGCACCCGGCGGGATCAGCTTTGGCAGGCCATTCGCCGACACTACCTTGATCAGGCGGCATCCGTGCAGGCGGAAACAGCGGAGGCTCCCCCGGATGCCGCCCGGTACGAACAGCAGCTGGAAGAGGCTGATCACCTGTCTGACCGCCTGCGGCTGGAAGCGGATCAGGTGGCCCGACGCAGCACGCTGGAAGCGCGTATCCGGATGCTGGGCGAGCGGCTTGAGACCGCGCAGCAGCGTCTGGATCAGGGCCGGCAGGAACAGCAGTCCCTGCAGCGCGACTGGGAGGCCGAATGGTGGCCGCTGGGTATCCGGCCTGCTGAGCCGCCGGTAATGAAACAATGGCTGGCACGGGTGGACAGCCTGCTGGCTGGTGTGCGTGAGGCCCGGCTGGCACAGGCACAGGTGACGCACCTTGCTGCTGATCACACGGCACACCGCCAGACACTGGCGGTACAACTGGCTGATGGCAATCCGGCAGCAGAAAAAAACACCCCTCAGGCTGACCTGCCTTCACTGAGCACCCTGCTGGCTGCGTGTGAGCAGGGCATTGAGCAGGAAGAACAACGCCGCAACCGGCAGGTGCAGTGGCAGCAGGCATGCGATGAAGCCAGCGAGCGCATTGACCGGCAGCAGGACAGTCTGGCCACCATCGAGGCACATCTGGCCACATGGGGTGAAGAATGGCAGCAGGCGATTGCCGGGCTGGGGCTGGGTACGCAGGCACATCCGGAAGAGGCGCTGGAAACCCTGGAGCAGCTGGCGCTGTTTTTTGAAAAGTATGATGCGTCTGAAGAAAAACGCCGCCGTCTCTGGGGAATGGACAAGGACAGGGACGAGTTTGGTGAACAGGTGTTCGCCTTTGCTGCCGGGATTGGTTGTGACTGCACCGGGCAGCCCCCGGAACGGATCGCCGAGCAGCTGTATCAGGGCTTGAGCCAGGCGCGGGAGGCGCGGGCAAAGCTGGAGAAAATGCGTGATGCCGAAAAAGTGACGCGGGAAGCGCTGCATGAAGCGGATATCACCCGGCAGGCAGCACAACAGCGGCTGGCGGAGTTACAGGCGCTGGCTCAGGTGAGTGATGAAGCCGGTCTGCAGCAGGCCGGGGAGCAGTCCGGTGCCAGACGGACCTTGCAGCGTCAGCTTGAAGCGCTGGAACAGGAGCTGCGGCGTAATGGGGATGGCCTGACGCTGGCAGCGCTGGAACAGGAAGCGGCCGTGGTCGATCTGGATACGGCAGCAGCGGCGCTGGAACCGGTCGACGGGGTGCTGGATGCGTTGTATCGGCAGCGTGACAGCCTGCGTGACCAGCGCCAGACCCTGCAGAACCGCATGGAGGCTCAGGCCGGTGGTGCGGCGGCAGCGGATGCGGCAGAAGAAGCCGAACAGCATCTGGCCAGCCTGAGTGCCGGGGCTGAGCAGTACCTGCGCCTGAAGATTGCTGCCCTGATGCTGGGGCAGCGCATCGAGGCGTACCGGCAGCAAAACCAGGCCCCGGTGCTGTCCCGTGCCGGCGGGTTGTTTGCCTGCCTGACACTGGATGCCTATGCCGGTCTGCGCGATGAACTGGGTACGGATGACAAACCGGTACTGCTCGGCCTGCGCCCGGATAACACCGAAGTCCCGGTGGATTGCATGAGTGAGGGAACCCGTGCCCAGCTTTATCTGGCGTTGCGGCTGGCGACGCTGGAGCAGCAGTTCCGTACCGGGGAACCGATGCCGTTTATTGTCGACGATATCCTGATCAGCTTTGATGACCGGCGCACCCGTGCCGGGCTGGAGGTGCTGGCCGAGCTGGCGACCCGTACCCAGGTGCTGCTGTTCACGCACCACCGCCGGGTGCTGGAACTGGCGGACGGGCTGGATGCAGTGGCGGGGGTTTTTGCGCATGAGTTGCAGGGGCAGTAGTCTGTGCGACTATGCCTCATTGGCAGAGGCGTGTGAGAAATGCGGGCTAGCGCTTGTTAACAAGCGGTGTTCCTCCCAGCACACCGGTCGGTTTGCCGTCAATGGTGAGCCGGTTTTTTTCCTCCCAATAGGTGCGGATGCCGTCTTCACCTTTCCGGGTGGCCCAGTCACGCAGCTGATTGCGCTCGTTCTGATAGGCGAAGAAGGGGACGGCCATGCCGCAGGAGGTCTGGACCAGATCAATATCAAGTACAAAGACCTGCCTTGCCCCCGGTATGGGTTCAAAGCGCTCATACCAGCCTGCCCACTCCGGGTCATGCTGGTGGTAGACCCGGGCTTTGCCGTACAGGCGCAGAATGAGCGGGTTCCCTTCAAAGGCACAGAACATCAGTGTCATGCGCCCGTTTTCCTGCACATGGGCAGCGGTTTCATTGCCGCTGCCGGTAACATTGAGCCAGGCAACATGTGACGCATCCAGTACCCGCAGCGAGTCCATGCCCTTGGGAGACAGGTTGACACGTCCGTCATCAGGCGCCGTCCCGACAAAGAAAATTTTCTGGTCCCGGATGAAGTCGATGAGTCGGGTACTGAGTTGGTCGAATTGCTGCGCCATGGAGGACCTGCCTGATAATTTGATGATTCCGGATTTTCAGAATATCAGATTGAGCATGAACAGTTGTACAACCAGGAACAGCACAGTCATGATACCACCGGCTCGCATGAAGTCCGCGACACGGTAGCCCCCCGGCCCCATGATCAGGGCATTAACCTGATGGGTGGGGATAATAAAGGAGTTGGAAGTGGCCAGTGCCACCGTGAGGGCAAACAATGCCGGGTCGGCCCCGGCAGCCAGGGCAATATTCACCGCCAGCGGTACCAGCAGTACGGTGGCCCCCACATTTGACATCACCAGCGAGAATGCAGTAGCCAGAATGGCAACGGCGGCCTGTAAGGCCAGTATCGGCAGGCCACTCATCACACTGACGATACCGTTCGCGATCCAGGCGGCAGTCCCGGTGTTCTGCACCGCCTCCCCAAGTGGAATCAGGCTCGCCAGCAGAAAAACCGTGCGCCAGCTCACCGACTCGTAGGCTTCATCCAGCGACAGGACATTGGTCAGGATCATGCCCAGCGCACCGATCAGCAGGCACAGGGACAGGCGAATGTCGGTAAACAGGATCAAGCCGATGGCCAGCAGGAAAAACAGCAGTGCATGGCGGGTTTTATCCGGGCGGAATTCATCATGGGGATAACCGGAAGTGACTACGACAAAATCCTTGCGATGCATTTTTTCAAGGCGGCTCAGGGAATTCCAGGAGGTGTGACAGACCAGGGTGTCACCGGCCTCAAACGGCATTTTGCCGATATCATCCTGTACCTCGTTTTCCATTTCGGTCGCGGTTCTGCTGTAACAGACCCCATGACGAAACAGGGCCAGAATCGACAGGCCGTAGTTTTTGCGGATGCCGACATCTTTGGCACTTTTACCCACCAGGTCGGAATCCGGTGGAATCACGATTTCCGCCAGGCCCGATTTTTCGGAACTCAGCTCTTCAACAAAGGTATTGCCCGACTCGTCAATCTCCAGCCGGTTTTTTTCAATGAAAGCCTGCAGGTGTGCCGGGTCTGCAATCACCGCCAGCCGGGCCGGAGCCTCCACCTTGATATCCGGGGGGGGCTCCATGCGGGTACGCCCCTTGAAATGAATGCCGATGATATTGATCTTGTAATTCCACAGGACTTCCAGAATGTCCATGCCCACCAGCGGGCTGTCCGGCTTCACCACCACTTCAAAGGTGGTCGGATTGAGGGCGTAAATGCGCTCGAAATAGGCGTAAAGGTCCTGGCTGCTGTCCCGATTCTGCTTTTCACCACCGGACTTCAGCACCCAGGGGCCGGCAATGATGAAATAGACAATACCGGTCAGTACCAGCGCCACACCAATGGGGGTGACGGCAAACAGCCCGAAGGTTTCCATGCGCTGTTGCTCCGGTAATGACGGATTGACACCGAGAATCAGGTCATTGAGCAGAATCAGTGGTGATGAACCCACCATGGTCATGGTCCCGCCCAGAATGGCGCAGAATCCCATCGGCATCAACAGGCGCGACATGGAAATGCCGGTCCGGTTCGAGACCCGTGCAACCACCGGCAGAAACAGGGCGGTCGCCCCGACGTTCTGCATGAAGGAGGAAATAAAGGCAACCGTGCTGGTAATGATCACGATCAGGCGCTTTTCGGTATTGCCGCCCACCTTGACAATGGTCTGTGCCACACGGCTCATCAGACCGGTCTGATCCAGTCCGGCACCGATAATCATTACTGCAATAATGGAAATGACGGCATTACTGGCAAAACCGTCGAACAGATGGCGCAGGTCAGCCAGCTCACCCAGACCGGGAATCACGCTCAAAATACCCAGCAGCACCATCACGATAATGGCTGCCAGGTCTACCCGCACAATTTCAGAAACAAACAGAAATATGGTGAATGCAAGCAGTGCCAGCACCACCAGCATTTCCATACTCAAACCCAAAGCCTCCATCAGCGCTCCTCCTTCGCTTTTGCTTTTGTATGGTATTCGCCCTCCTTTTACCACAGATGGCGTATCCGGACCAACTGCCAAGGCTGCCGTGACAGTGTTTCTGCATTATCTTGTATGAAAATAGGGCGGGTTGGTGGCAATAACCGGGCCGGACGGGCAGGGGGAACCGTCTGCTTGAGAAAGAAACGAACAGCATATTGCAGCCGGTCAGGCTGAGGTATTTTGTCCCCTGCATCGGCAGTCGCATGCAGGGGACGGGGAGGCCCCTGAGTCAGTGCCCGCCGAGATAGGCGTTACGCACTTCCGGGTTGGCCAGCAGCGCTTCACCGGTACCGGAAAGCTTGATCTCGCCATTGACCATGACATAGCCCCGGTCGGCCAGCCGCAGTGCGTGGTTGGCGTTTTGTTCCACCAGAAAGATGGTAGTGCCCTGATTCGCGATGGTTCGCAGTGAGGACAGTATCTGACGCACGATCAGGGGAGCCAGACCCAGGCTGGGTTCGTCCAGCAGCAGCAGCCGGGGGCGGCTCATCAGTGCCCGGCCGATCGCCAGCATCTGTTGCTCACCCCCGGACAGGGTTCCGGCCCGCTGGTTGCGACGCTCCTTGAGGCGCGGGAACATGGCAAACATGGCCTGAAGGTCGGTCTCCTGATGTTCATCACCGATGGGCATGGTCCCCATGCGCAGGTTTTCCTCCACACTCATGCCCGGAAAAATGCGCCGGCCTTCCGGTACCTGGGCGATGCCGAGACGGCTGATCTCGTGCATGGGAATCCGGGTGATTTCCTGGCCCTGATACCGGATTGAGCCGGAGGAGGCCTGCGGGTCGCCGAAAATGGTCATCAGCAGGGTGGACTTGCCCGCACCATTGGCCCCGATCAGGGTGACAATTTCGCCTTCACGCACATCCATGGAGACACCGCGCAGGGCCTGAATCGGGCCGTAGGAAGCACTCACATCCTGAATTTCCAGCATGTATTCACTCATGATTCTTCCTCCTCTTCGGTACCGAGATAGGCTGCCAGTACCTTGGGGTCGGATTCGATGGCCTTCGGATCACCGGCGGCAATTACCTGCCCGTAATCCAGTACCACGATATGCTCGGAAATCTCCATGACCAGCCCCATGTCATGTTCAATCAGCAGGACCGTGACCTTATGGTCATCGCGCAGGGTGCGGATCAGCTGGCTCAGCTCATCGGTTTCACGCGGATTGAGGCCCGCTGCCGGTTCGTCCAGACAGATCAGGCAGGGTGAGGTGCACATGGAGCGTGCAATTTCCAGGCGGCGCTGGTGCCCATAGGGCAGTTCCCCGGCCAGCCGGTTGGCATCGGCTCCCAGATCGACAATCTCCAGCCAGTGCATGGCGGTTTCCAGTGCCTGCCGTTCCGAGGCACGATAATGCCGGGTTTTGAGCACACCCCGGATGATGTTGCGGTCCAGGCGGTTGTGCTGGGCGACCAGCAGGTTTTCCAGCACGGTCATCTCCCGGAACAGGCGAATGTTCTGGAACGTGCGTGCCACACCGGCCTGCGCCACCCGGTGTGAGCCACCCAGCGCCTTGTAATACAGGCGGTCGCCAAAGGCTTTGGGGTTGAAGAAATCGCCGATACGGAAGCGTTCACCCAGAACCTTGACCAGATCGGTGTGCCGGCCATTGTTGTTCAGGTCAATACGGCCTTCGGTCGCCTTGTAAAAACCGGTGACACAGTTGAAAACCGTGGTCTTGCCGGCTCCGTTGGGGCCGATCAGGGCGGAGATGGAACCCGGCTGAACCTCGAAGCTGATGTTGTTGAGAGCGAGGATACCGCCAAAACGCATGGTCAGGTTATTGACGCGCAGCAGACTCATGCTTTGCCTCCCCTGACGGTGAAATACGGGCGATGAATGCGGATCAGGCCGCGCGGCTTCCAGATCATCATCGCCACCATCAGGATGCCGAAGATCAGCACACGGTAATCGGCAAAGTCCCGCAGCGCTTCCGGCAGAATGGTGAGCACCAGGGCGGCGATAATGACTCCGACAACCGAGCCCATGCCGCCCAGGACGACAATGGCAAGGATCAGGGCCGACTCGAAGAAGGTGAAGGAGCTGGGATTCACAAAGCCTTGATAGGCAGCAAAGAACACCCCGCCGATGCCACCGGTCATGGCACCCATCATGAAGGCGCTGAGCTTGACAGTGACGTGGTTGATCCCCATGGAGCGACAGGCGATCTCGTCTTCACGCAGCGCTTCCCAGGCACGCCCCATGGGCATCAGGCGCAGGCGGTTGACGAAATAGATCATGGCGCAGACCACCATAAACAGGACCAGATAAATGAAGAGGTATTTCAGGCCGCTGTCATAGGGAATGCCGAAGAACTCATGGAACGGGACATTGCCTTCGGTTCTGGCGGTGCGGCTGAACTCCAGGTTGAACAGCGTCGGATTGGGGGCGCTGACACCATTCGGGCCGCCGGTGAATGCGGTCCAGTTGTTCAGAACCAGCCGGATGATTTCCCCGAAACCGAGCGTGACGATGGCAAGGTAGTCACCGTGCATGCGCAGCACCGGAAAGCCCAGCATGCCGCCGAACAGGGCTGCCGTTGCCGCCGCCAGGGGCAGGGCCGTCCAGAAGCCGATACCCCAGTACTGGGAGCCGAGGGCGAACATGTAGGCTCCCACGGCATAGAAGGCGACGAAGCCCAGATCCAGCAGGCCCGCCAGCCCGACCACAATATTGAGGCCCAGTCCCAGCAGGACATAGATCATGGCCAGAATGACGACGGTCAACCAGTATTTGCCCAGAAAAAAGGGCAGGATAATCCCGGCAATGAACAGCAGCGGGAGTGCAAACCTGAGCCAGACCATACCGCCCGGTTTGGCAACCGTGACACCGCCGCCTTTGCCGGGACTGAGGCGGTCCAGAATTTTGCGCCCGGTTTCATTCTGTCCCAGCAGCAGAATGGTCAGTCGCAGGGCAAACACGATCAGGGCGGCATAGAGGGGAACGGTGAAGTCCGCCTCAAAATCATACCCCTTCAGTACGATGCCGCTGACGGGAGCCATGACCAGAAAGGTGATGGCCGCAGAAAGCAGGGCTTCCTTGAGGGCGGCCACTTTCGGGTTGTCGTGTACCGTGCCCGACATCAGACTTTCTCCACGGCAGGTTTGCCAAGCAGGCCGCTGGGGCGGAAGATCAGCACCAGGACCAGCAGGGAGAAGGCGAATACGTCCTTGTAATCGGTATTGACCAGCCCCGAGAACAGGGATTCGGACATGCCGAGGATAATCCCGCCCAGCATGGCACCCGGCAGGGAGCCGATTCCGCCGAGCACGGCAGCAGTAAAGGCCTTGATGCCGGTGACAAAGCCGATATAGAAGTCAAACGAACCGTAGTTGAGCGTGACCAGCACCCCGGCGATGGCCGCCATGCTGGAACCCATGATGAATACCGTGGAAATGATGCGGTCGGTATTGATGCCCAGCAGGGAGGCCATCTTGCGGTCCTGCTGCACGGCACGGCACTGGCGTCCGAGTGAGGTTTTCTGGATGATCCAGGTCAGGGTGGCCATGCTCAGGAAGGACACGACAACCAGCAAAGTCTGGATGTAGGTGATCTGGAAAAAGTCGTTTTCGGAGCCGAAGCGGAATGCACCCTGAATCATGGTCGGGACAGCCTGAGTGCGTGCACCCTGGCTGACCTGAACATAGTTCTGCAGGATGAGCGAGACGCCGATGGCGGAAATCAGGGGAGCCAGACGGGTGGAGTTGCGCAGCGGTTTATACGCCACGCGTTCAATACTCCAGCCGTACAGCGCGGTGATGAAAATCGTGACCGCCAGCGTGATCAGCAGCACGATGGCGACGGTGTTGATACCGAAAAAACTCAGGACGGCAATGCAGATGGCGGTAATGTAGGCGGCGACCATGTAGATATCGCCGTGGGCGAAGTTGATCATGCCGATAATGCCGTACACCATGGTGTAACCGACCGCGATCAGGCCATAAATAGAGCCCAGCGCCAGTCCGTTGACCAGCTGCTGACCAAAAATATGTGATTCCATTGTTGAGCACCGAAAGGTTGTTGCGGAAGGACGCTTTGTTGGACGGGAATGGCCTGCCGCTCTCCCCCGGCAGGCCGTGTGGCCCTGATTGGGTAAAGGTCAGGCCTTATTCCTCAATCATGGTGTACTTGCCGTCCTTGTCCCAACGGTACATGACATAGTCGGAGACCTTCAGGTCACCCTTCTCGTCCCATTCCTTCTTGCCCATGACGGTACTGGCACCATTGCTTTCCAGCCATGCGGTCAGCTTGTCGCCATCCGTGCTGCCACTACCCTTGATGGCATCCGTGATGGCCTGCATGGCGGCATAGGAGTACAGGGTGTAACCTTCCGGCTCATAACCGGCAGCCTTGAACTTGTCGACCACTTCCTTGCCTTCCGGAATGGTGCGCGGGTCACGGCCAAAGGTGGACAACACGCCATCCACAAATTCGCCACCACCGGCAGCGACCACAAAGTCTTCGGAGACGATACCGTCACCGGAGATGAAAATGGCCTTGGAGCCCTGTTCGCGCAGCTGGCGTACCAGCGGGCCGGCCTCGGAATGCAGGCCGCCGAAGTAGACCACATCGGCATTCACCGACTTGATCTTGGTGACCAGGGCATTGAAGTCCTTCTCACCCCGGGTCAGGCCCTCATACAGCACTTCTTCCAGGCCCAGCTCGTTCATTCTGGCCTTGGTGGCATCAGCCAGACCCTGACCATAAGTGTCCTTGTCATGGATGATGGCGACTTTTTCAGCTTTTAGTGTATTGACGATATAGTCACCGGCGACATTCCCCTGCTGGTCATCACGGCCACAGGTGCGCATGACGGTCTTCAGGCCACGCTCTGTGACCTGTGGATTGGTGGATGCGGGGGTAATGTCAATAATATTGGCTTCGTCATAGATTTCCGAGGCGGGGATGGTGGAGGACGAACAGAAGTGCCCGACCACGGCGACGACCTTGTCACTGTCAACCAGACGGTTGGCGACGGAAACGGCCTGTTTGGGTTCACAGGCATCATCGGCTTTGACCAGCTCGATTTTCTTGCCATCGATACCGCCGGCTTCATTGATGTCATTGGCAGCAGCCTCGGCACCTTTCCACAGCTGCTCGCCAAAGGCGGCATAGGCACCGGTATGCGGACCTGCGACCCCGATTTTGATGACATCCTCAGCCTGTGCCAGCGGTGTAGCCATCATGCCCACCAGCAAGGCGGCGACAGGTGCCATTTTCCACAGCTTTTTCATGATCATGGAACTTTCCTCCACTATTTTTTAGTCCAGATAATGTAGCATTCATACATTTTATGGTCTGCTTTTACAGCCGGACACCAGCGCTACCCGGATGCCTGCCCGGCAGGCCACAAGCTGAATATAATCAGATTATGGTGTAGTCTGGCAACCTGTTTCTGTAACGGGCTGGCTGGTTTGGAAGGCATGACGGGATTTGCCGGCATGTCGGATCGGAAATGCCACAAGTGGCTGAAAGCAAAGGCAGGGAAGTCAGGATGTCAAAACAGGTGAGTCGTGACGGATGGTGGCTGGCGGCGGTTATGGGGGGAGTGCTGCAGTGAGTCTGGCGCGCATGCTTTACAGCCTGTGTCTGTATCTGTTGCTGCCGTTGCTGTTGTTGCGTCTGTTGCTGCGCAGCCTCAAACAACCGGAATACCGCCGGCGCTGGCGGGAACGCCTCGGGTTGGTGCCGCCCCCGGATTCGCAGGATAAACGGCCGCTTATCTGCCTGCATGCGGTTTCCGTGGGGGAAACCATGGCCGCCCGTGCACTGGTGGAGGCGCTGCTGAAGGCATTGCCCGGCTATCAATTGTATCTGACCTCTACCACACCTACCGGTTCGGCGACGGTAAAACGCCTGTTTGACGGGCGTGTCGGGCATGCCTACCTGCCTTATGATCTGCCGGGGGCGATGGCACGCTTGCTGGAGCGGGTACGTCCGCAGCTGTTTCTGGTCATGGAAACCGAAATCTGGCCCAACCTGTATGCCGCCTGCCATCAGCGCGATATTGCCCTGATGCTGGTGAATGCCCGGCTTTCGGCACGTTCTGCAACGGCGTATCAGCGTGTGGCCCCCCTGGTGGCGGAGACCCTGATGCATGTCAGTGTAATTGCCGCCCGGCATGAAACCGATGCCCGGCGTTTCCGGGACCTGGGTGCCGATCCGGAACGGGTGCGGGTGGCGGGGAATATCAAGTTTGCACTGCAGCCGGACCCGGTCCTGGTTGCAGCCGGGCAGGCATTTCGCGCCGATAGCGGTCGCCGGCAGGTCTGGTGTGCCGGCAGCACCCATGAGGGTGAGGAGCGCCTGCTGCTGGCCGTACACCGGAGCCTGCGCCGGGATTATCCGGCCCTGTTGCTGATTCTGGCTCCACGTCACCCGGAACGCTTTGAGGCCGTGGCGGCATTGTGCCGGGAGGCAGGGCTGTCCATGGTGCGGCGCAGCGAGGGCATGATGCTGCAGCCGCAGACTGCAGTGCTGCTGGGAGACAGCATGGGCGAGCTGCTGATGTGGTATGCGGCCAGTGACATGGCTTTTATCGGTGGCAGTCTGGTGCCGGTCGGTGGACACAACCCGCTGGAAGCATCGGCTTTGGGCCTGCCTGTACTCAGTGGTCCGCATGTCCACAATTTTGCCGACCTGTATCCGGATATGATGGATGCCGGTGCGGCGGCCCTGGTTGAATCCTCGTCGGAATTGGAACATCATTTGCGCTTATGGCTGGCCGATCCGCTGCTGGCACAGCAGCAGGGCACTGCGGGCAGGGTGTTTTTTGAACGTCATCAGGATGTGGTCGGGGTGCTGGTAGCCGGGGTACAAGGCCTGCTGGCATCCTGAAAGTGTGTGCAGCAGGGGAGCCTGTCTGTCCGGTTGGTACTGAAAATAATTGACTGAACCAATGATTATAATGAGGTGTAGGGATTTATGAGCGTTTTGGCGAGAACCGGATGGATACTGGCTTTGGTGCTGATACTGGGGGGGTGTGGTGATCCGGCTTCCAAAGAGCAGCAGGATGCCGATGCCGCAGCAGGACAGTCAGCCGACGGCAGCAGCCAGCAGATGGCGGAGTCCCTCCCGCTGGACCAGCATCCGGGCAAGGTATTGCATGACGCCAATTGTATCAGTTGTCATGATACCGGTGCTTACAGTCGTGTTGACCGCAAAATCCGTAACAGGGATCAGCTGTTGGCCCAGGTGCGCCGCTGTGATGCCAATCTGGGAACCCGTCTGTTTGATGAGGACCTGGAGCAGGTGGCTGACTACCTGAATCAGGCTTTCTACCAGTTCTGAGCTTCGCAGCCCGTGCCGCTTTTCACCCTGATGCGCCTGATGTTGTCCTGATGGTTTTTCATGTCCGGATCAGCAATACCGGCCAGCAGTTTCAGGCCAGGGCCGGTGAGACCGTGCTGCAGGCTGCCCTGCGTCAGGACGTGCAGTTGCCCTGGGGCTGTGGCGGGGGCGTCTGCGGGTCCTGTCTCGGGCAGGTGCTGGAGGGACGCATGGTCTATCCGGACGGACTTCCGCTGGCCCTGTTTGAGTCGGATCAGGCACAGGGGATGGGGCTTTTCTGCGTTGGCTGTCCGGTCACGGACCTGGTGATCCATGTCCCGGAGCTGGGATAGCGGCCGCTGACGCTTCCGGATTTTCAGCGGTGAGCGGGCTGCTGCAGGGCCTCGCGCCAGGGTCTGCCGTTGATCAGCAGGTCACGAATGCGGGCCTCACCCTGTGGATTCAGGCTGATGACCAGCTCACCGGTATCCGGCTGGCGGATCAGGTTTTCCAGTTCTTTGGCATCGGTTTCGGGAATGTAGAAGCGTTCCAGCCCGGTCAGGAACCGTTCACTGCCGTCACAGTTGCCGCGGATAAAGCGCTGGCAGGCAGGCGGGAGTTCGTCCTCGGGATAGACCCGGACTTCCGGTGCCAGACACAGGCTTGCGCTGATGTCACTGGCCGGGCAGCCGGTATCGCTTTTGAGACCGTAATCAATCCGGAATTGCAGGTAGTGCCCCTTGAGCAGGTCACGCGGATCAAAGCCCTGTATCGGCAGCACCAGTGTCTCGCCATGATATTTTTTCCCGTGACTGGTCCATGCTTCCCCTGTCAGCAGGGCAATGGGCAGCAGGATGGCCGCCAGCAGCAGGTAGATATTGCCTCTCATGGATTCAGCTCCTTGCTCCAGCGCTGCAGGCGGTTGCGGCTTTTGTGCCAGAACCAGGCGATGCCGATGATCATGACGCCGGACATGATCAGCCCGACACCGGTCGCGGCCAGCCCGCCCATGGCCTGAAAGTACAGAATCACAAAGCGCAACCCGATCAGGAAGGTGATGATGTTGAAGGTGCGTGCATGACCGATATTGCCGGCGTGGGTGGCATACAGGAACAGGATCAGGATGCTCAGTATCGGTGCACGGATGTCGTCTGCCTGCCAGAAGCTGAACGGGCTGGCATGATCCATGCCGGCATGGGTGTAGCGGGTATTGCCGCTGAACAGAATGTCGGGTTGATAATAAAGCAGCAGCAACAGAATGCAGCTGACCAGCAGCACCTTGTTCAGCATGCGGTAGCCTGAATTGCTCAGGATCAGCAGTATCAGGGCGACAGCGGCAATATAGGCCGGCAGATACCAGCTCAGTTCGTAACTGCGCATTTCGCCGCCGGAGCGTGCCAGATCAATCACGACCAGTGCCATGAGACCGCTGATCTGGAACCAGAAGAAAAAGGTACTGCGAAAATCCGCCAGCGCCTTGAAAGGTCTCAGCAGGCCGTACAGCGTCACTGCCAGCAGTGGTGCAAACAGGCACAGCGGCGCAATGAAGCGGTAGGTGTCTTCCATCGGATTGGTGAACAGTGCCACACCGCTCCAGACCAGGGCGTGTAAAAACAGGGTGCCCCACAGGAAGGGGGCAAACAGCTGACGCGAGAACAGGGTGATTGGCAGTGTCATTACGGACCAGAACAGCAGGGCATGAAACCAGCTGCCGTTGAGCTGGTATATCTGGGCAATCAGGCCGATGCTGGCCAGGCACAGAATCATGAAAGCGGTAATCAGGGCTTCAAACCACCAGCCCTGCGGGCGGCGGTATTGCCACAGCAATGCGGCCCCCAGTCCCGACAGCAGCAACAGGTCGGCACCGAGTTTTGTCGTATCGGGGATGTCGGCCCAGTTGGCGGCAATGAGGGAGATAATACCCAGCCCGATGATGGATGCCCCCAGAATCAACAGGCTGTAAAGCCACCAGTGGCGGCGTGAGGGGCTGTTTTCACTTTCAAAGGTACGAATGGCTTGTGCCTGGTCGGCACTCAGGAGCCCCTGTTCCTGCCATAGCGCCAGTCGGGTTTCAATATTGGCCATAGTGCTTCTGCATTGCTGATCCTGATGTGTTCTGGTTGTTGCAGGATATGAACGTTTTCGCGTTTTCAATTGCCCTGTTGTGATCATTCTGGCCCGTGCCGGCTTTATCGAAGCTGATCACACTGACTGGCTGTACTTCTATGCACCCTCTCAGGCACTATCATGCGGGGCAGGACTGATTTTGTCCAGAACCCGTGCAGCAGGTAGAGCACTTTCGGGATGGACCGGCAAGGCTGTGAATTTAACCGGGCAATCAGGCATAATGCGGCTGTATTCACTGTTTGGGAGGTATTTGTCTCATGTCGGATCAGGGCCTTTGTCCACGCCATCCAACGGTTGCCGTGCGTGTCGGGCAGGTGTTGGTGGGGGGCAACGCACCGGTGGTGGTGCAGTCAATGACCAATACCGACACCGCTGATGCCGTGCGTACCGCGATTCAGTGTGCAGAGCTGGCACAGGCGGGCTCCGAGCTGGTAAGAATCACGGTCAACAGCCAGGAGGCGGCGGCTGCCGTGCCGGAAATCCGGGAGCGGCTGGATCGCATGGGTTGTGATGTACCGCTGATTGGTGACTTTCATTTCAACGGACACAAGCTGCTGGCGACAGAACCGGCCTGTGCCGAGGCACTGGCCAAGTACCGCATCAATCCCGGCAATGTCGGGCGGGGACGGCGGCGGGATGAGCAGTTTGCCAGCATGATCGGATTTGCCTGCCGTTATGACAAGCCGGTGCGCATCGGCGTTAACTGGGGTTCACTGGATCAGGAACTGCTGGCGCGCAAGCTGGACGAAAACTCCCGGCTGGCACACCCGCAGACACTGAATGATGTCATGCATGCCGCGCTGATCGAATCGGCCCTGGACAGTGCTGCCAAAGCAGAGGATTACGGGCTGGCGCATGATCATATCATCCTGTCCTGCAAGCTCAGCGAAGTGCAGGGGCTGATCCGGGCCTACCGGACGCTGGCCGGGCGCTGTGACTACCCCCTGCATCTGGGGCTGACCGAAGCCGGTATGGGCAGCAAGGGTATTGTGGCCTCGACGGCGGGACTGGCAGTGCTGTTGCAGGAAGGCATCGGGGATACCATCCGTATTTCCCTGACACCAGAGCCGGGTGCATCACGCTCCAAAGAAGTCATTGTGGCACAGGAAATCCTGCAGGCACTGGGTCTGCGCTCCTTTACCCCGCAGGTTGTTGCCTGCCCCGGTTGTGGACGGACCTCCAGCGATTATTTCCAGCAGTTGGCCGGGCAGATTCAGGACTGGCTGCGTGCCCGGATGCCAGCCTGGAAGCAGCACTATGCCGGGGTGGAGTCCATGTCGGTGGCAGTGATGGGTTGTGTGGTGAACGGGCCGGGTGAAAGCCGGCATGCGAATATCGGCATCAGTCTGCCGGGCAGTGGCGAGGTACCGGTGGCACCGGTTTATGAGGATGGCGAAAAGACGGTGACCCTGAAGGGAGACGGAATTGCCGGCGAATTTCAGAATCTGGTGCAGGCTTATGTAGAGCGTACCTATGGCAGAAACAAGCCTGATGACTGAGTGCCAGTGCCAAGGACGGCCATGATAACTGCCGTGATGAGCAAGCGGCTTCACAGTCAGGCCGTGAAGCCGCTTTCGTACTCATGTCAGCGTGGTGGCATTGCCGTCGATCAGCTGACCTGACGCCATACGCCGCTGCCATCACGGCAGGCATTCATCTGAATGTTCTGGTACTGGCCGTCAGGCAGGCGTGCTGCAACGGTTACCGGACGGCACTCGGTATTATAGCCCTGGTAGGAGCTCTGGTAGGTGTTGCCGGGTGTGGCCGTGTAGGAATAGCCGTTATTCTGCCAGGTTTTGGGTTGACCGGTATAAACGGCATTGTTGACGTTCTGCTGGTCATAGGCATCCCACCGGGCACCGATCTGGCCGCCGATGGCACTGCCGATGATGGTTCCTGCAATGGTGGCTGCAACCTTGCCATCACCTTTACCGACCTGATTGCCCAGTACGCCACCCAGCACAGCACCCGTGGTGGAACCCAGCTGGGCATTGCTCGCGGGGACACAACCGGCAAGTGATACGCTGGCAATTAAAGCGGCTGCAATGGTTAAAGTAGCTGCTTTTTTCATGTAGGAAACTCCTTAAGATCATTTTATTAGTTGAATTCGTGTTTACGGAAATATCCGCAAGCACTATCCAGCTTTTTGGACCGCAAAGCAAGTGCGGAGTTCTGTACCTTCTGTCGTTTTTTTACAGGGATTTCCGGCCATTTCAGCGGTTTTCAAACCGGAATGTGTGGGTGCTGGTATTGTCATGGCTGACATCCAGTACCGCCTCCTGTTCCTGCTTCTCCAGATTGGCCTTGACCCGGTAGCGTCCGACCGGCAGCTGGGCCTGTAACTGGTTCTGCAGCACTGTCTGGGAGATGAAATCCCCACCACTGGTATAAACGGAAAGATTGACATTCAGGGGTTTGCCCTGACGATCCAGTACCGCCAGCTGGATGGCACCCAGGTTGCCGGCATCAAACTGCAGCTGGCTGGCTTTGCCTGGCTGGATGGTGACGGTTTCGGTCTGATTATAGTTTTTCCACACGGCCTTGACTTTGTAGGTGCCGGGTTTGAGGTATTCGTTCACCTCGGTGCGGGAGGTGAAGTTGACGATATTCTGGTTAAGCTGGTTGTAAATGGAGTAATTGGCCCGCAGTGGTTCGTGAGCACCATTGGCCCGGATGGTTAGTTCCAGACTGCCGGGGGATACCTTGTCGGTGCCGGACGGGTCCTTCGATGTGCCGGCTATGGAACCGTTTTGCGGCAGACCGCGGGCTTCAACACCGGCCAGCAGGGTATTCAGGCGCTCATGGTTGTCTGCGACCACAAAGGCACCCTGACCATTTTCGGCAATGCACTCGAGCTGTGCTTCCTTTTCGGCCCGGAACCCGATTACATCAATCCGCAGGCCGGGATTGTCTTCCACCAGCCGGGCTGCCGTGGCGCAGGGATCACCGCCACAGCTTTCCTCTCCATCACTGACCAGCAGGACATGGGCATTCTGGCGTGGCAGGCCGGCAGCGGCAGTTTCCAGTGCCGCCGAGATGGGGGAACGGCCACGGGGGTTGAGTTTGTAGATATTTTTCAGCATGTCGACCATGTCATAGTCTTCCGGTTTGCTGACCAGGGTGAAGTCGGTACAGCCGTTTTTCTTCCTTTTGTCACCATAAGTGAGCAGGCCGAAATTGATCTGATCCCCGGAATTGGCCAGCAGGGCTTTCAGGCTTTCCCGTGCTGTCACGATCTTGTTGATGCCTTCCAGTTGCCCCCACATGCTGTTGGAGCCGTCCAGCACGATCATGATGGAAGGTTTGGTGGCAGACGGGGCATTGCCGTTGTCCGGAGGATTGCTGTCCTGGGCCAGGGTCGGGGTTGCCGTCAGGAGCGCCAGGGTCAGGGGCAAAGATAAACGCTGCATATCTATTGATTTCTTTAGTCAGGGGGTTCCGGATTGTTGCATAAGCCGGGCATTTTTCACAAAAAAAACTGGTTGGGTGGTTGCCGGGTGTGCGGATAATCCTGTTGGACTGCTGTAGGCCGGTTTTGTTTCCGCTGAATGTGGGCATTTTGCTGGCTGGTCGCCGTTTACAGACCGGCTGCAGACTGCACTGGCATAGCGGGTTTGGTTTGTCGGGTAGGGTGCCCCGTTCTGGGCTATCATTAAGTTTGTTTAATGATTCGATTGTGTATATTTCAGTTTTAGCGAGAAAGGAGACTATATGAGCGTGCAAGACGCCTATGCACCACCCCAGTCGGTGGTTCATGATATCAGTGGTGGCAGCGGAGTCATGACGGACAGTATCATTGCTTCATTGCGCCGGACCCGTCCCTGGGTGCTGCTGCTGGCCATCCTGGGCTTTATCGGCACCGCCTTTATAGTACTGGCGGCAGTTTCCATGCTGATGGGTTCGACCATGTTTACCGGCCTGGAAGGCATGGACGGGGCGGGCATGATGGGTGGGGGGGTTATGATCGGGGTGGGGGTGCTGTATCTGGTGCTGGCCATTATCTATTTTGTTGCCTCGTTATACCTGCTGCGTTATGCCGGGGCCATCAAGCGTGCCGTCACCGGACTGAGTGTGACTGATCTGGAACTGGCCCTGCAGCATCAGGCCGGTTTCTGGCGTTTGATGGGGATTCTGAGCCTGATCAGCATTATCGCTTTCATTGGCATGATGGTGGTTGGTATCGGCAGTGCGGTTTATATGAACTCGCCTGCCATGTAATACACGCTATCCGGGTATTGGCTGTATTGGCAGCCGTCAGGGAAAAACAGCTTGCATGTTTTTCCCTGATAAATAAAAATTATAAATGGCAGTATCGAGGGCTTGTTTCCGGGACTGCCGGAAAGGGTGCCGGTGGCACCTGTACAATCATAACAATAACCCAAGTATTATTATGTCAGCGACGGCTTCAGAATCACCCCCCCTGCGCTTTGGCGAACGTCTGGTCCGGTTGGGCAAGCTCCGCCAGTCCGATCTTGAACGTGCCCTGCGTGCCCAGTCTGAAATTCATCAGCCGCTGGGCAGTGTGCTGGTGCGCCTTGGCCTCTTGACCGAGCAGGAAGTGGCTGTGGTGCTGTCCCGGCATCTGCGCGTACCGCTGGCGCTGACCCGTGATTATCCCGCTACGCCGGTTCCCGATCTGGCCATTTCCCTCAATTACCTGCGTACGGCAGAAATTGTGCCGTTGAAGGAAGATGATGGCTATCTGCATCTGTCCATGGCCGATCCGCTCAATCCGTTTGCACATCAGGCGATTCAGATGGCAACCGGAAAAAGGGTCAGGCCCTATCTGGGTTTGCCTTCCGAAATCCGTGCCACCATTGAAAGTCTCTATGGTGATCAGGGCAGTGAAGTTGAGGAGGAGTTTGAAATCACGGGTGACAGTGCCCAGCTGGATGATATCGAACACCTCAAGGACATGGCGAGCGAGGCCCCGGTAATCCGGATCGTGAACCAGATCATGACCCAGGCCATGAGCATGCGCGCCTCGGACATCCATGTCGAGCCGTTCGAGAACCAGCTCAAGGTGCGCTACCGCATTGACGGTGTGATTCACGAGGTGGATTCACCCCCGGCCCAGATGACGCCAGCCATTCTGTCGCGCATCAAACTCATGGCACGCCTCAATATTGCCGAGCGCCGCCTGCCACAGGACGGACGTATCCAGCTCAAGGCCCAGGGCAAGGAGATCGACATGCGCGTTTCCACCGTGCCCACCATGCACGGGGAAAGCGTGGTCATGCGTCTGCTGGACAAAAACAGCGTCAATCTGGACCTGAGTGCACTGGGTTTCTCCACGGAAAATTACGATCGCATTCAGCATGAGCTGGCCCAGCCGCACGGCGTCATTCTGGTCACCGGCCCCACCGGCTCCGGCAAGACCACCACTCTGTATTCGGCCCTGACCCAGCTCAATACCCCGGAGAACAAGATTCTGACGGTGGAAGACCCGGTGGAATACGAGCTGGAAGGTATCAACCAGATTCAGGCCAATCCCAAGATCGGGCTGACATTTTCCGATGCACTGCGTTCCATTGTGCGTCAGGATCCGGATGTGATCATGATCGGGGAGATGCGTGATGTGGAAACGGCCCGTATTGCGATCCAGTCGGCCCTGACCGGGCATCTGGTGTTATCCACCATTCACACCAATGATGCGGCCAGTGGTGCCACCCGCCTGCTGGATATGGGAATCGAGGACTACCTCATTACCTCGACAGTCAACTGCATTCTGGCCCAGCGTCTGGTACGGCGCTTGTGCCCGCAGTGTCGTGAACCGCATCCGGTATTGCCGGAAATTGATGAAGAGCTGGGTTTGCGCACTTACCAGCCGGAGGGGGAACTGCGCCTCTGGCATGCCAAGGGATGTCATGCCTGTGGCCAGACCGGTTACAAGGGGCGCAGTGCCATTCATGAAGTGCTGGTGATGGATGATGCCATCCGGCGCAGCATTCTCAAGCATGATGATGCCGGCGTGATTCAGGAGCATGCCCGTACCGGCGGCATGCGCACCATGTATGAAGACGGCCTGCTGAAGGCGCTCAAGGGAGTAACCACGCTGGAGGAAGTGCTGCGGGTCGCTGAGGAAACACCGAATGGCACTGTTTGAATACACGGCTGTCACACCTGCCGGGGAGCACAAGCAGGGAACACTGGAGGCCAATGGTGAAAATCAGGCGGTGGAAAACCTGTACTCGCAGGGGCTGATTCCGGTCAGGGTGGCACCCTCCCGGGGTGGTGACGGCGGGGAGCGCGCTGTCAGGCCGAAAGCTGCCGGCAGAGGCCTGTTCGGCAGTGGCAAGCTGACCCAGCCGGACATCGTGGCCTTTACCCAGCAGCTGGCTTCCATGCTCAAGGCCGGGCTGCCGTTGGACCGGGCTTTGGGCATCCAGCTGGAAATCCTGGAAAAGCCTGCCATGCACCGGATGATCGGTGCGCTTCAGTCACAGGTGCGCAGCGGGGTGCATTTTGCCGATGCACTGGAGGAAACCGGCCAGTTTTCGCGTTTCTATGTCAATATGGTGCGTGCCGGTGAGGCCAGCGGCTCGATTGATGATGCACTGGCCCGGCTGGTGGAATACCTGTTGCGGGCCAAGGAGCTGCGCAGCACGGTGATTTCAGCCCTGATTTACCCGACCATCCTGTTTGTGGTGGCGGTGGTCTCGATTATTGCCCTGTTGTTGTTTGTGGTGCCGCAGTTTTCCCAGATGTTTTCCGATATGGGGGCGGAACTGCCGACCATTACCAAGGTGGTCATGGCAGCAGGGGAGGGGCTGAAACAATACTGGTGGGTTTTGCTGGGCGGGATTTTTGTTGTGCTGGTTCTGATACAGTATGTGTTAACGAATGAGAAAGCCCGAATGTGGTTAGATCGTTCCATGCTGCGCTGGCCTCTGGTCGGGGATCTGACCGGCAAGGTGGAAATGGCACGCTTTTCCCGCAGTCTGGGTACCCTGCTGCATAATGGCGTGCCGTTGCTGAAAGCCCTGCAGATCGTCAGGAACACCATGGGCAACCGGGTGATGGCCCGGTCGGTCGGTGAGGCGGCAGACAGCCTCAAGCAGGGTGAAAGCCTGACCCGGACCCTGCTGGCCAAGAAAGTATTTCCGGCCTACGCCCTGCACATGCTGCGTGTGGGGGAGGAAACCGGGCGCATGGAGGACCTGCTGCATGAAGTGGCCTCCATTTATGATGATGAAGTGAAGACCGCCGTGCGCCAGATGCTGGCGTTGATGGAGCCACTGCTGATCCTGATCATGGCGGTGGCCATTCTGGTGATTATCGGGGCCGTTCTGTTGCCGATGATCAATATGGCTGACCTGGTAAAATAGCAGCATTATCAACGGCATGAATAATGCGGTTTTATAATGAAAAAATACATTGCACAAGTGGTTTTGTGAAAGCAAACCAATCTGAAAAAATAATAAGGAGCCTGGCATGTCAAGCAAACCCCTGAAGCCTTTGTCCACCCCGCACCAGCGTGGATTCAGCCTGATTGAACTCATGATCGTACTGGTTATTCTCGGCCTGATTGCCGGTATTGTCGGACCGCAGGCCATGAAATACCTGGGTCGTGGCAAGAGCCAGTCCGCCAAGGTGCAGATCGAGAATATCAGTGCCGCCCTGGATATGTACCGGCTGGAAGTCGGTAACTATCCGACCTCTTCCGAGGGCCTGAAGTCGCTGGTATCCGCGCCTGCCGGTGCGCGGGGCTGGAACGGCCCTTATCTCAAGAAAGGCAGCGTGCCGGTCGATCCCTGGAATAATGAATACCAGTACAAGCGTCCGGGAGCCAACAGCCAGCCTTATGATCTGGTATCCCTGGGTGCTGACGGGGCTGCCGGTGGAGAAGGGGATGACGCCGATATCAGCCTCTGGGTCAAATAAACCGGTATCGGAGTCCGGACCCAACCGGCCCGAACTGCACTGATATTGCTCATGAAACCACATTCAGGGTTTTCCCTGCTGGAAGTCATGCTGGTACTGGTGCTGGCCGCCCTGCTGATGGGGGTGGTCGCCACCTCCCTGTCCGAGGGGCCGGTTCTGCGCAAGTCGGCGCGTGAAGTGGCTGCCAGCCTGCGCCACGCCCGCAGTGTAGCCATCCTGCGCCAGACCCCGATGACCTGGTCCATGGATACCGGCAATAAAACCTTCTGGAGCGGCAGTGACCAGAGCCAGCGGCGCGAGCTGCATGCCAGTATCACGCCCAAACTGAATACTGCGGCTTCGGAAGTGTCGGGCGCTACCGGCAGTATCCGCTTTTTCCCGGATGGCAGCTCAACCGGCGGTTCGGTGGAACTGGAGGCCAATGAGCAGTCATTCAAGGTCAATGTCGAATGGATTACCGGCCGTGTCAGCATTCTCTAGATTTTCCAGGCAGTGCTTTATTTCCCGGACTCCGGTGTTCCCCCGGCGGAGTAAAGCATGCCGAATCGGGTGCTGCAGGCCGTTAGTACCGCTTCAGCATGGTTTCACCCTGATGGAGATTATGGTGGCCTTTGTGATGATGGGGCTGGTAGTGGGTACCCTGTTGCAGCTGTTTGGCAGCAATATGCGCAGTGCCGCGCTGGCGGATGAGTACAGCTTTGCCATACAGGTGGCTGAATCGCGTCTGCAGGCGGTTGGTACCGAAATACCGGTGGAGCAGGGCAGTGTCAGCGGCTCGGAAGAGGGGACGCCCTATCGCTGGAATGTGAGCATGGAGCCGGTGGAGCTGGATGAAAAGCAGGAGGATTTTTCACTCTCGGTCCAGCCTTATCAGGTTAATGTGCAGGTATTCTGGGCATCGGAAAACGGCCAGCGTGAATTCAATCTTTCCTCGTTACGCTTCGGGGAGTTGAAGTGAGCCGGATTATGGCGGGAAAACGCGGGCAGTCCGAATCCGGATTCACCATTCTGGAAATGATGGTGGCTCTGGTGTTGATGGCGCTGCTGTTTCTGGCCCTGTTTTCCGGCTTCAATACCATCGGGCGCAGCTGGGATGCTACTGAAGCCCGCATCAACCGTACCGAAGACATGCGCCTGATCGGGGAGTTTCTCAGAAGCCAGCTCAGTCAGACCATGGTGGTGCGCATTCCGGGGGACAAGGGGCCGGTCTATGCTTTTGAGGGCGGCAGCCGGTATGTGCGTTATGCCGCCCCGCTGCAGCCTTTGCAGCACCATGGCGGGATCTACCTGATCGAGCTGGGCATTGCATCCGGAAAGCAGGGCGAGAAACTGGAGATGCGTTATGCGCCCTATCGCCCCGACATGGGCTGGGATGAGGCTTTTGAAGATACCGAGCCGGTACTGGTGTACGACGGACTTGGAAATATCCGTTTCGGGTATTATGCGTCCGAATCCATGGATGAAGACCCTTACTGGCAGGATAGCTGGGAGGAAAAGGGCGTTTATCCACTGCTGCTGCGTATCCGGATTGAGGATCGTGAGCGGCGTCCATGGCCGGAGCTGGTGATTGACCTGCCACAGGTGGATGAATATGTTGCGGCAGGTTAGGCCGGCCGGCCGGCGGCGGCAATACCACCATCAGCGGGGAGTGGCGTTGCTGATGGTGATCTGGATGATTGTGGTCATGATGAGTCTGGCGGCGGCACTGGTTTATTCGGTACGCACGGAAACCAGCATGGTCAGCTTTGCCCGCACCAGTGCCCAGGCCCGTGCCTTTGCTGAAGCAGCCACCCATTATACCGTGATGCAGCTGTTTCTGCCGCCCGCCGAGCGTGCCCTGGCTGTGGGTGGTGGTGCCGGCAGCTGGGATTATGGCGGGTATCAGGCGGAAATACGGGTTGTGGGTGAAAACGGCCTGATCGACATTAACCGCGCCAGCCGTGAGTTGCTGCAGAAAGTTCTGGAGCAGGTCGGGGTGGTGGATCAGGAGGCACAGACCCTGCTGGACCGGATTGAGGATTTTCGTGACAGTGATGACCTTAAGCACCTCAATGGGGCGGAGGACCGGGACTATCAGGGTGAGGGGCTGGCTTTCGGTGCCAAAGATGCGCCCTTTGAGCGCATTGAGGAACTGCAGCAGGTACTGGGCATGACACCGGTACTGTATGAAAAGCTGGCGCGCTTTCTGTCGGTCAGTTCCCAGGGGCAGGGGATCAATCCGATGCTGGCTCCGCGTCATATCCTGCTGCTGCTGGCTGAAGGTGAGCAGGCACTGGTGGATGATTACATTCGTCAGCGTGATGAAGCGGAGGGAGCCTGGGTTCAGCCGACCTTCGGTGTGGCTTTTCTGGATCATACGCAGCAGCCGGTTTACCGGGTGCAGATCAGGGTGCGTTCACCGGGCAGTGAGCTGGCGTATTTTGAAGAGCGCTCCATCCGTTTGCTGCCGGGGCGGAATCCGCCGTTTCTGACGTATTTCAGGTCACGTCAGGCGCTGGATGCCCGTTTTCAGTAGGCTTATCCGTTCCTGTTCCGGTTTTTTCCCGGCTTGTTTCGTCTGTTTCAGCGGGGCTCAGCGGATAGGAGCCGTATTGGGCCTGCAGCTGGCGGATGGTTTCGCCAAGCTGGTGGAATTCTTCGGTTCGTGCGCTGCCGCGCCGCCAGGCCAGGCCGATATCCCGGAAGCTGTTCTCGCCGGTAGGCCAGAGCTTGACCTGGGTGCCCTGCAGCAGGGGTGAGCCGATCACAATCTCTGGCAGGTAGGATACCCCCAGGTCGGCATCCACCATCTGGACCAGCGTCAGCAGGCTGCTGGCGGAAAAGCGGCTGATCTTGTCCATGTCCTGCTGCAGGTGGCAGGCGGCCAGGGTGTGATCACGCAGGCAATGGCCGTCTTCCAGCAGCAGCACACTTTCAGGGGCCAGGTCATCGGATTTGAACTGGCCGTCTTCGTGTGTGACATGCGTGGAATTTTCCCGGCAGGCCAGGAAAAAACGATCCTGAAACAGGGGTTCGACTTCTACATTGCGCAGGGCATAGGGCAGGGCCAGAATAATCAGGTCCAGTTCACCATCCATCAGTTTGTCATATACCCGCTGGGTAATGTCTTCGGTCAGGTACAGCTTCAGGCGTGGATAGGCTTCACGCAGGCCGGGCATGATTTCCGGCAGCAGAAAAGGGGCGACGGTGGGGATGACTCCCACCCGCAACTCACCGGTCAGCGGCTGCTGGTTGCTGCGAGCCAGCTCCACCAGTCCCTCGATGTCGCGCAGGCAGCGTCGGGCCTCAACGGCAATCTGGCGGCCAATGTGGGTGATGGTGACGTTCTTGTTGGTACGGTCGACCAGCTGCACTTCCAGGGTGGATTCCAGCTCGCGGATGGCGGTACTGAAGGCGGACTGGGAAACAAAACAGGCCTCTGCCGCACGTCCGAAGTGCTCGTAGCTTTCCAGGGCCACGAAGTAGCGCAGTTGTTTGACGGTAGGTAGGTTCATGCTGTTTGCCTGTTGTTGAGTTGTCCGTTGCGCTGCTGGCTGTATTGCAGCGGCCCGCCCAGAAAAGCTGGAAAACCTGTTCCAAAGACTGCACCCATGTCCAGTAGTTCCGCCTCATGACAGATGCCCTCTTCCAGGCAGATGGAGGCTTCCTCCAGCATTTCGTTCACCAGCTTCTCCTGCAGGGACTTCTCGTCACCTTCCCACTGCTGTCCCTGTTCCGGGTCCGGTTTGAGCCGGGTACCGCGGCGGTAGCGATAGAATCCCTGCCCTGACTTTTCGCCCAGCCTGCCCTGGCGGACCAGATCGTAAAGCAGTACGGGGATCCTGATCCGGTAAGCCTTTTCCATGGCCTCTGCCAGACGGCAGCACTCATCCAGGCCGATACCATCCGCCAGTTCCAGCGGCCCCGATGGCATGCCGAAGCTTCTGCCGGCCCGATCAATGGCTTTCAGGGGCATGCCCTGCTGCAGGAAGCTGATACCCTGCAGGATATAGGTCAGGGTCAGGCGGTGCACCAGATGGGCCGGTGTATCCCGAAGCAGCAGGGGTATGGTTCCGATGCGTGCTGCAAAGCCGCAACAGGGGTGCCGGTTCCCTTCCGGCACCTGCCCCGAGGGCAATATGATTTCCAGCAGGGGCTGATGCGGCAGGGGATTGAAAAAATGCAGCCCCACCAGACGTTCCGGGGCAAGCATTTCAAAGCTCAGCCATTCCAGGCTCAGCTCCTGCACCGTACAGGCCAGAATGGCATCCTTGTGCGCCTGCTGCTCCAGCAGTACCAGTTTCTCCCGGCGGCGTTCGGCCTTGTCACTGCTGGCTTCCAGCAGCAGTCTGGCCTGATGCAGGTTTTTTCCTTCGCTGTCCAGGCGGATATTGCCCAGCAGTGCAGTGACATGCGGATGGTCTCTGGTCAGCCTCAGCCGGGCGGCTGCCAGCTTCACCAGTTCGGCTGTTATATCCCGGCGTACCTGCAGGCTGACCGGCAGGCCATGACGGGCTGACTGCAGTGCCAGTTCCAGCGCGGGTCGGGTATCGCCGATGATGTGCACAGGGGCTTCAGGATGAGGAAACAGGCGGGAGCAGGCCAGCAGCCGGGAGGTGTGCAGGTAAAGACGGATCAGGTTGGCCGCTGTCCGGGTCTTCAGCAGTTCGCTGGCGGAGCGGGTTGTCATGACGGACAGTTGCTGCGGATTGCCGGCATGCTTTTTCCAGAGCGCCAGCTGATGCGAGGGGCCGGGATAGTGAGCAGGGTCAAAAATCGGCTTCAGCTGCCGGGCCAGACGCCAGGCGGCCAGTGGGCGCAGAAAGGGCAGGTTCATGAGGTATGGCCCCCGGCCTGCTGCTGCCGGCTGGTGCAGGATGAGGTCAACCGCTGCGGCATGCAGTTGTTGTGGCGGCAGGCAGGCTGTCAACAACCCCAGCTGCAGGGCCTGTTCCGGCTCCATTCTCCGGCCCTGCAGCAGCGGCAGGGCCGCCATGGGACCCTGTTGTGCCATCCAGCGTTCGGTACCGCCCAGGCAGGGATGATAGCCCAGATAGGGTTCGGGAAAGCCCAGATACAGCCGGGTATTAGCCGCAAGACGGTAGTCCATGGCCAGCGCCAGTTCCAGCCCGGCTCCCAGGCAGTTGCCTTCAATCAGTGCCAGGCTCGGGAATGGCAGGCTGGCCAGCAGCTGGCAGGCTTGCCGACCCTGATGAAGCAGGTCGGCTATCAGGCCCGTCGTCGCACGCGGCTGCAGTAACTCAAGATCAAAGCCGGAAGTGAATTTGCCCGGTTTCGGTGAATGAAAAATCAGACCTTTATGGTCGGCCTGTTGCAGAGTGCCCAGAATGGTGATCAGTTCGTCCAGTATTTCAGCGTCAAGCCGGTTGTGCCTTTTCCCGCAGGCATCAATACCCAACCACAAAATCTGGTGTTCATCAACGGATAAACGGAAATGCCTGAATTTGTCCATATCACCGACTTGTTTCGGGTGCAGGCCTGAAGTACCTGAACTTCGTGCCTGCCGGGTATCCATGATTCATGGACACGAACCCGATTTGTATTGTTTGCTGTTGGCGGCATGAATACCCGGCTGATCCGCGTTGAAATCACAGGATGCCGGAGTGTTCGATTTTTCCGATCGATTCTAGCGTAAACCGGTACAGATTGTCAGCATTTAATACGGGAGCCGGTGGATCATTTCGGCTTGCGGATGCTGAAAGCGAGATCAAAGTCACGCATTGGGGGCGTGGCCTTGATCTGGCTGCAGCCAGAGTGGTTCAGGAGGTGGGATTGAGCTCAATCAGGCTCTTGTCCGGGAAGCGCTTGTCTTTTTCCAGCCGGGCGGTGTCGGCCTGATCAATAAAATGCCAGGGCAGGGTACGGTAGACCGGCTGGTCACTGAAATTCCAGGCCGGGTACTTGATCACCTCGAAATAAGGCGAGTAATCAAAGTCGCTGGGTGTAAACAGCCTGAAATTACGATGATAAAAGCGGACTTTGGCATCATCAGGATGGGTGTTGATAATGGGCAGGATAGGGTAATTGACGCGCTGGAAGCAGCGCGCAATCATGCTGGAGCAGATGATATGGGTCGGCTTGCCGGCATTGTGGCGAAACAGGGAGGAGCGCCAGCGCCGCGGGAGGATGCCATACGGGAACATGAAGCGGGCCAGGTCCAGCAGCTGTTTGACATCATAATCAAGACCCAGGTGTTCAATGGCGCTGTTCACCACCTGATCCGAATCACGCCAGTCCAGGCCGGAAGGGCGGCAGATGCGCAGGTGCTCATCATGGTATTCATGCAGTGGTGTGACAATGGTACCCTGCCCGAGCAGGGATTCGACCAGCAGCTGGTCATTCGGGTCGCCCTGATAGAACTGCTGCAGCTTCTGGCGGGCCTGCGGGTCGTGAATGTCGTTCAGGCGGCCGATATAGAGGGCGGCATGGGTCCAGGGTGAGAGTGCGACCATCTGGATCGCCTTGCTGACCCGGGTTTTGCCGGCGAACAGGATGACATCACCGGGCCTGACTTCACGTTCAAGAAACTTGAAGTGGCAGAAGACATTATGATGCTGTTCACTGGGCGGGATGGCATTGAGCCAGGCAATGCCTTTCTGCCAGAGCCAGTCACGACTGGTGCGCACAAAGCCGAAGGTCTGCCGGATGCTGTCGAACAGGCGTCCGTTGAACTGGATGGATGGCTTGATGCTGATATTGCCGGGTACTTTCATGCGCTTTACCTCTCACACTCTGATCGCGGGTGCGCGTTTTATTGTTTGGGTTGACTTTACCCTAACTTAGATCAACTGTTGCTTAATTTGTTGCAATTTTTGATGACTGGTGGGGTTTTAAGGGTTGATGGCAACAGCCGGGGCCATTTGCCGGACGGGCGTCGCCAGCCCGTCCGTCCACATGGGATGTGGTCCGCATTGCACGCTGTCTGTTGTCAGATTTCCTTGAAGAAAATCCGTGAGTTACGCCGAAAATTATAAAGCTGTTTTTTATTGGCCGGCAGCTCCTCCACGGTACCGCGAACGAAACCACGCTCGGTGAACCAGTCTGAGGTCTGGGTACTCAGGGCCAGCAGGCGGGTTTTGCCCTGTTTACGGGCGGTACGGATGATGGCCTGCAGCAGCTGCTCACCGCGTTGGGAGGTACGGTAATTCGGATGGACCACCAGACAGGCCAGTTCACCCGTGCCGGCATCATCCGTGTCATACAGTGCCGCACAGCCGATGATCTGCTGGTCCCGCTCTGCGACCAGAAAATTATTGATTTCCAGCTCCAGCTGTTCGCGTGAGCGTTTGACCAGGGTGCCCTTCTGTTCCAGGGGCCGGATGATTTCCAGTATGCCCTGGATGTCATCAATTCGGGCTGCACGGATGGTTTCAAACGGATTGGCGGCAATCATGCTGCCGATGCCATCACGGGTGTAGAGCTCCAGCAGCAAAGCACCATCAATCCGGGCATCCAGCAGGTGAATGCGCCCTACCTTGTTTTCCAGAGCCTCGATAATGGCAGCCATCCGGGGATGGGCATCCTGGTACTGGTAAGCCTCTTCCAGGGTCATGGAGTTGGGCAGATTGGCGGGCGTCTCGCTCAGCAGCAGTACCTTGTCGGCCTCCAGAGCCTGAGCGGTTTCCACGGCCAGCTGTTCATAGCGCAGGTTATAGGCCTCGCCTGCCGGGGAGTAGCCGATCGGGGACAGCAGCACGATGTGTCCGCTTTCCAGCTGCTTGCGGATATGGGCGGTATGGATGCGGCGGATGGTGCCGGAGTAGCCGTAGTCAACTCCGTCCAGTACCCCCATGGGTCGGGCGGTCACGTAATTGCCGCTATTGATGCTCTGCCCGTCGCTGGAGGAGTTGGCATGGCTCAGGGCGAAGGAGAGCAGGGTTTCCACCTGGATGCGCACATAGCCGCAGGCTTCCTGGGCGGCGCGCTGGGCCAGCTTGTCGGTAATGCGGATACCATCATGAAACTCGGGCTCCAGCCCCAGTTCCTGCAGGCGCTCATCAATCTGGGGACGGGTGCCGTGGACCAGGACAATGCGGGCACCAAGTGCCGCGATAATGGCAATGTCCTGGATAATGCGCCTGAAATTACCCAGCTCAATCACATCACCGGGAAAAGCGATGACAAAGACCCTGTCACGGTGTTTGCGTACATAGGGGCTGGCTTCACGCAGAAGATTGACCCGCAGAATGGCGTCATTGTTCTGGTCACTGGTGTCAGAGTTCGACTTCGAATGCATGTTGAATCCACCTGAGCTCCTGGCCTTCCAGGGCGATCACATCAAAACGTACCGGTAAATCGTAAGGGTTATACAGCAGAAAATGCTGAGCGGTACGCATGATACGCTGTTGTTTGCGGAAATCCACACTCTGGAGGGCACCGCCATAACGCTTGCTGTTGCGATAGCGTACCTCGACGAAGACCAGATGCGTGTCATCACGCATGATCAGGTCGATTTCACCACTGCGCAGGCGGTAGTTGCGCTGCAGCAGCTTTAGTCCCCGTGCCTGCAGATAAGTGCAGGCACGGTCCTCGGCAGCCAGGCCGCGTGCACGGGTATTGGGCATCAATTGCCCAGGCGGCTGGGCATGCCGTTGATGAAGGTGGCAAATTCCAGCCGGCGTTCGATGGCACGGTGGCTGTTCAGGTTGATGTGCCCGGTTTTACCGACAAGGTTCTCAGGGCTTTGGCTGGCAAGACCGGACAGGTTGCGGGCGATGGCAACGGCATCCATACCCATGGCGTACAGGCGCGGGTATTTGAGGTTATCGAGACTGCCACCGTCACCTTTGATCCGATCGAGCACCATGGGAATTTCGGTGTAGATGATGCCATCCAGGTCAGCATCCTTGCCGGGTTCGGGCTTGCCGGAAAAAATGTGTGAGGTGGCATAGACCGGCAGCAGCCCGGCCTGATCCTGCAGCAGCGGGCGCAGCAGACGGGCCTGGGTCGGGGCGGCAGCCAGAAAGACCATGCCGGCTCCCCTGCCGTCACGCAGGGCTTCCTGAACCTGCCGGAGGTAGGTAGACGGATTGTTGTTGGCATAGCGGCCCCGGTAGGCAAGCTGGCCACCCAAGCCGGTATAGGCCTGCTCAAAGGCTCCGGCAAGCCGGCTGCCCCAGCTGGAATCGGGGGTCAGCACAATCGCGCTGTGCTGGCCGCGCTGAATGGCGAAACGGGCGATCTGGCGGGCTTCATCTTCGGGAGAGAGGCCGAACTGATACACGGTACCGGGTGTATTACCCTCATTTTCCAGATAATTGAGGCTCAGTATCGGTTTATCCAGCTCAGCGGGACGGGATAGCAGAACCGCCAGCGATTCCTTGTCCAGCGGCCCCAGGATCATGTCGGCACCATCGGTGATGGCCTGCCGGTATTGCTGCAGGGCGTTGGTGGTGTTGACCGGATAGAGTTTGGTGCGCATGGCCTGGCCGTAGCTGTCACGTGCCGCTTCAATGCCCTGGTAGATTTCCCTGCCAACAGCACCCAGTGAACCATCCTGAGGCAGCAGCACGGCCAGGCGGTTGACTGCCAGCGGCAGTACCGGGGCAGGTTGGGTCTGAGTATCCGCTGGCTGTTGGTCATGTTCCTGCGGGTTCAGGTCATAATGGGGAATACGCGGATTGTTGTCCGGTGTTGTTCTCGCGTTTCCGGTCCCGGATGTTTTTCCTCCCATTTCCCGGGCACGCTGGCGAACCAGACGGATTTTGTCACCGAGTCCCCTAGAGAGCCCGGTGCTGTTTTCCGGTGTCAGGCGCAGGGCCAGATCGGGGTTTTTGTCCTGCAGTGCCAGCAGTGCCTTGACATACAGGAAGCGGGTACGGGTTTCACCCTGAACATGCCGTCCGGAGAGGCGGTCCAGATAACTGTTGGTCAGGCGCTGGTTGCCCAGGGAGGCCGTGATTTCCGCCGCCTGCAGAATGATCCGTTCCCGTTCCGGGGACGGGTAGCTGAAGGCTGCCTCGTAATAGGCGGTGGCTGCTGCCTGCTTTTTGCCCTGCTGCAGCAGGGCATTACCCTGTTCAATGGTGGCTGCCGGTTTGTCGCCGCCCTGACGGTTCCGGGTCTGGTTTGTTGTGCCATCCGACAGGGAAGGGAGTGTGGAAACCGCTGCCGGGTCGGTAGTGGCCGGGTCCGTGTCTGGATTCAGGCTGCAGCCCTGCAACTGCAACAAGCCCAGCAAACCCCATAATACGAAAAAAGGAGATGTGTTGATTCTGATGCCCATCATTTCATTTTTATCCGATAATGCCCGATGATTGCCGACAGCCTGTCAACTGATACAGGCCGGGCTAATACAGCCCCAGGTTATATTTAATGTTTAGTCTTTGTCTGGAGGATACCTTGAACTGTCCTGTGAAACAAATTCCGGCTTGCCGGTGGTGGGCGATCGGTGGCTGAGCCTTGTCTTTACTGTGTTGCGACCCCGATCGGCAACCTGGATGACATGAGCCGGCGTGCCTGTCAGGTGCTGGCGGCAGTGAATTGCATCTATGCCGAGGATACCCGTGTGACACGCCAGCTGCTCAGTCATTTCGGGATACAGAACCGTCTGGTGAGTCTGCATGACCATAATGAAGCCGGTCGGGTGGCGGAAGTGCTGGCTGTGCTGGCACAAGGTGGCAGTGTGGCCCTGGTCAGTGATGCGGGAACCCCCCTGATCAGCGATCCCGGTTTCCAGCTGGTGGGCGCAGTGGCACAGGCCGGTTTCAGGATCATTCCGGTGCCCGGTCCCAGTGCCCTGATTACTGCCCTGTCGGTAGCCGGTCTGCCCACCGACCGTTTCTGCTTCGAGGGTTTTCTGCCGGCCCGCAGCAGTGCCCGGCGCAAGGTGCTGGAGGCACTGGCCACGGAACCCCGTACTTGGGTGGTGTATGAGTCCAGCCACCGGATCGAGGCCTTGCTGGCGGATCTGCTGGCGACGCTGGGGGGGACCCGCCGGCTGGTATTGGCCCGTGAGCTGACCAAGCGTTTCGAACAGGTCTGTCGGGGAACGGTGGAAACCGTGTTGCAGGCTGTGCGCACGGATGAGAATCTGCGTCGGGGCGAGTTTGTGGTCATGCTGGCGGGAGCAGAACCGACCCGGCCTCAAGAACAGGACAATACGGCATTGCTGACGCTTCTGCTGGAAGAGGGGCTGTCAGTACGTCAGGCGGCGAAAATTGCTGCCCGGCTGACCGGGCAGCCCAGAAATGCCTTGTACCGGCTGGCTACGGCCCTGGTGCAGGAGAAGCCGTAGTCCCGTTGTCGGCAGCTGCTGCGGCTGGTGTGCCGGTAACCGCAGCATCCGCACCGCCTGATACGGTGACTGTCGCTGCTTCTGTCAGCAAGGTATGGTCTTCTTCACCCGTGGCGGGTGGAAGCTGAAAGTCCGGCTCTGCATGGGAGCCGTCATCCTGGCAGAAGATCACCAGCTTGTCCGGATCCAGTGCATGTATTGCTGCCGCCGTCGTCTTGGGAATCAGGCAGCGCTTGCCGTCCATGAAGGTAATGGCAAGTTCGCCCCGGGCCAGTTGCTGCTGCTGGGCCTGGGTGACAAAAAGGTACTTGATGGTCTCGCCCACCACAAAGTTATAGCGGATTTCGGCGCCTTCGGTATTGAGTGCAGCTCCGGCAAGCAGCTCCCGCACCTGCTTGCGGGTCTTGCGCTTGCGTTCTGCCAGCTCGCGGCGGCGCTTTTCCTCTGCTTCGCGTTCATGGCGCTCAAGCTCGGCCCGTTCTTTGTAGAACTGCTCCAGGTCGCTGGGTTTTCTGCGTGGACGTGCCGGTTTCGACTGCTCCGGAGCCGGTGACTGTGCCGTTGCTGCCGGGGTGGCAGCTGCAGCCGGTCCGGAGCGGACTGGCCCCGGTTTGCTGCTTTTGCCTTTATGTGCCGGTTTGCCGGTTCTGTCGGTCCGCGCTTTTTCCCTGCGCTGCTGCTTCTGCTGCGCCGCCTTGTCAATCTGGTCCTGGGTAATCAGGCCCGCTTTGAGCAGCTGTTCACTGAGTGAGTTGGACATGAGTGGGAAAGGCCGCCTACAGGTTGTTCAGCTCTGCCTGGATGGCGTTGCTGATGTCTTCCATGGAGCCGACGCCATTGACGCGCTTCAGTTTTCCCCTGCTTTCATAGTAACCGATCAGCGGGGCCGTGCTGGTTTCATAAACCTTCAGGCGGTTGCCGATGGTTTCCTCATTGTCATCGGCACGGTGGTAAAGGTTGGTGCTGCCGCAGTTGTCGCACACGCCTTCCTTTTTGGGCGGGGAGAAATAGCGGTTGTAGACGGCGGCACAATCCTTGCAGGACAGGCGTCCGGTCAGGCGCTTCATCAGGATGTCATTGTCGACATCAATCAGCAGGCCGGCCTGCAGGGGCTGCTTCAGTTCGGCCAGCAGGGCGTCCAGGCTTTCCGCCTGAGCCAGATTGCGCGGAAAACCGTCCAGAATGAAGCCATTGGTTGCATCCGGCTGCTGCAGGCGCTCACGAATCATGCCCAGAACGATATCGTCGGATACCAGCTCGCCGGCTTCCATGGCAGCCTTGGCACGCCGGCCCAGTTCCGTGCCGGCACTGACGGCAGCGCGCAGCAGGTCACCGGTGGAAATCTGCGGAATGTTGTAAATGCCGGTCAGGCGTTGCGCCTGGGTTCCCTTCCCCGAGCCGGGGGCACCAAGTAGGACGATTCGCATGGGTATTCACCTTCAGTATGACTCCAATCAAGTCAGTTCTTATACTCAAATACATGTTGCAGTGCAAGTTGGATTCAAGTCCGGCTATACTAGCGACATTTTTTTGATTGAGCGTCTTTATCCGAGGTGAAATGGCATGAATATAGACAATATTGCAGTCGGCAAGAATGTCCCCGAGTCCGTCAATGTGATTATCGAGATTCCGGCCCAGTCCGATCCGGTCAAGTACGAGGTTGACAAGGAGAGCGGAGCCCTGATGGTCGATCGCTTCATGAGCGCACCGATGTTCTATCCGGCCAACTACGGTTTTGTCCCGCATACCCTGTCCGAAGATGGTGATCCGGTGGATGTACTGGTCGTGACACCGGCACCGCTGGTGCATGGCTGTGTCATTCCCGCACGCCCGGTGGGTGTGCTGCAGATGGAGGACGAGAGCGGCGTGGATGCCAAGATTATTGCCGTTCCGGCGGGCAAGCTGGCACCACAGTACAAGGATGTCGTAACATATACCCAGTTGCCCGCCTTGTTACTTGACCAGATCAAGCACTTTTTTGAACACTACAAGGAGCTGGAGCCTGGCAAGTGGGTCAAGGTGGGTGACTGGGGCGATGCTGAAGCGGCAAAGAAGGAAATTCTGGCCAGCGTGCGCCGTTACCAGGACAATGGCTGAAACCTGAGCATTCGGTTTTCAGTTCTGTGCCCGGATTGATAGGGGTCCGGGCCTTCAGGTATCGGGCTCCCATTTCAAAATAATTACCGGATTTCCATCATTATGGGCGAGCGCCTGTCAATCAAAACAGAGCGGGATGAACAGCAACTGTTCAATGCCAGGGTTATTGTTGCAGCCTTGGTTATTCTGTCCGCACTGCTGGGCATTCTGGCCCGGGCTTACTTCCTGCAGGTCAGGGACCACGAGAAATATACCGAGCTTTCCAAGCAGAACTACCAGAAGCGGATTCCCGTGCCGCCCACCCGCGGGCAGATTTATGACCGCAATGGTGTCATGATCGCCGATAACCGTGCCCAGTATGTGCTGGAGGTGGTGCTGGATGCGGTGCCGGACCAGAACAATGACGGCCGAAAGCGGTTCAGTGATCTGACGCTGATGCTGGAGCGCCTGAATAAGGTGGTGGTGCTGACGGAAAAGGAGCTGCGGGTTTTCAATCAGCAGGTCCGGCGTGGCAGCCGTTACCAGCCAACCGTGCTCAAGGAAAACATGACCGAGGAAGAGGTGGCCATGTTTGCCGTCAACCGCTCGCGTTTTCCGGGGGTCAATCTGGTGCGGCGCATGCAGCGATTCTATCCCCTGAAGAGCATTGCCAGCCATGTGATCGGCTATGTCGGGCGTATTGACGAGCGTGACCTGACCCGGCTGGACAGCGAGAACTATGCCGGTACCACCCATGTAGGCAAGATCGGGATCGAAGCGGCACATGAAGATCGCCTGCATGGCCAGACCGGCTATCAGCTTATGGAGGTTGATGCCCATGGCCGGCATATCGCGGTACTGGAGGAGAAGGACCCGGTTGGCGGGCAGGATCTGGTTCTGAGTCTTGACATGCGCCTGCAGGTGACGGCGGAGAACCTGCTCAAGGATGAACGTGGTGCGATTGTTGCCATTGACCCCCGCAACGGGGAGGTACTGGCCATGGCCAGCGTGCCCACCTTTGATCCCAACCTGTTCGTGGATGGTATTTCCCACAAAAACTATACTGCCTTGCGCGATGATCCGGACCGCCCGCTTTACAACCGGGCTTTGCAGGGGGCTTATCCGCCCGGCTCCACCATCAAGCCCATGGCGGCGATTGCCGGCCTTTACGACAAGGTGATCTGGCCGGCCCGGCGCGTGTATGACCCCGGTTTTTACCAGCTGCCGGGCCACAAGCGCCGTTACCGCTGCTGGAAAAAGGTCGGGCACGGTTCGCTGAATGCGCAGGAGGCCATTGCCAAATCCTGTGATACCTATTTTTATGATCTTGCCTACCGCATGGGCGTGGAGAATTTTTCCGGTTACATGAACCGCTTCGGCTTCGGACAGCAGACCGGTATCGACCTGACCTCGGAGTCTGCCGGCCTGATGCCGACGCCGGAGTGGAAGCAGAAACGCCACAAGCAGTTCTGGTATCCGGGAGATACCGTCAATATCGGCATCGGTCAGGGCTACTGGCTGGCCACTCCCTTGCAGCTGGCCCATGCAGTGGCGACAGTGGCGACGCGCGGCAGGCGGATACGTCCGCATGTTCTGCGCAGTGTGCGCTCTTCCAAAGACCGGCCCGAGCAGGTGATACAGCCGGAAGTTCTGGAGCAGGTACCGGTACGCGATCCCGCTCACTGGGATCTGGTGATCCAGGGGATGGTGGATGTCATGCATGCCAGTTTCGGTACCGCCAGAGCTGCCGGCAAGGATGCGCCTTACCTGATTGCGGGCAAAACGGGTACGGCACAGGTCTTCGGTATTGCCCCGAATGCGCGTTATGATGCCTCCAAGCTGGCCAAATTCCTGCATGACCATTCCCTGTTCGTCGGCTTTGCCCCGATGGAGGATCCGCGTATTGCCATTGGCATCATTGTCGAGAACGGAGGCGGTGGCAGCAAGGTGGCCGCCCCCACCGGGCGCAAGATACTGGATGCCTACCTCCTGAATAAATACGGTGATGAGGACGGTGAGGGCGAGGGTGGGCAGAGTCCGGAAGGAGAATCCGTAACGCCGCTCAATATCACCCGTACAGGCATAACTTCAGGCAATAATAAAAAGGTGACACAGCAGTGATCTCGGCCCTGTTTCCTCCTTATGTGGTCCGCGCCCTGCAGCGGGTGGATCCGATTCTGCTGGCGGCCCTGTCGCTGCTGATGTTTGTGGGACTGGTGACCTTGTTCAGTGCCGGTGACAGCGAGATTGACATTGTCTATCGCCAGGGCATGCATTTTATGGTCGGGCTGGTATTCCTGATGCTGTTCTCCCAGATTCAGAGCAAAACCCTGAAACAGTTTGCCATCTGGGCCTATGGCATCGGCCTGATCCTGCTGATTCTGGTGCTGCTGGTGGGCGAGACCAAGAAGGGGGCCACACGCTGGCTGTATGTCGGGGTGGACATTCAGCCAGCCGAGATGATGAAACTCGCCGTTCCGATGATGGTGGCTTATTTCTTTGCCGAAAAGCCGCTGCCGCCGCGCTTCTGGGATATTGTCATTGCCCTGATGCTGGTGTTTGTTCCCATGCTGCTGATTATGAAACAGCCTGATCTGGGCACGGCGTTGCTGATTGCGCTTTCAGGGTTGTTTGTCATCTATCTGGCCGGCATGTCCTGGTGGCTGATCGGTGGGGCGTTGCTGGCGGTGGGCATCAGTGCGCCGCTGATGTTTCACTATGGCATGCATGAGTACCAGCGTCAGCGGGTGTTGACCCTGTTCAATCCCGAACAGGATCTGCTCGGGACCGGGTATCATATTTACCAGTCCAAGATTGCCATTGGTTCCGGCGGGTTTTATGGCAAGGGCTGGCTGAACGGGGATCAGTCACGATTGGACTTCCTGCCCGAGCGCCATACCGATTTTATTTTCGCCGTCTTTGGTGAGGAGTTCGGGTTTCTGGGTAACTGCCTGCTGCTGGCCCTGTACCTGTTCATCATCTGGCGAGGCCTGTATCTGGCTTCCAAGGGAGCGGATACCTTTGCCCGCCTGCTGGCCGGGAGTCTGGCCCTGACTTTTTTCATCTACCTGCTGGTCAATACCGGCATGGTCAGCGGTCTGCTGCCGGTCGTGGGAGTGCCTCTGCCGCTGGTGAGTTACGGGGGGACTTCCATTATTACCTTAATGTCAGCCTTCGGCATTCTGATGGGCATGAAAAAAAGGAAGCGGGTTTATCATGGCGATGACTGAGTACTGCCCGGATTGTTGTTGCATCGGCATCCGACAGCTATCCGGGCTTTGCTGGTCATGGGTTTTGACATAAAGCCTGTGTTAGACTGTGCCGTGTTATTCTGCACTTGGGGTTTGGTGCCCGGTGGGCAGTCTGCTTGCTGCAATTTGCAATTTCACAATGATAATAACGATGAACAACAAAATATTTTTTCAATGTGGGGTACTGATTTGCCTGTTGGTGTTGATGAGTGGTTGTGGCAACCGGCAACGTGAAGGGCTGCAGCCCGGTGCACTGGATTCACCCCTGGACATTGATGCCAATTCCGGTTCGGGGGGGCGCTGCGGTAATGACGCCAGCTATGTGGTGGAAGGAAAAACCTATCAGGTGCTGCCTTCGGCACGCGGGTATCGCGAAGAAGGCCTGGCCAGCTGGTACGGGGCCGAGTTTCAGGGTATGGAAACAGCCGGTTGTGAAACCTTTGACATGCATGCCTTTTCAGCGGCACACCGGACTCTGCCCCTGCCCAGTTATGTCAGGGTGACACACCTCGGGAATGGCCAGTCGGTGGTGGTGCGGGTCAATGACCGCGGGCCTTTTGACGGCGGCGGTTTGATCCAGCTGTCCTTTGCTGCGGCCAATGCCCTGGGGATGGGGCGGGGCCAGCAGGCTGCACCGGTACGGGTGGAAGGGCTGGAGGATGCTGCGGTCAAGGAGCCGCCAAAGCCACCAATGCGTGCACCGGCACGCGATGGCACGGGCAGCCGGCAACCGGTAGCGGGTGGTGCCGGGGCAACCCGCAGCAGCGGCAAAAATTATTATGTGGTGGTCAATAACTACCGGGATCAGGAGGAGGCACTGGACATGTTTGTGCGCCTGACTTCGGTGGGCCTGAGCAGGACCGAGCTGGCCAGTGCCATTGAGCAGGGCCAGAAAATGCATCAGGTCAGGGTTGGTCCTTTGTATACCCAGGACCAGATCGATAATGTGAAAGATATGCTGGAAAGTAACGGATTGGCGACCTTCCGGGTCATCGGAGTCAATCAGTAACCCCGGCTTGACTTGTGGCAGTGAATAATCAGGGTAAAGGGATGTTGAAAAGGGTTTTATGCATGTGCCTGCTGTTGTCTGCAACAGCAGCCTTTGGCGCTGAAGGTGAAACGGCAACGCTGCCGGAGGTGGAACAGCCGGATGCCACCCAAGTGGTGTCGCTGGCACCGGGAGCACCGGATGTGGATGCCACCAGTTTTCTGCTGGTGGATTATCAAAGTGGTGAGGAGCTGGTGGCCTATAACCAGAATGCCCGGGTCGAGCCTGCCAGCCTGACCAAGCTCATGACCGCCTATATCCTGTACCGTGAGCTGGCCAGGGGATCCATCAAACTGGATGATGAGGTGCTGATTTCCCAGCGAGCCTGGGAGATGAAAGGCTCGCGCATGTTTGTGGAAGTGGGCAAGAAGGTGCAGCTGGAAAAGCTGTTGCGGGGATTGATTATCCAGTCCGGTAATGATGCGGCTGTCGCTCTGGCCGAGCATGTGGCCGGGAGTGAGGAGGCTTTTGTCGAACGCATGAATGAGGTGGCCGGGGAACTGGGCATGACAAATACCCACTACCAGAATGTGACCGGCTGGCCACATGAGACGCACTACACCAGCGCCCGTGACATTGTGACGCTGGCCCGTACCCTGATTCACGAGTTTCCCCAGCGTTACAAGCTCTACAGTGAAAAAGACTTTACCTACAACAATATCAAACAGCATAACCGCAACAAGCTGTTGTGGCGTGACCAGACCGTTGATGGCATGAAGACCGGTCATACGGAGTCTGCCGGTTACTGCCTGGTAGCATCGGCCTTGCGTGACAATATGCGCCTGATTTCGGTGCTGCTGGGGGCATCCAGTGAGCAGAGTCGTACCGAATCCAGCCAGCGCCTGCTGGAATACGGTTTCCGGACTTTTGAAACCCACAAGCTCTACAAGGCTGGCGATGCGCTGTCCGAGGTACGGGTCTGGCAGGGTGACAAGACCGAAGTCGCAGGCGGGGTGATGGATGACCTGTATGTCAGCATGCGCAAGGGACGGTATGACCAGCTCAAGGGCGTGGTGCAGTTTGACCGTTCCATTGATGCACCGATCCGGCGGGGAGATGTGCTGGGAAAGATTGTTTTTTCCGATGATGGCCAGATATTAAAACAGACCAACCTGTTGGCACTGGAAGATGTCAGCGAGGGAGGCTGGTGGCGACGCATTGTGGACAGTGTCCAGAAGTTGTTCGCTGAATAGATTTGGACCCGGACGGGAATAACGATGAATAATGAGCACTTTGGCACTGATCCGCGCTTGCAGCTGGATTTTCCCTGTGATTTTCCCATCAAGGTTGCCGGCCCTGCCGGTGATGAGTTCGTTGATTTTGTCAGTACGGTTGCTGCACGGCATGACCCGGCCTTCAAGGCGGAAGCGATCGGATTTCACCAGAGCAGCCGTGGCAAGTACCAGTCCCTGACACTGGGCATCCGGGCCACCAGCAAGGAACAGATTGATGCCATTTACCAGGATCTGAAAACCAGCGAGCTGGTATTGTGGGCACTCTGACGGCCCGCGTGCTGGGTCGTGAGCTGGCGTATCAGCCCATCCTGGAAAAAATGCAGGCTTTCACCCGTCAACGGGATGAAAACACGGCGGATGAGCTCTGGTTTCTGGAGCATGAGCCGGTCTTTACGCTCGGACGCAATGGCAAAAAGGAGCATGTGCTTGATCCCGGTTCCATTCCCGTGCTGCCGATTGACCGGGGCGGGCAGGTCACTTATCACGGACCGGGTCAACTGGTGGCTTATCTGCTGCTGGATGTACGCCGCAATGGCTTGGGAGTGCGTGAGCTGGTCATGGGCATGGAGCAGGCGGTAATCGGCCTGCTGTCTGCTCATGGCATCAGGGCCCGTGGAGACCGTGACGCACCGGGCGTCTATGTGGACGGGAAGAAAATCGCGGCATTGGGACTGCGGGTCAGCCGTGGCCGGACCTACCATGGCCTGAGCCTGAATGTGGATATGGACCTGTCACCGTTCCGGCGCATCAACCCCTGTGGCTATGCCGGGCTGGAGGTGACCCAGTGTCGTGATCTGGGAATTGAGGACGGTCCACTGGAGCTTGCGGGGATGCTGGGGTTGCAACTGGCACAACGGCTTGGCTACCAGCGCATTGAGTGGGCGACGGATTAGCAACGGTGGAAGGTAGGTATGTCGGCCGGTATGCTCGGTATGCGTAGGTGGCTGCCACCAGCATATCAGCGCCTCAGATTCGGGCGCTGAGTGTGGTCATGACTTTTGAGGCCAGTGGCATGGCCAGCCGGCGGATTGGCCAGGGCAGCCTTTTGCCACCTGCTGCCTGAGCCTGGTCACCGTGACGGCGCTCATCTTCCTGCATTTGTTTCACGATTGCCAGGCTGGGCAGGTCGCTGGCCGGCAAGCGGCCCAGATGCTGCTCCAGATGCCGCCCAACCTGATCTTCCGTTTCCTTGACAAATCCCAGGCTCCAGCGGTCACCGGCCAGACCGGCAACGGCACCCATGGAGAAAGACCCCCAGTACCAGACCGGATTCAGGTAGCTTTTATGGCTGCCCAGCTGCTGCAGGCGCTGCTCACACCAGTCAAGGTGGTCATTCTCTTCATCAGCGGCCCGCTGCATCTGGGTACGGACACCCTCCAGACGTGCTGTCAGGGCCTGCCCGCGATACAGACCCTGTGCAGCCACTTCACCGGCATGATTAACGCGCATCAGACGCCCCGAGCACTGGCGCTCGTCCGAATTCAGCTCGACAGTTTCGGCCACCTGCCGGGCCGGGTTGGGGCGTTCCGTGACCGGTGGACGGGCATGGACGGTACGCAGGGACTGGTCAATCTCTTCCAGAATCCGATCCATCAGGCTGAACTGGCGCATGCTCATGCCGGGCGTCTCCTTACCGGGATTCCAGCGTTGTCAGGTAGTTGACGACCTTGATGAGTTCGTCGTTACCTGACACCATGCTGGGGCTGGTAAGGTACTTGCCGTTGACGATAATGGCCGGGACGGAGTCAATACCGGACAGGCTGGTGATCTGCTGGGCATAGTTCAGCATGGTGGTGACGGAGGGATCTTTCATGGCTGCACTGATCTCGGCATCACCGAAACCGGCTCCCTTGAAAAAGCGGCGCATGGAGTCATCATTGTTGATGCGGCGACGCTGTTGGTGAATGGCATTGAAAATCTTGCTATGAATGTGTTTTGAGCCGTCGGCATCCAGAATCTGGCCGATGTAATAAAGCCGGGCCTGAACCACCCACTGATCAAAGGTGGCCGGAACACGGATAAATGCTACATTTTCCGGCTTTTGGGTCTGGTAGTTGGCCATGGTCTGCTCAAGGTGGAAACAGTGGGGGCAGCCGTACCAGAAGATTTCCGCCACCTCGACCTTGCCTTCCGGCGCACGGGTCGGCAGCTCGGTTTTGGCCTTGGTGTAGTGTACCCCCTCGGTATAGGTTGCCGCTGCCACCGTACCCATGGTCAACAGGCAGACGGCCAGCCCGGCCCACAGGCGTTTAAACACATTTTTCATTTTCCATTCTCCATGAGTATCAAAGATTGCCGTTACGATGGCGGCGGATTCAACAGGCTCTGACCTGATATGCCTGTTTAAAGTTCACCGTAGGAGTGCAGGCCGGACAGGAACATGTTCACGCCCAGGAAGGCAAACAGGGTAATCAGCAGGCCACCAATGGACCACCAGGCCATATGGGTGCCGGTCCAGCCCTTGGTCAGGCGCAGGTGCAGCCAGGCAGCATAATTCAGCCACACAATGAGGGCCCAAGTTTCCTTGGGGTCCCAGGACCAGTATCCGCCCCAGGCTTCAGCTGCCCACATGGCTCCGAGAATGGTGGCAATGGTGAAAAAGGCGAACCCGAGTGCAATGGCCTTGTAGCTGATTTCATCCAGCATCTCCAGGCTGGGCAGCCGGCGTGCCAGCAGGCCGTCGGGATGATGATTCAGGGCATATTGTTTGACCAGGTAGGTGGTACCTGTCATGGCCGCCAGGGCGAAGGCCCCGTAGCCGATGAAGTTGGCGGGGACATGGATTTTCATCCAGTAGCTCTTCAGGGCCGGAACCAGCGGACGGATTTCATGGGCATCACGGGCAAAGCTGTACCAGAGCAGGAAACCGACGGCAGCACTGATCACCAGCAACACAAAGCCGCCCATGCTGCGGTTGCGGTAATGGTTTTCGTAATACAGGTACAGCAGGCCGGTGATGACGCAGAACAGGATGAAGACTTCATACAGGTTGCTGACCGGAATATGGCCGAACTCCGGGTCAATCAGGTAGGACTCGTACCAGCGCACCATCAGACCGGTCAGGCCCATGACCAGCGCAGTCCAGGTAATGGCGGAGGCGGTTTTGTTGATGAATTCGCTGCCGGATACCAGTCCGGTGAAATAGAAGGCGGTGGCGAGGAAAAACAGGGCGCTCATCCACATCACGGCAGACTGGCTGGAGAACAGGTATTTAAGCCCGAATACGGTTTCACCATTGGCATAATTGCCACCATACAGCCAGATGCCGAACAGGCTCAGCAGGGTCACTGCCAGCACGTAAAGCTGGCTGGGACGCCAGTAAAAGCCCAACGCCAGCACCGCCGGTGCGCTCAGGATCAGGAAAGACTGCTCGTAGCTGTCCATGGCATGGCGATAGGTCACAAAGGCATAGGCAATGCCGGCCAGCACGAGGGCGGCCCAGAGCCAGTCACTGGCTTTCAGACGTTGGAGCAGGCCTGGACGGGCAAATACGTCCTGCATGGCCTGTTGCGGAACAGACATGGTTTTACCTCCCATGCTCAGTGTTGCGATGTTCATCGTTTCCGGCAGCATCCGTCGCGCTGCCACCGGTTTCGGGAGCCAGCACCTGCTGCAGCTTCCCCGTCAGCCGGGTGAAATAAGCCGTAAACTCGCGCTCATGACGGTTGGCGCTGCCTGCCAGCAGCAGTTCGGTCTGCTGGTCCGGCAATGGTTTGATGTAAAACCAGATTCTACGATGTGAAACATAAAACAGCAGAAAAACCCCAATCGTCAGCAGGACGCTGCCGAAGTAGACCACATTCATGCCGGGGGAACGGGTGATCTGCAGCCCGGACGCTTCAATCTGCTGGAATCCGGTCATCTGGACATACCAGGGGGAACCGTAGAGGGGCAGGTTGCTGATGGCGCTCAGGCTGTCATCATAAAACTGCCAGTCACTGTCGCCGGGTGCTTTGACGCCTTCCTGTTCCAGGGTCAGCTGATACACGCTTTCCAGTGAGGCACGCAGGACCTTGGTAAAGGCTTCGGTGACATTCTGCACCTGTTCGGGCGGGAATCGCGCCATGATGTCCTGCTGCAGGCCGTCAAAACCGGAGCTGATGAAAATCCGGGTCAGTTTGACCATCGAGTCAATCACGGTACCGGCAACCTGTTCATTGCTGCCCAGTTCGGTGCCCGCCATGGTTGAGCGGGTGGTCTGTTCTGCTGCCTGACGCAGTATGGCTTCATTCTGCAGATTGGTCAGAAAATGGAAAAAACGGGCGGTGGTGCCCCTGTCATCAGCCGGAATGTGCAGGAAACGCTGCGGGTCAGCCGGGCTTTTACGCATGCCGCTGATGATGTAGCGGCGGTTGTCCAGCAGGACGGGGATCATGTAGTTGGTGTATTCGACGGCTTCACCAGCGGCATTGCGCAGTTTGAAGGTGAAACTGGGACCCATGTTGCGCTGTTCGGTCTCGCCGGACTCGTTGACCGTGGGGTTGATGTTGAACAGGCGGAAATCGGTCAGCTCCAGACGCCAGGATTCATCTTCACCCTTGAGGTTGTAATTTTGAAACACATTGCCGGTCAGGTCCATGGCCGGGTAGGTCATCAGCAGCGGATGCAGCTTCATGCTGATTTCCGAGCCGCCATCACCGAAATTGGCCTGATAGATGGCAGTGCCCTTGTACACCAGGGGGTGGTTGACCGCAATGGTGGTTTCCAGCGGTTGAGGCAGGTCCTTGTCATGAATGACCAGATCACTTTCAAACGACTTGGGCTGCCCGGTGGCGTAGTGCTCGACCCGGAAGGCCTTGACTTCAACAGTGTAAGGCAGCTCCTGAACCAGATAACCGTCACGTACCGGCAGGAAAATGATATTGGCCTGGCGTCCTTCCGGAATGTCGACCGAGCCCCGGAACGAATGGTTGCCAGCCTGCAGGCGGCTTTCCGGTGGCACTTCCGAGGCCGGAATATTGCGGATTTCCGGTTTGATCACACCGCGCCACTCGCCGATCATCAGGGGCAGGCGGCTGTCCAGCAGTCCTCCCAGACAGATGATGACCAGTCCGATGTGGGTCAGCCAGTAGCCCCAGCGGTTGGCTCCTCCCTTCATGGCTGCCAGCGTGCGGTGGTTTTTACCCTGATGTTCGCGCACCCGGAAACCTTCTGCCTGCATGGCCTGCATGGCAGTCTGCTTCACCTGTTCCGGTGACTGGTTCAGGACCAGGCAGCTGGTATTTTTCATCAGGCGCAGGGATTTTTCCCGGGCCTGTTCACGAAAGCGGCGCAGCTCCCTGAGCATGCCGGGGGTATTGCGTACCACGCAGATGCTGGTCGAGAGCACCAGAAAAGCCAGAATCAGCAGAAACCAGAGGGCTGAATACACATCATACAGACCGAGGGTGCGGAAAATCTCGAACCAGAAGGTGCCGAACTTGATCTCGTAGTCGGCATAGGGCTTGTTCTGCTGCAGCACCGTGCCGATGACGGAGGCAATGGCAAGCACGACCAGCAGGGTAATGGCCAGTGGCATGGAGCCCAGAAAACGCGTCAGGCGCAAACCCAGGCCCAGATTGTGATTTTGTCGGGATGGCATGTGAAAACCGTTACCCGGTGCAGCCGCTCAGGGGTGAAGGGCTGCACCGGTATCAGGAGAAAAGGTCAGCGTTGCAGGCCGGCGATGTATTCCGAGACTGCCGTGATTTCGGCATCACTCATCTTGTTGGCAATATTGCGCATCATCTTGCCGGCGTCATTATGACGTTCGCCCTTGCGGAAAGCGGTCAGCTGAATGGCTGTATAGGTGGCGTGCTGCCCGGCGATGGCGGGGAACCTGGCCGCCGGATTGCCGTTGCCGTTCGGACCGTGGCAGGCCGCACAGGCAACCACACCGGAGGCATTGTTGCCGCCCTTGTAGACCTGTTCACCCAGCGTGACCTGGGTCTGGTCGGCCTCGCCCTGCTTGGCGGGCTGGCTGGCGTAATAGGCGGCAAGATCAATCATGTCCTGCTCACTCAGGGGAGCCGCCATCGGTGACATGCTGGCATTGAAACGGCCATCAGGGTTGCCCTGTTCAGCCTTGAAGTTGTGCAGCTGTTTGATGATATAGGATTCAGACTGTCCGGCCAGGCTGGGCCATTCCGGATTGGTACTGTTGCCATCAACACCGTGACAGGCAACACAGATGGCTGCCTTGGTCTTGCCGGCAACCGGATCTCCGGTCAGGGCCGGCTCGGCAGCCCAGGTCAGGCTGGAAATGGCGAGGCTGAATCCCGCAAGGGTCATGATGAGTGTTTTCTTCATCCGGAATTGCTCCTAAAATATCACATAACGCATTGAGTACGGCCCAGTGGGCGAATTGAATCGGTCAGGGAGCTTTGCCTGCAGCAATACACGACAACGACCCGCCCCGGAATGACGGGATTGTATATCATAATCCGGACCCATTTCACAAAAATATTAGAGAACTCTCATATATGAATCCATATTTTCAGCAGGCTGTTTTTCGGCAAAGTGCCGCTCACGCCGGTACTTTACCGCCGGAAGGTGGTGCTGAAGTCGCCTTTGCCGGGCGCTCCAACTCCGGCAAGTCCAGTACCATCAACCGGCTCTGTTACCAGCGCGGACTGGCGCGTACCAGCAAGACTCCGGGACGGACCCGGCTGATCAACTTTTTTTCCCTGCCGGATGGTGCCCAGCTGGTTGACCTGCCCGGTTACGGGTATGCCAAAGTGCCTGATCCGGTACGACGTGAATGGCAGGCCTTCATTGAAGCCTATCTGGGGCAGCGGGCCTGTCTGCGCGGGCTGGTGATCATCATGGACATCCGCCATCCCCTGACCGGGCATGACCGGCTGCTGCTGGACTGGGCCAGCCAGCGCAGGTTGCCGGTGCATGTACTCCTGAACAAATCCGACAAGCTCAAGCGTGGACCGGCCGCCAATACGCTGCTGCAGGTGCGGCGGGAGCTGAATGCCCTGCCGGGCGAGATCAGCGTCCAGACATTCTCGGCGGACAGTGGTGATGGACTGGAAACACTCTGGGGGCAACTGGAGTACTGGCTGGGCAGGGAGGCTGAAACGCCGGACAACCCCCCAGTTCAGTAGCTATCCACTGGAGCGGGTTTATGCTCGGAAAAAAAAAAAAAAGGAACCCCGGCCAAACAGGGGGTCTAAAAGCCGGGGTTGAATAAACAGGCCTGGATTGGGGACACCAAACCTGTCTCCGCAAGGAAGACAAGACAGCGCCGGGCTTTAGCGCTTTATACGTCAGGCTTCCATTATTGCGGAAAGCGTCTGTCCCTTCCGCAGGGTACATCCATTAACTTAGATGAACCTAAGCTTTACTGGTTCCAACTTTATCGTATTTTTTGGCGTTGTGTAAAGCGCCAATCTTCGGTTATTGCGTCATTTTTTCCGCACCGATTCCCTCCCAGAAAGGTTGCCCTCCGGGGTCTGAAGTACCGATATGCGTGCGTGTGGTCCGGGTTCTTCCGGCACGGACAAAGACGATACCGATCAGGGAGCCTGCCCGCATGGAGCCGATCAGGCCTTTCACGTCACTGGCACCGTTGATGTTGGTATTGTTCAGCCGGATGATGATGTCGCCGGCCTGCAGTCCGGCCCGGGCAGCGGACGAGTTCGGAAACACGCGCTCAATCAGGGCTCCGCGGTTGTTGCTCAGGCCGGATTCGACCGCGGTTTTGGGGTCGACATTACTGACTTCGATACCGAGCATTCCGCGTTCAACCTGCCCGTAGCGCACAATCTGGTCGATAATGCCGGCTGCCGTATTGATGGGGATGGCGAAGCCGATACCGATGTTGCCGCCGCTGTTCCCCCCCAATATTGCGGTATTGATGCCGATCAGCTCACCGTTGAGGTTGACCAGTGCACCACCGGAGTTGCCGAGGTTGATGGAGGCGTCGGTCTGGATGAAATCTTCGTATTCCCCAATGCCGGGATTGCGGTGCAGGGCGCTGATGATGCCGGAGGTGACCGACTGACCGATGCCATACGGATTGCCGATGGCGACCACAAAGTCACCCACTCTCAGGCGATCCGAGTTGCCGAAGCGGATGGCGGACAGCCGCTCTGGCGGGATGCTTAAAATGGCCAGGTCGGCACGTGAGTCAACCCCGACAATGGCTGCGTTGTATTTTCGCCCGTCATTCAGGGTGATGAAAATGCGGTCTGCCCCCTCCAGCACATGGTAATTGGTTAAAATATGCCCCAGTTTGGCATGAATAATGACACCGGAGCCGGTGCCTGCGATTTGCTGTTCGGTTTTGAGATTGCCAAAAAATCGCTTGAAAAAGGGATCATTGGCAAGGCTCTCGTCAATCTTCTGTTTGCCCTCGGTGACAATATTGACCACACTGGGCGTCACCCGCTCCAGCATGGGTGCAAGGGAGGGCAGCGGCTGTCCGTTCACCATGCCGGGAAGCGTCCCTGCCAGCACACCACCACTGCAAGCCCCGAATACAATCACCAACGCCAGTACGAGCCGTCTTGAAATTATGGATACCATTTTCCTGCTGTCCCGCCGACAATTTATTAAAGTTGACTACAAATTATCACAGCTAGTCACTAGCTGTATCAAAAATACCACTTTTCCGGGGTTTGCAAAACCGGAATGACCAGTCGGTCATGTCCGGGCAGTCAATGCATGAATGCCTGCAGGAATACGGGGCTGACAGCCTGCCTGCCCGTGTTAGGATGATGCCTGTTGCCGTTAACGAAATGGATAAGTCATGCCTTCATCACCGATACTGTCAGCATTGTTGCAACAAATGGCCGATGCCTTTGGGGTGGAGAACCTGCCGCCCATGCACTGGACCGGGCAGGGCGGACTGCGTTCTCCCTTTTACGTCACTGAACTGGCCGCCGCCAGCATGGGGTTTGCCGCCGGACTGCTGACACTTTACCGGCAGGGGAAGCCGACACCGGTCACGACAGACTGCCGTCTGGCTTCATTCTGGTTCGGCATGAGCCTGCGACCGCAGGGCTGGCAGCTGCCGGGGCTTTGGGATGCACTGGCAGGTGATTATGCCGGGCGCGATGGCTGGATTCGCCTGCATACCAATGCCGCACCCCATCGCAAGGCGGCACTGGCCGTATTGGGCGCGGTCAGTGACCGCAGTGCACTGGCGGAACGTGTGCGGCACCGGGACTGTGACGAGCTGGAGGCTGCCGTGGTCGCAGCAGGTGGCTGTGCCGCCACCATGCGCAGCCCGGCGGACTGGCGGGTGCATCCCCAGGGCCGGGCAGTGGCTGCCGAGCCACTGGTACGCTGGCATTCCCGTGCAGCGACAGGAGCCGGGCCGGCGCTTCCGGTACCTGATCCGGCGCGTCCATTACGGGGTGTCCGCATTCTGGATCTGACCCGTGTGCTGGCCGGACCGGTAGCCGGGCGGTTTCTGGCCGGCTTCGGGGCCGAGGTGTTGCGTATTGATCCGCCTGACTGGGATGAGCCGGGCGTGATTCCCGAAGTGACGCTGGGCAAGCGTTGTGCCCGTCTGGACCTGCGCTCGACACAGGGTCGGGAAACCCTGCTGCAGTTGCTGTCACAGGCGGATGTACTGCTGCATGGCTATCGTCCGGGGGCACTGGACGCGCTGGGACTGGGGGAGACTGAGCGGCATGCGTGCAACCCGGACCTGATTGATGTGGCACTGGATGCCTATGGCTGGAGTGGCCCCTGGGCCGGGCGACGGGGTTTTGACAGTCTGGTGCAGATGAGCAGCGGCCTTGCAGCCCTTGGCATGACACACGCCGGGGCCGAGCGCCCGGTCCCCCTGCCGGTGCAGGCGCTGGATCATGCCTGCGGCTATCTGCTGGCCGCTGCCGTGCTGCAGGGATTGCGGCAGTGTGAACAGCAGGGGCAGGTAGTACAGGCCCGGCTGTCACTGGCCCGCACGGCACAACTGCTGCTGGCCGCCGGACACGATAACCGGCCTGAACCGCTGGCACCGGAGACGGCGGCGGATCGGGCACCCCGGATCGAGCAGACGGACTGGGGAGCGGCACAACGGGTCCGTTTTCCCCTGACACTGGCGGGCTGTGAGGTGCATTGGGATTATCCGGCCTGTCGTCTTGGCAGCGCTGCTGCACAATGGTCAGCACAATCCCCGGCGTCTCGGGTATGATGGCTCCCTTTCAGTCAGACAGGTAATGATCCATGGATGAAATGAGTGATGCCGACCGGGCCTTTTTCGAGCGTGCCGATGCCCATATCCATCTGGCCAACAGCCAGCTGAGTGAGCAGGTGAGTATTGGGGATGTCAGTGCCTCTTCCATGTTCGGGGTGGCACGTTTCAATGCTTATACCAGTGCAGCTGATTTCACCGGCAGTCAGGAGCTGGCTGCCGAGAAAATGAATATCATCGAGTATTTTGTCGGTGAGTACCGCCAGATGCTGGCAGAGCACTTGGAGGACTATATCCAGCATTTTGATGATTACCTGTCACCGGGCAGCCAGTCGGACGACTAGCCGGCAGGGCCGGGTTGGACCAGTAAACCAACAGGTCAACGCCGTATTCGAGGGTGGGGGTGCAGGCATGTATTGCCCCCTGCCGTCTTTGCCCGGTGAGACGGTACTTGCCGGGTCGCTGAGTCTGGGCGCGCTGTTTCAGGTGGCCGGGTGCTCCCGTTTCCAGTGCGCCATCAGGCAGATGAATTCCAGCGCCAGATGTGCACCCGCCAGTGCCGTGATTTCGGCCACGTCATAGGCAGGGGCCACCTCCACCAGATCGGCGCCCACCACCTGAATACCGCGCATCCCCCACAGAATGTCAAAGGCATGGCGCGGACTCAGGCCACCGCAGACCGGCGTGCCGGTACCGGGTGCAAAGGCCGGGTCCAGACAGTCGATATCAAACGTGAGGTAGACCTTGTTTTTGCCCACGATCTTGTGAATCTGGCGCGCAATGTCGGCGGCGGACTGGCTGCAGGCCTGGCGGGCATCAATGATATTAAAGCCCAGCGGGTTGTCGTTGGTGGTACGCAGGCCGATCTGCACCGAGCGTGCCGGGTCAACCAGCCCCTCGCGGGTGGCGTGATAGAACATGGTGCCATGATCTACGCGCCCGTCTTCACCATCCTCGCCCCAGGTGTCTGAGTGGGCATCAAAATGCACCAGTGACAGCGGGCCGTGTTTTTCCACATGGGCCTTGAGCAGGGGATAGGCGATGAAGTGATCACCGCCAAGGCTGAGCAGGGCGGTATCGGTCTGCAGTATCTGGCGGGCGGTGTCCTCGATAATGCCGGGGATTTCTGCCGGGCGTCCGTGATCAAAGGCAACATCACCATAATCGACCACCGCCAGGGTCTCAAACGGATCAAACTCCCAAGGCCAGTGCCGTCCCCAGGACAGGTGGCTGGAGGCAGCGCGCAGGGCGCGGGGACCGAAGCGGGCACCGGGGCGGTTGGTGACGGCGGTATCAAACGGCACACCCAGAATGGCCAGATCGGCCTGCTCCAGATCGCGGGAGTAACGTCGCCGGAACAGGCTCAGGGCTCCGGAAAAAGTGGCTTCGGGGTGAATGCCATACGGGGTGTCAACCGTAAAGGCAGAGTCGGAGTGATAGCGGTGATTGCTCATGATGAATTGACAGAATAAATTGACAAGGCTGAAATGTGTGATCACATCGGGAGCTTATTGTAGGGCGGGAAATGAAAGCTTTTCAAGCATGCTGATGTTGTGCGCGGTCCTGAAGCTGGCGGGTGTGATCACACATTGACTTGACTGTGGCTTTATGCAACATTGCAAGGCGGTTTAAATACCCGTTGCCGCTGCAAGAAGGAGGGCGTTAACCGATGGGTGTATCCCTGAATGCCGAGCCGTCAAACGTCTTTGCCCCCTGGAACGATTCCGCCCAGAAACCCCTGATCCGGTTTGAAAATGTCACCAAGCGTTTTGGTGATTTTGTCGCTATTGACAACCTGAGCCTGGCTATTTATGAACGTGAATTCTATGCCCTGCTGGGTTCCTCCGGTTGTGGCAAGACCACCCTGCTGCGCCTGCTGTCCGGGTTCGAGACCCCGACCAGCGGGCGGATACTGCTGGGCGGGGAGGACATGTCAGCCGTGCCACCCAACAAACGCCCGGTCAACATGATGTTCCAGTCCTATGCCCTGTTTCCGCACATGACGGTGGAAAAAAATGTCGGTTTCGGTCTGCGGCAGGAAGGACGCCCCAAAGCCGAGATTCAGGAGCGTGTCAATGAAATGCTCAAGCTGGTGCAGCTGGAAAAGTTTGCCCGGCGCAAGCCCCACCAGCTTTCGGGCGGGCAGAAGCAGCGTGTGGCACTGGCACGTTCGCTGGCCAAGGGGCCGAAGCTGCTGCTGCTGGACGAGCCGCTGGGGGCACTGGACAAAAAGCTGCGTGAACGGACCCAGTTTGAACTCATGGGGCTGCAGGAGCGTCTGGGGCTGACCTTTGTGATCGTGACCCATGATCAGGAGGAAGCCATGACCGTGGCCAGCCGCATTGCGGTCATGGACAGGGGACGGGTGCTGCAGGTGGACACCCCGGCCATGATTTACGAGCGTCCGGCCTCGCGTTATGTGGCCGACTTTATCGGGGATGTGAACCTGCATCCCTGTCAGCTGGCAAGCTGTGCCGACCTGCCTGACGGTGGGGGACGTGAGTGGACGCTCAGTTTCGAGGGTGCCGGCAGCATGAAGGTACAGGAAGAGTCCGCCAGCAGCCGTTTCCAGCGTGGTGACCGGGCCTGGCTTGCGATCCGCCCGGAAAAAATCAGCGTCAGCAAGCAGGAGCCGGTTGCCGAACCGGGGCGTGAGCTGAACCGGGTACAGGGCCTGGTCTGGGACATTGCCTATTCCGGCAATACCTCAACTTACCATGTGCGCCTGGATGACGGCACGACGCTGAAGGCCCAGGCCACCAACCAGCGCCGCCTGCATAATCGTGAAATCACCTGGGAGGACCGGGTCTGGCTGTCCTGGACCACCACCGCAGCGCTGCTGCTGCCCGACGGGGAGGGCTGAGGCATGCCGGCCAGGCGTTCGGGGATCAACTGGGGGCGGGTACTGCTGATCGGGATGCCCTACCTGTGGTTGCTGGTATTCTTTCTGCTGCCGTTTGCCATTGTGGTCAAGATTGCCCTGTCGGATACGGCTGTGGCCATGCCGCCCTACCTGCCGGTCATGGACTGGAGCCAGGGCTGGGAGGGGGTGAAGCAGTTCTGGTCCGGGCTGGACTTTGAGAATTTCACCTTCCTGCTGGAGGATGACCTTTATCTGCTGTCCTACCTGAACAGTCTCCGGATTGCGCTGATCTCGACCCTGCTGTGCCTGCTGATTGGTTATCCGGTGGCCTATGGCATGGCGCGTGCCCCCACCGCCTGGCGTCCGACGCTGATGATGCTGGTGATCCTGCCGTTCTGGACCAGTTTCCTGATCCGGGTCTATGCCTGGATTGGCATCCTCAAGAATGAGGGGCTGCTGAATTCGCTGCTGCAGGGAATGGGACTGATTGACCAGCCGCTGATGATTCTGAACACCAATACCGCTGTGTATATCGGCATTGTGTATTCCTACCTGCCGTTCATGATCCTGCCGCTTTATGCCTCGCTGGAGAAGATGGACGGCACGCTGCTGGAGGCAGCCATGGACCTGGGCTGCACACCGCTCAGGGCCTTCTGGCAGGTGACGTTCCCGCTGTCGCTGCCGGGGGTGGTGGCCGGGTGTTTTCTGGTATTCATTCCGGCGGTGGGCGAGTTCGTGATTCCGGATATTCTGGGCGGCTCCGAGACCCTCATGATCGGCAAGACCCTGTGGGCCGAGTTCTTCGGCAACCGCGACTGGCCGGTGGCTTCTGCCGTGGCGGTGGTGCTGCTGCTGTTTCTGGTGGTGCCGATCATGCTGTTCCAGCGCATGCAGGAGCGTAATCAGGAGGCTGCCCGATGAGTATCAACCGCTTTTCCTGGTTCAATGCCACGGCGATCACCTTCGGTTTTGCCTTTCTGTACCTGCCGATCCTGCTGCTGATCATCTACAGCTTCAATGCCTCCAAGCTGGTGACGGTCTGGGGCGGATTCTCCACACGCTGGTATGGCAGCCTGCTACAGAATCAAATGTTTATCGACGCTGCCTGGGTCACGCTGGAAGTCGGACTGCTGAGTGCCACACTGGCTGCCATTCTGGGTACCATGGCAGCGCTGGTACTCAACAAGGCCGGGCGTTTTCCGGGTCGCATGCTGTTTTCCGGCATGATTTATTCACCCATGGTGATGCCGGAAGTCATTACCGGTCTGTCGCTGCTGCTGCTGTTTGTCGCCATCAGCATGGACCGGGGTTACTGGACCATTGTGATTGCCCATACCACCTTCGCCACCTGTTATGTGACGGTGGTGGTGTCTTCGCGGCTGGTTTCGTTTGACCACTCGCTGGAGGAAGCAGCACTGGACCTGGGCTGTACCCCGTTTTCCGCCTTCTGGCAGGTAACGCTGCCGATTATCCTGCCCGCCATTGTCGCCGGATGGTTGCTGGCCTTCACCCTGTCCATGGATGATCTGGTGATTGCCTCCTTCACCTCCGGCCCGGCTTCCACCACCCTGCCGATGAAAATCTACAGTCAGGTGCGTCTGGGCCTCAACCCGGAAATCAATGCCCTGTCCACCATCCTGATTCTGGTAGTGGCGACCGGGGTGGTGCTGACCTCCCTGATCACCAAGCAGGCGGAAACCCGGCGTCAGCGCGAGGAGCGTGCAGCACTGGCCCAGGCGGATGGCTGAAGCGGCAGCAAAGCGGAAGGAGGATGGGATATGGACACGGATGACAGCCGTCTGCAGACGCTGGAGCGGCCTGATGTCGGGGGGATCAACCAGTGGGTGTATCAGTCCCTGCGTCGCAATATCCTGTGTGGCGGCTTTGCTCCCGGCGAACGCCTGACCATTCGCGGGCTGGCGGAAAAACTCGGTGTCAGTCCGATGCCGGTGCGCGAGGCGCTGCACCGCCTGACCTGTGAGGGGGCGGTTGCCGTCCGGAACAATCGGCGGGTCATGATTCCGGAAATGACCCCGCCCCGGCTCAAGGCGCTGTATGACCTGCGCATCGTGCTGGAGTCCCATGCGGCGCTCAAGGCCATGCCGTATGTGCACGAGACCGAGCTGCTGGAGCTGGAGCGTCTGGACCGGGTGGTGGATGAGAGCCTGAGTCTGCCGGATGACGTGCAGTCCTGGACCTTGGCCAATCAGGCTTTTCACCGTTATCTCTATCAGCAGCATCCGGTACCGGTGACGGTGCCCCTGATCGAAAGCGTGTGGCTGCAACTGGGGCCGTTTCTGCGTCTGGCCCAGCACGGGCTGAGCGAAAATTACCGTGTTGATCGCCATCAGGAAGCCCTGGAGGCGCTGCGCCAGCACAACGGTTTCGCGCTGCAACGGGCCATTGAGGCTGATATCCGTGACGGTATGGCCTCACTGGAATCGGTACAGGGGCTGGAGAGCTTTTTTGGCTGAGGCTTTCGGTATTGCCGGACCGACGGGGCACGAATTGCTGCCATGACACCGGGTGATACCCGGTCCCCCAATGGTCCTATTCCTGCGACCTGCTGCTTTCATGTAAAATCCGCCGGACTTTCAACAGAGATTCAGGAGGGTCGGCATGGCCGATGTGTCGCGTGAGCAGGTGGAAGCGCTGCTGGGTGAGGTCCGGGACCGGTATCTGGAGCAGGATCTGGTCAGTGCCAAAGTGATCGGGGATATTGCCATCAATGGGTCGGCGGTTTCGGTGCAGCTGGTGCTGGGTTATCCCTGTGGCGGTTATGCAGCAGAGCTTGCCACTGAGGTGAAACAGGTGCTGGAAGCGGCGCAGGGGATCAGCCAGGCTGGGGTGCAGGTCGAAACCCGGATTATCGCCCATGCGGTCCAGAAAACCCTCAAGCGCCAGGAGGGCATCAAGAACATTATTGCCGTGGCCTCGGGCAAGGGCGGGGTGGGTAAATCCACCACCGCAGTCAATCTGGCTCTGGCGCTGCATGCGGACGGTGCCCGTGTCGGCCTGCTGGATGCCGACATCTACGGCCCGAGCCAGCCACGCATGCTCGGCATCAGCGGGCAACCGGTTTCCAATGATGGCCGCAGTCTGGAGCCGATGCAGAACCACGGCCTCAAGGCCATGTCCATCGGTTTCCTGATTGAGGAAGATACCCCGATGATCTGGCGCGGTCCCATGGTGACACAGGCGCTGGAACAGCTGTTGAATGATACCAACTGGGGCGAGCTGGATTATCTGGTGGTGGATCTGCCACCCGGCACTGGCGATATTCAGCTGACCCTGTCACAGAAAATACCGGTATCCGGGGCCATTATTGTCACCACCCCGCAGGATATTGCCCTGCTGGATGCGCGCAAGGGCCTGAAGATGTTCGAGAAGGTCGAGGTGCCGATTCTCGGAGTGGTGGAAAACATGAGCATGCACGTATGCAGCAACTGCCAGCATGTTGAATACATCTTCGGCGAGGGGGGGGGGCAGAGCATGGCCGAACAGTACCAGGTCAACTACCTGGGGGGGCTGCCGCTGGACCGCGCCATCCGTGAACAGGTCGACAGCGGCAATCCGACCGTGGTGGCTGACCCTGATGGCAAGGTGGCCGGGCTGTACCATGATATTGCCCGTCGTGCTGCCGCCAAACTGGCCCTGCAGGGTAAGGACTATAGTTCCCGTTTTCCGAGTATAAAAATTCAGAGCGTGTAAATCATTCGCAGCCTGTTCTACAATATTGTCAATGCCACAGGCCGGTTATTCCGGCCTGCTTTTTTATCGGGCTTTGTTGGGTAGGGCGTTGAAATGAAAACTGCCGTGATCAGGCTGGTTTTGCTGTTGTGTCTGGTATTGCCGTCCGTGGTACCGGGTGCGGAGCGTCCCAGGGTGGGACTGGTGCTGGGCGGTGGCGGGGCTGCCGGTGTGGCCCACGTCGGGGTGCTGAAGGTACTGGAGCAGAATAATATTCCGGTTGACGTGATTGCCGGTACCAGTATGGGAGCGATTGTCGGCAGTCTGTATGCTTCGGGCCTCAGTGCGGACGAACTGGAAAAGGTGGTGTATCAGCTGGACTGGATCAAGCTGTTCCGGGATGGCCAGCCACGGTCCGAGCTGTCATTTCACCAGAAACAGGAAAGCTCGGGGTTCTTCCAGACCTTTGAACTCGGTATCGGCCCGGATGGCCTGCGCCTGCCCGGCGGGCTGGTTGCGGGGCAGAAGCTCATGTTTGAACTGCGTCGTCTGCTGGCACCGGTGGGCCACATCAACGACTTTGACCGTCTGCCGATTCCGTTCCGGGCTGTGGCCACCGATATTGAAACAGGTGAGCAGGTGGTGCTGGATCATGGCAACCTGCCGCAGGCGGTACGTGCCAGCATGGCCATTCCCGGCGTGTTTTCCCCGGTCAGGATCGACAACCGTCTGCTGGTTGACGGCTTCGTGTCCAATAATGTTCCGGTCAATGTGGCCCGTGCCATGGGGGCTGACATTCTGATTGTGGTGAATATTCCGACCTTTCTGGAAAAACAGTCACAACTGCATTCCGCGCTCGACATCAGCTATCAGGCCATGCAGCTGATGATGCTCAAGACCAGCCAGCCCCAGATTGACAGCATGCGGCCACAGGATATCCTGATTGAGCCTGCCGTGAAGAATATCGGCAACCTGGATTTCAACAAGGTCAGGGAAACCATCCCGCTGGGCGAACAGGCCGCCCGCGCCCGGCTGGGGCAGCTGCAGCAGCTGGCACGCCAGACACCACAGGGCCGGAAAGGTACGGAAAAGTATACTCAGGTTCAGGGCAAGCGCATTCTGTCCGGGGTGCGGATCAGCCGGGTGGACATCCATAATGATTCCGGGCTGGATGACTGGATACTGCGTGACAAGCTGGGTATCCGGGTGGGAGACCTGCTGAATCCCGAGCAGTTGCAGCGCGGGCTCGACCGCATTTACAGCCTGGGGTATTTCGAGTTGGTGGATCATCGCATTGACAAGGAGCCGGGAGGGCATGTGCTGGTGGTGAATGCCGTGAAAAGTTCGACCAGCCGCCAGGGGTTGCGTCTGGGCTGGTCGCTGACGGATGACCTGCAGGGTGACGCGGCCTATCAGCTCGGGGCACGCTATGTCCGCAAGGGGATCAACGGGCGGGGCGGAGAATGGAGTGTGGGGGCGATTCTGGGTGATACCCAGCGTCTGGAATCGGCACTGTATCAGCCCATCCCGGAATGGGATGCCTTTATTGATCCGAAAATCTGGCATGAGCGCCGTGATTATTATGCCTATGTCGGCTCCAGCCGGCTGGCTGAAGTACGCGGACGCGAGACCGGGGGCGAGATTGATATCGGGCGGCAGTTCGGCAACGACAGTGAGGCACGGTTCGGGGTGTTCCTGCGCCACATGGATCCGTCCCTGAAGACCGGTGCCAATCTGGATGAGCTGGATAATATGGTGTCTGCCGGGGCGCACCTGAGTTACCGTATTGATACCACGGACGATGACCTGTTTCCGGGGCAGGGCAGGCGTCTCGGTTTTACCTTTACCCAGGGACTGGAAAGCCTGGGTTCGGATGAGAACTTCCAGCGTTTGGATATTGACAGCACCTTTGCCTGGCTGCAGGGGAAAAACCGGATCAGGCTGCGTACCGAGCTGGGAACCACTTTTGATGACAGTCCGGCCTTTTTCAACAAGCCCGGTCTCGGTGGCATCGGGCGTCTGTCCGGTATTCCGGAGGATCAGTTGAGGGGCAACCACAAGCTGATGGTCTCCGGTGCCTACCTGTACAACCTGATGCCGCTGGCGGAAGTGGGGCAGCTGTTTGCCGGTATGACCCTGGAGGCGGGCAATGTCTGGAGTGAGGCCGGTGACATCAGTCTGGATACTACCCTGCTGTCCGGCAGCCTGTTTGTGGGAGCGGATACCCCGCTGGGACCGGCGTTTGTCGGGGTGGGCAAAACCGAGGGCTATGAGGTGCGGCCTTTCCTGTTTCTGGGGCGGAGTTTTTGATGGCGGTCCGGTTCGGGATTCCTTTATGATGGGGGCTTTTGTTAAAACAGGATTTATCATGCCAATAAGAATGTTCCTGTGCCTGCTGCTGGCCATGCTGCTGCAGGCGTGCACCGCCGGCCTGCCCGGTGTGATGGAGACGCCCAGGGTTTCGGTGCAGGATGTGGCGCTGCAGAATGTTTCCCTCGCCAGCAGCAGTGCCGTGGTGCTGCTCAATATCAGCAACCCCAACCCCTTTCCCCTGCCCCTGCGCGGTATTGATTATTCCTTGCGCCTGAACGGTCGGGCGGTGGCGGGCGGCCAGCAGTTGCAGCAGCGCAATATCAATGCCGGCGAGACGGTACCACTGGCGATTCCGGTCCAGCTGCAGTTGAGCGAGGTGCTGGGACTGTTGCCGGGGGTGCTGCAGAACGGTCAGGTGCAGTATGAACTCAGTGGTGGTGTCAGTCTGCCTTTTGTCCGCATTCCGTTTGCACGTCAGGGCAGTGCAGGAGTGCAGCGATGAGCATCAAGTCTGATCACTGGATCCGGCGCATGGCGGAACGGGAAGGCATGATTGATCCGTTTGAGCCGGGGCAGGTGCGGGCGCTGGATGGGCGGCGCATTATTTCCTATGGCACTTCCAGCTATGGTTACGATGTACGCTGTGCCAGTGAATTCAAGATTTTCACCAATATCAATTCGGCCATTGTCGATCCCAAACATTTTGATGAAAACAGCTTTGTGGATTTTGATGGCGATGTCTGCATTATCCCGCCCAACTCGTTTGCGCTGGCGCGCACGGTGGAATATTTTCGCATCCCGCGTTCGGTGTTGACGGTCTGTCTGGGCAAGTCGACTTATGCGCGCTGTGGCATCATTGTCAATGTGACCCCGCTGGAGCCGGAGTGGGAGGGCCATGTGACGCTGGAATTTTCCAATACCACCACTCTCCCGGCCAAAATCTATGCCAATGAAGGGGTGGCACAGATGCTGTTTTTTGAGTCTGATGAGGTGTGTGATGTTTCCTACCGGGATCGGGGCGGAAAATATCAGGGCCAGCGCGGGGTTACCCTGCCGAAAACCTGAGGCCTGATCCGGGGGGTGATTTCGGGAGAAAAGTAACGCCTGCTTACAGGGGAAAGGAAGCAGGCGCAGCCTGTTGCTATTATTGTGCCCAGCATCCATTGCTCTTGCTTATTTATTCTTCCTGGTCAAATTGTAGCCGTATTTTAGGTTTTATTCAAAAAGAAATTGATTGGCATATTAAAAAATAAAACGGGATAAGTTCTCCTTCATCGGGTAGCAAGCTTCAGGGTGCGAAAATTTGCCCAAACTGGCGAATATTCCTGAAACCAAGGTATCTGGTGCTAACTGTCTGCCGGTGTTGTTTTTTTATCCGGGGTCTCATGAACAGGGTGCAGTCAGCCGGTCTGTTTTTTGTCTGGCAGCTGATTGGGTGTCGCTGAGGCTTTTTCCTGCCGGCATGATTATTTTTACCAGAAAATAGTCGGGAAGTGCCGGTCCGGTCCGGAATCCTGAAAGTTGGTGCGGTGAAGCGTTTTCGGAAATGATGTGTGGGGCTTTTGTCGTGTGCACCATCCCTGGTTTTTGCTTGGGGGAGCATGCATGGGCTGCCGGTCGGTCGGGGATGAAGGCATTCCACCGAAACACCTGTAAAACTACATAAAAATCAAAAGGGCTATGTCATGTTGATAATCAGGGTAGTGATACTGCTGATTTTGGGGCTGTACCTCCTGCCGGCTCAGGCAGGCACAATCGCCAGTGATTCCAGTCTGTCAATGGAGCTGGTAACGGTTGCCACCGGTACGCCGACTTGGGATGCCGATGACGGACCCGGTAATGACTCCAGTGCCTCCAATGCCGTGCTACGAACCCAGGACGTGATCAGCTACGAAGTCCAGTTCAGCACCTTTGCCGAACTGCAGGATACCCTGCTGACCCTGGTACTTCCGAAGGAGCTGGAACTGGAGGATATTCCACCGTTCTGCAAACTTCCTGCTTCCACTGTCAGCAGTGATACCGCCACCGGCAAACAAACCCTGCTCTGCCATATTGCCGGCAATAATCCGGCCTCCGACCCGGACAGTACCATCAAGCCTGCCTCGGTACTGTCGCTGCCGCTGGCAGTCCGGGCTCTGAGCCGTGACCGGCCGGGCGTTCCGGTACCCAACGGAACGGTACCGACTGCACCGACGGCGAACCTCAGCGGAACCAATGTCAACAACGGACAGGCTTTCAGCCTGACCTCCACCAGCGACAGCTTCAGCATTTCAGCCCGGCCACGTTTTGACCTGACCAAGCGCCATCTGTTCGGTCCCTGGCTGCGGGGTACGGTACTGGATGAAAGCGGCAATAACGGTGTCATTTACCAGTTTCCATTTCTGGTAAAAATTGATCAGAGTGGCAAGGGAACCGAGATGCTGGCAGCCCCGATCAATATCACTGACAATTTCTATCACAAGCACAGTGACGGTTCGATCACCAGCTTTCCCTACCGCCTGCTGAGCTGGCCCGGTGCATACAGCCCCGGCTGTTATCCCAATTACACCGGCGGCAAGATGAACCATAGCTACGCTCCCCGCGGAACCTATTATGCCGCCAATCCTGACCAGTCAGTAACCAACTCCGGCACCTTCACCTGCTCACAGGCCAGTCCCGGTGGTCCGATAGCCATTACTGTCACCGGTGCCGATACCTCCGGGAATCACTGGCCGACTGAAGGTGGCGGCGGGCGCAGCATTCCTGCCGATCAGCGCTATGTCATCTCGGGGATTGTCAACCTCTGGGTACCCATCGATTACCTGGAGGCCAATGGCGGGACCATCAATGTCTTCAACCGTTACAGCGAACTGACCACGGCAGGTGTGAGCGGCCTGCTCAATGATGAAACCGATATGACCAACAACGACTCCACCACTTTCAGCATTATTTCCACCCGTGGCAGCTTCAACAGCTATTACGCCCGTGATTATGCCGGTGGACGCGGCACCACGTTGCAGCCGATGACCAGCCTGAATGCGGGTAATGGTTATGTCATGCCGGATCAGGTATTCGGCAAACGGGTTTATGGCGTCAACAACGGGGCATTGCTCTGGTATGGCAGCATGACGGAGACGGCTGAAGGCTCCGGCACTTATACCGGCCAGGGTTTCATGCTGTGTGAAAAGATCGATAACCGTACCTATGTCCTGGAGCCGCTGGCTACGGACAATACGCTTGCCCATCGCGCATACCAGAGCAGCGAGCCCGTGAATTATGTGGTTGAGTACGGTACGGGCGGCGACATCCTGAACGGTAGTACTTATTACTATGATACCGATGGTGATGGTGATCCGCTGACCAATGGACAGACCCGCTTTACCGAAATGCGTGGAACCCATTGTGCTGATGCCGATTCGCCCGGTGGCTGGCATGCCAATATCCAGAATGTTCCCGGCGGCCCGAGCGCTGTCACCAGGGTTCGGGTCCGGGCCTTGGAGCCGGTGCCACCCAATGCAACCCTGGATGTGGGGCTTAATCTCAAGGCGCTCGGGACTGATCCCCTCAATGGTGAAAAAATACAGAACGGCACCCTGCTGCCCAATTTCATGGCCATTACGGGGTATAATGATACCGGCAGCTGGAGTGATGGCACTTATGATCCTGTCGACCACACCGGCACGCTGGGCTATGGTGACCGCCTGACCCTGACACGCGGGATTGCCCGGATCGACAAGATCACCGACCCGGATGACAGCCGCAACAATGTGCTGGCCGGCCAGATTATTGCCTTCAAACTGATTCCCAGCCTCAGTGCCACCATCAAACCCGCACCGACGCTGACCTATGATGTCACCGTGACCGATACCCTGCCGCCGGAACTGGGTTATGTAACCGGTTCTGCCAGCCGGGTACCGGACAGTGTGACCGTGAACCCGGATGGCAGTACCCGTATCGTCTGGTTGTTCAGCAATGTACTGATGGACAGCACCATGCCCTCCATCACCTTTTCCACCCGTGCACGTTTTGACCTGCCTAATGGCACTCCCGCCACGAATACGGTCGTGATTGACTCTCCGGCAGATGCATCACGTCTGGAGGATCGTACCGACACCCGCTCCATCACGGTCGGCAATTCGGGTGCTTTCAGCATCAACAAGATTCCGGTTGAGTCGCTGGTGGAAATCGGCACCGATATCGTCTACAAACTGCAGTTTGCCAATATCGGCTCCAATGATGTGGGTGCGGGGGATTACATCGATCTCCTGCCCTTTATCGGTGATGGCACCATCAATATCAATGATGACCCCACAGTCACGGACATTGTCGGCAGCACGGCTGATCGTGATCCACCGACCCAGTTTACCCTCAACAGCAACAACAATGCAGTTGATCTGGTCAGTGTCACTCCTTCAGCAGCGGGGGAAACCTTCAGGTACACCAGAACGGCACCAGACCAGATTTTTCTCGACCCGTCACACAGCAGCAACCTTGCAGGCGGTTCAACCCGCTGGTGTGATGCGTCCGGTTTCGGTACGGCAGGCTGCCCGGCCAATATGGCGGAGGTGACTGCCATCCGTATTTTTTCACCGGTTTTCCCGAAAAACACGCCAACCCGCGAAGTGACCGTGACCCTGAGCCATAACGGCCATCCTGCCGAGGTTCAGTCCAACTCCTTTGGCGGGCGTGTCAATGGCATGATCGGCATGCTCTATACGGACAGCAATGTGACGATGGAGACCCCGCAGCTGGGTGCTGCCAAACAGGTGACGGTGACAGGTGGCCCCCTGCCGAATCCCTATACCCTGACCTACGACATCTACCTGCAGAATCTGAGTCCGTTTTCCACCCTGAACGAGCTGAGTGCGAAGGAAGACCTTGCCGCCGTATTTGGCCAGATAGGTACCGACTGGCAGTTTGTCAGTCTGACCAAAGTCAGTGGCCCGGCCTCGCTGAGCGTGAACAGCGGATTTGACGGCAATGGCAGCAGTGGCGACACCGAGCTGCTGTCCGGCAGTTCCGGTCTGGCGGCCGGACAGTTAGCCCGGCTGCAGCTGGTTATCAGCATGCTTGGTGAGCCCGGTGTGTACGATAACCAGGTCAGTGCCAGCGGCAAGGATGCACTGGGCCTGCCCCACAGTGACCTGTCCAATCAGGGGGATGACAAGGCCATTGACAGCGACCATGACGGCAATGCCAATGAAATGGATACCGGTGGCGGGGCTGATGCCGACAGCAATGAAAATACGCCAACGACAGTAACCCTCTACGGTTCCGATTTTGGTGATGCGCCTGCGGGCTATAAGACCCTGCTGGCAGATGACGGTCCGCGTCACGGCCTGACGGCTGACATGAGTCTCTATCTGGGCACTCAGCCGCCTGACTATGATCCGGATGGCAAACCTGCCGATACGGCTGAACTGGACCTGCAGGAAGATGCCGGGAAGCCTTTCCCCCGTCTCTCCAGCCTCGACACCAGCTACAGCCTGCCGGTGAGCTGTGTCGGCACCGGTGTTGTGGCGGGCTGGATCGACCTGAATCGTGATGGCCAGTTTGAGGATTCCGAGCGCAACGGCAACCATCCCCAGACCTGTGACAGCGGCAGTGTCACCTTGAACTGGAGTGCCATTGCACCGGTACCGGGTTCAAGTTACCTGCGGTTGCGCATGGCTTCCGTGGCTGCTGAGGTTGAGCTGCCGACCGGGGCCGCACGGGATGGCGAGGTCGAGGATCATGAGCTGATCATCCAGCCCGGTGCCAATGTCAGCGGGCGTGTGTTTGCCGATCGTAATGTCAATGCGGTTGACGATGGTGAGCCGGGCCTTGCGGATATCACGATCGTGCTGCATGACACCGCCGGCAATACCTGCCGCAGTACCCGAACCGGTGCCGACGGGGGGTATCTGTTCAGCAATGTTGCTGCCGGTAATTATACCGTCATTGAGTCTGCCGGTGAGAATGTCCCGGCCCCGGCAGCCTGTCCGCCGGTGATGCGTGATCCTGTGGACTGGTTTTCCAGCACCGCCAACAGCCGGCCGGTGACGGTCACTGATGCAGATGTCAGTGGCATGGACTTCGGTGATGTCAGACCACCGGCTTTCGAGCTTGACAACCAGCGTACCGTCCTGCCCGGCGGTACCGTGGTCTATCCGCATGTATTCCGTACCCCCACGGATGGCAGTGTCACTTTCAATGCCTACACCGCCGGCATGAGCCCTGCCGGAGCCGATTGGGGAGTGGTCCTGTTTCAGGACATCAACTGCGATGCACAGCTGGATGGCAGTGATACGGTACTTTCCGGTGCGCTGCCGGTCAGTGCGGATGCCATGGTTTGTCTGCTGGTCAAGGTACTGGCTCCGGCCGGCGTGAGCACGGGGGCGAGTCTTGCTCTGGAAATTGATGCCGATTTCAGCTACGGCGGTAGCGGACTGCCCGATACCGTCATCACGCATACCGACCTGACTACCGTAAATGCCGGCAATCCGGTGACACCGTCGGAGCCGGTGAGCGGGGCAGGCCGGCTGTCACTGGCCAAGGCGGTCGAGAACCTGGACCGCCCTGATCGTGATGGATCACTGGCCGAACCCGGACAACGGCTGCGTTACACCATCAGTTACCACAATGTGGGTAACGGGCGGGTGAATGAGCTGGTGGTGCATGACAGCCTGCCGGACTTCACCACGATCAGCGGCATGCCACAGTGCGGACCCACACCTGCCGGGTTGGGCTGTGTTGCCCCATTACCCCCCGGCAGCCCAGGTGATGCCCTGGAGTGGACATTCAGCGGCCCGCTGGAACCGGGCACCAGTGGTGCCGTATTTTATGAGGTCACTGTCGACTGAGGCCTTCCGGGGGGTGAGTCACTCCCCCGGTTTTACACCCCGATCAGGTATTTTCTCCCGCAATCCCGCAGGGATGTTGCGTTACCGTGTAACCCCGCCCTAACCGTCAGATACCCCGGATTACCTCTGAAACCCGCTGCCCGGCTGTTACGATCAACCCAAAAGCAGGGCTTCGCAGCGATGCATTCACAAAAACCTCAGGCAGCTTCCCGTTGCCGGCCCTCTTGCCTCACCTGAAAGTTCACAGCAGGGGTCAGTCATTTCATGAGCACAGGTAATTTATGAACATCCCGCGACAGCTGTTCACCCGGAAACCGGTTTTCTGCCCGCCTGCTGTCTTCCGGTGGGACCGGCTGCCTGTCGGCTGGCTTGTGATCCTGCTGCTGTTTCCCTGCTTTGCCCATGCCGCGCAGGTTAACCTGCTCAACACCACCAGCATCACCGCTACCGGGTCAGGTGCGACCGGTACGCCATCCATCAGCAGTTTCACCATCCCGGCAGGGAAAAACCGCACCCTGTTTATCTTTGCCGCCTTTGAGCGTGATCACTGTGATCAGCCGGGTGACATCTGCGGCCCGACCAATACCACCGGTGCAGGCCTCGGTGACAACTATGCAGGCCCCATCGCCACCGGTGGCAGCCAGATTACCGCCAGGGTGACCGGCAGTGGTGGCACCATTGACAGGAAGAATGCCTCCGGAGGCGCTCCCGTTGGTGACTTGCCCCTGGGTGGCTTGTATGCCCAGATTGGCGGCATGACTGCCTATAGTCTGGAAAGTTATCCCGTCACCCTGAAGGAAACCGAGCTGGAGACCCTGCTCGGTGGTGCGGCATCGGGGGCGGTCTCCATTACCCTGCCGGATGTATTTGCGCCGAAAAACACGGGCGATGATGCCATACTGATGGCGTTTGTCTTCAGCAATACCGACCAGACTGCCAGCGGTGTCGTGCGTTCCGCCATCCCGTACCGAATCGTGGCGGGAGCCGGCATGGCGGGTGACTACACCCTGACAGCCTCCTCCTTCGATGCCGGACAGGCACCCAACGATGCCAATGACGGCTTGCTGGTCGTGGGCCTGTCCTCCCTGGGGCTGCCAGACAGTTACGGTGGTTTCCAGACCATGAGCGGCTACAGCGTTTTGCAATCAGTGCTCACCAACAATGCGGCAGGGCGCTACGATAACGAAGAACCGACCTGGGTGACTACCGAGCCGGATGGTTTCAGTGCCTCCGCACAGTTCCGCAATGGCATCGCCAGTACTTTCAGCATGACCTCCGCAGGGGCCGCTTCGCTCAAGATGCTGGCAGCCATGGCACCTGCCTTCACCCTTTCATCCGACAATGCAGATACCTCCGACGCGCCCGCCAGCTACGGTTCGCCCACCCATGCCATCAGCGGTATCCGTCTGGGGGCAAGCGTTGATGCGGATGCCGACATACTGGCCAGCTATACCGCAACCGGTGACGATACCAGCGGCAGTGATGACGAGGATGGTGTGACCCTGCCTGCCTCCCTGAATCTGGGGCAAAGCTACTCCATCCCGGTCAGTATCCAGTCTGCCGCAGGCTACCTGAATGCGTGGTTTGACTGGAACCGGGACGGTGATTTCCTTGATGCCGGGGAGCAGGTGGCCACTAACCAGCCGGTCAGCACCGGTACAAGCAACCTGAGTATCACGGTCCCGGTGACAGCCGAGCCCAGAAATACCTTTGCCCGCTTCCGGGTCTGCAGCAGCAGCGGTGCGTGTCAGACGCCCTCCGGTGTGGCAGCCAGTGGTGAGGTGGAAGACTACCTGGTGAGCATTGCCCCGAAACCGGTCGTTCCCATACCGTCGACGACCTGTGGCAATCTGCTGTCGGGGGAGTTTGGTGGTACCTTCGGAACACTGGCTTCGGGTATTCGTGATCTGCAGAAACCGGCCATGGGTGGTTATATCTACACCGCTACCTCGGGAGCAGGCACCCTCTACAGCAGTGAATACACCGTGGTTTCCAGGGTGAGCTCGCCAGGTATCCATCCCGCTCCCAATATCTGGGACGGCCTTTATGGTGCGGATACGGGGAGTGCTGATGATGCTTACCTGGCGGTCAATGGTTCAGCGTTGAAGGGTGTATTTTTTGCACAGACCGTGCCGCTGTCGGGCGGGGAGACTTTTCAGATATCTGTTTTTGCCATCAATGCCGTCTTTGGTGTTGATGCCGCCAACGATCCCGATCTGGGCATCCGGCTGGTGCGTGAGTCTGATGGTCTGGTCGTGGCCACCACGTCGACCGGGCCGATTATGGAGTCGTATAAAAATCCGGGCGAAACATTTCAGGGGCCGGGAGACTGGACACAGGCCGTGAGCAATGTGACCGTGCCGACAACAGACAACTACCGTCTTGAGGTCTTCAATTTTTCGGTTGCACTGTCCGGTAACGATTTCGCCATTGACCGCATCTCGATTGCCCCCCTGAGTCAAAGCGGTTGTCCACAGGACTTCTCCGACGCCCCCACCACCACGCTGGGTGGGGCATCACATGCGCTTGTGCCGGATTTTTATCTGGGTGCCGGCGTGACCACCGACACGGCTGATTACAACAGTGCTGCCGCTGATGGTGATGTGGATGACGGCGTGCTGAGCTTTCCCGTGCTGACGACAGGTGCCGTCAGCTATTCGGTCAATGCCACGGTGACGAATATCACCGGTACCGCTGCAACGCTGCATGGCTGGATCGACATGAACCGTAATGGCACCTTTGATGTGGGTGAGCATGCCAGTGTGGCCGTTGCAAACGGTGTACAGGGGGGCACCGTCACACTGACCTGGCCGAGTCTGCCCGGCCTGAGTGCGGGAGGTACTTTTATGCGCCTGCGTCTGACCACGGAAAACCTGTCCGACAATCCCGGTACGGTGATTGTCGACGAGCGTGCCAACGTGTTTGCCTACGATGGTGAGGTGGAGGATTACGCACTGGTGGTGGTACCGGCTTTTCCGGCCAGCTACCCGACAGATGCCCCCATGGAAACCTGCCCCATCGATCCGGGCTCGAACTTCCCGGCGGTTGAGCAGGCCGGATGGACTCACAGCAATCTGTCTGCCCCATTGAGTGCCGATGTGTCGGGGCCGGAGCTGAGTGCGGCACAGCCACTGCGACCGGGGCCGGGCATTGTCTATCACATCAATGCGACCAGCGCCTGGGTCCAGCAGGCAGGTGAGTCCGGCCTGAATGCGGCCTATCTGGCCGGGGACTACGTGGAGTATGAGTTCACCACCAATGCCCTGATCACGGGCAACCGCTTCCTGAGCAAGCTGCGCTACGGCATCACGGCCACGACAACACGTGCGCCCTATCACATTTCAGCGCTGATCTCGAAAGACCCGGACTTTGCGAACGCCAAACTGATTGTCGACAATCATGAGGTCACCGCCCCCACTGCCTATACCCAGACACGGGTGTTGTCGATCAATCCGGTCTACCTGGAACCCTCCACCACCTATTACCTGCGTATTGTGTTCCATGATGTCACTTCCTCATCGGGGGAAGCCCTGTGGGATGATTTTCGTTTCGGTTTCAGCGACTGCCTCGACTATTCCGATGCGCCGGCCAGCTTTGGTGATGCATTGCACAAAATAGGCCGGGGAAGCGGTTTGTTTCTGGGAGGAGCCAACGATGCTGAAGGGGAAAGTATCGCCAGTATGGATGCCAGCCGTGAGGGGGCGGAAGACGACGGCGTTGCCGCCTTTCCGGGCCTGAGCACCGGCATGACCCGCTATCCGCTGGATGTGACCGTCACCAACACCACCGGGTTGGGAGCCATACTCCATGGCTGGATCGACATGGATGGCAATGGCAGCTTCGGGGCTGGTGAGTACAGCAGTGTTGCCGTCCCTGACGGGTTCAGCGGTGCTGCGGTGACACTGGTATGGCCACGCCTGTCGGGGCTGGTGGCCGGAAGCACTTTTGCCCGCTTGCGCCTGACCACGGATGTCCTCGGCAGCAGCGGCACCACCGGCACCGCAGGCAATGGCGAGGTCGAGGATTACCTGCTGACCATCAGCAACAGCTACGCGGTCAGTGGCCGTGTGTTCAGGGATGCCAATGTCGACATGATCAATGATGCCGGTGAGGCGGGCCTCAGCCGCCTGCCCATGGTGTTGTACGATACCGTCAATGGCACCTGCATCAGCACTGACACCAATGCCGGGGGCGAGTACCGCTTTACCAATTTGTTGCCGGGCAATTACCGGGTTTATGAAGCCTCCGGCGCAGCCGTGCCGGTTCCGGAAAACTGCGGTACCGGTTTTGCCAGAGACCCTGCCGGCTACCTGTCCACGACGGCCAGTGTTTCTGCCGCTTTTGATCTCAGCAGTGCCGATGTCAGCGGTATTGATTTCGGTGATATTAATCGTCCGGGGTTTGAACTGGATAACAGTCAGACGGTATTGCCGGGCACCCTTGTGGTGAGTCCGCACCGTTTTACCACACCGGCCGATGGTGAGGTTGTGTTTACCATTATTGCTGAGGACAGTACCCCAGCCGGACTGGCGTGGGGGTTGCAGTTATTGTTTGACAACAACTGTGACGGCCGGCTGGATGGCGGTGACACGGTTATCGGCACCGGCGCTGTTGCCCTCAGTGCCGGTGACCGGCTCTGCCTGCTCAGCAAAGTACTGGCACCGGGTAATGCCTCCAGCGGGGCACAGTACCTCCTGACACTGCAAAGCCGTTTCCGTTACGGTGACGGCACAACGGCGCTGCCGGATGACCTGCAGCAGCATACCGATCTGATCCGCGTCACGGCCAGCCCCGTATCCGGCACCGGGGTGCTGGACCTGCAGAAATCGGTCTGGAATGTCACGCGCAATATGGCGGGAGATGTGGCCCTGCCGGGTGAAGTGCTGCGCTATACCATCCGTTATGAAAATGCGGGGGATGGCAATGTTGACGAGTTGGTGATCCATGACCGTGTGCCGGCGTTCACGCAGCTGATACCCGGCAGCCTCAGCTGCAGCGATCATCCACCGGAAGTGCCGCTGTGTGCCGGCAGTGCTGCAGTGGATGGCACGCTGGAGTGGGGCTGGGCCACAGGCGATAAGCTGTATCCGGGGTCGGGGGGGACAGTCTCATTCGAAGTGGTGGTGGAGTAGGTTGTGTCTGTTGAGGTGTTGTCTGGCTCTCACAGGACGATCCGGTACAGTGACTACTGGTGAGCAGGTCCATGGAACGGCAGCTTTCAACTATTGAACGCCCGATGCTTCCAAGCCTGCTGCGGATCAGCCGTCAACGTACTGAAACCCCGGTATTCATAAAATGCCCGTGCAGGTGTATCCAGCGGATATGTGACCAGTGCAAAGCTGCCAATGGTGCGGGAAACGTGTACTGTACAGATGAATGCAGCAGCCAAATGTAATATGAATGTAGCAGTTTTCTGGGGGAAGCATGAATGTCTGTATTTTGACGGGTTTTGGAACCTGTCTGAGAGACGCTGTTTCATGACAGAGACTGAAGGAAAAATAAGCAGTACAATTATTCCCTGCATACCGCAATACAGGAGGTGGTTTCATGAAAAAAGTTCTGCTGATTTCTGCTCTGGCCCTGATGCTGCTGACAACTGCCGGTACGGCCTCTGCCGCCCGTGTGTCCTGCAAAAACTTCGATAATCAGGCACAGGCACAGGCTTATTACGATGCCCGCAGACAGGGCTGGAAAGGGTTGGATCGTGACAGTGACGGCGAGCCATGCGAGTGTCTTCCAGGTGGCTCGAAGTATGGTGAGAGTGTTTGTTGGAGTTGGCGGAAGAAATATAAAAAGTAAAGCCTCGTTGTCTGTCTGGAGCTTGCTTTAAATGGCGGCTCCACCAGGAATCGAACCTGGAACTGCCCCTTAGGAGGGGGCCGTTATGTCCATTTAACTATAGAGCCGTGTACCGGTAAGGCCGCCATTCTACCTGAATGAGGGCTGATTTCCAGCCTCAAAACCACCCGCCTCACCATAACGTGCCATCCACCAACGGGCCGGTCTCCCGGCACAACCGTGCTGCGGGAACATTCCTGTCAGCTTTCATGGCAATACCCATCCCGTTCCCCATCCTGCCGCCGTTGTGGTTATTGTGTTATGTTCCGGCACCATCAGGTACTGTTCCACCTGCTTTTTACCGCTTTACGGAAGGAGAATCATCATGGTCTGGTTGTTGCTGGGAGTCTTGCTCTGGAGTGTTGTGCACTGGTTTCCGGCCCTGATGCCGGCGTGGCGGGCGGTGTTGCTGGAGCGTCTGGGGCCAAAGTACATGGGGCTGTTTGCACTGGTGATTGTTTTCTCGCTGGTGCTGATGGTGCTGGGTTGGCGCAGTGCAGTACCGACTTTTGTTTATACACCGCCGGTGTGGGGGCGGCACCTGACCATGCTGCTGATACTGCTGGCTGTTTTTCTCTTTGGCGCAGCGCATGCCCCGAGCCGGATTCGGCAATATGTGCGCCACCCGATGCTCACTGGTGTGGCTGTCTGGGCGTTCGGGCACCTGCTGGCCAATGGCGACAGCCGTTCCGTGGTGCTGTTCGGGGGCCTGCTGGTCTGGAGTGTGGTCAGCATCTTCCTGATCAACCGCCGGGATGGTACCTGGAACAGACCGGACATCCCGCCATTCAGCGCCGAGCTGAAGCTGCTGGGGATCAGTGTGGTGGTTTATGCCGCCCTGCTGTTCCTGCATCCTTGGTTTGCGGGCATGCCCCTGATCATGGCCGGCAGGTGACAGGCGGCAACTCGCAGTAGCAGTAATACCGACAAACTGTTAACTTATTCTGCCTTTCTGTTTTTGAATCCGGTTGTTTGCATGACTCAGCGAAGAATCCTTGTTACCAGCGCGTTGCCCTATGCCAATGGAAAAATTCACCTTGGCCACATGGTTGAGCACATTCAAACCGATATCTGGGTGCGTTTCCAGCGGCTGCGCGGGCATGAGTGCTACTATGTCTGTGCCGATGATGCCCACGGTACCCCGATCATGCTGCGCGCCCGGCAGGAAGGCATCACCCCGGAGCAGTTGATCAGCCGGGTGCGGGAAGAGCACGAGCGCGATTTTGCCGGTTTCAATATCAGCTATGACAACTACTACACCACGCACTCGGAGGAAAATCGCCATTTTTCCGAGTTCATCTATCAGGCGGCACGGGCACAGGGTCATATTGAGCAGCGCGCCATCCGCCAGGCCTATGATGAACAGGCTGGCATGTTCCTGCCCGATCGTTTTATCAAGGGCGAATGCCCGCGCTGTGGTGCGCCCGATCAGTATGGTGACAACTGCGAGGTTTGCGGAGCCACGTATGCCCCCACCGACCTGAAAAACCCGGTATCCGTCATTTCCGGTACCCGCCCGGTCGAGCGCGAGACCGAACATTATTTCTTCCGTCTGGGACAGTTTGAAACCTTCCTGCGCACGTTTCTGGCCAGCGGGGCGGTGCAGAAAGAAATCGCCAACAAGCAGATGGAATGGTTCGCGTCGGATCAGGGGTTGGCCGACTGGGATGTTTCCCGTGATGCACCCTACTGGGGCTTCCGGATTCCAGACACTGACGACAAATATTTCTATGTGTGGCTGGATGCGCCCATCGGGTATCTGGCCAGCTTCAAAAACCTGTGTGAGCGTCAGGGCATTGATTTTGATGCTTTTCTCAAACCGGCTTCCCAAGCCGAGATGCATCATTTTATCGGCAAGGACATTGCCTATTTCCACACCCTGTTCTGGCCGGCACTGCTTCAGGCCGGGGGATTCCGCCTGCCGACCGGCGTGCACTGCCATGGCTTTCTGACCGTGAATGGCGCGAAGATGTCCAAGTCACGTGGTACCTTCATTCAGGCCGAAAGCTACCTGCGCCACCTGAATCCGGAATGGCTGCGCTATTACTTTGCCAGTAAGCTGGGGAATGGCGTGGATGATATCGACCTGAACCTGGATGACTTTATCGCCCGCGTGAACAGTGATCTGGTCGGCAAGGTGGTGAATATTGCCTCGCGTTGTGCCGGGTTTATCAACAAGCGCTTTGAGGGCCGGCTGGCGGCGGCATTACCGGATATTGCGCTGTATCAGGCGTTCAGCGCAGCAGCCGAACGCATTGCCGGGCTTTATGAAACCCGGCGCTATCATCAGGCCATGCGTGACATTATGGCGCTGGCGGATCGGGCCAACCAGTACGTGGACGAACAGAAACCGTGGGTGCTGGCCAAAGACCCGCAACGGCTGGGCGAGGTGCAGGGCATCTGTACCCAGGGCCTCAACCTGTTCCGCGTCATCGTGACCTATCTCAAGCCGGTGCTGCCACAACTGGCAGCGGATACCGAGCAGTTCCTGAATGCCGGGACACTTGGCTGGAACAGTGCGGCCACACCCCTGCTGGATTGCCGCATCAGCCCGTTCACGGCCCTGATGACCCGCGTGGACAGTGCCCAGGTTGACGCCATGCTGGCCGACAATGCCGCAGCGGCTCAGGGCAGCTCCCCGCAACAGCCACCGGAAGGTGCCGCCGGTGGTGATCAGGCACCGGCCACTGCCGGGAACAGCCCGCTGGTGGCTGACCCGATCAGTGCGACCATCCGCTACGAGGACTTTGCCGGAATCGATCTGCGCGTGGTGAAGATCATCCGGGCTGCCCCGGTGGACGGGGCTGACAAGCTGTTGCAGCTGACCCTGGACCTGGGGGGCGAGACCCGAAATGTATTCGCCGGTATCAAGTCGGCCTATGACCCGGCACAGCTCGAAGAGCGGCTGACCGTGATGGTGGCCAACCTGGCCCCGCGCAAAATGCGTTTCGGTATTTCCGAAGGCATGGTGCTGGCTGCCGGACCCGGTGGCAGTGACCTGTTTATTCTGGAGCCGGATGAGGGGGCCTTGCCCGGCATGCGGGTCAAGTAGGCCCGGAATCTGAATCTGTTTGTTTCGAGGTGAATCATGTTTGCTGGCCTGTTCAAGCCCAAGTGGCAGAGTGAAAATGCCAGGGTTCGTCTGCAATCCCTGACCACATTGGACCCGGACAGTACCGAGCTGATCCGGCTGGCGCTGAATGATCCGGATACCGGGGTGCGTCTGGAAGCCATCCGCCTGCTGACCGACCTGCCGACCCTGATTGAGCTGGGGGCTCGCGACGACTTCCTGGGGCAGAATGCCCGTCAGCGTGTACAGTCTCTGGCCGGGGAGCCGGGAGGGCATGATGAGCGGCTGACAATGGTGTTTGCGTGGTTTGAGGGTGATGCGGCCCTGATGGAGCGGCTGGCAACGGATACGGGGCGGGCTTCCGGGCTGCGCAAGCTGGCCCTGCAGACCCTCACGGATGAAAACCTGTTATTCCGGATTGCTGATGGTGAACGTTCCCAGGATATTCAGTATCTGGCCGCCAGCCGCCTGTCCGGTCTGGAGTGGCTCAAAAAGCTGGAGAAATCCCAGGGTCGCAACAACAAACGCCTGCGTCAGTTGCTGCGGGAGCGCATGGAACGGGAAAAGCAGCAGCAGGCGCGGCTGGAAGAACTGGAAAACCTGTGTGTGGCACTGGAAGGGCTGGGGCTGCGGGATCAGTGGGACCAGGACCGTACCCGACAGATGGTGTTGCAGCAGCGCTGGAAAACCCTGACCGCGGAGACTGCGGCACCGGAGGCCCTGAGCCGGCGTTTTGCCGAGGCCGGCAGCCAGTTTCAGGCCCGCCTCAAGGTCTATCTGGCACGCCAGTCCGAGCTGGAGCCACTGCGGCAGGTGTTTGTCAGCTGTCTGGAGGCGGCGGCAACACTGGAGACGCAGTTGCGCGAACAACCCGAACAGCTGGCGGCAGAATCGTTGCGTGCCGAAGTTGAAAGCCTGCGCACCCGCTGGGAGACGGCCACACCGTTACCGGATCCGGCGATACAGGAAACACTGGAACGGCAGTGGACATCGGTGTTTGAGCAGCTGGAAACCGCCCGCGATGCCGTGGCCGGTGATCTGGAACTGCTGGAGCCGCTGCAGCGTGTGTGTCAGCGTGCTGAATCCCTGCGTCAGAATGAAGCCATCACGCTCAAGGCCGGCCGCCTGACCGATCTGCAGAGTGAGTGGGTACGGCTCCGGCGTCCGCAGGGACTGCCGGAAGCGGTGGCCGGGCTGGAAAGCCGCTTTCACCAGTCCATGGACAGCCTGAACGCGCGCCTGCAGCGTGAACTGGCACAGCGTGATGAGCGCCTGCAGGCGATTCAGGGACTGCTGGATCAGATGACGGCCGATCTGGAAGCGGAAAAGTATGGTGAGGCCGTGGACCTGCACCAGCAGGCCGGTCGTCTGCTGGAGACGCTGGCGGAAGGGCCGGAAGCCGAGTTGCGCCGTATCCGCAAGCGCCTGCAGGATGCTGCACCGCTGGTGCGCGAGTTCAAGGACTGGCGGCGCTGGGGTACGGATCAGGCCCGTGAGCACCTGATCGAGAAGGCGCAGGAGCTGGAGGTGGATGAGTCGATTGATCCGGAGGAGCGGGCGCGCATGATCCGGGCGCTGCGGGATGAATGGCGCAAACTGGTGAAAATGGACCCCGGCCACCAGCGCCAGCAATGGAAGACCTTCGACAGCAAGGTCACGGCGGCGTATGAAAGCAGCAAACAGCACTTTGTCCAGCAGGCGCAGGCGCGCGATGCCAACCTGCAGGTCCGCGAGCAGCTGTGTGAGCAACTGGAACAGCTGGAGACCGGAACCGACTGGGCGGCGGTGACGGACTGGAAAACGCAGCATAACCGGCTGCGGGAACTTTTAAAGCAGTGGAAACAGTGTGGGCCGGTTGGACACAAAGCCTGGAAAGGCATCAATCAGCGTTTCAATGCGGCCATGGATGCGCTGGAAGTGCATTTCAACCGTGAACGTGAAGCCAATTTCGCCGAGCGCCAGCAACTGGTACCACTGGCCGAGGCGCTGCTGGAGCAGGACGACCTGCGGGAGGCGGCGGAGGCGGCCAAGCAGCTGCAGGCCCGCTGGTCGATCAGTTTGCCGTCACGGGCACGGGAGGAGCAGCGTCTGTGGAAGCAGTTCCGGACCCCGATTGATACGATATTCCAGCACCTGCAGCAGGAGCGCAATTCGCATCAGGCCGAAGTACAGCAGCGCATTGATGCCCGTGAGGCGGTTTGTGTACAGCTGGAGGCCTTGTCAGACCTGCAGGATGAGGCCCTGTTGCAGGCCGGTGCACAGCTGGATTCCCTGCAGCAGGCTTATGCAGCGATCACCGGCCTGCCCCGGCGCGAGCATGAGCGTCTGGAAGCCCGCTGGCGCAAGGCCGAAAAAGCGCTGCAGCAGCGTTTGCAGGGGGCGCACCGGGAGCAGCAACTGGCCCGGCTGGATCAGCTGGCGACCCGTTCGGCACAGGACAAGTCACGGGAGGCTGTCCCCGAGGTACTGGCGCAGAATCGTGAGCAGGGGGAGCTGTTGTGTCTGCAGCTGGAAGTGCTGCTGAATGTCAGCAGCCCGCCAGCCTTTCAGCAGGCGCGTCTGGAGTATCAGGTCGCCCACATGTCGGAAGCCATGCGGACCCGCAAGTCGTCCGGGCAGGATACCCGTGAGCAGGCACTGACGCTGCTGGCGGACTGGTATCGGCTGGGCAGCCTGACACCCGAGGCGCTGGCTTCCCAGCAGGCGCGTATGGATACGCTGCTGCAGGCCTGGAGTGGCAGTATCCACACCGGCAGTGTCAGTTAACGCCAGGCAGCCATCATCGCCTTGCCCGCCGTCACCCACATGCCGCCTGTCCGGTGCGGATGGCCATATCCGGCTTCGCCTGCGGTTCATGCGGTTGTGGCAGGCTCTGTGGGACGGATAATGAAGTGGCCCCGAAACCAGGGGCAAAATCAGGCGGGATGATCGGTAGGTAGAGACAGACGGGTTTCCCTGCCTCCTGTTTTATTTTTAGCCCATGGCGAAGAAAGCGCGCCGTTCCTCGGCAGTAATGGGACGCTGGTTCTGGTTTTTCAGTACACCGTTCAGGCTGCCGGCAATCCGCTCTGCCGTGCGGACAAAGTCGTGGATGGCTTCACGGTCATCAATCGGGCTGGGCAGGTTCAGCACCATGGACAGACCGGGTGTGTTCAGGCCGGGCATTTCCTCCGGCTCCAGGGTCCAGGGCTTGATGCCATTGGCGACATTGAACAGGCTGCGCTCCCCGTCTTCGGTCAGCACCATGCGGTGAAAAACATTCATGTCTCCGAAAATCAGCCCGGATTTTTCCAGCGCCCGCAGCACATCCTCCCCGGCAAAACCATCCGGCTGATCATCGGCAGCAATGAACATCACCAGTTGGGGAGGCAGGCCCCCCTGACGCGCCTTGCGTCCCGGATTGACCACATCCTCCAGTGACTGGGCATTTTCCGTCGGTCCTTTGCCATCCAGGGCCGGGTTGTCTTCCATGACCGAAGTGGCCGGAGTGCCTTCCCCATCGTTGATAGTGTGGATGGGGGGCAGGTTCCTGCGGCCTGACATATCCCGGCGTGACAGGCGGCTGAGAAAGTAGATCGCCACCAGAGCAATAATTCCCAGAACCATAATGATCAGGCTGACTGTTTCCATGACACGTTTTCCTTGGCTGCTTTCTGTTTTCCAGGGAGATGAGGATTTTTAGTTTATCGGTTCTTCAGGCATTTGCCAGCCTGACCGCTTCGGCCACATCGACCGCAACCAGGCGCGAGACGCCGGGTTCACGCATGGTAACACCGATAAGGTTTTCGGCAAGCTCCATCGTGGTCTTGTTGTGGGTAATGAAAATGAATTGTACCCGCTCGCTCATGGTGCGTACCAGTTCGCAGAAACGCCCGACATTGGCCTCGTCCAGCGGTGCATCCACTTCATCCAGCAGACAGAACGGGGCCGGATTGAGTTCGAAAATGGCGAATACCAGCGCCACGGCAGTCAGGGCCTTTTCCCCACCTGACATCAGGTGAATACGGGACAGGCGTTTACCGGGCGGACGGGCCATAAGGGTGATGCCGGTGGTCAGTATGTCGTTTTCGGTCATTTCCAGGTGACACTGGCCGCCACCGAACAGGCGCGGGAACATCTCGCCCAGACGGCGGTTGACATGCTCAAACGTATTGCGGAAGCGGGTGCGGGTTTCACGGTCAATCTTTTCGATGGCACTTTCCAGGGTGTTGAGTGCTACCACGAGATCCTCGTTCTGCTGATCCAGGTACTGCTGGCGTTCGGACTGCTCACGGAACTCCCCGATGGCGGCCAGATTGATCGGTCCCAGACGCTGGATGCCGTCCTGAATCTCCTGCAGCCGCTGCTGCAGCCAGGCGGGGGTCTCGGTTGCCGTGATCTGCGCCAGCAGGGCCGTGTGATCGAAGCCGGTCTGGCCGAATTGTTCCGCCACCCCCTGTTCGCGTACCTGTACCGACTGGCGTTCGAGCTTGAGCTGTTCCAGCCGGTCGCGGGCTTCAGCGGTCTGCTTTTCTTCCCGGACACGTTCCTGACCGGATTCACGGATGTGCTGCTCCAGTGCCTGTACCTGCTGGCGTGCATCCTGTAATTGCCGCTCCATTTCGGCATGTTGTTCCTGTGCCTGCTGCAAGGCCTCTTCCAGCCTGTCCTCCGGTTGCTCCTGTGCCGTGATCTGGCCCTCCAGTTCGGTGCGCTGCTGCTGCAGCTGTTCCAGCCGGCTTTGCAGGCGGACCTGTTGCTGTGCACTGTTGTTGAGCCGGGTACGGGTGGTTTCCAGCTCCAGAGCCAGGGCATGGGTTGTATCCTGATGCCGGCGCAGGGTGGCACGCAGATCGGCCAGTTGCTGGCGTACCTGCTCGCGTACCTGTTCCTGCTGCCCGCGTCCGGCTTCGAGCTGTTCCAGTTGTTCCAGGGCCGCATTGCGTGCCAGGGTAGCTTCTTCATGTTCGGTGTGCTGCTGTGTGAGCTGTTGCCGGATTTCCTCCTGATCCCGGGCCAGCTGCCAGCCGCGTTGTTCCAGCTGTTCCAGCTTCTGCGTCAGGCCCGCCAGCTCACTGCGCTGTGCCGATTCCTCACGGTGCAGGCGATTCACTTCCGGCTGCAACTGCTGGCGCTGCTGTTCCAGCGTGCGCGTCTGTTGCTGCTGCTGTTCGGTTGCCTGGCGGCTGTGTTCCAGCGCCTGCTCCAGTACCTCCAGTTCACCTTTCAGCCGGCGAATTTCCTGCTGGCGTTGCAGGATGCTGCCTTGTCCGGCTCCCTGACCGGGCACATGCAGCCAGTCCGGACCAATCCGCACGCCCTGTGCAGTGATGAAACATTCCCCAGCCTGTAGCTGTCGGCGCTCATGCAGAGCCTGTTCCAGGGAGGAAGCCACGTAAACCCCGTGCAGATGCGGACGTATGCTCAGGGGGGTGAGGACTTTTCCGGCCAGCGGAGTAAATCCCCGCTCATCAGCCGGTTGCCGGAATGTGCTGCCTGTATCGAGGTCTGCCCCGGTTGGGGCGTGAGGAGGGTATTCAACTGCTGCCAGTCCGCTGTCCGGCCAGCCTGCCTGATCGCCCTGCGGCAGCTGATCAAGCTGTTCCAGCCACAGCGCATCCAGCGTCAGCCGCTGTTCCACTGCCATTTCCCAGCCGGTTTCCACATCCAGCTGTTCGGCCAGGGTCGGGTTGTGCGCCAGCCCGGCTTCATGCAGCCAGCGGCTGCGACTCTGGTCATCATGCCGCAGCCCGGCCTGCTGCAGGGTTTCCAGTGAGGCCAGCCGTCCCTGCAGGGCTTGCTGCTGCGAGCGCCGGGTGTCCAGCGCGGTGCGCAGGGTCTGCAACTGTTCCTGACCGCTCTGCAGCTGTTCCTGAACCCTGTCCAGGGTCATCTCGCTGTCTTCCAGACGGGCACGGGTCTGTTCCAGGGTTAGCGTCAGGGCCTGAGCCTGTGTTTGCAGCGCGTGGCCGGACAGTTGCCGGCTTTCCTGCTGCAGGCGTTCCAGACGCTGTTCCAGCTGCCGGTTCTGGCGTTCCAGTGCTTCCATGCGTGCTTTTTCCAGCTGGGCCTGACGCATGGGGGTGGTCATGCGTTGCTGGATCGCCTGCCACTGCTCCTGTTGCAGCGCCTGTTGTTGCTCGGCTTCCGCCAGCTGCGCCTCAACCAGTGATACCTGCTCCCGGCCCTGCTCCAGCGCCGGCTCCAGTTTCTGAAGCTGTGCCTGGTACTGCTGCTGTTGCAGCCGGTCTTCTTCTGTTTGCCGGTGTGCTTCGGCCTGTTGTTCGTCCAGTCGGGCCAGTGCACTTTGCTGCCGCTGCCGGGTCTCCTCACGGTGGCGGATGGCCTGTTCTGCCCTGCTGATGTCGGCTCCGGCCTGGTAGTAGCGCCCCTGCAGGGTGTTGAGGTGCTCGTTGACCTCATGCTGCTGTTCGCGCAGCTGCCCGAGCTGCTGTTCCCGCGCCTGCACGGTGGCCAGACAGGCCTGATGCTGGTTGCCGGCCTCATGCAGTTGCCGGTTCAGTGCCTGCCCGTGCTGTTGCAGCGTATCCAGCTGAAGCAGCAGCAGCTTGGCTTCCAGGGTGCGCTGTTCATCCTTGAGCACGGTGTAGCGTTTGGCGGCTTTGGCCTGCCGGTCCAGTTTCTGCAACTGTTTGCCCAGCTCGTCACGCAGGTCGGTGAGGCGTTCCAGGTTGTCGCGGGTGTGCCGGATGCGGGTTTCGGTTTCACGCCGGCGCTCCTTGTAGCGTGAGATGCCGGCCGCTTCTTCCAGGGTGTTGCGCAGTTCTTCCGGTTTGGCTTCGACCAGCCGTGAAATCATGCCCTGTTCAATAATGGCATAGCTGCGTGGTCCAAGCCCGGTGCCGAGAAAGATGTCGGTAATGTCACGGCGACGGCAGCGTGTACCATTGAGAAAGTATCTGGATGCACCATCACGGCTGATCTGACGCTTGATGGCGATTTCGGCATAGCGGGCATACTCACCGCCAAGCTGTCCGTCGCTGTTGTCGAAGACCAGCTCTACTGAAGCCATGCCGACCGGCTTGCGGGCTGATGAGCCGTTGAAGATCACGTCATCCATGGACTCGCCACGCAGGTGTCTGGCCGAACTTTCGCCCATGACCCAGCGCACGGCATCGATGGTATTGGACTTGCCGCAACCATTGGGACCGAGTATCCCGGTCAGGTTGCTGCGCAGGTCCAGGGTGGTGGGGTCGACAAAGCTTTTGAATCCGGCGAGGCGGACTTTGCTCAAACGCACGTGACGGCTTCCGTTCTGCTACATCCTTGAGGGCTGGCAAGGATGATACAAAACGGGGGCGAATGCAATTTGGGTTGGTTGCGGCTCTTCAGTGCAGCTTGACCCTGGGGCCGGTATTGCGCCGGATTTTGCCCGCCAGCCATTCCATTCCGGTCTTCCACACCCCTTTGGTGGAAATCTGGTGGCTCTTGTAGAGCATGTTGTACATGAAGCGGGCCAGATAGCCCTCTACAAAGAAAGTGCCACGTGAGATATTGCCCATCAGGCCACCGGTGGCCCAGCGCTCACCCAGCGCCACCAGTGAACCGTAATCCTTGTACTGGTAGCTGCCCAGCGTTTCACCGTTCAGGTAGCGCGGAATGGAGTGATTCAGCAGTTGGGCCTGCTGATGGGCGGCCTGGGCACGGGGCGGCACCAGTGTGCCTTCCGGTTTGCCCGCCCACGGACAGGCCGCACAGTCACCCATGGCAAAAATGGCCGGGTCGCTGGTGGTCTGCAGCGTGGGCGTCACCAGCAGCTGGTTGAGGCGGTTGACTTCCAGCCCGTCCGTCTGCTGCAGGCAGCGCTGGGCGCGGATACCGGCAGCCCAGACCACCAGCTCAGAGGGAATCATGCGCCCGTCCGCCAGTTTCACGCCCTCCGGTGTCACCTCACTGACCTGGGCCGAGGTGAGCACATTGACCTTGAATTTCTGCAGAACCGCCAGCGCCCCTTCGGCAATTTTCTCCGACAGGGCCGGCAGAATGCGCGGGGATGCCTCGATCAGGTTGATGTGGATATGCTGATCGGGGTCGAGGTGGCTGAGGCCGTAGCTGATCAGCTCGCGGATGCTGTTGTGCAGCTCGGCGGACAGTTCCACCCCGGTGGCACCGGCCCCGACGATGGAAATGTGCAGCTGGCCCGGTGACAGGGAACCTGGCTGGGTATTGGCACGGATATAGGCATTGACCAGGCGTTGGTGGAAACGCTTGGCCTGCTCGGTGGTATCGAGCTGTACCGCATGTTGCTCCACGCCCGGAACGCCGAAATCATTGGTGCGGCTGCCAATGGCAAGTACCAGCAGGTCATAGGGGACTTTGGCAGCCGGTGTGAGCTGATGGCCTTCGGCATCAATGTTCTCGGCCAGATGTACGTGGCGTGTTTTGCGGTCCACACGCTGCAATGTGCCGATGCGGTATTCGAAATGGTGCCAGTGGGCATGGGCCATGTAGTCGATTTCATGCAGGGTGAAATCCATGCTCCCGGCAGCCACTTCATGCAGCTTGGGTTTCCAGATGTGTGAACGCTCACGGTCGATCAGGATGATATGGGCCTGATTGCGCCTGCCGAGTGAGTCACCGAGGCGGGTGGCCAGCTCCAGACCGCTGGCACCGCCACCGACGATGACGATATGGGGGATTTTTTTCATGGTGATATAAGGTTTTGGGTGATGAACGGTGGTGTTGCTGATTATCCATGAAAAGCGGGGGAATGCCAAAGGCTGCCTGAGTCACGATCGATCGGCTCAATCGCGCCATGGCGGCTTTCAATTGGAATCTACACTGCACCCTGCGTAGGCTGTCTTTGAAACACAAAGCGGTTCATGATTTATCGGGAGGAGGATTGAGAATGGTTCAGGCTGCCACGCACGCCGATATTGTGATTGCCCAGGCGATTACCGATCATGCCCACCAACCGGGTGCCTTATTGCCCTTGCTGCATGCCATTCAGGGCGAGCTGGGGTACATCCCCGAGTCGGCTATCCCGCAGATTGCCCGGGCATTGCACCAGAGCAGTGCCGAGGTTCACGGGGTCATCAGTTTTTATCACCAGTTCCACACCCATCCGCCGGCCCGGCATCGCCTGCAGATCTGCCGTGCCGAAGCCTGCCAGGCGCGGGGTTCCCGCGCCCTGGAACAACATGCCCGGCAGTGCTTGGGAATTGATTTTCATGAAAAGACCGTCGATGGTGCCATTCAGCTGGATGCGGTGTATTGCCTCGGCAATTGTGCGACCGGCCCCAACGTGCGTGTGGATGACCAACTCAAAGGGCGCATGGATAATGCCCGTTTCGATGCCTTGCTGGCGCAATTGCGGGAGGAGGAGTCGGTATGACGACAGAGACGAATATACGGGTTTTTGTGCCTTCAGACAGCACCGCCGTGTCGCTGGACGCGGACGCAGTGGCCGCAGCCATCCAGCAGCAGGCAGCTGCCGAAGGCCGGCCCGTTACGCTGGTGCGTAATGGCTCGCGTGGCTTGTGCTGGCTGGAGCCACTGGTGGAGGTGGAAACACCGCTGGGCCGGGTCGCCTACGGCCCGGTCAGCCCCGACGATGTGCCCGCCCTGGCCGCGTCCGGCTTCTGGCAAGGGGAACAGGGTCATCCGTTATGCCAGGGGTTCAGCACCGACATTCCCTACCTTGCCAAACAGCAGCGCGTGACTTTTGCCCGTGCTGGCATCATTGATCCGCTATCGCTGGATGATTACCGCAGCCAGCGCGGTTTTGCGGGGCTGGAGCAAGCCCTGCAGATGAGCGGGCAGGCGCTGGTGGATGCCGTCAAGGCGTCCGGCTTGCGCGGGCGCGGTGGCGCGGCTTTTCCCACCGGCATCAAGTGGCAGACCGTGCACGATGCACCGGCGGAGCAGAAATACATTGTCTGCAATGCTGATGAAGGCGATTCTGGCACCTTTGCCGACCGGCTGGTGATGGAAGCCGACCCTTACATGCTGATTGAAGGCATGCTCATTGCAGGACTGGCGGTGGGTGCCACCCAGGGGTATATCTACCTGCGCTCCGAATACCCGGTTTCCCTGCGTACCCTGGAACAGGCGCTGGAACGTGCCTATCAGGCGGGTTATCTGGGCAACAATATTCTCGGCAGCGGCAAGGCGTTTGACCTGGAAGTCCGCCTTGGGGCCGAAGCCTATATCTGTGGTGAGGAAACCTCACTGCTGGAGTCGCTGGAAGGCAAGCGCGGCATGGTGCGTTTCAAGCCGCCCTTACCGGCGCTGGAAGGGTTATTTGGCCAGCCGACCGTTGTCAACAATGTGCTGACGCTGGCCGCCGTGCCGGGCATTATGGCCGATGGGGCTGACAGTTATGCCGCCTATGGCTGTGACCGCTCGCGTGGCACCCTGCCTTTTCAGCTGGCAGGCAATATCCGTTACGGCGGGTTGGTGGAGCTGCCGTTCGGGCACACCTTGCGCGAACTGGTCGAGGACTTTGGCGGTGGTACGGCCAGTGGCCGCCCGGTACGTGCCATCCAGGTCGGTGGCCCGTTGGGTGCTTATCTGCCGGAAAGCCAGTTTGACCTGCCGCTGGACTACGAAATGTTTTCTGAAGCCGGGGCGGTACTCGGGCATGGCGGCATTGTGGTGTTTGATGACACCGTGGATATGCTGGAACAGGCGCGTTTCTCCATGGAATTCTGTGCCGTTGAATCCTGCGGCAAATGCACACCCTGCCGGATCGGCTCGGTGCGTGGGGTGGAAGTGATTGAACGCATTCGTGACGGCATTGAGCCGGCGAAAAACAGGGTGCTGCTGGATGAGCTGTGCGACACCATGCTGGATGGCTCACTCTGCGCCATGGGCGGCATGACACCGTTTCCGGTGCGCAGCGCCTACACCCATTTTCCGGAAGATTTTCAGCCCCGCAACGCCAAAGGAGGCCTGGCATGATTGAGTATTTCGACCCCAATAAAGATTACGGTACACCGGCGAGACAAAGCGACAAGCAAGTCACGCTCGACATTGACGGTGTCAGTATCACCGTGGCGGAAGGCACCTCCATCATGCGTGCTGCAGCGCTGGCCGACATCAATATCCCCAGACTGTGCGCCACCGATTCGCTCGATGCCTTCGGCTCCTGCCGCCTGTGTGCAGCGGAAATCGCCGGCCGTCGCGGCATGCCCTCCTCCTGCACCACACCGGTTGCCGAGGGCATGCAAGTGATCACCCAGAATGGCAAGCTGGCCAAACTGCGCCGTAACCTGATGGAGCTGTATATTTCGGATCACCCGCTGGATTGCCTGACCTGTGCCAGTAACGGCGATTGTGAGCTGCAGGATATGGCCGGTGCAGTGGGCTTGCGCGAAGTGCGTTACGGCTATGCCGGGGAAAACCACCTGCAGGCCGCCAAGGACGAATCCAACCCGTATTTCACCTTTGATCCGGCCAAGTGCATTGTATGTTCGCGCTGCGTGCGCGCCTGTGAAGAAGTGCAGGGCACCTTTGCCTTGACTATTCAGGGACGTGGTTTTGATTCCAAGGTCAGTGCCGGATCGGGCGGGCAGGATTTTCTGGCATCGGACTGTGTCTCCTGTGGGGCCTGTGTACAGGCTTGTCCGACCGCCACCCTGATGGAAAAAAGCGTGATTGAACACGGCCAGCCGGAACACAGCATTGTGACCACTTGCGCCTATTGCGGGGTGGGCTGTTCCTTCGAGGCACAAATGCAGGGTGACAAGCTGGTGCGCATGGTGCCCTACAAAGGGGGGCAGGCCAACCACGGCCATTCCTGTATCAAGGGGCGTTTTGCCTTTGGTTATGCCACCCACAAGGACCGGGTCACACGGCCCATGATCCGCAACAGCATCCAGGAACCCTGGCAAGTGGTAGGCTGGGATGAGGCGGTGCAGTTTGCCGCAGACAAGCTGCGTACCATCCAGGACCGGCACGGACGCGAAAGTATTGGCGGCATCACCTCCTCGCGCTGTACCAATGAGGAAACCTACCTGGTGCAGAAGCTGATCCGGGCGGCGTTCCGCAATAACAATACCGATACCTGCGCCCGTGTCTGTCACTCCCCGACCGGCTATGGCCTCAAAACCACACTGGGTGAGTCGGCCGGAACCCAGACGTTTGATTCCGTGATGCAGGCTGACACCATTGTGGTGATCGGGGCCAATCCCACCGATGCGCATCCGGTATTCGGTTCGCAATTGCGCCGCCGTTTGCGCCAGGGGGCGAAACTGATTGTGGCTGACCCGCGCCATATTGACCTGCTGGATACGCCGCACCTGGGCGAGGCTTACCATCTGCCCTTGCGGCCAGGCACCAATGTGGCGCTGATCAATGCCATGGCACATGTGGTAATCAGTGAAGGGCTGGAAGACCCGGACTTTATAGGCCGACGTACTGAAGGCTATGCGCAATGGCGCGAATTTATCCTTGACCCGGTCAATTCACCGGAAAACCTGGCAGAGACGCTGGGGGTTGATCCGGAGACCGTGCGGGCTGCTGCCCGTGCCTATGCCACGGCAGCCAATGGGGCCATCTATTACGGCCTGGGTGTGACCGAGCACAGCCAGGGTTCCACCATGGTGATGGGCATTGCCAACCTGGCGCTGGCAACCGGCAATATTGGCCGCGAAGGCGTCGGCGTGAATCCGCTCCGGGGTCAGAATAACGTGCAGGGTTCCTGTGATATGGGCTCTTTCCCGCATGAGCTGCCAGGCTATCAGCATGTTTCTGACGCAGCAGCACGTGGCCGTTTCGAAGCCATGTGGAATGTCCCGATTGATGATGAACCGGGCTTGCGCATTCCCAATATGTTCGATGCCGCGATTGCCGGTACCTTCAAAGGGCTGTACGTACAGGGCGAGGATATTGCCCAGTCCGACCCCAATACCCAGCATGTGGAAGCTGCGTTGACTTCGCTGGAATGCCTGATTGTGCAGGATATTTTCCTGAATGAAACGGCCAAGTTCGCGCATGTCTTCCTGCCTGGCAGTTCCTTCCTGGAAAAAAACGGCACCTTCACCAATGCCGAGCGCCGCATCAACCGGGTGCGCAAGGTCATGCAGCCACTGGCTGGCCTGGAAGACTGGGAGGTGACGCAAAAACTCAGCAATGCACTGGGATATGCGATGGATTACCAGCATCCGGCGGAGATCATGGCCGAAATTGCCCAGCTGACACCGACATTCACAGGCGTCAGCTATGACCGGCTGGATGAGCTGGGCAGCATCCAGTGGCCGTGTAATGAAGAATTCCCGGCAGGCTCGCCCATCATGCATGTGGACAGCTTCCCCATTGGCCGGGGGCATTTTGCCATTACCCCCTATCTGGCCACGGAAGAGCGCAGTACCCGGCGCTTCCCGCTGCTGCTGACCACCGGGCGCATCCTCAGCCAGTACAATGTGGGTGCCCAGACCCGGCGTACCGACAACCAGGTCTGGCATGATGAAGATGTGCTGGAAATCCATCCGCATGATGCCGAAGAACGCGGGATTCATGACGGTGACTGGCTGGGCATCAGCAGCCGGGCAGGGGATACGGTGTTGCGAGCCCGGATCAGCGGACGGATGCAGCCGGGTGTGGTGTACACCACCTTCCACCATCCCTTCAGTGGGGCCAATGTCATCACCACCGACAACTCCGACTGGGCCACCAATTGCCCGGAATACAAGGTGACGGCGGTGCAGGTTGCCAAGGTGATGGAGCCATCGCGCTGGCAACGGCAGTTCCGTGATTTCGACCGGCAGCAGCACGATTTTCTGGTACAGGCAAAGAGCACCATGGGAGCCGACGGCTGATGGGGCGGGCAGGTATTGTGCTGGCTTTGCCATCCTCACCACCGGCAGCTGTCCGGACACTGGATATCTGCCTGCGTCGTGGGGAACAGCAGCAGGCCCTGCAGGATCAGGTGGCGGAGGAGTGTGCCGTGGCACTGGTTTACAACGGCATTCCCCATGTGGTGATGATGGTCAGTCCGCAGCAGCTGGATGATTTTGTTCTGGGCTTCAGTCTGTCTGAGGGCATTATCAATCACCCCGACGAACTGCTGGCCATGGAAAACCACTGCCGGCCACAGGGGATAGTGATGCAGATTCGCGTACCGACGGCTTGCCAAAAGCAGCTGCAGCAGCGCCGTCGCAACCTGGCGGGTCGTACCGGCTGTGGCTTGTGTGGCGCGGAGTCACTGCAGCAGGCGCTGCCCCCGGTTCCCCCGGTCACGCCCCGGCCATTGCCGACGGCAGCGGCAATCCAGACCGCGCTGCTGCAGTTGCCGACCTGCCAGCCGTTGCAGGCGCTGACCGGTGCCATGCACGGTGCGGCCTGGTGCTCGGCACGGGGGGATATTCTGCTGTTGCGCGAGGACGTGGGGCGGCACAATGCCCTGGACAAGCTGCTGGGTGCGCTGCAGCGTCAGCAGGACCGCGGGCATGGGCTGGCCAGTGAAACGGATGGTGCGGGTTTTGTGCTGGTCTCCAGCCGTGCCAGTTACGAGATGGTGCAAAAGGTGTGCAGCCACAATATCGGCAGCCTGGTCGCCTTGTCAGCCCCTACCGCGCTGGCTGTGGAGCGGGCGCAGGCAGCCGGGCTGAATCTGGTGGCTTTTGCCCGCGAGGCCCGTCATGTCATTTATACCAATCCCCCTGCTTCTGCATTGGAGGTGAGTCTTTCATGAGTCCGCTGAGCCAACGTCAACACCTGATTAAAATGCTTAATCAGATCGCCAGCAATAACCTGTATCAGGATAACGAGGAGGCCGCTGCTGACAGGACCGCCGACCATGTCCGGCGTTTCTGGGCGCGTTCCATGAAGGCGGAGATTCTGGCCTGTACGGCACAGGATGGCAGTGCCCTGTTGCCCGCAGCCCGAATGGCACTGGAACGCCTCAAGCGGAATCAGGCGGGCTGAGTTTCAGCCACCAGATGCTGCCGGGACTGAGCGATGAAAGCACTGACCAGTGGCGACAGCGGTTCGTCCTGCCGCCACAGCAGTCCCACCGGATGCACCACGGCAGGTTCCACCAGCGGGATGGCCGCCACACCCTGGTTCAGTCCGGCAATCCGGGCATGGAAACCGGGGGCGATCGTGGCCCAGTAGCCATTGCTGACATGTGAATACAGCGCCAGAAAAGAGTTGGACTGGAATTGTGGCTCCACGTCGCAACCGGCGGCCTGGAAAGCGGATTCGATCAGGTGACGGTTATGCATGCCCTTGCTCAGCAGGCACAGGGGCAGGCTGGCGGCTTCCTGCCAGCTCACACTGTCCCGATCCGGAAAATATTCGCCCTCCGGTACCAGCAGTACATAGGACTCCGGGTACAGTTCCAGGGTCTGCAGGGTGTCGGGGACTTCCCGGTCCAGGTAGGCGATGCCAAGGTCCAGGGCAAAGGACTCCAGGCTTTTGGTGATTTCGTCAGCGGTCCGGGAAATGCTGTGGATGGAGGCCGCCGGGTGGGCACGCATGAAAGGCATGGTCAGGCGTGCGGAAAAGGGCAGGGCCGAAGGCACTATCCCCAGACGCAGTTGCCCGGCCAGTGTGCCCTTGACGGTGGCGACTTCCTGATACAGACCGGCATAATTGACCAGTACCCGCCTTGCCCAGCCCAGAATGCGTTCACCTTCCGGCGTCAGACCCTCAAAACGGTTGCCACGTTGAATCAGTGGCAAGCCAAGCTCATCCTCCAGCTGGCGGATACGGGCTGACAGGGTGGGCTGGGTGACGAAGCAGGCGGCTGCCGCACGCCCGAAATGTTTTTCTTCCGCCAGTGCTTCAAGAAAGCGGAGTTGTTTGATGTCCATATTGGCCTGTTGTCTGCGTTGGCCCGTGGTCTGTGCCACAGGAATGCCATGGTGGCGCGATATGGTGGGTCATAATGACCCGGTTTGCTGTTGAATTATGCTGGTTGACCGGGTTTTCGGGGTAAAAAAACAAATAAATCC
>DAOPKY010000002.1:0-210212 GCA_035391465.1 Thiolinea sp. | reverse complement strand
CTCTCCTCCCGACAGGCCGCTTAAAATTGGCTGGCATCACTTCCGGTCACACCCTCCCGGCTGTTCCAAAATGGCCCCATAATGTTCCCGGATGGCTTACCAGCTCATCAGGTTCCAGCTTGGAATCATGAGTTCATCCGCGTCGCTGTGTGCGGCCTTGACCGAGCCGGCTGATTCTTCTGCCCCGACCAGATTGTAGGCACTCCAGGGGCCGGAGGGCGTATAGCGGATTTCGGTACGCATGGCCTGCACCCGCTGCTCTTCCAGGGTTCCGAAGTTGTCTTCGGTGGTGATGGTCTGGATCACCAGTTTGCTGGTTACGTCCTCTGCTGTGGTGTCCGTTTCTTCAGCCATGCCCTGCAGGGGCAGCAGCATCAGGACCAGCAGCGGAATCCGGTTTGTTGTTGTCATTGTCAAAGCTCCATGAAATTGGCGCGTTCTTCCGGAGAAGGTCCGGCAATGGCCCGTTCATAATGGGTGAAAATGTGTTCCAGAATGGCATCGGCATCGTCAAGCAGAACAAAAAGATCCACATCTTCAGGGGCTATTGTACCCTTGGCGACCAGCGTGTTCCTGAACCAGTCGATCAGCCCTTCCCAGAAGGGGGTATGTACCAGAATGATGGGAATGCGCCGGGTTTTACGGGTTTGCACCAGTGTCAGGATTTCTGCCAGTTCGTCCAGGGTACCGAAGCCGCCTGGCATGACGACGTAAGCCGAGGCATGTTTGACAAACATGACCTTGCGGGAAAAGAAGTGGCGGAAATACAGCGAAATATCCTGATAGGGATTGCCACTTTGTTCATTGGGCAGCTGAATGTTGAGACCGATGCTGGGTGACTTGCCTTCCCAGGCCCCTTTATTGGCGGCTTCCATGATGCCGGGACCACCGCCACTGACCACGGCAAAGCCGGCATCGGACAGTTTGCGGGCGATATCGACCGTCAGCTGGTAAAGCGGGTCATCCTGGGGGGTGCGGGCCGATCCGAAAATACTGACCGAGGGCCGGATACGGGCCAGCCGCTCAAAACCTTCGACAAACTCCCCCATGATCTGGAATATTTTCCAGCTTTCCCTGGCCAGTTCTTTGTCATCAATCGGGCGCAGTACCGGGTGATTGGCACGTGTAATGTTATCCATGAATGCTTCTTCTTTTCGGTTATCAGAGGTTAAGGACAGGGAGTCCCTGTCGGGTGTTTTCCTGCTGTCCTGCCTGTTGTCATCAGGCTGGTGGTGTTGCTGGTTCATCCGGTGTCCTGGTGACGAGGGTCAGGGCATGCAACTCACCGGAGCTGATGGCCTGTGACAGGGTGGCATAAACCTTCTGGTGGCGCTTGACCTTGCTCAGGCCGGCAAAGGTCGGGCTGATGACTTCAGCCTGATACTTGTACCCGTCGCCATCGACCCTGATAACGGCATCAGGGATGCCGGCTTTGATCAATTCAGCTACTGCCTCATTACTTATGCTCATAAACCCTCGTTCTGTATGAATTTTATCTGCGCCAGTATACCGGATGTTAAGCCCGTCATTGACATTTCCGGGTATAATGCCCGGTTCGGGAGCAAACAAATGGTGCAGCATGCCGGATCAACAGCTAGTACAACAGGTACAGGATACCTGCCGCCTGTTTTGTGCTGCCTTAACGAAAGATGAGGTGGCCCAGTTTGTCGGTTATACCCATGTCATTGACCTGGAATCACAGGAGATACTTGCCGACATCGGTGACATCGGCAACAGTTTCTATCTGGTGATTGCCGGTTCCATCCGGCTTTATCAGGTTGACGGTGAACAGGCGTTCGAGGTCGGGGAAATCATGCCCGGCGGTCTGGTAGGCGAAATGTCCTTTTTTGACCGCAAGCCGCGTACATTACGCCTGCAGGCATCCGGGTCGGGGGCCAGACTGCTGGAAATCCAGCGTCAGATGTTCCACCGGCTGCGGATTGAGGAGCCTTACATTTCCACCAACCTGCTGGAGTTCGTCATCCGCAGCCTGGATCTGCTGGTGCGTGAACTCAGCAGCCAGAATGCCTCCCTGCATGTACGCCTGAGTGCTGCCTGAACGGCAGCCTGATATTTTACCGGTGCACCGTGCTGGGGTGCGCTGAAGGGGCATTCCGACGGTGTTTTTGGGTGATGGTGGTGCCTTTACTGGCTGTCAGGTCTGAAGCCAGAAGGTGACCGGGCCGTCATTAATCAGGTGCACCTGCATATCGGCACCGAAAACTCCCTGCTGGAGCTGTCCCAGCTGTTGTTTCCCGTTTTGGCAGAAGTGCTCGAACAGGCTCCTGCCGTGTTCCGGTGCTGCACCGCTTGAAAAACCGGGGCGGTTCCCCTTACGTGTATCGGCAGGCAGGGTGAACTGCGGTACCACCAGCAGCTCACCGCCGATATCCAGTAATGAGCGATTCATGCGTCCGGCAGTATCCGCGAAAATGCGGTAATTCAGTACCCGTTGCAACAGGCGTTCTGCCTGTGCCGGCGTATCTTCACGCTCGACTCCCAGCAGTAACAGTATGCCGGTGTCAATGCTGCCTGTCACTTCACCGCCGACAGTGACCCGTGCTTCAGTGACCCGCTGGATCAGGCCGATCATGACAGCTGGTCTGCCATGAAGTCCGTGGCCTTGACCAGCATGGACTGGATACCGGGTTCACTGCCGCCGTGTCCGCAGTCGGGGACGATAATGAATTCGGCCCGAGGCCAGGCCTGATGCAGCTCGTAGGCCTGATTGAGCGGGCAGATCATGTCATAGCGGCCATGGATGATCATGCCGGGAATATCGGCGATACGGTGTGCATCGCGCAGCAGCTGATCCGGCTCCAGAAAAGCCTTATTGACAAAGTAGTGGCTTTCCAGCCGTGCCACGCTCATGGCGGTGTAGGGATTGGAAAAGTAGTCCACCGTGCTTTCCAGCGGTTGCAGGTTGACAGCCCGTCCTTCCCAGTAAGCCCAGGCTTTGGCAGCCTGCATGCGTGCAATTTCATTCTGCCCGGTCAGCCGCCGATGGTAGGCAGCCAGCAGGTCATCACGCTCCGATTCCGGGATTGGTGCCAGAAAGTCCTTCCAGTGATCGGGGAAAATCCGGTCAGCACCTTCCTGATAGAACCAGCGCACATCTGCCGGGCGTGCCAGAAAAATACCCCGAAGAATCAGGCCCAACACCCGTTCCGGATGGGTTTCTGCATACGCCAGCCCCAGTGTAGAGCCCCAGGAACCACCGAAGACCACCCATTTGTCGATCTTGAGATGGGTACGGATACGCTCTAGGTCGGCCACCAGTTCCCAGGTGGTGTTATGCTCCAGCACGGCATGGGGTGTTGAGCGTCCACAGCCACGCTGGTCGAACAGAATGATGCGGTAACGTTCAGGATCAAAGAACTGCCGGTGCCAGCTTTCACAACCGGAACCCGGCCCGCCATGCAGGAAGACAACCGGTATGCCTTCCGGTGTGCCACACTCCTCGACGTACAGGGTATGCTGATTGCCTGCCGGCAGCATGAAGTGCCTGTTTTCCCGGATTGGTGGATAAAGTCGGTTCATGTATCGGTCTCAGTCGGTTTCGGCTTCCAGCAGGCGGCGGGCTTCGGCAAACTGCTTCAGGTCTGCGTCGCTTGCTTCAGGATATTCAAGGCTCAGGGATTCCAGCGTTTGCACAAGGGTTTCAGCTACAGCCACACGCATGAATTTTTTGTTGTCAGCCGGGATGGCATACCAGGGTGCATGCAGGCGCGAGGTGGCATTCAGGGCTTCTTCATAGGCATGCATGTAATCGTGCCAGTGCTGGCGCTCTGCGACATCGGCAGGTGAGAATTTCCAGTTTTTTTCCGGCTTGTCCAGCCGCTCCAGAAAACGGCTTTTCTGCTCCCTGGCAGAAATATTGAGCCAGAATTTGAGAATAATGGTGCCGTTCCGGGCCAGGTGTTGTTCATGATGGCGGATCGACTCGAAACGCTCCTCCCAGATCAGGTCCCTATCCGTATCCCGTGGCAGGCGCTGGGCCGCCAGATATTCCGGGTGCACACGCACTACCAGCACTTCCTCATAATAACTGCGATTGAAAATGCCGATACGTCCGCGTTCGGGCAGGCGGCAGGTAGTGCGCCAGAGAAAATCATGATCCAGTTCTTCTGCCGAGGGCTGCTTGAAGGAAAAGACCTGACAACCTGCCGGATCGATACCCTTCATGATGGCACGAATGGTTCCATCCTTGCCGGCAGCATCCATAGCCTGAAAAATCAGCAGCAGGGCGCGGCTGTCACGGGCATAAAAGATGCGCTGCAGGGCTTCCAGTTTCTTGGACAGTTTTTTCAGGCGCTGCTCCAGGGCTTTGTCCGATACCTCCTTGTCCGGTCGGGTTGCTGCATCCTTGAGCCGGAAACTGCCGTCAAAAGGTACCTGATGTTTTCTGGGGAACTCAAACATTAACACTGACTCCTTGCCATGAGATTTATTGCTCTTGTTGTCATTGCTGCCTGATCCTGTTGCGCATTGCTGTTGGTCGCTGCTATTAGTCTGCCAGAGATACCGCCGGGTTTCACTCACAAGTAGGTTTTTGTGATCTGGGTACGGGTGACCACGCCGTAAATGCGCCGCTCCTGTTCGCGCTGCAGGTAAACGGCTTCGGCACCACTGGCATTCAGGCTTTCCATGACATCCTGAAGGCTGGCGCGGAATGAGGCGGCCACCAGCTTCAGGTGTTTTCCCGGAATATTGGTCAGATCAATGGTTTCTGCTTCCGGATGGGCTTCCATGAAGCGCTGGACTTCCAGTGCCGGGATCATGACTTCAGGTTTGCGCTCCGGCCCGGTGAGCACCAGCCACTGATTGCCCCGGTGCAGGATCAGGGCGGCTGCATTACGGGACAGCTGACTGTCACAAAGCATGAAACTGCGGTTCATGATGCTGGCCGCCCCGATCATGTGCAGGCGCTGGACCACCGGGCTGCTGGAATGGTCCAGCCCGCGTGCCCGCAACAGACTGCGGAACAGTGAGTCATGATGGAATATCACCTTGCTGGTCAGACTGGCGGTTACGATGGCGAGCATGGCGGGCAGCACAATGGTTTCATTGCCTGCCAGCTCCATGACGGCCGTCAGACCGGCAAGGGGGGCCTGCAGGCTGGCGGCAAACATCGCCCCCATACCGAGCAACGGATAAAGCTTCGGGTCATGGGGGATCAGGACGCCGATATTGGAGGAGTACATGGTGATCACCACCACGCCGCCGGCTACCGAGCCGATGAACATCAGCGGGCCGATGACCCCGCCCGGTATTCCCAGGCCCAGACACAGCAGGGTTGCCAGCAGTTTGGCAATCAGTATCTCGGTCAGGAGTGTCTGTCCCAGCTGCCCGTTCATGACCTGGTTTATGGTGTCGTAACCGGTGCCCATTGACTGGGGTACCCACCAGCCGATCACACCCATGGCACTGCCGGCCAGCAGAAAACGCAGCCAGAATGGCCAGGATGCACCGCGGCGGGTGATCTGAATCAGGGCAAAATTAAAACAGGCTGACAGGGCACCGATACTGATACCCAGCAGACCGATCAGTGGCCATTCGTAATTCGAGGCCGGCAGCAGCTCAATGCTGAAAAACAGCTCTTCATCCAGCAGTCCCAGGGACAGATAGGTACCGGATACCGCCGCCAGAATCACGGGTGCAAAGCCTTGTACCGTGTATTGCTGCAGAATGACTTCCATGGCGAAAATAATGCCTGCCAGCGGGGTATTGAAGGATGCGCCAATGGCGGCGGCCACGCCACAGGCAATCAGGGTACGGTTGCTGTTGTTGGGCAGTTGCAGACGCTGGGCCAGCCAGCTGCCGCCATAGCCCCCCATGTGGACAGAAGGGCCTTCGCGTCCCACCGAAAACCCGAAACCCAGGGAAATGAGCGCCCCCAGAAACTGGGTCAGGGCATTGATCGAACGCAAGCGTCCCTGGTAGTAGTGCAGGCGCTCAATCAGGTAAACCACCCCGACTTGTCGCTGGCCGGGTGACAGCGGGACAAACAGCAGTATCAGCAGACCTGCACCAATCAGGGGCAAACCCAGACGCATCAGGGCTGAAAGTGACTCGAAATCTTCCGGAACCCCGGAAGGCAGCAGCCAGGTATGCAGCCAGGTAATCAGCAAACGGAACAGTACGATGATCAGCCCTGTCAGCAGGCCTGTTATCACGGCCAGCAGGGACAGCAGCAACAGGGCTTCCGGGTTGGCCAGACGCAGACGCAGGCGATCCAGTCCACTCGCCAGCAGGTCGATCAGCTGCCTCAGCCGGTGCTTCGGGACCGGTTCCGGATCCGCTTCTGGCTCCGGTGTTGATTTTGTTTTATCCAGCATATCCGGCAAATACTCCCCCTCCAGCTGTCACGTCCCGATATGGCAGCGGTCATTTTAACGCAAACGGATATTTTGGCACGTAAATGATGCTGCAAATGCCCCGTTTTGTGGGCGGGGCTGTGTTATAGTTGGACCCTGTCAATCTTGAATTACCGGCAGGTATGAGCGCTCCCTTTATTCCTCCTTACCCGAAGCGGCACAAGTCTGATCTGGGCGTCCTGGCCACATTGCTGAGTGCTCGCCGTGATCTGCTCTCATTCTGGAGCGAGGATTCTTTCCGTTTCCAGTTCATGCGGCGCAGGATGTTCAATCGCAGCATTTTTGTGGCCAATACCCCCGAGCTGGTCAAATACGTTTTTGTGACCCGCAAAGACAATTATGAAAGCAAAAGCCCGCAAATGCGCAAGGCGCTGGAGCCTTTGCTGGGTGATGGTCTGTTTATCAGTGATGGTGAACTATGGAAAAACCGCCGCCAGCTGCAGAACGGCCTGTTTGACAATGCGCATATCCGCACTTACAGCCGTATCATGAGTGAGACTGCCGCCGAAATGGCGGAGCATTGGGCCAGCCTGCCGGAGGGCAGCACCATCGGGGTATTGGAGGAAATGGGGCGACTGACTTCGGAAATCATCGCCCGCGCCCTGTTCGGTACCCAGCTTGGAACTGACAATGCCTCTGCCGTGATCAGTGCATTTGCGGAATATCAGGCCGCCATTGAGCAGATTCATGTCAGCAATTTTCTCGGCCTGCCGGAATGGTTGCGTGTCGGCGGGCTCAATATGGGCAGGGCGAGAAAGGCTGCAACCCGCATCCATACCATTGTCGACCGCATTATTGATCAGGCCGCCCGCAATCCGCGTGAAAATACCCTGCTGTCCGAGCTGCTGGCTGCCAACGAGTCCGGGCGGCGGGAAGCCATTTCGCGGGACGGTATCCGCAATGAGCTGATTGTGCTGTTCATGGCCGGGCATGAAACCACAGCCAATGCATTGTCCTGGCTCTGGTACCTGCTGTCGCAGTCTCCGGAGGCTGAGGCGAAACTGCATGCCGAGCTGGATCGGGTGCTGAATGGGCGTGTCCCCGATATTGATGATGTGCCGGCGCTGCCCTATACCCGTGCCGTCTTTGAGGAGGCCATGCGCCTGTATCCTCCGGTACCGATCCTGTCGCGTCAGGCGCGGGAGGATGACATGATCCGCCGGCGTCCGGTACCTGCCGGCTCCCTGATGCTGGTGGTCCCTTGGCTTTTGCACCGCCATCGCCTGTACTGGGACAATCCGGATGCGTTTGTACCGGAGCGTTTTCTGGACCCCAATGTGCGCCCGGACAAGTTCCTGTACCTGCCTTTCAGCGTCGGCCCCCGGGTCTGCCTGGGCAAGATGTTCGGGCTGGTGGAGTCCATTCTGGCGGTTGCCACCCTGGCGCGGCGTTTCCGGCTGGTGTTACCGGCAGGAGCCGTGGTTACCCATGAGTGCCGGCTGACCCTGCGCCCCCGTGGCGGCTTGCCCATGCAGTTGCTGATGCGGCATTAAACTGCCGTCTGTCAGGTTTGACGCAATTTGAACTCAATGAATTCAGGCAATGTCTTATAGTCCGGGTATATCCGGACTCATTCTGACGCGTTATGGCATTTGGGGCGTTCTGCCGGGTCGATATTCTTAGTTTTTCTTGGGAGAAACCAACATGTTTTTTAAATTCAATCCCCTTTTGTTGCTGCCGGTTCTGGCTCTGCCGCTGGGGCAGGTTCAGGCCGCCAATGTTCAGGGTCAGAAATACGGTGACTGGGGCGGCCAGTGTGAGACACTGCAGAATCAGGAGCAGGTGTGTTATCTGCAGCAGGTGTTGTCGGAAAAAGGGAACTCACAGCCTGTCATGATTACGGTACTGGGTTATGGCAAGGGCAAGCAGTTTCCGACTGCCATTTTCGAGCTGCCCAAGGATGTGGACATCAATCAGGGGGTGCAGCTGAAAGTGGATCGTTACAATGCCGTCGGTTTCAAGGGTAAATGTTCCCAGAACGGCTGTCGGGCCGGTTTTACACTGGATAACCCCCTGACCCAGCAGTTCAGCAAGGGGAAACAGGCCCTGATCGCCTTCAAGAAGCGCGGGCAGCAGGACCCGGTGGTTCTGCCGGTATCACTCAAGGGGGTTGCCCAAGGGTTGCAGGCCTTGCGCCGTTGATGATGTGCCGCTGATGGCCTGAATCCGTTCGCATCCTGTTTTGTACCTGCCAGCCATGCCGGCAGGTTCTGCGATGGGTGTCAGAGGAAGTGCACCCGCTGGGTGGTGTCGGTTTCCTGTCCCCACCAGTCGCCCTTGATGGTGGCATACAGGTCACGGAAATCGGTGTTGTAAATCAGGTCACCACGCTCATCCAGGTCCAGCAATGAGGGGTATTCGCCATACAAGCCGCCCCTGACCTTGCCGCCCATGAGCAGATGGCAGGAGGCTGCACCGTGGTCGGTACCCCGGCTACCATTCTCCTGCAGACGTCGGCCAAACTCGGAATAGGTCATGACCAGTACCTCATTCCACATGCCCAGATTCAGCAGATTGGCACGCAGGGCAGCGAGGTTTTCAGCCAGTACCTGCAGCAGGTTGGCGTGTGTGTGCTGTTGGCTGACATGGGTATCGAATCCTGACAGCGTGACCTTGTAGGCCGGGATATTCAGTCCGGTGCCGATCAGCGAATAGACGGAATGCAGGCTGCGTCCCAGCGGATTGGCAGGGAACGGTGTCGCCGGTGCCGGAATATCCTGCAGGTAGCTTTCCAGGCTGCTGGCCAGAATGTCGATCTGATTCTGCACATTGATAATATACTGCAGTGCCGTATTGGAAGAGGCTGCCTGCAGGGCGTTAATTTTTCTGCTCAGCCTGATGAAACGGGCCGGGTCGGAGACGGACAGGGCACCACAGGTTTCGCCATATAGCGGCCCCAGATTGGTGTCAATGGCAACCCCCCCCAGCTCATAGCCGGAAAAGCACTGCGCGACCCAGCCATCACCACGCTCGGAGGCATCATGTACGCCACTGTCCCAGATTTCGATCGACTCGAAGTGGGAACGGTTGGGATCGGGATAACCCAGCCCCTGCAGCCAGGCCATTTCACTTTTCTGCCAGGCGGGCAGTAACGGCTGCAGTGCCGGATGCAGTCCCACGCTGCTGCTGAGCCGATGCACCTCTGCAGCCGGAATGGCAATATTCGGGCGGGCTGTATGGTAGGCTGTGCTGGTATAGGGTATCAGGGTATTGAGTCCGTCATTGGCCCCTTTCAATTCAACCAGTACCAGAATACGGCGGTTCTGTGCCATGGTCAGTACATTATTGGCCAGCACCAGATGGGGGGCCAGACTGCTCAGCGTCGCCAGACCCAGTCCCTGTAAAAACTGTCTTCTTTTCATGACAAATACCTTGTTAGCGCAACTGGTAGGCCGGGTCTTTCATCAGCACAAACAGCAGGTCTGAAACGGCCTGACTACAATCGGGCCGGGACAGGGATGGCAGGGGCAGCAACCATTGTTCCATAGCGGCCATATCCGTACTGCAGGTTTTGGCTGCCGTGTCGGTTTCCTTACCGGTAAAGCGGGCAAACAGCCCGGAGAACAGCTGGTCCAGCTGTTTGGTGGACATGTTTTCCGGTGGCTGCGTCTGTGTGACAGGCTCCTGCAGCAACATTCTGGCCGGTACGGCAGAAACCATGCTGTTGCCATGCTCGCTGACCAGCTTGCTGATCAGGTCATGCCGCCGGGTCAGGGTGGTATTGCTGATCCAGCTGAAACCACCGCGCCAGCCTTTGACATCGGGTGGATAAAACAGGTTCTGACCCAGCTGAAGGTTGGCCTTGCGTAAAAATTCATAGTCACTGATTTCCGTTTTCAGTTCCCGCAGGAGTCCGATGGAAAATTCGACGGGTGATTTGATCAGGGTGCCACGATTGCGCCCTGCCCAGAACGGCTGGCTTTGTACCACAGCCCCGAGCAGCGCCATAATCTCGTAACCACTTTCACGGAATGTCCTGCCCCACTGTGTGATGATGGCAGGATCCGGTGACTCCGGGCTGATGAAGTGGGCCCAGAATTTTTCGGCAATGAATTCAGCTGTGCGCGGCTGGCGCAGGATGATATTGATAATGTCGGTGCTGTTGAAGTTGCCGGTTTCGCCCAGAAAAGTTTTTTCGGCTTTGTCATGACGCCAGTCCCTGAAGACCGATTGACCTGTCTTGTGGTCAAACAGCCAGCCTGTCAGGGCGCGGGCTGCTTCCACAATGTCGCGTTCGGTATAGTGTCCTTCGCCAAGTGTGAACAGTTCCAGTAATTCACGTGCAAAATTTTCATTCGGGCTGTTGACCACATTGTTGGTACCGTTCAGGTAACGCAGCATGGCCGGATCAAACACGATTTCCTGCAGCAGGTCGGCAAAATTGCCCAGTGCATGGGTTCTGAACAGCTGGTTCTGGCGGTACATGAGCTGGGGCCAGACAACCGATTCGGCATTGGAGGTGAAATGGTTGTGCCAGAAAACCGTCATGCGCTCCAGCAATGGGTAAGGGGTTTCATGCAGCAGCTGCAGCCACCAGCAGGTCAGCTTCCGGCACTCTTTGCGGGCCTGCATGCGCATGGTGCGGCGTTCATCGTCGCCCAGCTCCTGAAAGCCTGAAACGGCCTCCCAAGGTGTCAGTACCGGGGCGATGGGAATATGGTTGGCGGGAGGCAGCAGGCTTGAAAGGACCTGATCCACCCGGCTGCCGATCCGCTCCCTGCAGAGTGCGTCACTGGCTCCCATTTCCAGGCGCGCGCCGAGATGCCGCGCCATGTTGTAATCCTCCAGGATCATGATTGTTGGTATTTCCCGTCAGCTGTTTTTATTAATATAATAAATATCGGATAAATAGGTTATTTTACAGGACAGGCGGCATGCCCCACTCCGCCTGTTCCGGGCAGGACTTATTCCAGTCCTTGGCTGTGCAGGTATTCGTCGTAGGTTCCCCGATAGTCGACGATATCGCCATTGCCTTTCACATCCAGAATACGATTAGCGATTGAGCTGACGAATTCACGGTCGTGGGAGACAAACAGCAGCGTCCCCTGGTAGATGCCCAGAGCACCGTTCAGGGATTCAATGGATTCCATGTCCAAGTGGTTGGTGGGCTCATCCATCACCAGTACATTGGTGCGCATCAGCATCAGTTTGCCGAAAATCATGCGCCCCTTTTCGCCTCCGGACAGTACCCGCACCGGTTTTTTGACATTGTCACCGGAAAACAGCAGGCGTCCCAGTGTTCCCCGGATCAGGGTTTCCACATCCTCGCCTTCATGGCCACCTTCACGCACATAATCGGCGACCCATTCGGTCAGGTTCCTGTCGCTGTCGAATTCGGCCTCGTGATCCTGATCATAGGATGAGGTTGAGGCTTTCTCGGCCCATTTGATGGTGCCGGTATCAGCCTGCAATTGCCCGAGCAGCAGCTTGGCCAGCGTGGTCTTGCCGGCTCCGTTTTCACCGATAATGGCTATTTTGTCACCGGCATCCACGGTGAGTCTGAAGTCCCGGATCAGGGGCTGACTCATACCGGGGTAAGCAAAATTGAGGTTTTCCACTTCCAGCGCAAAGCGGTGCAGGCGGTTCTTCTCATCATACTCAAAGCGCATCCATGGGTATTGGCGGCTGGATGGCTTGATATCCTCGGGACGGATTTTTTCGATCAGTTTGCGGCGGCTGGTGGCCTGACGTGACTTGGACTTGTTGGCCGAAACACGGCGGATGAACTCCTGCAGTTCGGCAATCCGTTCTTTAGCCTTGGCGTTGGCCTGCTGCTGGCGTTCACGTGCCTGGGTGGAAGCTTCCATGAAATCATCATAGTTGCCGGGGTAAACCTGAATCTTGCCGTAGTCCAGATCAGCGATGTGGGTACAGACCTGATTAAGGAAGTGGCGGTCATGCGAGATGATCACCATGGTGGATTCACGTTCGTTGAGAGTATTTTCCAGCCAGCGGATGGTATTAATGTCGAGGTTATTGGTGGGTTCGTCCAGCAGCAGAATGTCCGGATTGGCAAACAGGGCCTGACACAGCAGCACGCGCAGTTTCCAGCCGGGTGCCACCTCTGACATCGGTCCCTGGTGCTGCTCTGTCGGAATGCCGACTGCGAGCAGCAGTTCCCCGGCCCGGGCCTCGGCAGTATAGCCGTCCATTTCGGCAAACTGACCTTCCAGCTCGGCGGCCTTCATGTAGTCGTCCTCGGTGGCATCCGGATTGGCGTAGATGGCATCACGCTCGCTCATCACATTCCACATTTCCTCATGCCCCTGCAACACCACATCCAGCACCCGCTGGTTTTCATGGGCAAACTGGTCCTGGCGCAGATAGGCCATGCGCTCGTGCGGTTCTTTGGAAACGTTACCGGCACTGGCTTCCTGCAGACCGCACAGGATTCTCATGAAAGTGGACTTGCCGGCCCCGTTGGCCCCGATCAAGCCATAACGGTTGCCTTCCCCGAACTTGACCGAGACGTTCTCGAACAGGGGTTTGGCGCTGAATTGCATGGTGATGTTGGCGGCGACCAGCATGAATGGATTCCTATGACAAGTAAGTGGTACAGAAAATGAGGCGTTACTGTACCACTTCCCATGCGGTGTTACAGCACCGGAAACACCTGCGGAGCCGGGTTCCTACTTCTCTGTCATTTTCCTGCGAACGTCGTTGATATTGTGCCCGGTCAGGCGTGCCAGGGTTTGGGCTTCCCGCTCCCGACGCTCACGCAGCCGGGCCAGGTAGGTTTTTCCTGCCGGGCAGCTGGCCTCGCCGGTAAAGGCATGACGGATGATATAGCGGCCCTGAAAGTTTTCACGGTTGCCGGTACTCTGAAACATCAGGTCCTCCGGGAAATGGTTGCGGTCGTAACGCAGGTGCAGGCGGGTAATGTACACATCCTGTCCGCCGCCACTCTGGCTGTCCGGGTCCACCCAGAATGCCCCCAACTCACGCAGCTGGCGGGCGGACAACGGATCGGCTGCACATGGATCGCACCAGCCCATATCCCAGGCATATTCCAGAAAGACCGACTTGCCACCTTCCCGTTCGACGCTGGTGCGGAACATATCGCGGTAAAAACGGGCGAATTCCTTACTGTTCTTGATATAGGCGGGCACTTCCATATCGCTGGGCAGCTTGACGGTGCGGTAGTTGGTGGTCTCCACCCGTCCGTTGCGACTCAGGGCATAAACAAACATTTCCTGTTTGCCCTGAGCATTGACGGTGCCCAGCCGGATCGGCAGCATGAACTTGCGATAATCATAGGCAATGCGAATCGGACGCAAACGGGTGTAACCGCTTTTGCTGTATTCCTGGAGGTTGACTTTGGCCACGAAAAACTTCATGTCCTGTTTCAGGTAACTGCCCACCACCGGCTCGGCTCCACGGGGCAGTTTGTAACCCTGCTCCTTGAGCCAGACAACCAGTCCGCCGCTTTCTTTGGCGGACAGCAGCAGAATGTCGTATTCGGCCACGGTATAACGTGCCTCAACCGTTACACCCAGCTGGCGGGCACGGGTTGCGGCCATCGATGGCCGCATCATGGGGCGGGGAGCCATGACCGGAGCCGGCATCATCTCGTAAACCGGTGCGCAGGGATCAGGGTCGAAATACTCCACCAGACGCGGTGCGGAGTAGGCATCCAGCTGTTGCAGGGTGGCATGATTGACCACGCTGATCTGCTCCTTGCGCAGGACACTGGGAACCGGGATCACCAGAGCGAAATCCTTGACATCCCCCTTGAAGTCACTGGCCATGGTCACCACATTGCGCAGGCCGTCACGCACATAAACGACTTGAGACGACTCGTTGAACAGGCCGGTATCCGCCTTGGCGACATAAAAACCGCAGAAGGCAGCAGCCTGGGCTGTAAAGCCCAGCAGAACAGTACCCAGCAGTGCCGGGGCAAAGCGTTTCATCAACATCAGATACGACTCCTTTCCGGCCAGTGATAGGACACGCCGGTAAAACGCAGGTTGAGTAAGGGCACCAGCGGGGATGACAGTGCCAGCGCATAGAGAAAGGCATTGGGGATGAACCAGCCATATTGCAGCAGCCAGCCCAGTACCGCCACCCCGCACCCGAATGCGACTTTGCCCGCTGGTGCGCGTGGCAGGGTCATGGGGTCGGAGAGCATGAAAAAGGCAAAAATCAGCAAGGCACCGTTCTGAAGCTGATGCAGGGGGATGGTCCAGGGATCACCCAGCCACAGGGCACGCCCAAGCAGCAGTACGGCATGGGTCAGCAGAAACATAAGGCTGGCCAGCGTCTGCCGCCAGCCCAGCAGCCCAACCAGCCCGGCCCCGGCCAACAGCAGCCCGGCCCACAGCGCCTGTCCCCACTTGCCGGGTGTGACCCAGGCCGCATCGGTCAGCAGCAGGACCGTGACAATGCCGATATTGGACGGATTGAAGAGATGGCGTCCATTGACCCGGATCAGAAACTTGCTGCTGATGGCAATAATGGCAGCCAGGGCCAGCCAGCCCCAGTGTGCAGCATAAAGCAGGATAATAATGGACAGGCTGGTATTGAAAGCGCTCAGAAACTGCAGCGGCAGTGCAAACCGGCGCAGCAGCAGCCACTGGCTCAGCAGGGCTGCAATCAGTACGGCAGCCATGTTTTGCCACGGAATGCTGAATTCAAGGCTGGAGAGGCCGATGAGCAGCAGGCCGGCCTGAACCACCAGCTGATAATAACGCGGGTCCGGGCACAAAAAGTGTTTGGGCTGGAACATGATAACCGCTGGGCTCCTTTGACTTCTCGCAATACGGGTAGCAGCTTCGGCTGCTGCCATAGTCAAATGGATGACGGCTGAATGAAAAAGTTCAGGTTTGCACAGCCCTGCCGGAGGCTGAGAGAAAAAGTCCGGCAGCCGCACAGCTGCCGGAATCCTCTCTCTCCTCTTGTTATTTGGTGATAATTTCCGGTCCCATCATCTGGATGGGCAGCCAGGTGGAAATCCAGGGTATATAGGTCACAATAATCAGGAACAGGAACATGATGGCCAACCAGGGCATGGCCGCCTTGACCACCCGCATCATCGACATCTGTGCCACCCCGGCGGTGACAAACAGATTCAGCCCCACTGGTGGTGTAATCATGCCGATCTCCATATTGACCACCATGATGATGCCAAGATGGATCGGATCAATACCCAGCTGCATGGCGATCGGAAATACCAGTGGTGCAACGATAATCAACAGGCCGGACGGCTCCATGAACTGACCGCCAATCAACAATAATACATTGACCATGATCAGGAAGGTGATGGGTCCCAAACCGGCTCCGAGCATGGCTTCCGTTATCATCTGCGGAATACGCTCTTCCGTCAAGACCTGTTTTAAAATCAGTGCATTGGCAATGATAAACATCAGCATGATGGTGAGCTTGCCGGCATCAAACAGGGTATCGCGGGTATCCTTGTGCCAAAATACGCCAAATCCCTTCAATACCGGATTGCCACCGGCAGTGGCAAATGGTCCCATGTCCTTATAGACATAATTGGCAATCAGGAAGGCATAGACAGCTGCAACGGCAGCCGCTTCGGTGGGGGTGAAGATACCCCCGTAAATCCCGCCCAGAATGATCACGATCAGCATCAGGCCCCAGAAGGCATCGCGGGCCGATGCCATGATTTCACCCCAGCCGGCAAACGGCATGGCCGGCAGCTTCTTGACCCTGGCAGCAATATAGATACCGATCATGAGCATCACGCCGGCAAGAATGCCCGGAATGACGCCCCCCAGAAACATGCGTCCGACGGAGACATCGGTAGCGGCAGAATAGACCACCATGACGATGGAAGGTGGAATCAGGATACCCAGGGTGCCCGCGTTACAGATCAGGCCGGCGGCAAATTCGCGGGTATAGCCGGCGCTCATCATGCCGGAAATGACGATGGAGCCGATGGCGACCACGGTTGCCGGTGAGGAGCCGGACAGGGCGGCAAACAGCATGCAGGCAAATACGGATGCAATGCCAAGTCCTCCCCGTATCGAGCCGGTCATGGCAACGGCAAAGCGGATAATGCGCCGGGCGACCCCGCCGGTAGACATGAAACTGGATGCCAGAATGAAGAACGGGATGGCCAGCAGGGTGAAGTGGCCCTGAAAGGCATTGAACAGGGTCTGAGCCACTGAAGCCAGCGAGGTACTGGAGAAAGCCATCAGGAAGATAATGCTGGAAAGTCCCAGTGATACTGCAATCGGTACACCGATCAGCATCAGGATGATAATCAGCAGGAACAGCAGAATGATTAACATGTCTATTTCCCCCCCCGTTGCTGGGCTACGACTTCTTCCAGGGCTTCTTCTGCTTCATGACTGGCGATCAGGGTATCGATTTCACCACGCCAGATGCGGATAGCCTGTTGTATGAAACGGAACGTCAGCAGTGCCAGCCCCAGTGGCAGTGCCATATAGGGCAGAAAGCGCGGGAGCTTTTCATATTTCTCGCCATCATTAAGCCAGTCAGCCAGAAACTGCAGGAAGGCTGGCATGGGGATATCCTGAGTTTCCATGAAGGCGCGCGTGGTGACGAAGGGATACCAGTAATTCCAGGAGCCGTACAGCAGCAGCAGGCTGTAGGCCAGACAGGCTACCACGGAGGCCAGCGCCAGCCAGCGCCGTGTGCTGGAACCCAGCAGGTTGATGACGACATCCACGCCGATATGAAAATGTTTTTTTACACCGTAGGACATGCCCATCAGCACCAGCCAGGCGAACAGGAAGACCGTGGTTTCCAGCGCCCAGAGAATATTGGCGTTAAAGACATAACGGGCGACGACATTGACAAAGGTAATCAGGGTCATCAGACCCAGACAAACAGCAATACTGGTTTCCTCGATTTCATCAAAAAAACTTTTGGGGCGAGGGGAACTGGCACTACTCATCAGGCAAATCCTCCGTTTGCATGGTGAAACTCCACTGGGGAGACGATGGTTCGAGTGGTGTGGGCAGCGCCCCGAAAGTCAGAGGCGCTGCGGGGGTCGGCTCAGCCTGTTGTCTCAGCCTTCATTGGACTTGATGGCAGCGTCCATCAGTTCCTCGCCAATATCATCCTTGAACTTGTCCCAGACCGGTTTCATGGCGTCAACCCACTGCTGACGCTGTTCATCACTCAGCTCACGCACCTCGGAGCCGGCAGCCTTGACCAGATCGCGGTTTTCCAGCTCAACCTTGTTGGACTCGGCATTGCGGGTATCGCTCACTTCCTTGAGGATGGTGAGAAACTGGTCGCGCACCTCCGGATCCAGGCTCTCTATCCACTCATTGGAGGCCACCACCAGATAGTCCAGAATACCGTGGTCGGTATGGGTTATCCCATCCTGTACTTCAAAAAACTTCTGGCCGTAGATATTGGACCAGGAGTTTTCCTGCCCATCCACAACGCCGGTCTGCAGGGCGCTGTAGACCTCGGAGAAGGCGATTTTCTGGGGATTGGCTCCGATGGCTTCGAACTGGGCCACCAGTACGTCAGAAGGCTGGATGCGGAATTTCAGGCCCTTGGCATCTGCCGGAACCAGCAGCGGCTTGTTGGCGGACAGCTGCTTCATGCCGTTGTGCCAGTAGGCCAGCCCCTGCAGGCCCCGCTTTTTCATGCTGTCCAGCAGGCTCATGCCCGCTTCGGAGTTCTGGAAGCGGTCCACAGAATCCACATCCTTGAACAGAAACGGCAGGTCAAACAGACGGAACTTTTTGGTGAAGACCTCGAACTTGGACAGGGAAGGTGCTGCCAGCTGTACATCACCGGCCAGCATGGCTTCCAGTACCTTGTCATCGTCATACAAGGTGGAGTTCGGGAATACCTGCATGCAGGCCTTGCCGTTCATTTCCTCATTGACACGCTTTTCCAGCAAAGCGGCAGCGATGCCCTTGGGGTGTTTGTCGGTGTTGGTGACATGGGAAAACTTGATGACGATTTCACCATCATCACAATTGGCCAGCGCCACATTGGAACCCAACAGCAGGGTTGCTGAAATAGCCATGCTGATCAATGATTTACGCATAGGGATTCTCCTCTACTTTTCGTGCTGATAAAAACCGGCGCAAGATACGCCTGATGTATGAGGTGGATATAGCAAATGGTATGCCAGTTGCCGGATAAAGCACAATCCTGAACAGCTTTAATAAAATAAGCAAATGATTTTATTTGATATATTTAGTAAAAAGCAGGTTTTCATTCCTGATGCCAGACCTGTAAAGGGGTTTTGTGCTCAGGTGTTATGGCGGAAATCCGCCGTTTGGGTGAGACAGAATGGGCGGGTTTTCGCCATATCGTCAGTCAGGCAGGGCCGGGTTCCAGTCATGTTGAAAACCTCATTGTAACCTCATGTTTTTTATTTGATTAAGGTTTTTTCCACCGGTCGGGTTCCTGCATCGCTGACATGGATTGTGATAGACTGACATTTTTAAAAATAAAAAAAACTAATATGAATATCGGAATTTGGGTATTTCTCGCTCTGTTGGGTGGCCTGTTCCTGTGGGGTGTCACCCTTTACAATCGGCTGGTTCTACTTAAAAACAATTCGAAAAAAGCCTGGAGTAATATCGATGTACTGCTGAAGCAGCGCAATGAAGAGCTGCCCAAGCTCATCAGTGTCTGCAGGGAGCACATGAAGTATGAGCAGGAAACCCTGCAACGTGTCATTGCCGCCCGTACCAAAGTGGATATGGCCATCAAGTCTCATGATATTGCCGCCCTGGGTGTTGCTGAAGCACAGATGCAGCTGGGCTTGGGGCACCTGTTCGCCGTGGCAGAGGATTATCCGGCGCTTAAGGCCAGTGAGGCTTTCCTGCAGCTGCAGGCACGCATCAGCACACTGGAGGACAGCATTGCCGACCGGCGTGAGTTCTATAATGACAGTGCCGCCATCAACAACACCCGTATTGAGCAGTTCCCGGATATCATTATTGCCAGAATGTTCAGTTTCAAACCCTTCAAGCTGATGCAGTTCCGGGCGGCAGAAAAGCAGGATGTCGATGTGGCGGCTCATTTCAATGGGCTGGCATCCTGACCGGCACCAATCCACATGGCATTCCCGCATGAGCTGAAAAACCGCTACCGCCGATCTGGCAGTTATAATCCCTTCACCCTGTGGCGGCGTACCGGGATGGTCGCCCGCACTGCCACCGGGGTTTTCGCTCTGGGCTGGCTGCTGCTGGCCGGGTTTGTGGTGCAGCGCTGGGGCTATCAGGCCCTGTTTTTCATGGCACTCTCCAATTTCGGCTTTTCGCTGGCCCACTACCGCCGTTATCGCCTGATCGAGGATACCCCGACCACCCGTCTCAGCAGTGGTGCGCAGGGCTATGTCGAGCTGCAGGGGCAGGTCTGCACCGTCGATGTCGCCCGTTATCAGGGACACCCGGACCTGCCGGTCAATGTCTGGTCTGCCGGTCTGAGCGAGGAGCAGTCGTTTTATCTGGATGATGGCAAAGGGCGTTGCCTGTTGTATCCGGGGGCTGCCGAAATGATTGTGCGTCCGGCGGATACCCACCTGTACTGGCTGCCGGCCATTTATCCGGGCCAGACCCTGTATGTGCTGGGTGAAATGCGTACTGTCAACAGTACCACCGGCCACGCAGCCGGCCTGCGCGAGCGGACCGCACGGATTCTGGCACGCTGGAAAACCCGGCCGGATGTGCTGCTGGAAGGTTATGATGCCGATGGCAACGGAGTGCTGGATCAGGATGAATGGCAGGCGGTGCGCACTCAGGCCAAAACGCTGGCACGCCAGGAATGGCAGCAACAGGCACAGGCAGCAGCCACACATGTGATCGACCGCAGCCGGGATGGGCGTCTGTTTCTGATCACCAACATGCTTCCGGACAAACTGGCGCTACGCTTCCGGATTGCGGCCTGGGTACATGGTCTGGCCTGGATCGGCCTGATGCTGGCATCGCTGCATGGCACCTGACTCCGCCCCCGGTCATTCACCCAGCACCAGTGTGACGGCAATACCCCACATCACGATACCGACGATCATGTCCAGATAGCGCCAGCTTTGCGGTCTGGCAAACCAGGGAGCCAGCCTGCGCCCGCCCCAGACCAGCCCCAGAAACCAGGCGGTCGAAGCCAGCGCCGCACCCAGGGCAAACCACGCTGGTTCCCGACCCGGCAGCTGCCCGCCAATGCTGCCCAGCAACACCACGGTATCCAGATACACATGCGGGTTCAGCAGGCTGATGCCCATGGCGGTCAGTGCTGCGGTTCTGGCGGTCATGGGCTTGAGACGCTCTGCGCTCAGGCTTTCCGGCTGCAGGGCGCGACGAAAGGCGAGCGCACCATACACGAACAGAAAGAGGGCTCCACCCCAGCGCGCCAGCGCCAGCAGCAGGGTACTGCGCTGAATCAGGCTGCCCAGTCCCCAGACTCCGGCGGTAATCAGGATAACATCAATCAGGATGCAGACCCCGGCTACCCGCCAGGCATGCTGGTTGCGCAGGGCACAGCTGAGGACAAAGGCATTCTGGGCTCCGATGGCGATGATCAGTCCGGCCCCGACACCGAAGCCCTTCAGAATGGCAAGCAGCGCCATCAGGCCAGTACCTGGTCCAGTGCCGTGAGCAGCTGCTGCAATTCCTCCGGTGTGGTGTAATGCACAAAGGACAGCCGTACCACACCCGCCTCGGGTGCTTCGCCCATGGCCTCGATACAGCGCCAGGCATAGTAGTGCCCGGCGCCGGCCATGATATTGTGCGTGCTGAGTGCGGCTCCCAGTGCAGCGGTACCGTGTTTGCGGGACACGAATGCCACCGTGGCAGCCCGCACTGAAGCATCAGCGGGGCCGAGCAGGCGCACATCCTTGCGGGATGACAGGTAATCAAGCAGTGGGACCAGCAGTTCGGTTTCAGCCTCCCGGAACAGCGGCTGCAACTGCTGCGCTCTGGCTGCGGCGGGTACTGACGGTGACGGGGTTGTCGTTGTTGTCCCGCTGCCGAAATGATGCGCATGCAGGGTGTCAAAATAGTCTGCCACACCATTGCTGGCGGCGACCTGGGCATGATCGGGGCCAGCCGGGTTGAAGGTTTTGTGGACCAGCCCTTTGTTGAAGAAATGCCCCTGATTACCGAGTAGTTCTGCCAGTGGGTGACTGATGGTCATTACGCCCTGATGTGGACCAAAAGTCTTGTAGAGCGAGAACAGATACACATCCGCCCCCAGCGCATTGACATCGGGAAAACCGTGTCCGGCATGAGATACCCCGTCGACAATCGTGAAAATACCCGCTGCCCTGGCCTTATGGCAGATGGTGGCTACCGGGTTGATATGCCCTACCACGTTCGAGCAGTGGGTAAAGGCCAGCAGGCGGGTGCGTTCGGTGAACAGCTGGTCCAGCCGGTCCGGGTCGAGCAGGCCGGAAGCCGGGTCCAGCTGCCATTCGCGGATCACCATGCCATCATCTGCAAGCCTGCGCCAGGCACCAATGTTGGCCTCATGATCCTGGTTGGTGACGATGATTTCATCACCCGGCTTCAGCACCTTGCGGAAAGCCTGTGCCAGTACTGCCGTATTCTGGGAGGTTGACGGCCCCAGGTGCACTGTCTCCGGAGCAAGGTTGAGGTATTCCGCCAGCCGTACATAAGCCTGATCCATCTGCTCTCCGGCCAGTGCCGAAGCCTTGAAAGAGTAGTAAGGCTGTACTTTGGTCTGGCGGTAGTAGGTGCACAGGCGCTCAATAACCTGATGACAGACGTAGGAGCCACCGGCATTCTCGAAATGTGCCTGCCCCTGCAGGTCGGGTTCGTCAAAAGCGGGAAACTGGCTGCGCACAAACGCACGGTCCAGCCGAAGCCGGGAATCAGACGGATTTTGCATGAATGTTCTCCACAGGTGCTGCGATAGTGATAGCAGATCAGGCCGTATATGGGAAGTTCGGACCGCAAATCCCGGTTCCCCCCCGGAAACGGCTGTGGCATCATGCGCGCGCATGGACATGATGCAGGCACAGGAAATTCTCCGCTCGGTTTATGGTTATGATGATTTTCGTCTGAACCAGCGCGCCATCATTGCCTCCCTGCTGGACGGGAAGGATGTGCTGGCCCTGATGCCAACCGGGGGCGGCAAGTCCCTGTGTTACCAGATTCCGGCTCTGGTCCGCCCCGGTGTGGGGATTGTGGTATCACCCCTGATTGCCCTGATGCAGGATCAGGTCGAAGCCCTGAAGCAGCTGGGACTGCGGGCGGCTTTCCTGAACTCCACCCTGGATTATGCCGGTGCCCAGGCCATTGAGCAGGCGTTGCTGGCCGGGGAGCTGGACCTGCTCTATGTGGCACCCGAGCGGCTGCTGACCGAGCGCATGCTGGGGCTGATGGACCGGAGTCACCTGGCCCTGTTTGCCATTGATGAAGCCCATTGTGTGTCACAATGGGGGCATGATTTCCGCCCTGAATACCAGAAGCTTTCCGTACTGGCCGGGCGTTATCCGACGGTACCGCGCATTGCCCTGACCGCAACGGCCGATCAGCGTACCCGGCAGGAAATTATCAGTCAGCTGGGACTGGAGCAGGCTGATCTTTATGTCAACAGCTTCGACCGCCCCAATATCACCTACACCATCCACGAAGGCCAGAATGCCCGTCAGCAGCTGTGGCGTTTTATTGATACCTGCCATTACCGTGATGCCGGTATTGTGTACTGCCTGTCGCGCAAAAAAGTGGAGTCGGTGGCACAATGGCTGTCGGAACGGGGCTGTATCGCCCTGCCATACCATGCCGGTCTGAGCGCCCAGGTCCGGCAGGCGCATCAGGAACGCTTTCTGCGCGAGGACGGGGTGATCATTGTGGCCACCATTGCTTTCGGTATGGGGATCGACAAGCCGGATGTAAGGTTTGTGGCACACCTGAACCTGCCCAAAAGCATTGAAGCCTACTATCAGGAAACCGGACGTGCCGGACGCGATGGCGAACCGGCCAATGCCTGGATGGCCTACGGGTTGCAGGATGTCATCACCCTGCGCCAGATGATGGCGGATTCCAAAGCCAGCGAGCAGCAGAAACGTGTGGAGCACCACAAGCTGGAAGCCATGCTGGGGTTATGTGAAATGACCACCTGCCGTCGGGTGGCGTTGCTGGATTATTTCGATGAGCCGGGTACTGAAGCCTGCGGGAATTGTGATAACTGCCTGAATCCGCCGCAGAGCTGGGACGGAACGGTAGCTGCCCAGAAAGCGCTGTCCTGCGTTTACCGCACTGGCCAGCGCTTCGGGGTGAATTACTTGGTGGATGTGTTGCAGGGCCGGGCTGATGACCGTATCCGTCAGTTCGGGCATGACAGTCTGAGTACCTTCGGTATCGGCCAGGATCATGGCCAGAGTGAATGGCGTACCATCTTTCGCCAGCTGATTGCGCTGGGTTATCTGAGTGTGGACCTGGAAGGTCATGGTGCGTTGCGGCTGACGGAAAAGTCACGCCCCCTGCTGCGCGGGGAAATCAGCCTGCAGCTGCGTCATGACCGTACTGTGGAAAAAAAGCAGAAGGTTCGGGGTGTGAAAGCAACGGTTCGTCCGGAAGACCAGTCCTTATGGGAAGCCCTGCGCCGGCTGCGCTTGCGCCTGGCGCAGGAACAGGGGGTGCCGTCCTATGTGATTTTCCATGACAGTACCCTGATACAGATGATCGTGCAGCGCCCCCGGACGCTGGAGGGGCTGGGGATGATCTCCGGCATCGGTGAGCAGAAACGCGAGCGTTACGGGCAGGCTTTTCTGGAGGAAATCCGGGCACATAACTGACTCTATGGGGAATGAAAAACTTTTTCTCCACTGCTCAGTCTGCAGCAAGCAAAACCGACTATAATGAAGCTGTTGTTTAAGGAAATGGCTTTAAAATAAAAATAAAGCCGAAAGCTCAGGAAGCCAGATGTCTTGGCGGGTATGACTCCTCCTCCGATCAAGACGTTCTCCTCACTGATACCCCGGACATCTGGTCTTCCTTTCCTCTGCTGCATACTTCTCCACCTCCGCCTGTTTTCCGGATTTTCCCGTGCCGGACATGCGAACCGGCATATCAGTCTGATAATATCCTCCCGTTGTTGATGTTTCCCGACTGAAGGATATGCAATGGGTTATGAACTGGCTTTCCTGATAGCCATTGTTGCGCTGTTGTCGATCATGCTCAGCCCGCTGGCGAGAATACCGGAGGTGTTTTTCGGTGGGCAGTCGCCGGCGGGCAGAGGTCCGGGTTTATGGACACTCACCTTCTCCATGGTGACCAGCTGGCTGCTGGCCCGTTCGCTGCTGAATGCTGCCCTGCTGGGCTTTTTTTTCGGTGTCTGGGGTGTACTGGCCTGTGCCGCCTATTACCTTTCATTCTGGGTGGCGAACTGGATCATCAGCCGCATCCGCTTCGAGCAGGGTTACAGCAACATCCAGACCTGGCTTTATGACCGTTTCGGGGCCTGGGGACCGGCCTGCTACAATTTCATCGCTTATCTGCGCCTGATCAGCGAGGTGGCGGGCAGTCTGCTGGTGGTGGGTGTACTGATAGGGAGCGAGGGCAGTGGTTCCTACATCCTGGCGGTACTTGGTGTGGCGCTGGTGACACTGACCTACTCGCTGATGGGAGGCATGTCCGCTGCTTTGCGTACGGATTTGTTTCAGTGGCTGATTTTTGCCGGTATCACCCTGTTTCTGGTGTTGCTGGTGGCGGGAAATGGCAATCTTGAGTGGCGTCATTTGCTGCGTGAGCCATTTTCCGTCAGCTCACCCGGCCCGGTACTGCTGGCAGCAGTCATGCTGCAGATATGGAGTTTTCCCCTGCATGACCCGGTGCTGATGGACCGGGGGTTTCTGGCTGGCCGCGATGTCACCCGGCAGGCCTATGCGCATGCCGGCTGGATCGGCGTGGCCTGTATTGTGCTGTTTGGTGCGCTGGGTGTGCTGGCTGGCGGGGCAGCCGCACCCGGCGAGCCACTGCTGGCATCCCTGCAGCGCTTACTGGGAACGCCGGCCATGTTCCTGTTCAGTTCAGCCCTGATCGTTGTCGCCATGGCCGGTATTGACGGTGCACTGGCCAGTTCGGCCCGGCTGATGGCTGTGGACATGCGCGCCATCATGCCGAATCTGGCCAATGGCCGGCTGGCGATGGTGATTACCACCCTGCTGGGACTGATCGTGATGTTTCTGGGGCGACAGGATCCGTTCATGGCCCTGGCCCTGAGCGGTATTGTATCCATGTACCTGTCGCCGGTGGTGTTTTTCAGCCTGCTGAACCGGCGTGAAGACATTCCGGCCTGGAGTTACGTCAGCAGCTGTCTGCTGGCACTGGCGGGTGCTCTGCTGTATTTTCTGGAGGCACGTGGCCAGACCGGGCTGATGGGGGAAATGCACAACCATACCCGGCTGCTGCTGATCTGTTTCGGCCTGTTTGCGGGTTGCAACCTGCTGTTCTGGATTGGCGGGCGACTGGCCTATGCAGTGCGCATGCGTCCTCAGGGTTCTTTGTAGAAACGGACCGGAGCGGGTAAATTACGCCATAATGCTTGCATGTGTTTGGATGCCTGTGCTTTGCTTTGGTCGGTATTAAATACCCGAAGGAAGAACACCCATGAAACACCCTTCCATTGCTGCGGGCCTGATGCTGGCAGCGGCTTTTACCCTTGGTGCCTGCAGCAGTACACCGGAGCCGGAAGCGTCCGGAACCGGTCCTGTGATCACCGGCTCTGATGCCGATGCCAGCGGGCCGGAATGGGCCATGAATGAAGCGGGTAAACCGCATACCCATCTTGTTGATATCCCCGGCTGCCCCGGTGGTCCCCATACCTTCACGCATGTGCATGAAGGTGAGCTGGCCAGTGTCGGTTTGCACAAGCACGATGGCTGTTTTGCCTGTCCGGAGCAACCGCTGGTGAGCCGGCTGCTGCAGCAGTAAGGCGGGTGCCATGTTCACAACCCTCCTGATCGCCAACCGGGGTGAAATCGCCTGCCGCATTGCCCGTACTGCCCGCCGCCTGGGCATCCGGACGGTGGCGGTTTTTTCGGATGCGGATTGCGATGCGCTGCATGTCAGGGCTTGTGACGCGGCTTTCCATCTCGGTGCAGCCCCTGCTGCCGACAGCTACCTGCGGGGGGACAGGATTCTGGCAGTGGCACGGCGCAGTGGTGCACAGGCTGTCCACCCCGGTTATGGTTTTCTGTCGGAAAATGCCGGTTTTGCACGGGCCTGTGCGGAGGCCGGTATCTTGTTTGTCGGCCCGCCCGCCACGGCTATTGAGGCCATGGGTTCCAAAAGTGCTGCCAAGGCCATTATGGCGCAGGCTGGAGTACCGCTGATACCCGGCTACCATGGAGACGAACAGGCAGATGAGTGGCTTTTCCGGCAGTCACAGAGCATTGGTTACCCGCAACTGATCAAGGCTGCAGCCGGTGGTGGTGGCAGGGGCATGCGTATGGTGACACAGGCCGGGGAGTTTGATGCTGCCCTGCAGTCGGCACGGCGGGAGGCCAGCGCGGCTTTCGGTGATGACCGGGTGCTGATTGAACGCTATCTGCCCGCCTCCCGCCATGTCGAGCTGCAGGTGTTTGCCGATACACAGGGACATGTGGTGCACTTGTTTGAGCGTGACTGTTCCATCCAGCGTCGGCATCAGAAAGTGATTGAGGAAGCACCGGCACCGGGCATGACGGCCAGTCTGCGCGCTGCCATGGGAGCTGCAGCCATCAGTGCGGCACGGGCCATTGCCTATGTGGGGGCCGGAACCGTGGAGTTCCTGCTGGACCCGACGGGAGCCTTCTACTTTATGGAGATGAATACCCGCCTGCAGGTTGAGCACCCGGTCACGGAGATGGTCACGGGCCAGGATCTGGTCGAGTGGCAATTGCGTGTGGCGGCTGGTGAGCCGTTACCGCTGCAGCAATCCCAATTGTCGCTGCGGGGGCATGCCTTTGAGGCCCGTGTGTATGCCGAAGTGCCGGAACAGGATTTTCTGCCGGCTACCGGTACGCTGGAATACCTGCAGGCTCCGGCAGAAGCCGCTGGCGTGCGGGTGGATACCGGCGTGACTCAGGGGGATACAATCAGTGTTTACTATGACCCGATGATCGCCAAGCTGATTGTCCGGGGTGAAGACCGAAAGGTGGCGCTGCAACGCCTGCAACAGGCACTGGCCGCCTATCACGTTGCCGGGGTGGGAACCAATCTGGCTTTTCTGGCCCGCCTGTGTGCCCTGGATGATTTTGCCCAGGCCCGGCTGGATACCAATTTTATCGGGCAGCATCGGGAGGCCCTGTTTCCGGGGGAAACGGGTGTACCGGTACAGGTGCTGGCGGCAGTCTGTCTGGTGGAGCGGTCCCATCAGCAGCAGCAACTGCAGCAGCAGGGCAGCACCACCGACCCATGGTCACCGTGGCAGGTGGCTGACAGCTGGCGCATGAATCTGGTGCACCAGCAGACCCTGGTGTTTGTGTGCCATGAACAGCACTTGTCAGTTACCCTGCATGACCGGCCACAGCAGGCTGTTTGTATGCTGGAAACGTCGCAGGGGCGGGAAACACTGTCCGGTGAGCTACTGGGGCAGCATGCCCTGCGGGTTCGGCTGGGTGATCAGGTGTTTGTGGCGACCGTGCTGCAGCATGCGTCCGGCTTCACGGTGTGGTATCAGGGCCGACAATGGCAGCTTGCCTTGTCTGATGCCCTGCAACCGGCAGAGGAGCAGGCAATGTCGGATGGGCATCTGAGTGCACCGATGCCGGGAGTGATTGTGGCCATTGAGGTCCGGGTCGGGGAGCCGGTTCGGGTCGGCCAGCGCCTGATGGTGATGGAGGCGATGAAAATGGAGCATGCGATTACCGCTCCCATGGCCGGAGTGGTGAGTGCCATCCATTTTGCCATCGGTGATTCGGTCAGGGACGGGGATGAACTGTTGTGTCTGGAGGAAATACCGACATGAAAACAATTGGCCTGTTGGGTGGCATGAGCTGGGAGTCTACCGCACTTTACTACCAACTGATTAATCAGGGGGTGCGGCAGGCACTGGGCGGCCTGCATTCGGCAAAAATCATGTTATACAGTGTGGATTTTCATGAGATTGAACAGCGTCAGCATACCGGGGACTGGGCCGGTACGGCGGTCATGCTGACTGATGCTGCCCGTCGTCTTGAGGCTGCCGGGGCGGACTTGTTGCTGATCTGTACCAATACCATGCACAAGGTTGCTCCGGTGGTTGAAAGCGCCATTTCCATGCCGTTGCTGCACATCGCTGATGCGACTGCACTGGCGTTGCAGGCGGATGGTATCCGGCGTGTGGGGTTGCTGGGTACCCGCTTCACCATGGAGCAGGATTTCTACAAGGGCCGGCTGGAGCAGGTATTCGGGCTGGAAGTGCTGGTACCGGAGCCGACAGCACGTGAGCAGGTACACCGGATCATCTATGATGAACTGTGTCTGGGGGATGTTCAGGCGGCATCACGCGCACGGTATCTCGACATTATCAGGCAGCTACAGCAGCGTGGTGCCGAGGCCGTGATTTTGGGCTGTACCGAGATCACCCTGCTGATTCAGCAGCTCCACACCCGCCTGCCGCTTTATGACACCACTGCCATCCATGCACGGGCTGCGGTGGAGGCGGCATTGGACCCGGCGTGATCCGGGTCCGGTATCCGGGCTGTGCTGTCAGGGTGTCAGTGTGCCCACTCCAGAAAGCAGTTCAGGGACTGATTCGCCAGGGTCAGCAGCCCGGATACATCCAGCTCACCGGTCGGTGCGGGGAGTAGAAACTTGCGGGGTGAGGCCTGAAAGTCATAACCTTCCAGGCGTTCATACTCCCAGGGGAAGGGCAGCTGGAGCCGGGCTGGCAGTACATCCTGCCCTTCCCCATCCTCGATGCGCAGGAACAGGCGTACCCCCTGCTCCAGGTCAATGCGTACCCGGGTGTCCATCTCGAAGACCCGGTGGCGTATCCCGGTATGGGAGTAGCAGCGGCAGCAGGCCCGTTCACGCCACAGCCGCCCCAGTGACGGATCACCATCATAGTTGGACATGCTTTCCATATCCCAGGCCGCCGCCTCATCAATGCCGTGTCGTTCCAGGGCCTGTTTCCAGCTTGCATCCCACACATCCAGCAGCAGCAGGGCAAAGTCGGCGCGTACCTTCAGCGCTGCCAGTCGGGCTTCATGATACGCCCGCACATCCTGCCAGCTCAGCCCGGCGGGCAGGCGTTCATCCGTCTGTTCCAGCAGATGCTCCACAACGGAACGCAGGGAGGGGTCATTGAAATAATCCTGCAGACTCTCGGGAATCCTGATGCTTCTCATGTAAGCTCCCTGTGTGAATGGAACGGACGCGATCCCACAGAATACGCCGGAAGCGGGCAAAACCGGTTCCGAACCGTGATTCCTGTTGCGTTATTTGTGTCTCCCAGCATGGCAGCAGCGCCGGCCAGGAAGCAAAGTGCCAGTAACGGCGGTAATAATGATCACCAATCAGGTGTGCTGCGCTACGTTCCTGCAGGCCGATGACAAAAAACCAGGCCTGCTGCTCCAGTATCCCGGCAGGGCCGAGCTGTTGCAGGGCATAACGTCTGGCAGCCGGGAACTGGCCATAACGGGTCAGTGGTTCAAACTGGCAATCCAGGATCACCACCTGCCTGTTGCCTTGAGCGGAATACCAGCACAAGGCCAGCAACACATCACCATGCCGCCCCTGTACCAGCCAGTCTGCCTGTACCGAGCGCAGGAAGGCCTCCCGCTCCGGTATCAGCGCAGGGCGGATGGCATCTGCTGCCTTTGAAGCCTGCAGCAGGGCGTACAGGAACAGCCAGCTGGCCGGGCGTGCCTGGTTCAGAAAGTGGATCAGCCCGCGCATGAGGCTGGCTCCCTCCTGCGGTATCTCCCAGTCGGCAGGTTCCTGACGCAGCAGGTGTTCCGGGCAGTGCAGGTTGCCCTGTCCCGGCAGGTCCAGCAGTCGGCCTGTGACCGGATAAGGCCCGAAATAGCGCTGGCAGCGTTCAGCCAGCACCGGCATGAAACGTTCCAGGGTGCTCAGGGTAAAGGGCTGCATGGCACGGATGGCAGCAGCATTCCAGAGCCGGTCGGTATTGATGCGGATTGCAACCCGTCGATAATCCGGTGTCTGTGCGGTTTCCACCATGCTGTTGTGCCTGCAAACTAACAATCAGGCAAATTTTGCCCATTTTGGTGTTTCGGCTCAATCAACCGTACCGGTACCGGTCGGAATTCATGCTGCCTGCTCCGCGCCAGTCACCCATACCACCATTTTTGCTGCGCTGCACACGGGTCTGCTATGATACCTGAACCAAGTAAGTATGATACTGGAAGGCGCTTATGAGTATGGCAAGTCCGGCAGGCACCGAACTGGAGTTCCCGTTTCCTGATGCACCCGCACCGGGACAGTTGTTTGAGGTCAGTCATGGGATTTACTGGTTGCGCATGCCGCTGCCGATCCGCCTGAATCACATCAACCTGTGGCTGATTGAGGGGGAGTCCGGTTTCAGCCTCATCGACACCGGCTGGGCCACAGACGAAAATATTGCCATCTGGGAGCGGGTGGCTGCGGAGCGCTTTGTCAGCAAACCGGTTCATGAAATCATCGTGACCCACATGCACCCGGACCATATCGGGCTGGCAGGCTGGCTCTGCAAGGTGCATGGTGTGGAACTGTATATGTCTCGAGCCGAGTACTTCAACTGCCATCTGCTGCTGAGCTACACCCATGAGGAGGCACCGGAGGAGGCCATCGGCTTTTATCAGGCCATCGGCTACAGTGAGGCACAGCTGCACAATTACCGTGCTCATTTTGGCCAGTTTGGCCAGTTTGTACGCTCCCTGCCACATGCGTATCACCGCCTGCAGGAAGGGGATGAGCTGACGCTGGGCGGTGTCCGCTGGCAGGTTATTATCGGGGAGGGACACTCACCCGAACATGTGTGTCTGTACAGTCCCGAGCGCAAGGTGTTGATCTCCGGTGACCAACTTTTACCCAGTATCACCTCCAATACCAGTGTCTGGCCGACGGAGCCACATGCCAATCCGCTGGAGGAATGGCTGGCTTCCTGTCAACGGCTGAGCGGCCTGATTCCGGATGATGTGCTGGTATTGCCGGCCCACGGGCTGCCGTTCCGGGGCGCGCGTACCCGGCTGGAGCAGCAGATTCAGGAGATTGCGGAGAATCTGGACAAGCTGCTGGTGTTCTGTCACGAACCCCGTCGGGTAGTTGATACGTTTCCGGTGCTGTTCCGCAGCGAGATTACCAATGGCAATCTGATGATGGCTGCGGGGGAAGGTCTGGCCTATCTGCACTGCCTGCAGGCACGCGGGCTGGTTCAGGTCGAGTACCGGGATGGCGTAGGTTACTGGCAGCGGGTTGCCGGAAAGTAACGATATGGAGGCGGTATCGTGTCAGAGCCTGTCGGGAGGCATGCATGGGAGCCACTGTACGGACCGATCAGGTGTTTATTGGAATGATTATGGATGTCAATTAATTCTACTGGTGAATCAAAAAAATTAATTAATTCAGTTCTTGTGCTGTGCACAAAAATCCTTATTATGTGATTTAACGACTTGTCGGTAAAAAGCGACAAACACATTCAGGCGGTGGTGTGGCGTCACCACCCGTTCGGGCAGGCACGCTGGAAATGGTTATTCCTGTTCTGACCCAACCGTTGATTAAAAGAGGTTAAAATATGGGCACACCCGCTCAAACCCAAGCTGACGGACATTTCAGTCCGGTAGCGTTGCAGTCCAATCTGCTCAAGGCCAGCCTGCTGTGGAAGCAGTTCTGCAGCCGTATGGTTGCTGACTATCTGGAAGGTGACACCCCGAATGTCAGCAATGAAGCCTTCACCCGGGCTGTTTCCCAGTGGGTTGCCAGTCTGGTGGCCAATCCGGTACCCGTGTTTCAGGCCGGAGTCAACTATCTGGCTGATCAGACCCAGCTGTGGCAGGGTATGTCAGCCCGTCTGGCCGGTTTGAACGATTTCCCCCTCAGCCGCCACAGCAGCCGTGACCGCCGTTTCAAGGATGAGTCCTGGCAGACCAATCCGCTGGGCGCCATCATGATGCAGTCCTACCTGAATTTTGCCGACTACTGGAAGTCGCTGACGCGGGTACAGGACGGAATGGCGGAAGCGGATGCGGAAAAAGCGCGCTTCCTGATCAATATCATGGTGGATGCACTGGCACCCAATAATTATGCCATGACCAATCCGGAGGTCTGGAATGCCGTGCTGGCCAGTAATGGCGAGAATCTGGTCCGGGGCATGGAAAACCTGTTGCAGGACTTCCAGCAGGGTGAGCTGCGCATCCGCATGACCGATACCGAGGCTTTTGAGGTCGGACGCGATATCGCCACCACACCGGGTCAGGTGGTGTTCCGTAACGAACTGCTGGAACTGATCCAGTACAATCCGTCCACGCCAAATGTGCACCAGACGCCGTTGCTGATTATTCCGCCCTGGATCAACAAGTACTACATTCTCGACCTGCGCGAAAAGAACTCCTTTGTTAAATGGGCGGTTGAGCAGGGCCATACCGTGTTCATGATCTCCTGGAAAAATCCGGGCAGTGACCAGAAAGACCTGAGTTTTGATGATTATCTGAGATCCGGCACCCTGACTGCCATGGATGTGGTGGAAAAAATTACCGGAGAGCGGGAGCTGAATCTGGCTGCTTACTGTCTGGGTGGAACGCTGGCGGCAGCAACACTGGCCTACCTGAACACCCAGGGTGATCACCGGGTCAAGAGTGCTACCTTCTTCACCACCCTGATTGATTTCTCCGAGCCGGGCGAGATCGGTGTCTTCCTGGACGAGCAGCAGGTCAGCGCCCTGGAAAAGCTGATGGAAGCCAATGGCGGCTATCTGGATGGCAAGAATATGGGGGCGGCTTTCAACATGCTGCGTGCCAATGACCTGATCTGGTCATTCTTCGTCAACCTGTACCTGCTGGGCAAGGACCCGATGCCGTTTGACCTTCTGTACTGGAATTCGGACAGCACCCGGATGCCGGCAGCCATGCACAGCTTTTACCTGCGCAATATGTATCTGCAGAATCGTCTGCAGGAGCCAGGTGGCATCACGCTGTTGAACACGCCGATTGACATCAGCGCGGTCAAGACCCCGGTGTATTTCGTCTCGGCCCATGATGATCACATTGCGCCCTGGAAAACCACCTATCTGGGAGCCCAGCTGTTCGCCGGCCCCAGACGCTTTGTGCTGGGCGAATCCGGCCACATTGCCGGTATCGTCAATCCGCCGGCTGCCAACAAGTACGGCCACTGGGTCAATAACGACCTGTCCGGTGAAGCAGATGACTGGTTTGCCGGTGCTGAAAAGGTGGCAGGCTCCTGGTGGCTGGACTGGGACCAATGGGTGAGCCAGTACGAAGGTGAATCGGTTGCGGCGCGTGAACCCGGTGCCGGTGCACTCAAAGCGCTCTATCCGGCTCCCGGTCACTACGTGCTGGAAAAATCCTGATGTCGGCAGCGCAGGAAGGGGAACGCAGGCATTTACATACCTGTGTTCTGCCCATGCGCTGGGGCGATATGGATGCCTATGGCCATCTCAACAATGTAGCCTATTTCCGCTTCATGGAAGAAGCCAGGGTCCAGTTGCTGAAGGTGATGCAGATCAGTGACATTGAGATCGGGCGTGAAGCACCGGTCGTGATCAATGCCGGCTGCACTTTCCTGAGCCAGCTCACCTATCCGGATGATCTTCGGGTGGTGTGTCTGGTCGGGGAGCCGGGGCGCAGCAGTTTCATGATCTGGTATGAAATTTACAGTAGCGCCCAGCCGGATAAGCCGGCTGCAGAGGGTTACTCCAAGGTAGTCTGGATCGACCGTGAGACCAACCGTTCCGTTCCGCTGCCGGAACCGCTGCGGCAGCAGCTGGGCTGATTCACCTGTTTTCCCTTCATGCTGTTTTCCGGGGTTCCCGTATCCACGGGAACCGTAATCGGCCTGAATAGGCTATACTTTTCCGGAGTCAGGTTGTTGGAGTCGGGGAGGGAGACATGGAGCCACAGACAGAAAGCGAAGCAACCAATACCAAGCAGGCCCAGAATGTGATGCAGATTTCGGCGGCTACTGACAAGGCCCTGAAACGACTGTCGGAAGCCAGCAAAGATGATGTCAAGGGTGTTGCCGCTTCCCAAATTGAATTACTGTCGCGTTTTTATGATCTTTCCCTGACCCAGGCCGGGCACAGCTTTCGCTGGGCGCTGGTGGCCAGTATTGTCGGCTTCCTGTTTTTTGTGGCGGCATTGGGTGTTGCCCTGTCCTGGGGCGATGGCGAGTTTGCCGGTGTTGCCCGCATTGCCACCATTGGCGGGGTGATTTCCGAATTCATCGCTGGTGTCAACTTCTACCTGTATGGACGTACCCTGTCCCAGCTCACCCTGTTTCAGGGGCGTCTGGAGTCCACCCAGCGTTTTCTGCTCGCCAACAGCCTGTGTGAGGCATTGGGAGAGGAGCATCGTGATACCACCCGTGCCCAGCTCATCAATCAGCTGATTCAGTCCGGTCGTGACCGGGATGCGGATCTGCCTGACTCACCCCGTCGGCGGCGTTCAGCTCCGGAGCGGGAACAGCCTGTCGCTGTTTCGAGTGCTGCAGTGACTCCACTGGGGCCTGGTTGACAACTCGCCCTTTTATCCTTGAAAAATAGCCGTTAATCGGTAAAAGCGAACAAAATACGAATCAAGATAAAGTTTTTTTGATTTTGAAAATTCGTTTTTTGTTCGTATACTGGGTTCGTGTTTGATTCGGTACAGGAATAAAGCCCATGTTGACACGCAGACAGCAACAGGTGTGGGAGGCGATCCAGCATTGGTATCAGCGCTACGGTTATGCCCCTACACTGGATGAAATCGGTCAGGCGACGGGTATCAACACCCGCAGTACGGTGCACCAGCATATCCAGACCCTGATTCGTGAAGGTGTCCTGATGACTGCCCAGGGCAAACGGGCCTATCAGATGCCCGGTCGTGCCATTGCGCAACATCCGCAGATGAGCCTGCCCTTGTTTGGCCAGATTGCAGCCGGTCGCCCGATAGAGGCCATTGAGGATCAAAATGACATCAATCCCAACGAGCTGTTCATTGGACAGGGACGTTATGCACTGAAGGTCAGGGGTGAATCCATGATCGATATCGGTGTGATGGACGGGGATTATGTAGTGATCCAGGAGTGTGAGACTGCCCGCAATGGTGAAGTGGTGGTGGCACTGGTGGAAAACCATGAGGTAACCCTGAAACGTTTTTACCTGCATGCAGACGGGCAGGTAGAGCTGCGGCCTGAAAACAGTACCCTGATGCCGATGTTCTATCCGGCTCCGAAAGTACGGATACAGGGACGCATGGTCGGCCTGTTCCGTACCGTCTGATCCGAATTTTCTTCCATGCCCATTGCTCCCGACACCAACGGGGGCCTTGCCCACCGGCAGTACTCCGGTACTGCCGTTTTTTTGCGATTCATAACCGATAGTGGCAGCTATCCGGTTTTTTTGATTCTGGTAAAACAAGGAGAACGTGCCATGGCCACGACAACTTACTCTCGCCTCCATCCCGGCAGGTCCCGTTCCACCCCGGCACATGTCCGGCCTGTTGTTTCAGCGCCAACCCCGGTTGCAACACCCAAACAGTCGCCCAAAACTGCAGGCGTTATGGGTGGTATCGATTACCGCGAACTTTGGAAAGTCCTGCGTGTGGTCATTGTAGCCTGGGCTTTCGGGGTCTGGCTGCTGCTGGTGCTCATGCCCGGTCTGAAGCAGATCAGCAGTCTGGCCAGTGCCATGCTGCATCTGCCGTACATTTTTATCGGTCTCGGGATTTATGGAGCCCTGTTTGCCGCTTACAACCTGCGCTCTGACGGCCACATGTTGTGGTTTCTGGGAGCGCTGCTGTTACTGGCGGGCTGGATGTAGAAAAGTGTGCGAAGAAGGCGGCCACCTTCTTCGCACGGACCCTGCGTACTTGATAAGCACTAAGTGACAGGAAGGTTGATTATGAAGGATTTGAAGCAAAACACCAATCTTGACCGCCCGGCGTTTATTATCCGGACCAAAAGCCTGCGTGACATTCTTGCCGATTTGCGCAAAGCGGAGTTGTGGCTCACCATTGCAGCCGTTGCCGCTTTTCTGGCTTCGGCTTTTTTCGTGGTCAAGTATTTCGTCGGTGGCGATCTGACGCCGGAATCCTGGAACAGTGAGCAGTGGATGAATGCGCTGCTGGGACTGGGAATCACCGCCGTCATTACATCGGCCCAGGCTTTTCTGTATGCCTCAGGCTACAAGGGGCATGCTGCCGTGATTGCAACTTTTGTCGTGGTTTTTTTTGGCCTGTTTTCCGAAATTTCCCAGTCCATGGAGCGCGAGGATGCCACTGTGCGTCACCGTTCGGAAAATTCCGCCGTATTCCAGGCTGCCCTGAGCAGTATTGGTACCGTAGCGGGTACGGCCAATGCGGTTTCACTGGAGCAGAAGCAGCTGGCGGATGCGCGTGCCAGGCTGAGCTACTGGGAGGGCCTGAAGGCCCAAAAAAATGCGGCACACCAGTCTGTCAAGTACTCACACCGTACCATTGACCGCAATATCACCGATTTACAGCAACAGATTGACTCCCTGTCCCGACAGGTCAGCATGCAGAGTCAGAACCGCTCCAGCCTGCTGACGGGTGCAATCAATCAGGCCAAAACACTGGAATATGATGAGGACAAGCACTATGCCATGATCCGCCTGATCCGTAATATGCTGGGCGTGACCGGGTTGTGGGCTTCCTTCCTGTTTTCCGTCATTATCATCGGTACGTTTGAGTATGCCTTTCATTTTGTCGGTGCCTATGTTGCCGACCACAAGCGTGCCCTGCTGCTGCTGGGGCGCGATGCGGATGGTAACCGGATCATGCTTGCCGCTCAGGAGGCACATCAGTCTCTGTCTGCCGGCGGCGTTCCGGTGCCGGAAGACCATGGCAACCTGCTGCGTGATTCGTATCTGAACGGGTTGACACCCGAGCGCCGGCAGCGGGTTCCGGGATCGGGTATGGCGGAGGCCTCCCGGACCACTGGTGTTGCGGATGAGCCGTCAGTGGATACGGCTGCTTCAGGATGGGAAAAACGGGAAAATGATGAAATCGACACGGCTGCCGAACCTGAAATGGCCCGAGTACATGATTTTACCCCGAAGCGTTTTTACAAGATCATTTATACCGATATCCGTAACAGCATTCTGAGTGAAGAAATCAGGCCGACAGTACGCCCGGTCACGGATGCAGTAACCGGCATCATCCGCGAAAAGGGACAGATTATGGGCATCAACCCGGCACAGATCGGGAAACCGGAACGCCAGCGCATCGCCCAGACCATTCTGGAGCAGCTGGAGCGGGAAAAGGTTCTGCTGCCCAACCAGGAAGGCGGGATCGGCAAGGCCAAGTATGTGCTGGCCCCACGCTTGATGCGCAGTACACCGACGACACCTGCTGTCCTGTAGTTTTCGGTGGCAGCAATACAATTTGTTCCCGGTCAGCACAAAAGCTGCACCATTGCCCTGTTTTCCCGTAACGTATCATGTCAGAATAACCTATAAATGAATGATAATGAATGATTGAAATAAACAGGCGCAGTCATGTTGAGACGGATCTTTGCGGCGTTGCTGATCGGGCTGGTTTTCATGGTACCGGTACAGTCCGGTAATCAGAGTTACGGGCCTATTGCTGAAAATGAAACCCTCTGGGTTGTGGCGGAAAAGCTGCTGCCGGATGACAATATCACGGTGCAGCAGATGATGCTGGCCATTTACCGCAAAAATACCCATGCCTTTGCCGCCAACAACATCAATTCCCTGATGAAGGGAGCTTACCTGATTGTACCGGATGCGGCTGAAGCCAGAGAGCTGGGACGTGCATCGGCCAACAAGGAGGCCCGGCAACAATACCAGCGCTGGAAGGCTGGTAAATACAGTACCAATAAAAACCGTGCTCTGCTGCCTGACGGTTTTACGCCCCCTGCTTTACAACCTGCTGCCGTACAACCGGTACCCACGCCCGCCGCAACAGAGCCGGATACCTCCGGGGCTGCAACAGTGGACACGGTTTCAGAACCCGCTGTATCGGCTGAAACTGCAACCACGGCAGCTGTCAGACCGGCTGGTTCAGGTCAGGAAACGACCATTGAAACCGTGAAGCGTCTGCGTGGCGAGGTGGCAACACTCAAGGATGAGCTGGCAGCCACGAAGGCGGAAAACGAGCGGTTGTTGAGTGAGCTGACCATTCTTCGGAGTGTACAGGCTGAGGCAAAGGTTCAGCAGGCTCCGATTGATCAAGAAATAGCCAAGCAGGTCCGGCTGCTGGAATCCGAGTTGAATGAGCTGAAATCCATCCTTGGCGCAAAAGATAATCATATCAAAACTTTACAGGCCAATCTCAAAAGTGCCAGCGAAGCCATCAAATCCCAGCATGCGGACAATATGCGCCTTTACAGCCTGCTCAAGCAGGTCAGCCCTTCCAGCCTTCCGGCAGAAGCCACTGCCGATGAGACTGCCCGGCCCCAATTGACGCTGGCTACGGTCGAGCCGTCACCGTCTCAACCTGAGGCTGAGGCACAAGCGGAAATGCCGTTGCCGACTCGGGAAAATCCGGTGGTCCGTAGCGGAGGCGTCTGGGCTGATGAGGTCAGCCATCAAGCCGGGGCTGATGATCGCGCAGATACCGCTTCGCAACCGTCGCAGTCGATCAGGCTCAGTCAGATACTGCCGGAGTCTGCGGCTTCATCCGGTGAAAACGTGGCATCCACGGTACAGCTTTCCATGGCTTCGGTTTCCCCACTGGCCTGGGGTGTGGCTCTGCTGTCCTTCCTGTTTGTGGTTTACACGGCCTTGAAAGCGTTTATGCAGCACCGGGCGATGGTTCGCCTTGATCTGGAAGCGGAGTGGGAGCAGCAGAAACAGCGCCAGGAAGCCCTGAAATCCCGTGCCCAACAGGATATTGTGCATGCAAAAAATGGGCAACCGGTAAACTCGGACCCGGTTGGGCCACGTAAGGAGCCTGATTTTAATTTCTGAGTGAAATGGTATGGATTCACGTGAAACCATGGCTTGTGGATAACTTTGTGGTCGGTAGCCAGGTACTCTGACGCTGTTTCCAGTCCCGGATCACATCTGGCATTTGTTTCAGTAAATTTTCCCTTTTTATGCTGTTTTCTGCTTGACTGAGCCTGATCTGCAGTGTTTCGACCTTTATCAAAGGCATCAGAGGGACTGCAAATTCCACTTTCAGGTTTTTACGGTTACTGTTGATTTTGTCTTAATTAACAGTCAGCCTGTGGATAACTCTGTAGATAATTGTGCCCGCTCCACGCTTTCCCGGGCCTGCCAGTGGTTGCCCCCGGAAAAGCGCTGGAAAATCCCCGACACTTGCGGTACAAAGCCTCCTTGCTGAACTTTGCGGGTGGGAATCATGAAATACGATGTGTATGGAATCGGGAATGCTCTGGTTGATAAGGAGTTTGAAGTCTCGGATGCATTTCTTGCTGAACAGGGCATTGAAAAGGGGTTCATGACCCTGATTGATGAAGACCGGCATCATCAGCTGCTGGCCGAGTTGCAGCAGCGCTTTGGCCTGAAGCAACGCACGAGTGGTGGCTCGGCAGCCAACACCATTGTGGCGGCCAGCCAGTTCGGTGCCAGGGCTTTTTATGCCTGCAAGGTGGCCGGAGACGAGTTTGGCGAGTTTTACCGTCACGATCTGGAGCGGGCCGGGGTGGACAACTGCCTGGAGCGGATCAATGCGGTTGGTAATACCGGCAAGTGCATGGTCATGATCACGCCGGATGCCGAGCGCACCATGAATACCTACTTGGGCATTACCACGGATTTTTCCGTGGCCGAGCTGGATATGGAAGCCCTGAAGCAGGCACGATACCTGTATTGGGAAGGCTATCTGGTGACTTCCGATACTTCGCGCTCTGCAGTGCTGGAGGCCCGCCGGGTCGCCGCGGAACAGGGAATCAAAACGGCCATGACTTTTTCTGACCCTTCCATGGTGACTTATTTCCGGGACGGGGTGGCGGAGTTGCTGGGTGATGGTGTGGACATTCTGTTCAGCAACATCGAGGAGGCACAAACCTTTACCGCGACGGACAATCTGGATGATGCCATTGAAGCCCTGAAGCCCTATGCCGACAAGCTGGTGATTACTCAGGGTCGTGAGGGTGCCATGGTGGTGAATGGCCATGGAAAGATCAATATTGACCCACACCCGGTACAGGCTGTTGATACCAATGGAGCGGGTGACATGTTTGCCGGTGCCTTTCTGTATGCGGCCAGTCAGGGCATGGATGATGCCATCGCGGGGAAACTTGCCAGTCTGGCGGCCAGCCGGATTGTTTCCGTTTATGGCTCCCGCCTGAGCCGGGAGGTGCATGCAGCACTGCTGTCCAGTGTCAGGGTTGAGGGCTGAGCACTCAGCCGCTTGCCATCGGCTTTGGTTGGGCCGCCCGGAACCTGAAGCCAGTCTGATGAAGCGCAAGCTCCGGTCAGCCCGGTTTTTCAGCAAATGAAACGGTGTAATTTTTGCCCTGTTTAAGTTTTTTGAAGTTGCCGAATATCTCATTCAGGTTGCGCTTCATGTACTCACGCAGCCCGTTGATGGTCACCAGATAAATCCGTCCACCCGGCTTGAGGTGGCGGTAGGCGTCATGCAGCATAATGAGCGTCATTTCATTGCCGACCTTGGCCGGGACATTGGAGGCCACGACATCAAAGTGCAGTGCCGGATCAAGGTGCTGAAAGGCATTGCTCAGCATGGCGCTGGCATTACCGAGGCCGTTCAGGTGTACGTTGCGGTTGCTGTATTCCACAGCCACAAAATCCCGGTCTACCATCAGGGTTTGACCTTGGGGGGCCTGTTTTGCCATCGCCAGTCCAATGGGGCCATAACCACAGCCCAGATCAAAACAGTCATCGTCCGGCCTGATCGCCATGTGCTTTAGCAGCAGTGCCGTGCCTTCATCAATCTCGCGGGGAGAAAAGATGCCCCAGGTTGTGATGAAACGGAACGAATGGCCGCACAGTTCGGTTTCAAAGCGGATATCCTGGCGCATCTGCCTGAGGTGTGCAGTCTCTGTCATGACTTTTGTTGACCCATTGCTGCTTCAAGGTCTGCAAACAGGCGCTCTGCCTCGGCAAAGGCGGCATCCAGGTCCGGATTCATAACGCAGAAGTGCCCCATTTTGCGGCCCCGGCGTGCCGTTTTCTTGCCATACAAATGTAGCTTGGTATTCGGGCTGGCCATCAGGACTGACCAGTCTGGCTGTTCACTGCCCCATAACTCGCCCAGCAGATTGACCATAACCACCGGTGTATGCTGGCGCACTTCACCGAAAGGCAGGTCACACACCATGCGCACCTGCTGCTCGAACTGTGAGGTTACACAGGCATCCAGCGTATAATGGCCGCTGTTGTGGGTTCGGGGTGCCATCTCATTGACCAGCAGCTCCCCTTTGGCAGTTACAAAAAACTCCACCGCCAGCACACCGACAAATTCCAGTTTATCGGCAATGCGTCGGGCTGCAGCCTGGGCAGAGTCGGCCAGTGCGGTCTCAATCCGTGCCGGGGCGATGCTCTGGTGCAGGATGCCATGACGATGCCGGTTTTCAACAACCGGAAAACAGTACATGTCGCCCGCCTGATTGCGTCCCAATACCACCGAAATTTCGGACGCCAGTTCGACCTGCTGCTCCAGTACGCATTCAACCTGCCCCAGACGCTCGAAAGCCTGGATTGCATCTTCAACCGTGTTGACCCGTACCTGCCCTTTACCGTCATAGCCCAGGCGAGCAGTTTTAAGGATTGCGGGAAAGGTCAATACGCCTTCTGTCGCATTGAGGTCTGTCACCGAGCGTACAGCCAGAAAAGGAACCGGCAGCAGGCCGCAGCTACGGAAAAATTCTTTTTCCAGAATCCGGTCCTGTGCTGCCTGTACGGTCGTGGCTGACGGCCTGACCGGGCAGAAGCGGGTCAGAAAGTCCAGGGTAGTGGCCGGTATGTTTTCAAACTCGGTGGTGATCACATCACATTTTTCAGCAAAGTCGTTCAGTACCTGCTCGTCATCATAGGCACCGATAAAATGCCGGTCGGCCACCTGTCCTGCCGGGCTCAGTGGATCAGGTTCCAGCACCAGTACCCGGTAGCCCATGCGCAGTGCCTCGATGGCAAACATCCTTCCCAACTGCCCGCCACCGAGCATGCCGATGGTTGATCCTGGTAATAACATGAATGGTTCTCTTGCTTGTCTGATGGACAATTTTCAGTTTGCCGGTGGCAGGGACATATTGAGGGCGATGTCACACTGCCGGATCCGGAAGGTCTGCAGTTTTTCTGCCAGCAGCGGATTATCTGCCGCCAGCAGGGCAATGGCAAACAGGGCGGCATTCGCAGCACCGGCTTCACCAATGGCAAAGGTGGCGACCGGAACCCCCCTGGGCATCTGGACAATGGAATAAAGTGAGTCCTGACCACTGAGATAACGGCTGGGAACCGGTACCCCCAATACCGGTACCGTGGTTTTGGCTGCCAGCATGCCCGGCAGATGGGCTGCACCACCCGCACCGGCAATAATGCATTTCAGTCCACGTTTTCTGGCCGTATCGGCATACTCAAACAGCAGGTCCGGAGTCCGATGGGCGGAAACCACCCGGTATTCATGAGCCACACCGAATTGTTCCAGCTGTTCAACGGCCTGTGACATGATTTTCCAGTCACTGCTGCTGCCCATGACGACTCCTACTTCTGCCTGCATGTCAAGCACCCTTGCGAAACGAAAAATCTGCTAGTATAGCGCCAGCTTTTAACTCACACCATCGTGAAACCATGGATATGTTATCAAACCCGTTGAGTCAGTTTACACCGTTGCTGGAAACCCGGATTGATTCCCTGCCGTTGCTGGCACGTGGCAAAGTCCGTGATATTTATGCCGTGGATGACCGGCATCTGCTGATTGTGGCCACTGATCGCCTGTCAGCATTTGATGTCATTCTGCCGACACCGATTCCAGGCAAGGGCATTCTCCTGACCCGGATTACCGAGTTCTGGTTTCGTCTGCTGGCTGATGTGGTGCCTAATCACCTGACGGGTAAAACGCTGGATGAACTGCCGCTGACAGCAGAAGAAAAACGACAGCTGGCCGGACGCAGCATGATTGTGAAGCATCTGCGTCCCCTGCCGGTGGAGGCTATTGTTCGTGGTTATCTGATCGGGTCAGGCTGGAAGGATTATCAGGCCAGTGGTTCTGTTTGCGGGATCACCCTGCCCGGAAACATTCCACTGGCAGGCCGGCTGCCAGCGCCCATTTTTACGCCTTCGACCAAGGCGGAAGTCGGTGGGCATGATATCAATATTGATCTGCCTCACATGGCGCAACTGCTGGGCAAGGATTTGAGCCGGCAGGTGATTGAGGTCAGCCAGGAACTGTATCGGCGTGCAGCAGAATATGCACAGGCACGCGGGATTATTATTGCCGATACCAAGTTCGAGTTCGGGCTGGATGAAAATGGTCAGCTGGTACTGATGGATGAGATACTTACCCCGGATTCATCGCGCTTCTGGCCACAGGCGCAGTATCAGCCGGGAACCAGCCCGCCTTCATTCGACAAGCAGTTTGTCCGTGATTATCTTGAGACCCTGGGCTGGGACAAAACGGCCCCCGGGCCGGAAATTCCCGTGCAGATTGTCGGAAAAACGGCTGAAAAGTACCTGGAAGTGGTTAAACTGCTGATCCGCTAACCTGTTATCTTTTCGCCATCTACAGTTGGGCTTGGGGACTTTCTTATGCGCGTACTTGTTACCGGAGTTGCCGGATTCATTGGCATGCACACGGCCCTGCGTCTGCTGGCGCGGGGTGATGAAGTCATTGGTCTGGATAATCTGAATGATTATTATGCGGTTTCCCTGAAGCAGGACCGGCTGAAACACATCGAGACCCTGTTTCCGGAACAGGCGGCGGATGGACGTTACCGCTTTGCCAGGTTGGACCTGGCGAACCAGGAAGGGATGCAGCGCCTGTTTGCCGAACAGAAAATGGATGCCGTGATCAATCTGGCTGCTCAGGCCGGGGTCCGCTATTCGATCGAAAATCCGCTGGCTTACATCAACAGCAACATCACCGGTTTTGCCCATATTTTGGAGGGTTGCCGGCATCAGGGTATCAGGCATCTGGTCTATGCTTCGTCCAGCTCGGTTTACGGGGCCAATCAGTCCATGCCTTTTTCCGTGCATGATAATGTTGACCATCCGCTCTCGCTGTATGCGGCTTCAAAGAAATCCAACGAGCTGATGGCCCACACCTATTCCCACCTCTACCAGCTGCCAACCACCGGGCTGCGTTTTTTCACTGTGTATGGCCCCTGGGGGCGACCGGACATGGCCCTATTCCTGTTTACACGTGCGATTCTGGCTGATGAAAAAATCAATGTCTTCAATTATGGTCGACATAAACGCGATTTTACCTATATTGATGATATCGTAGAGGGGATAATACGGGTATTGGACCGTCCGGCAGCAAGTAACCCCCTTTGGGACGGAAAACATCCCGATCCGGGAACCAGCAAGGCTCCGTGGCGCGTCTACAATATAGGAAACCAACGTCCGGTCGAGTTGATGGATTACATTGCTGCAATCGAGAGCTCCCTGGGAAAAAAGGCTGCAACCAACCTGCTTCCCCTGCAGCCTGGTGATGTTCCGGATACCTTTGCCGATGTCGAGGCGCTGGTTGAGGATACGGGTTACCGGCCATCCATGTCAGTTGAAGAGGGCATCAGCCGGTTTGTTGAGTGGTACCGCAGCTATTACGGTATTGAGTGCTGAATTTCCAGGTAAATTATGCAAAAGCTGAAGCAACAACAACTGTTTGACCGGGTCTTTGAAAAACTGCCTGATCATGTCACCCTGCTGCTGATCATCGTCAGCGGCTTCCTGCTCGCACGCCTGACCTGGACACTGTTTCCGGCTGATCCCGGCATCACTCAGTCCCCGGTAACCATGGCTGATACGGGTGTTGCAGTGATTCCGGCCCATGCGCGGGCTGCCGACATCGGCCAGGAAATTGCCAATCTGCATCTGCTCGGAGTTTACAAGCCGCCCTCCAAGGAAGAGCCCAAGCCGGCTCCGGTTGCCGTGCAAAAGCCGGTTCCACCCCCTCCCAAGCCCCGAACGCTAATCAAGCTGGTTGGTGTGTATTCCCTGCCCGGCAAGTCGGGAGTTGCACTGGTGGACATTCAGGGCAAGCAGTCGGTTGTCGGCATTGGTGAGGGCCTTGGTGATTCGGGAGCCGTACTGAGCAGGGTTTATGACAACCAGATTGATATTACCTGGAAGGAAGGCGATCAGGAAACCCTGAGCATGCCACGTCTTGAAACCTCCTCTCAGGGAGCCATTATTGTCGAGATTCCGGAAATGCCACCGGACCCGGTTTATGAGCCGATACCGGAGCCGACGCTGGATGAGCTTGGGGTTGATGTTCAGGGGCAGGAGCAACCTGCTGAGCCGATGGAGTCCCCCGAGACAGGTACAGGGGCCGGTGGTGGTGGCACAACGGGGATTGGTGGTCCGCCTCCGGAGCCATCAGATGCCCCACGGCCCGGTTTGCCCATATCGGGTGGACCACGGCCCGGCTTGCCAGTGGCGGATCCGAGTGCGCAGGGGAGCAATGCCGTGGCACTGCAGACCCGTTCTGGCAGTGCAGCTGTACAAGGGACAGCTGCCGGCAGTCATGTCACGCTGGGCACATTCCGGGAGCAGGTTATGGAAAACAACCTGAACCTGCTGAAGGTTGTGCGTCCGTCCCCGGCGCGTGAGAACGGCCAGCTGATCGGGTTTCGCATCCGTCCCGGCAGCAACCGCACCCTGTTTCAGCAGACCGGGCTGCGCTCTGGTGATATTGTCACTGAAATCAACGGTATGCCACTGACCAATAACAACCTGAGCCGGCAAGCCATGCAGAATCTGGCGGGCAGCTCCGGGGCCTCACTGACCGTTTTGCGTAACGGTCAGCAGACCAGTATCGAAATAGCCTTCTGACCGTTGCAGAGTTGCAGAAAGACCTCCGTTCTTTCCCATCCTGTTCCTCCTAGACCCGTCGCTGTGCATCCGTCACCTTGGGCAGCTGCATCAGTCGCTCCAGCACATCAGACAGTTGGGTCGTATCCTCAATCTGAATCGCAATATCCAGCAGGGCGAAATCCGAATCCACGGTTGGCCGGGTATTGATGCTCAATACATTAATGCGCCCCCGTGCCAGCACATCCGCAATGTCACGCAACAGACCGGGCTTGTTGTAACCGGATACCAGAATATCAACGGCATAATCTGCCACATTGCCGCCCCAGCTGACCTCAATCAGGCGGTTGGTCTGCTCTTTCGGCAAGTGCAGGATATTGGGGCAATCAGAGCGGTGTACGGAAACGCCCCGCCCATGCGTGATGAAGCCGATGATGCTGTCACCATAAACCGGCTGGCAGCATTGGGCACACTGGGTATACAGGTCCTCCACACCCCTTACCACGATACTGGAGCGGTGGTGGCCCGTGTCTTTCTTTTTCAGCTTGCGGAAGCGGATTTCCTGGGTCTGTGAGCGGATCAGGGTATCTGCCAGCTGTTTGGGGCTGATATCACCACGCCCGAGGGCAATCAGGAAGTCACGCTCATTCTGGCGGTTGAATGTTTTGGCCAGATCAGTGACGTTCAGGTTCGGCAGATTGAGCAGGTGTTTTTCATGCTCGACAATGCTCAGGCCCTCGTTATGGTTCTTTTCATGGTCCTGTTGCCGAAACCAGTGATTGATCTTCTGGCGGGTACGGTTTGACTTGATATAGCCCAGACTTTCACTGAGCCAGTTCATGCGCGGGCGTGCTTCCTTGCCTGTCAGGACTTCCACCTGCTCGCCATTGTGCAGTTCATAATTGAGTGGCACGATGGCCCCGTTGACCTTGGCCCCCTGACAACGGTGCCCGATGTCGGTGTGAATCGCGTAGGCAAAATCAATCGGGGTGGCTCCCTTGGTCAGACTGACGACCCGGCCTTTGGGGGTGAGTACGAAGACCCGGTTGCCGAACAGCTCGGTGCGGAAGTCCTCCAGCAGCTCACCATCTTCCGGATTCCGGTCCAGCAGCCGCCGCATATTGGCCACCACCCGTTCCAGGGCTCGGTCATTCCGGGTGCCATCCTTGTAGCGCCAGTGGGCTGCAACACCCAGCTCGGCGAACTTGTGCATTTCCTGGTTGCGGATCTGGATTTCCACATGCCGGTCACGGGGACCGATGACAACGGTATGGATGGACTGATAGCCATTCGGCTTGCGGTTGGAAATGTAATCATCCCATTCTTCGGGGATATGCCCCCAGCGTTCATGTACCATCCCCAGTACCTCGTAACAGGTTTCGACATTATCAACAATGATGCGAATGGCACGCAGGTCATAAAGCTGGTTGATGGTCACACCCTTGCGCTGCATCTTGCGCCAGATACTGTAGATATGTTTGGGGCGGCCATAAATCTTTGCCTTGATCCCGGCTTCATCCAGCATCCCCTGAATGATTTCAATAAAATCCCTGATATAGTTTTCACGTTCCAGCCGGGTGTTGGCCAGTGCCTTGGCAATTTCCCGGTAGGTTTCCGGTTTCAGGAAGCGGAACGCAAGGTCTTCCAGCTCCCACTTGACATGGCTGATCCCCAGCCAGTTGGCCAGGGGGGCATAGACTTCCATGGTCTGGTTTGCAGCACACTGATGGCGTTGGGTGATGGGCTCACGCGATAACAGGCGCAGGTATTGCAGGTGCCAGGCCAGCTTGATCAGGACCACCCGCACATCCTTGACCATGGCCAGCAGCATGCGCCGCAGCAGATCCGCCTGCTGCTTTTCTGATGGATGCGGGCTGGTTTTCCAGGTGTTTTCACGGAACATGTGCAGCATGCGCATGTTCTCGCACAGTGCAGCAACCGTTTGGCCGAAATCAGCCGCAATTTCTTCCAGCTCAAGGTGTGGAATGAGGCGGGGATCAGACAGCAACGCGGCCAGCAGGGTCGCGTGATCGGCCCCCAGCTGGCGCAGTATCCGGGCAACCTCCAGGCTGCGGGGCTGAAAGGATTCCTGTGTATCCGGAACAAATTCCAGCAGCAGGCCGACAGCCTGCTGCAGGTGCTCAAGCTCCTGTTCGCTGCCGGATGCCCACAGATCGCGTGTCCACGACTCCAGGTCGTGTGATTCCAGTATTTTTGATTGACTATGTTGCATTTTCCGGTGCCCACCCTCCAGTAATGGCACGCAAGAAGCTTACGGGCTATAGCCCGAAGAAGTCATTATAATGATTGTAAAAGTTTATCAAGCTCTGCAAAGTTTGTCATAACCGCATCAGGGAAAACCCTCTCGGGTATTTCCTGTGACCGGGGGTTGTACCAGATGGTACGCAAACCGGCGCGACAAGCGCCAATAATATCTTTTTCTGGATCATCGCCAACATAGACCATCTCATCGACGGACACACCGGCCCGTGCAAGCGCCTGATGAAAGATGAGCGGGTCCGGCTTGCTGATACCTGCTTCGGCAGAATGTAAAACAAAATGAAAAAAATGACCAATACCAATATGATGGACATCGGCATTGCCGTTGGATATGACCCCGAGCCGGTAGCTGCCGTGCAGCCGGTTCAAGGTTTCCAGCACTTCCGGGAAGAAAGTGACCTGATTGCGGGCGATAAAAAATTTTTCGTAGGCTGCCTGTGCCATGGTGCTGTTCTGGCCATGCTCCCGTGCCAGTGTCTGCAGCCAGGTCAGCCGTAATGCACCCAGATCATGATGAAGCTCCGGATGGCAGGTGGCAAAGTCCTGCCGGTGGGTAATCAGTGCTTTCAGGCTGTACTCCCGACTGATGGCCGGATGGTTGGCCTGCAGCCACTGATAAAGCTGCTGCTCTGCATGGGCTATTACCGCCCGGCAATCCCAAAAGGTATCATCCAGATCAAAAGCGACGCAACGTATGGCCATTGTCGAACTCAAACAGGCAACAATTGCTAATGATAGCAGCCTGAATGCATTTCTACAGGATACGGAATCATGATTTACAAAATTTATACCCAATGTTGTTTTTTTGTGGCTGTCCTGCTGCTTGGCCTGCCTGCCCGTGCGGAGACCATGGTCATGCTGCCCGGCTTCCTGAGTCAGGGCATGGACTGGCGTTTCAATCAGGTGACATCGGCACTGCAGTCACTGGGCTGGGTGGATGGGGGTAACTTCTACTTCCAGGCCGGCAATATCCGCAATGCAGTCCAGCTGCCCCAGCGTCCCGGGGATGTGTTTTACACCGTCAACCTGCCCACCAAGACCCCGATTCCCTATCAGGCCCAGATTCTGGAGCAGTACCTGCAGACCGTTTATCGCCTGCGGCAGGAGCCGGTCATTCTGGTCGGGCATTCTGCCGGGGGCGTGGTGGCACGTTACTGGCTGGTGGCTTCCAACAGCCTGCCGGTTGATACGCTGATTACCATTGCCGCACCGCATCTGGGCACGCCGATGGCGGAACTGACCGGGACGCTGGCAGAAACGCCATTGCTGTCGATGATGGAAAATATCGGCATTACCGATTTCAGCAATGCTCAGGGGTTGTATGCCAATCTGCGCGAGGAGAAGCCCGGAACCTTCCTGTACTGGCTCAACCACCAGCCACATCCGGCCCTGCGCTATGTGTCGGTGGTGCGCAGCAGCCAGAATCCCGGTGCGTTTGATTTCGTAGTGCCCGAATACAGTCAGGACATGAATCACGTTTTCAGCCTGAATGGGCGCTCTGAACGCCTCAACAGTGGCGACTCCCATTTTCTGAGCATGAATGACGGCTACCTGATTGGCCATATTCTGGCAACAGCCCCGAAGAAGCGCCCTTGATACGGTACGGATAGTGCCGTTTGTCGAGCCAATCCTGCCTGTGCTGCCAGTGAGTCGGGAGCTGCCCTGAAAGCAGGCCCATAATTTGCATGGGGCCTGTATTTTTGAGGTAAAACATGGAAAATCCGGCAGCAGCAAGTTTTCAGCCAATCAATAATCTGAAGCAGGGTATCCTGTATCTGAGCAATACCCATGATCCGGTCAACCAGCCTTTAACCCTGTATCAGCAGAGCATGGCGTCCTCACAGGCGTCCCTGCTCATGTTGCTGGCACACCAGTTTGTCTCCCAGCTGCATCAGGCGGAGAAAAAGGAAATCCCGGATGATCCGAATCAGGAGCCGACACCGGTTGATCAGAGTGAAAGCCTGATGGCCCGACTGGGGGTGACTGATCCGAGGCCGGGGCATTCAGACATTCAGGGGGCGAGAGACCGGTCAGCCACGATGTTTCCTGAGCCGATGGCATGGAATCTGGATCTGGACAAGCCGGGCCAAAGTGGATACAACCTTGGCTCCCCCGGTCTGGATCAGGCTCCCGGCCTGCATGATTATTTCATGAACGAGGCCGCCATGACACAGACTGCTGTGACCCCGTCACCACCGCCCTGGCAATCCGGCAGCTTTGAGCCGGCAACGGCAGGGACATTTTTCATGCCAACGCCGGCACTCAAAGATGCGGGGTTCGGCGCCTGACCAGCTGCAATGAAAAAAGGGCAGCAATGCCAACACTGCTACCCTTTACATTTCCATTCAGGCTGAACAGATAGCCCGTTAATCCGTATCTGTCAGTTGACCGGCGTCATGTCATCAGCCATGCCATCTGCTGGCAGTTCTTCTTCCATGTAGTCGCCTTCATCCACCATGCCGGATTCATCAACACTGGCATCAACCATGTCATCGGGCATCATCTCATCTGCCGGCAGGGTACCATCATCGGGCATCATCCCGTCTTCCGGCAGGCTGTCCGGGTTATCCGTCGACATGGTATTGGCTGCGATGCACTCTTCCACAAAGGGCATCAGCTCTTCCGCCGAGACGCCAGCCTGATCGGCCTCAGCCATGCAGGCTTCCTCGATTTTGGCGTACTCTTCATCACTCAGCATCAGGTTTTCATCTGCCGTATCCGCAACGACATCAATTTCCGGAATTTCCCCTGTCTGCTCATCAGTGGCAAAGGCACTGGAAGCGGCAATCGTTGCACAGCAGGCGAACAGGGCTGCCAGCAACCACCTGGTTTCGTTATTTTTCATTTCCCGTTGTTCCTTTTCGAACCTTTGAATTTTCTGAATCTTGATAGCCCTGTAACCCTGATAAACAGGATTGACCCATAAATGCCAGCCCTGCGGCTATAGGTGAATTTATACGCCTGGTCATACTGGCCATGCCAACAAAAAGTTATAATCGCCCCGATCACCATTTGCGATTGACCCATGGACATTGCCCACCTGAAGACCTTTCTGGAAATTTACCGTTTACGGCATTTCGGCAGGGCTGCCGAGAAGCTCTATATTTCCCAGTCTGCTGCCAGTGCCCGGATCAAATTACTGGAGGAGCGTCTGGGGGTGCGCCTGTTTGAGCGTACACCCAATGGGGTAACACCGACGCTGGCAGGGCAGCGTTTTCGCAAGTATGCCGAAACCATGCTGACAAGCTGGGAACAGGCCCGACAGTTGATCTGCCTGCCCGAGACCTTTCAGCAATCCCTGTCCCTGGGCTGCCAGCTGGATATCTGGCAGTTCTGGTTGCAGCATCGTTTCAATTCCCTGCGTGATGCAATGGCGGATACGGCTTTCACGCTGTCGACCCGTTCGGAGCCGGAGTTGATTGAGCAGGTGATCAATGGCAGCCTGGATCTGGCACTGGTATTTGAACCCCGCCATGTTCCGGCCCTGTTGTATGAGGAGCTGGATCAACTGGTGCTGCAGTTGCTGGCGACACGGGGAGAGCTGGATATCGGGAGGCTGCAGGAATATGGCTATATCCTGGTGGACTGGGGGGCGACTTTCCTGTTTGAACATGCCCAGCAACTGGGGGAGACACTGAACGCCGCGATGATCGTCAACAGTGGCATGATGGCCTGCGATATCCTGCAGGGGCGTGACGGTGCGGCTTATCTGCCCCGGCAGCTTGCCGGAACGGCGGTATCCAGGTTTCAGCCCGTCGCGGGAGGCCCCGAGTTCCGGCAGACCATTTTCGCCGTCTGCCGGCATGACTCACGCAACGCCGGGCTGACCCGTCATCTGACGAAGCTTATAAGAACAGGTACGCCAGAATCATCACCACGACCAAGGACAGCAGGGCTGTAATCATGCGAGCTGACATGAAAAAATCACTCTGTTAACGGCCACATGGCCGCACCCATGATATAAGCGAATTTGCCCGGGCAGGCCAGCGAAAAGAAGTCATCAACCCGATCACAAAAATCGATCAGGTCGTTGACTCGGCTGCTGCGCCGGGGCTGATGACAATCGCGGTACGCAGGCGCATCTGGCCGAACTGGGACATACGGTCAAAGCTGCTGCGCTTGATGGGCAGGTACTGGTTGTCCAGGGCAAAACGGTGATCACTGGCATAAATCCAGGGGTCATGGATATAGATAAAATGCTCGTCCATGCCGGATACAACCACCCAGTGTGGCTCTTTCTTGTAATCAAAACGGTAGGTGCTGATCAGTACCAGCGGAATATGGCCTTGCTCCAGCACCTGTTCCAGATCATCCTGGGTGATGGCCCTGTAGTTGATCGGTACGTCGTGCTGTGCCAGCTGCCGGAGGTAATCCTGATGCACCAGCTCGATCACCTGCTTTTTTTTCACATCACGCACCGAGTCCACAAACGGGGTATCGCGGGTCGAGAGCCAGACCCCGGCCTGGAACCCGCGCTGCAGTGCTGCCAGGGCCAGCCCGACCGGACTGCAGCCACCATGGCCGGACATCATGTAGATGGTGGTGGCCTCGCGCCAGATGCGCAGCTCCTCCATCATGCCGGATTCGCGTTCCTGACTGAGGCTGCTCATGGCCATGATCAGGGCTGCCGGCCCGCAGGTATAATCGGTTTGTTGGGGGTAATAGGGGATTGGCAGCAGACGTGTCAGGGTACCGGGATACAGGATACGTTTCTGCAGCCGCAGGGCATCCGTGTGGTCTTCATAATAATCCTTGTATTCCCCGAAAGGCCGATAGCCCATGTTCTGGTACAACTTGATGGCTACGGCGTTGTCTTTACGCACTTCCAGGCGCATGTAGACCCGGCCATGCCCGGCTCCGGTTTTTTCACTGGCTTCCAGCAGGCGACGGCTGGCACCGAGGCCGCGCTGTTCCGGGTGCACGGCAATGGAGTACAGGCGTGCCAGCTGGGTGCCCCGGTGCATCAGGACCAGACTGTAGGCAATGACCTGCGCCTGATATTCCAGGACCAGAAAGCAGTGTGAACCCTGATGCAAAAAGTGCCGAAAGCTGCGGCGACTAAGGCGGTCCTGTTCAAAGCAGAGGTTTTCCAGCTCCACCAGTCGAGTCAGGTCGTGATTTTCGGCAGGTCTGATCAGTAATTCAGACATAGTGACATCCTTTTGGCATAAATTTGATTGAAAGGGGGAGTTCCCGTTGATGGTGAAATAGATGGTTGATTGATAAATGATCCACAAAAGCGCCCGGACCAGACTATATACGTTAATCCAAACTGTCGTATGATGCGCCCAAAGAATTATTACACTGATTATGGAGACCGCGAATAGATGCCAGAGAATCTGTTGCTGGTGGACGACCACAAGCGCTGGAACAAGGAGTACCCGGACTATCCGGCCCTGTCGGTCAATGAATACCTGACCGGCAGCGAGTGGACGAAAAAGCGGCATGTCAACATCATCAACCTGTGCCGTGACCTGTCTTACCAAAGTCTGGGCTATTATGCCTCGTTACTGGCCGAAGCACGCGAACATCGCATTATTCCATCGGTCAGCACCCTGCATGATCTGAGCCGCAAGACCCTATACGGCCCCATTCTGGATGACCTGGACGAGGTCATCAACAAGGCGCTGCTCCGGCAGGCCCAGGCACTCGACATTTCCCGGTTTGAAGTCATGCTGCATTTCGGTCAGTGTGAGAGTGAGGCCCTGCGTCCATTGGCGCGCAAGTTGTATGAGGCATTCCGCATTCCCCTGCTGCGGGTGGAGTTTGTGCGCAATGGCCGCTGGCGTATCAGCCGGCTGCGTCCCGGCGGGATCGGACACCTGAGCACACCGCAACAGGCATTTTTCTTCCAGATACTGGGTGGGCAATTGCGCCAGAACTGGAAAAAACCGGCCAGTGCCAAGGCTGCCCGCTATGATCTGGCCATTCTGCACAATCCGGAGGAGGTACTGCCGCCCTCCGACAGCAAGGCCCTGCAGGCTTTCATCAAGGCCGGGGCGGAATCCGGCATCAACGCCGAGCTGATTACCGCCCGGGATTTCGGGCGTTTGCTGGAATACGATGCACTGTTTATCCGTGAAACCACCGGCCTCAACCACCATACCTACCGCTTTGCACGCAAGGCTGCGAATGAAGGGCTGATTGTTATTGATGATCCGGATTCGATCCGGCGTTGTGTGAACAAGATTTTCCTGTCCGAGCTTTTGAGCGCCAATCAGGTGCCGATTCCGGCCAGCGTCATTATCGGCAAGAACGAACTGGAGCGGGCTGAACAGCTGGGTTATCCGGTGGTACTCAAGATTCCGGACGGTTCATTCTCGCGTGGCATGTTCAAGGCCGGCAATCGGGCCGAGCTGGAAAAGGGGGCGGCGGAACTGTTTCGGCATTCCGGACTGATTCTGGCCCAGGCTTATACCTATACCGAGTTTGACTGGCGTGTGGGCATCCTCAACGGCGAGGCCCTGTTCGGCTGCCGTTACTACATGTCACGTGGACACTGGCAGATTGTAAACCACGCCGATGGCAAAATCCGTCAGGGCAAGTGGGATACCCTGCCGATTGAGGAGGTTCCGGCACCGGTGGTGGAAACCGCGCTCAAGGCAGCCCGCCTGATCGGTGAGGGTTTGTATGGCGTGGACATGAAGCAGACCGACAAGGGCGTGCTGGTAATCGAGGTCAATGACAACCCCAATATTGATCAGGGTGTGGAAGACCGGGTGCTGGGGAAAAAGCTGTATCAGCGCGTGATGGGGGAATTCCGGCGGCGGCTGGACAAGCGCTTTGCCGTGTGAGTTCAGTGATCAGCCGTTGCTTCATTTATGACGGCTGCACCCGTTCTCCCACGGAAAAATAGGGCTCGATTTCAAATGCTGAGCGTTTCTGCCGCCTGTCGCCGCCATAAACCAGTACCAGCTGCTTCACCCGCTCTCCCAGAATGGCAGCCACTTTCCGTGTCGGGCGCATGGCATCACTGGCAACGGTTTGTGCTGCCTTGATCTCCATCAGGCGCAGGCCATCTCCCGTTTCCAGGACCAGATCCGCTTCATTCCGGCTGGCATCCCGATAGAAGAAGGCATTCGGGCGTTTGCCCCGGTGATAGAAAGCCTTGAATACTTCCAGCATCACCAGATTTTCAAACAGGTGTCCCCGCAATGGATGGGTGGCCAGATGCGCCTCGCGGGTAATACCCATCAACCAGGCCGCCAGCCCGACATCATAAAAATACAGTTTGGGGGACTTGATCAGGCGTTTGCCCACATTGGCAAACCATGGCGGCAGGCGAAATACGATATAGGAAGTTTCCAGCAAATTTATCCATTCGTTGATGGTATGGCCTGATACCCCGATGTCATTGGCCAGACCCTGCAGGTTCAGCAACTGCCCGGTACGACCAGCTGCCAGACGTACAAACTTTTCGAATAACTGCCGGTTTTTCAATGCGACCAGTTCACGCAGGTCCCGCTGTACATAAGTCTCGAAGTAATCCCCCAGCACCATGGCCGGATCAAGCGACTGCTCATAGATGCGGGGGTAGCCGCCCTTGTGCAGCACACTGTCTGCTGCCACTGACAAGTTGGCATCCTGCAACTCTGCCATCGACAGGGGTAATAATTTCAATAGCGCAGTACGCCCTGCCAATGACTGCGAAATTTCCCGTGACAGCTCGAATTGATGACTGCCCGTGAGCACGAACTGCCCCATTTGTTTTTTCTCATCGACCTCAACCTGTATCCATGACAGCAGCTCGGGGACCCGTTGAATTTCGTCAAGTACCGCACCATCGGTAAATTGCGCCAGGAATCCACACGGGTCGGAGCGGGCGAAATCCCGTATATCCGGTCGCTCCAGGTTGCTATAGGGCTTGTCAGGAAAAGCCTGTCTGCACAGGGTGGTCTTGCCGGACTGGCGTGGCCCTGTCACGGTAATCACGGGATATTGTGTTGCACGGGACTGTATCACCGGCAGCAGATGACGTGGAATCAGCATGGAAACCCCTGATTGTACAAAATGGAAGTACTACTTCAATATTGCACATCAAGCATTGCAGGTACAAGCTTTTCCAGGCAGGCAGCGGAGCATGAAGCGTATGGCGTTGCTGCGGTTATGGAGTTGCCGGCACATTCCGGTTTATTCTGGCGGCATGTACCCGGCCCAGCTTTGAGGCAGGTTCACGCCCCAGTGCCGTACTGATGTAACGTCCGGTCTCCAGCAGCAGTTCAAGGTCAATCCCGGTTTCAATACCCAGCCCGTCAAGCAGGTAAAGTACATCTTCAGTGGCAACATTACCGCTGGCTCCCTTGGCATAGGGACAACCGCCCAGCCCGCCGACCGAGCTGTCCACCACGGTGATGCCCTGTTGCAGGACCGCATGGATATTAGCCAGTGCCTGCCCGTAAGTGTCGTGGAAATGCACGGCGAGATTCTGCAGCGGCACCTGTTGACTGACACGCTCCACCAGAGCTTGGGCCTTGAGCGGGGTGCCGATGCCGATGGTGTCTCCCAGCGAAATTTCATGGCAGCCCAGTGCATGCAGTTGCCGGGCTACATCGGCCACCATGCCGGTATCAATGTCATCCTCATACGGGCAGCCCAGCACACAGGAGACATAGCCACGTACCCGCAGACCGTGAGCATGTGCCTTGTGAATCACGGCGGCACAGCGTTCCAGCCCTTCGGTAATGCTGCAGTGGGTATTGGCCTGCGAGAAGGTTTCCGAGGCGGCGGTAAACACCGCAATTTCCTGTACACCGGCTGCCAGTGCTGCATCCAGGCCGGTGAGATTGGGGACCAGCACCGGGTAGGACACACCGGGTTGCTGCCTGATGCCACGAAAAACCGCAGCACTGTTCGCCATCTGTGGAACCCATTTCGGGGACACGAAGCTGCCGACCTCAATCACGGATACCCCGGCAGCCTGCAGGCGCTCGATCAGCCCGATGCGTACTTCGACTGGCACAGGTTCCGGCTCGTTCTGCAGCCCGTCACGTGGCCCGACCTCGACAATTTTCACCCGCTGCGGCAGTGCCATGTGACAGGCTACTGGCCGACCTGATTGACCGGTGCACCGGCCACGAAGGCGCTGATATTGTCGATCACCTGATCCCACAGCGTTTGCATGGCTTCGGCACTGGCCCAAGCTACATGCGGGGTGACAATCACGTCGGGACGTTCCAGAACGGCCAGCAGGGGGTTGTCGGCTGTGGGCGGCTCGTGGCTCAGCACATCAAAGCCTGCACCGCTGATCAGACCCTGATCCAGCGCCGTGACCAGATCGTGCTCGTTCACCAGCCCGCCACGGGAGGTATTGATCAGCAGGGGCTGGCGCTGCATCAGCCGGAATTCGGGTATTGCAATCAGGTGGCGGGTTGCCGGGGTCAGGGGGGTGTGCAGGCTGAGCACGTCAGCCTGGGCCAGCACCTCGGCAAACGGGGTATACAGTGCGCCTGGCGTGTCGGCTCCCTTGTGGGCGGCATACAGCACCCGCATGCCCAGTGCCCGGCCCATGGCCCCGACAGCCTGCCCCAGGGTACCGGCCCCGATAACGCCCAGGGTGGAACCGTGCAGTTCACGGATGGGGTGGTTGAAAAAGCAGAACTGCCCGGATTTCTGCCATTCGCCCCGGATTACATCCTGGCGGTAGCCCACGAGTGAGCGGCGCAGGGCAAAGATGAGGGCAAAGGTATGCTCGGGAACGCTGTTGGCGGCATAAGCACGCACATTCGAGACCACAATGCGGCGCTCACGGGTAACGTTGACATCCACCACATCATAGCCGGTTGCAGCCACTGCTATCATGGCCAGCCGTGGCAGCTGTGCCAGCATGTCGGCGCGTAATGCCACCTTGTTGGTAATGACGATATTGGCATCCTGCAGGCGTTCAACCACCTGCTGTGGTGCAGTGTGCCGGTATTCTATCCATTCATGCGGGAAATCCGGGTGGGTCAGGGTGATGCCGGGACCGATGGTGTCGCGGTCGAGAAAAACAATGCGGTACATGGAAATTCCCTGCTTTGTCTGGGAGTGTCAGTTTAGCACGGCACCGGTACCGGAGGCGTGCCATTCCGGCCATGCTAGAAGGCATGGAAAACGTGGTTTTCTCCGCTGACAAGAATACTGCGGTCCGGAGCGAAATGGGTATAAAAGGGCAGGAAGGCACCACCCAGTGCCCGTGCCTTGCTGCCGATTCTGCCGGCATGCAGACGCGGCAGGTTGAGTCCTTCCAGGTCCAGATGACCGATGGCCCGTTCCACTTCTCCGGTCAGGCGTGCCGTCATGTTGGTCGGCATCAGGCTGTCGATGACGACACCCTCGAAGTCGATCACGCTGATGGCGGAGACAATGGCGTAGGCAATGGCCGGGGCCGCCTGGGCCATCCAGGCATCCATAATGTCCCGGTGGGCTGTCGGGATAGCGGTATCCCCGGCAGTACCGAAGGCTTCCAGTGCCTGATCCGGGTTGACACCTGCAGCGATAAAACGCCGGTACATCAGGTACAGCGAGGCACAGTTGAGCAGTTGTACCGTGTCGGCAGCCGGGTTGCTGTCTGGCAGCTCCGAGTCGGTGCGTGAGGGAGCATAATGCCCCGGCAGCGGCATGGAACCCAGTGCGCCGGCATTGTTGAAGCTGCCGTTGTACAGGGTGCGGTTCATGATGATGCCGCCACCGATGAAGGTGCCGACGAAAATGTAAAGGTAGTTGTTGAGGCAGGCGGGGCTGTCGAATTCCAGTGCGGCGATACAGGCCGCCGTCGCGTCATTGACCAGCCAGACCGGCAGCGCCGGGTGGTCCTCCTGCAGTGTTTTTTTAATGTCGGTGCGGTTCCAGTATGCGGTAATATGATCCGGAATATCGGCTTCCAGCTGCCAGCCACCCAGCCCATACGGTGAGGCAATGCCGATGCCGAGGATGCGTTCGCGGCGACTGGGCGACAGCCGCCCCTGAATCCCGTGCAGGGCCGCACTGATCTGCGGGAAGATGAAGTCGGGATCAGGATAGGTGTAGGTCCGGGTGATCTGATCCAGAATGTCGCCCACAAAATTGATCAGGATCACATCCAGGCTGCGGCGTCCGATCTTGACGCCCAGTGACAGGGCACCTTCCGGGTTAAGGGCGATGGGGATGGCCGGCTGTCCCACCTTGCCAGCCGCCTTCAGGGGTTTTTGCTTGTGCAGCAGCTGCTGTTCCAGCAGGCGATTGATGATGACCGAGGCCGTCTGGGCACTCAGATTGGTCATGCGTGCGATTTCCGCTTTGGGCAGGCTGCCGGCACGGCGGATGAGCTGGAGGATCAGGCGTTCGTTATACTGGGCAATCCCGGTCAGGTTGCTGCCCCCGGTCTGGTGTAATGGTGTATTTTTCATCAGGTTATCCTTGAGCTCCCCATCGGATACAGTCCCTCTTTTCGTGGCCTGCAGGACTGTTAAGGTAAGTGTTTTAGAATAATAAATCAATTTGAATTATTTATTGACATCCGTCACGGCTGCGATTAGCCTGATGTGTATCGGCAGCCTTGGTACGTCAGTGTCCGGCTGTTGACAAACCGCATCTGATGATTGGAGGAAACCCCTTATGTTGAAGCGTAATGCCGTTGTTCTGGCGCTGGCTGCCAGTTTGCTGATTCCCGTGGCTGCTCAGGCAGAAGATATTGTCGGCCTGATTACCAAGACCAATACCAATCCGTTTTTCGTCAAGATGAAGGAAGGTGCCGAGGCCAAAGCCAAAGAGCTGGGTGTCGAGCTGCGCAGTTTTGCCGGCAAAATTGACGGTGATAATGAAAGCCAGGTTGAAGCGGTCGAGAACCTGATTGCCGCCGGGGCCAAGGGCATCCTGATCACCCCCAATGACTCCAAGGCGATTGTGCCTTCCATAGCCAAAGCCCGTGAAGCCGGCCTGCTGGTCATTGCACTGGACACCCCGCTGGAGCCCGCTGATGCGGCAGATGCCACTTTTGCAACCGACAATTTTCGGGCCGGTGAGCTGGTTGGCGAGTGGGCGGCTGCCACGATGGGCGACAAGGCCAAAGATGCAAAAATTGCCATGCTGGACCTGAATGCCAATGAGGTTTCGGTTGACGTACTGCGTGACCAGGGTTTCCTGAAAGGCTTCGGGATTGATGTGAAAGATGCCGGGGACATTGGTGATGAAGACGATGCACGCATCATTGGCCATGACGTGACGGATGGTAACGAGGAGGGTGGCCGCACGGCGATGGAAAACCTGCTGCAGAAAAGCGGTGGTGAGATGAATCTGGTCTATACCATCAACGAACCGGCAGCGGCTGGTGCGTATGAAGCCCTGAAGGCCGTCGGCAAGGAAAAGGATGTACTGATCGTGTCGATTGATGGCGGCTGTCCCGGTGTCAAAAATATCAAGGAAGGTGTTATCGGGGCCACTTCCATGCAGTTCCCGCTGCTGATGGCTTCCATGGGGGTTGAGGCCGTTGTCGAGTTTGCCAGGTCGGGCAAGAAACCGGAAAACTCCGACGGGCTGGACTTTTTCAATACCGGTGCCGAGCTGATCACTGATGCGCCGGTTGATGGTATTGAGTCACAGACCGCTGATCAGGGTCTGGAAAAGTGCTGGGGCTGAAGTCCCGCCCCTGAATTTCTCCCGCCCCCTCTTCTCCGGGGGGCGTCCGGATCCCTGCCCCCGGTTGTGATACAGGTCTTCTGAGCGTGGGAGGGCAGGGAGATTTTTTCAGCCATTACCCGTTCTTGAGGAGGAGTATGGTATGTCCAATGATAATTTTGAAGCGGTTGCCGAAGCCGCGGGTGGTTCCGTGGCTTCCTTTGAGCCGGAGCGCCTGAGTCCGGGTGAGCGGCTGCAGCGTTTTCTGCATAACTACCCCACTGCCGCCCCGGCCTTTGTATTGCTGGTGGCTGTCGCGGGTTTCTACCTGATCGTCGGATCACGGTTTCTGTCTGCCTTCAATCTCTCGCTGGTATTCCAGCAGGTGACGATTATCGGCATTATCGGTGTGGCCCAGACCCTGGTGATCCTGACTGCCGGTATCGACCTGTCGGTCGGGGCCATCATGGTGCTGTGCTCCGTGATCATGGGGCGCACGGCGGTCATGATGGGATTGCCTGCACCACTGGCCCTGATGCTGGGGCTGCTGGCCGGGGCGGCCTGTGGAGCCATCAACGGCCTGCTGATCACGCGCCTGCGCCTGCCACCTTTCATTACAACCCTGGGCACCTGGAGTATCTTTTTTGCCCTGAACCTGTGGTATTCCGAGAGTGAAACCATCCGCTCACAGGACATCACCGCCCAGGCCGGATTGCTGCAGTGGATGGGAGTCTCTTTCAATATCGCCGGTGCACGCATTACCGTGGGAACCATCACCATGCTGCTGCTGTTTTTCGGCATGTGGTTTGCGCTTAACCATACCCCCTGGGGACGGCATGTCTATGCTACCGGTGATGACCCGCAGGCAGCCCAGCTTGCCGGTATCAATACCGACAAGGTATTGCTGTCAGTCTACATTGTGGCCGGGGTGATCTGTGCGCTGGCGGCCTGGGCATTGATCGGACGTATCGGCTCGGTCAGTCCGCAGGCCGGACAGTCCGCCAACCTCGACAGCATCACGGCGGTGGTAATCGGCGGTACCAGCCTGTTTGGTGGCCGGGGGGCGATTGCCGGAACCCTGATCGGTGCACTGGTAGTCGGCGTGTTCCGCAATGGACTCGCGCTGGCCGGGGTGGATGTGTTGTGGCAGGAGTTTGCCATTGGCCTGCTGATCATCACGGCGGTGGCAACGGACCAGTGGATACGGAGGGTTTGATCATGGTGGCTGAAAAACTGCAACCCATTCTGGCCGGACGCAATCTGGTCAAACGTTATGGCCGTGTCACGGCGCTGGACCATTCCGATTTTGACCTTTATCCGGGCGAAGTGCTGGCGGTCATCGGTGATAACGGTGCCGGCAAGTCCTCACTGATCAAGGCACTGACCGGAGCGGCTCCGCCTGACAGTGGCGAGGTGTTTCTGGACGGAAAAAAGGTTGAATTCCGTAACCCCATGGACGGGCGTCAGGCCGGGATTGAAACCGTGTATCAGACGCTGGCGGTGTCGCCTTCCCTCGACATCGTGGACAACCTGTTCTTGGGGCGCGAGCGTCTCAAGCCCGGATTTCCGGGAAAGTGGTTGCACATGCTGGACCGCAAAAGCATGGCTGCTGTTGCGCGTGACAAGCTGTCCGAACTGGGGCTGCTGACGATTCAGAATATCCGCCAGCCGGTGGAAACCCTCTCCGGCGGCCAGCGTCAGGCCGTGGCAGTGGCCCGTGCGGCAGCTTTCGGCAGCAAGGTGGTGATTATGGACGAGCCGACGGCGGCACTCGGGGTCAAGGAGTCACGCCGGGTGCTGAACCTGATCAAGGATGTGCGTGACCGGGGCATGCCGGTGGTCCTGATCAGCCACAACATGCCGCATGTCTGGGAGGTGGCCGACCGGATTCATGTCCATCGTCTGGGGCGGCGTCATGCCGTGATCCGGCCTCAGACCCATACCATGTCGGAAGGTGTGGCGATCATGACCGGGGCCATGGACCCGAATACCCATGAAGCCGGGGCCTTTGCCCTGCCTGAGGGTGCCTGATCGTTCCTTATGGCTGCCGGACCGGCTTTCCGGTCCGATGGCGCTGAAAAAGCCGTCGAACATGTTGCATATTACGCATGGCTTACTTACTCAAAGCGCTTTGGCCATGATCTAATATGCCCGCCGTTATTACGAGGAAGTCCTATCCATGTTTGTTGTTTGTGGCGAAGCCCTGTTTGATGTATTTATTGCCGATGGTGTGGCGCAGGATGCCCGCACGGTGCCGTTTTCCGCCCGGGTGGGTGGCTCCCCTTTCAATGTCGCCATCGGTCTGGCACGGCTGGGATGTGACTCGGCCCTGTTGACCGGACTTTCCACCGACTTTCTGGGCCAGCGCCTGCTGGCGGTACTGGAGGCGGAAAAGGTGTCCACCCGCCTGATTGTCCGCAAGCCGGCTCCGACCACGCTCGGTTTTGTACAGCATGGTGAGGATGGTGTGCCCGCTTATGCCTTTTACGGTGAGGGGGCGGCGGACCGTTCCCTGACACCGGCGGATCTGCCCGCCAGTCTGGAGGGTACGGAATGCCTGCATGCCGGTTCCTATTCGATCGTGACACCACCGACCAGTGATGCAGTATTGCAGCTGTTTCAGCGTGAATCCGGCCAGCGTATCCTTTCCGTTGATCCCAATATCCGCCCCACGGTGGAGCCGGACATGGCCATCTGGCGTGAGCGGATTGATGCCCTGCTGGCACTGGCGGATGTGGTGAAGGTCAGTGATGAAGACCTGGGTTGGCTCTATCCGGGACAGGCGATTGATGCCATCATGCGCCAGTGGATGGCCAATGGACTCAAGCTGATGGTCGTGACCCGTGGCAGTCAGGGGGCGCTGCTCGCCAGCCAGGCTGCACAGGCTGAAGTCAGCACGCCGAAAATCAGGGTGGTGGATACGGTCGGGGCCGGGGATACTTTCCAGGCGGCACTGCTGGATGCGCTGGTGGCACTGAAACAGGCTCACGGTGAGCGCTGGGAATCCATGCTGGATGCTGCCACACTAACGCGAATCGGCCATTTTGCTGCAGTTGCCGCCGCCATTACCTGTTCACGCAAGGGGGCGGATTTACCGACCCGAACCGAGATCAATCAAGCTTTATAATTACATGCTGGAAGTTTCAATGACCACCAAAGTCATCCCTGTAGAACCGTTCGATCTTGTCATTTTTGGCGGTACCGGCGATTTGTCCATGCGCAAACTGTTGCCGGGGATGTATCACCGTTTTGCTGCCGGCCAGATGCCGGAAAGTTCGCGCATTATTGCCCTGGCACGCAGCGACATGGACTCCGAGGGCTTCCGTCAGGAGGCTCTGGAGGCTCTCCAGCGCTTTGTCCCCCCCAGGGAGCGTGATGAAACCACGCTGGCCCAGTTTCTGGGGCGGCTGGACTACCTTCATAACGATGTCACCGATCCGGATGGCTGGACCGAGCTGGTGGCACTGCTGAACCGGGAGCCGGAGCGCATCCGGGTTTTCTATCTGGCGGTCGGTCCATCCCTGTTTGGCACCATTGCTGCCGGTCTGGCGCGTGCCGGTCTGGCGGGTGGCAACTCGCGTCTGGTGGTGGAAAAACCGCTGGGCTATGATCTGGCGAGTGCGCGTGAGCTGAACCGGCAGATCGGGGCGGTGTTTGATGAGTCACGGGTTTATCGCATTGACCATTACCTGGGTAAGGAAACGGTGCAGAACCTGATGGCACTGCGTTTTGCCAATGCCCTGTTTGAGCCGATCTGGAATGCCAACCACATTGACCATGTGCAGATTACCGCTGCCGAAACGGTGGGTGTCGGCAGTCGTGGCAGTTACTACGACAAGGCCGGGGCAATCCGCGATATGGTGCAGAATCACCTGTTGCAGTTGTTATGCCTGCTGGCGATGGAGCCGCCCTATCAGTTTGATGCCGATGCGGTGCGCGATGAAAAGCTCAAGGTGCTGCGTTCACTGCGTCCGCTGGTCGGGCGTGATGTGCTGGCCAATACCGTGCGTGGCCAGTATCGGGGGGGAACCCTGAGTGATTGCAGCGTGGCGCTTTCGTATGTGGAGGAGGCTGAAAACCCGAACAGTCAGACCGAATGTTATGTCGCCATCAAGGCCGAGATTGACAACTGGCGCTGGACCGGGGTGCCGTTTTATCTGCGTACCGGGAAGAAGTTGCGCTCGCGCTTCACTGAAATTGCGATTCATTTCAAGGAGCCACCGCACTCGGTATTCGGGGAGGAGACCGTAATGCACCCCAATGTCCTGAGCATCCGCCTGCAGCCTGATGAGGGCCTGCGTTTGCATATCATGACCAAGGATCCCGGGCCGGGTGGGTTCCGTCTGCGTGATACGCCGCTGGACATGAGTTTTTCCGAGGGACTGGGCGAAGACTGGCGCATGCCGGATGCCTACGAGCGCCTGTTGATGGATGTGGTTCGCGGCAACCAGACCCTGTTCATGCGCGGTGATGAGGTGGAAGCGGCCTGGAAATGGATTGATCCCATTATGCATGCCTGGGAGGCGCTGGGTCAGAAGCCGGAGCAATACGATCCCAACAGTTCCGGTCCCACTGCTGCGGTGGAGCTGATGGCGCGTGACAGAAGGCGTTGGCGCGAGATCGGTGTCTGAAACCGGGGCAGCCTGCACGCGCAGCAATTCCGGCATCCTGACGGGCAGGCGGGCATGAGTACGGCGCTGCAATTTCTGCCGGTCAGCCCGCTGCATACCCTGTGCCATGCCGAATTTGGCAATCCGGCCGGGATTCCGCTGGTGTTTCTGCATGGTGGTCCGGGTTCCAGTGCCCAGGCCGAGCTGGCCAGCCTGTTTCTTCCCGAACGTTACCGCCTGATCCTGTTCGATCAGCGCGGTTGCGGGCGTTCCACACCGCAGGGTGAGCGGGTCCACAATACCCTTGCTGATCTGGTGCAGGACATTGAAACCCTGCGTCAGCACCTGGGTATTCCACGCTGGGTGGTGTATGGCGGTTCCTGGGGGGCGACACTGGCACTGGAATACGCCAAGGCGCATCGTGAGCAGGTTCTGGGTCTGCTGTTACGCGGCAGTTTTCTGGGACGTACGCAGGACCTGAACTGGTTTGTGGCCCCGGACGGAGTGGCACAGTCCTTTCCTCAGGCATATCAGCTTGTGCAGGCACAGCTGCAACCGGCTGCGGGTGAGCATCTCTATGACGCACTGTACCGCCATTTACGGGGATATGAGCAGGATTTTCCCGCTGCACTGCGGGCCGCCCGTGCCTGGGACCAGTGGGAAAATGCCGTGATGGGGTTCGCCTCCTCCCGGACCGGTACCGCGGCGGCTGATCCTGATCTGCAGCGGCATTTCCCGGTTGTCGCCAGCAAGCTGATCTACGCGCATTATTGTGTCCACCACTGTTTTCTGCCGCCGGAAGGTGTCCTGCCCGGTATTGAAGCCCTGCAGGGTATCGCGCTGGAGATTATCCATGGCCGGCAGGATCAGGTCTGTCAGCCGGAAGCGGCGCTGACCCTGCAGCAGCGGTTGCCACAGGCCGGGCTGCAGCTGGTGGAGGCCGGGCATGGCATGCATGAGGCTGCCATCCGGGCCGGGATTGTGGTCGGGCTGGAGCGGCTGGCTGAGCGGGTGGCGGTTTAAGGGTTTTTGCAGCTGGTCGGCTTTAACTCTGCGCCCGGCAGTCTGGTGCTGGGCTGTCTGCCCGTCTGATCTTATTTTTCTTCTTAATATAAAATTAATTAATGATTATTGGGAAGTTGCAGCCATGAACAGAAGACAGTTCCTGAAATCCGGCCTTACCGGCGTTGCCGGGCTGACCCTGACGCCGCTGGCACTGATAACGCGTCAGGCGTTTGCCCAGCGTGCTGCTACCGACAGGCCGAACATCATCCTGATCATGGCTGATGACATGGGAGTTGAGGCACTGGAGTGCTATGGCAGCCTGCAGACCAGCACCCCGAATCTGGACGGCATGGCCCGTAACGGCATGAAGTTTGATCATTGTTACGCCCAGCCCCTGTGTACACCGTCACGGGTGCAGATCATGACCGGCCAGTACAATGACCGCAATTACGAAGGTTTCGGCGGCCTCAATCCGCAGGAAACCACTTTTGCCAACCTGTTGAAAACGGCGGGCTACCGTACCTGTATTGCCGGCAAGTGGCAGCTGGGCTGGCCCGGTTACGAAAGTACCGAGCTGGTGAGCCGGTTCGGTTTTGACGAATCCTGCCTGTGGAACATGCGTTATGGAGTGAAGCCCGGCAGCTTCGGTGGTACCACAGCAGGCAAAGGCAGCCGTTATTACAACCCCAATCTGTATGTCAACGGGGTACAGACTGATTTTGGCAGGACCGATTATGGCCCGGATATCTGTACCGACTTTGTCAACCGCTTCATTCGGGAAAATGCCGATGCTCCCTTCTTCATTTATTACCCCATGCTGCTGACGCACGAGCCGTTTCATCGCCCGCCGATCCGCTCTTCAGGTTCCCGCTTTCATGACATGGTGCATTATGCCGACCTGCTGGTCGGGCGTATCCTCAAACAACTGGAGGCGAGCGGCCTGAGCCGGAATACCCTGGTGCTGTTCACGGCAGATAATGGTACGGTTGCCGGTGTACCGACCCTGACGGTTGACGGGCGGGTCCAGGGCGGCAAGGCCGGCATGACCGATGCCGGAACCCATGTACCGTTGCTGGCACAGTGGCCCGGTGTGGTGCCTGCCGGTGTCACGACCCCGACACTGGCGGATTTCACCGACTTCCTGCCCACACTGGTGGATACTGCGACGGGATTCCGGATGCAGCGTCCGGCCATTGATGGCCAGAGCTTTCTGCCCCAGCTCAAGGGTGAGGCTGCCAATGAGCGTGAGTGGGTGTTCTGTCACTACAGCGGTAGAAAATCTGCCATCAACGGTGCCGGCAAGGCGTTTGTGCGCGACCAGCGCTGGAAGCTGTATGACAATGGCCGGTTTTATGATGTGCAGAATGACCGCAATGAGAACCGGCCCCTGAGCCGGAAGCGCCTGAACAACCTGAGCGCTGGTGAGCGGACGCAGGCGCTGGCGGCACGGGAACGGCTGGCAGCGGCGCTGGTGCGCATTCAGTCACGATAAAAGCACCCGGACCAATAATCCGGGTATGAAAAACGATAAATCCAGACGCAGACAAACCGTACTGCCGGGCATGACCAGAATTCCCGGCGGTACTTTTCTGATGGGGGCTGATAATTTCTATCCTGAAGAAGCGCCGGTACGTGAGGTCAGCGTCGGGGATTTCCGGATCGATACCCATGCTGTCACCAATGCTGATTTCCGGCGTTTCGTTAAGGCAACGGGCTATCGTACCCTGGCAGAGCAGGGGCTGGACCCGACACTGCTGCCCGGTGTCGACCCGGCAGTGCGTGCAGCAGGCTCACTGGTGTTTCACATGACCACAAGGCCGGTTAACCTGCAGAACATTCGTCAGTGGTGGCGGTTTGTACCGGGGGCGTGCTGGAAGCATCCGGAAGGGCCGGGCAGCACCATACAGGGACGCATGCATCATCCGGTGGTTCATATTGCCCATGTGGATGCCCTGGCTTATGCAGCGTGGGCCGGCAAGACCCTGCCGACCGAAAGCCAGTGGGAGTTTGCCGCTCGTGGCGGACTGGCGGGTGCATCCTATGCCTGGGGGGATGAACTGGTGCCGGATGGCCGCTACATGGCCAATACCTGGCAGGGCGAATTTCCATGGCAGAATCTGGCGCTGGATGGTTATGCCGGTACTGCTCCGGTCGGTTCCTATCCACCCAATGGCTTTGGCCTGTATGACATGATCGGCAATGTCTGGGAGTGGACCCTGGATGATTATGCTACTCCCGGCAGCAAGCCCTGTTGTACGCCAGCGGTGGAACTGGCTGTATCAGGGCGTTCCGGCAAGGTGCTCAAAGGCGGGTCCTTTCTGTGTGCACCGAGCTATTGCCAGCGCTACCGGCCTGCCGCCCGTTCGGAGCAGTCGCCGGAATCTGCCACCAGTCACATCGGGTTTCGCTGTGTAGTGAACATTGCTGATATTTGAAAACCAAATGGCTGTCTTCTGAAATATCTGCTTTGCTGTACCCAAAGCAAATGCATAGTATGCCCTGAGCAGGCAGCAAGGGATTCAGGAAATGACAGGCACCAATACCGAGTTACACCAGCTGGACAGAATGCTGGTCTGGTCCGGATTTAAGCAGCTGGCACCGATTTCCGTGTTTGTGACCGCTTTCGGTGCGGCATTCGGTCTGGCTGCAACCCAGGCGGGGCTGAGCGATGCGAGTATTCTGGCGATGAGTACGCTGGTTTTTGCCGGTGCTTCCCAGTTCGCGGCTCTGGACCTGTGGGGGACACACATACCGCTTTTCACGCTGATCGCTACTGTTTTCGCCATCAATGCCCGACATCTTCTCATGGGGGCCACGCTCTATCCCTGGCTTCAAAAGCTGCCACCGATAAAACGGTATGGTGTGATGCTGTTGGCCTCGGATGCCAATTGGGCCATGTCCATGCAGGCTTTCGGTCGCGGGAAGCCGGGCTTGGGGCTGTTGCTGGGTGGCGGTCTTGCACTCTGGTCCTTCTGGGTTGTCGGTACCTGGATCGGGGTTTATTTTGGCAATGCGGTCAGTGATCCCGAGCGCTTCGGCCTGGATATGGTCATGGGGTGTTTCCTGTTGGCCATGGTGGCCGGGGGGGAGAAGAGCCCAAGGATGCTGGTGATCTGGTCCGTTGCCGCACTTTCGTCCCTGTTGGCTTACCGGTATTTGCCGGAAAACAGCCACGTTGTTGTGGGGGCGCTGGCGGGCGGGGTTGTCGGCACTTTCTGGGGAGGATCAGGGCATGAACATTGATGTGGCGGAAAGCGGAGCGCTGGTCATTGTGCTCATTATGGCGCTGGTGACGCTGGCGACGCGCTGGGGTGGTGTTTACGTGATGTCTTTTGTGCCGATAAAGGCCCGGATAACACAGTTTATCCAGGCCATGTCCGGTTCGGTATTGGTGGCACTGCTGGCTCCCATGGCCATGATGGGGGATAACGTAGCCCGGATGGCCTTGTTGACGACGGCGGCTGTCATGGTGTTTTTGAAAAAACCGTTACCGGCCATCGCTTCCGGTATCGTCGCAGCGGCTTTGATTCGACATTTTTAAGGCTACCCGACAGCAGGCTGCTGTGTGCAGGTTTTCAGGAGCTTTGCCAAAATCACGGCGTTGTGACTATCCCCTGCAAGTTTCCAGTGCCACATCCTTGTGACACTGGTTTCTGGACAAACTCCCGGAGACTTTCACCATGAGACTGTGATTCCGGTTTTGACCAGTGTCGGATGGTCCGCTCAGTGAATATGAATGTACTCTTGCCGGATCACAAAATCCCCGAAGTGCTCACCTTGCTCGCGCTTGTCGGCATAAGCGGCCAGCAGTGGTTCCAGTGCCGCCAGAATCCCGGCTTCATCCAGATTCTCCCGATACAGCGTATTCAGGCGTTGCCCGTCAAAACCGCCCCCCAGGTACAGGTTATAACGCCCCGGTGATTTACCGATCAGGCCGATTTCCGCCATTACGGAGCGTCCGCAGCCGTTGGGGCAGCCGGTCATGCGAATCTTGATCTCATCCTGCAGCAGGCCGTATTTCTCCAGTACCGGTTCCAGTCTGTCGATCAGGGTCGGCAGGTAGCGTTCGGCTTCAGCCATGGCTTGCGGACAGGTATTGAGCGCGACACAGGCAATGGAATTGCGCCGCAATCCGGACAGGTGGCTGGCATCCACGGTGTAATCATGTGCCTTGAGCATGGCTTCAATCGCCGCCTTGTCTGTTTCCTGTACACCGGTCAGCAGCAGGTTCTGGTTCGGTGTGACCCGGAAACGGCACACAGCCTTTTTCGCAATCTGCAGCAGCGCCGACTTGATGCGGCCGGTTTCCGTGTCAGTCACACGACCGTATTCCAGCCGCAGCCCCAGGTGCCACAGCCCGTCCAGGGTCTGCTGCCAGCCGAAGCGGTCGCCGGTGCTGGTGAAGCTGACTGAATGCGTCGGCTGCAGTGCAAAGCCGCTGCGTTGTGCCAGCTCTTCCCGCAACCAGTCCAGGCCGTACTTGTCGATGGTGTACTTGAAGCGTGACAGCTTGCGGTCCTGACGATTGCCGAAATCGCGCTGGATGGCCACTATGTGACGGATCGTATCCAGCAGCTGTTCCGGGGTACAGAAACCGATATCGGTGGCCAGCCGGGGATAAGTGTCCTCGCGCCCGAAGGTCATGCCCAGCCCGCCACCGACCGCGATATTGAACCCGATCAGCGTATCCCCTTTGGCGACGGCAACCACGCCCACATCGTTGCTGTGTACATCCACGTCATTATGGGGCGGGATGGCAATGCCGACCTTGAACTTGCGGGGCAGGTAGTGCTTGCCGTACAACGGCTCTTCTTCCGCTGCGGTTTCCCCGCCAGCTACCCGTGTCCTGCCTTGTGGTTCATCCAGCCAGATTTCATGATAGGCCCGTGATTGTGGCAGCAGGTGCTCACTGACCTTTCTGGCCCAAGGGTAGACCTGGGCATGCAGTGCGGACAGGCTTGGGTCCGGTGCACACATCACATTGCGGTTCACGTCACCGCATCCGGCAATGCTGTCCAGCAGGGTTGCGTGCATGGCCTGAATGGTTTTTTTCAGGTCAAACTTGATAATGCCGTGAAACTGGATCGCCTGACGTGTGGTCAGGCGGAACGTCCCGTCACCGTATTGTTCACTGATGGCATGGCAGGTCTGCCACTGCTGTGCATTCAACTCTCCCCCCGGCAGGCGCAGGCGGATCATGAAAGCATAGGCCGGTTCCAGCTTGCGCTCCTGCCGCTCCAGGCGCTGGTCACGGTCATCCTGTTCATAGGTGCCGTGAAACTTGATCAGCTGGTGGTCATCCGCCGCAATGGAACCGGTGAGCGGGTTGGCGAAACTGGCTTCCAGGGTGCCGCGCAGGTAGTGGCTCCGGTCCTTGATACGCTCGACATCGGAACCACCGGGAGCCACTTCGTTCAGGGGTTTGGGGATCGGTCTGGTCACGCGGCCTGCTCCCTGAACTCCCGTTCCAGCTCGTCGCGGATATCCGGAAAGGTGAACCAGTCATGCAACGGCTTGCCGGAGCGCAACAGCTCACGCTGCTGGGTCCCGGAAATATTCAGCACCTTGTGATGGGGTTGAATCTCATCATCGGTCAGGTACTGCTGCACGTCTTCCACGTAAGCGATGCGTCTGGATCGGATGACCTGAATACCGATTTCGTCAGCATGCTGCAGCAGCAGGTCCTGCGCTTCATACGGGCCGTAGAAATCACTGCCATCCTGTTTTTTGTACGAAGGACCGGCATGGTCGCGCCCGATCACGAAATGGGTCGCCCCGTAATTCCTGCGGATCAGGGCATGCCAGACAGCTTCACGTGGTCCGGCCATACGCATGGACAACGGCAGCAGCGACAGGAATACCCGGCCTTCCGGATACTGTTTCAGCAGTTTCTGGTAGCAGCGCACCCGCAGGTCGTAATGGATATCCACTGCCTGAGTCACCCCCACCACGGGGTGAATCAGCAGATTGGCATCCGGCCCGGCTTCTTCCAGCGCTTTCAGGGTCAGGTGATAATGTGACTTGTGCATGGGATTACGGGTCTGGAAGGCCACAATCCTGTCCCAGCCCAGTGCCTGAAAAATACGCTTCAGTTCTGCCGGTGAGTGGCGGATAGCCGGGAAACGCCGGTGCGGTACGTCATGCCGTTTTTTCAGCCGGCCACCGATGTAGTACATGCCCTGACGCGCATGCAGAATCTGTACAAACGGATGGTTGGCATCATCAGCCCCGAAGGTCAGCAGCGCTTCCCGGTGCAGATCCGGCTCATAGATATCCGCCACTTCCAGCTCGGCCAGCTCCAGCCCGTCTTCCATCGTCAGCACAACCCGGTCGGCCTGTTTCACCTGTGCCACTTCTGCTGCGCTAAAGGCCAGGTTGACCGGAATCGGCCACAGGTCACCGGTACTCAGGCGCATGCGATTCAGCACACTGTGATAATCGGCCTGATTCAGGAACCCCTGCAACGGGGCGAAACCGCCATTCAGCAGCAGCTCGGTATCACAGAGCTGGCGCGGTTTCAGTACCTTGTAAAATGTATTGGTGCTCATGCCACTTTTCTCCGTTCCGGTTTGCCATCCTTGAAGTGCAGCCCGCACTCCTGTGCACCGCTGTTCTGCTCCCACCACCAGCGTCCGGCCCGCTCGTCCTCACCGGCGGCAATGGCGCGGGTGCAGGGGGCGCAGCCGATACTGGGAAAGCCTTGCTCGTGCAGGGCGTTGTAAGGCACTTCATACTGATGGATATAGGCCCACAGTTTTTCACCGGACCAACTCAGAATCGGGTTGAATTTCAACAGGCCGAAGCTGGCATCATCCTCAAACAGGTTCATATTGGCGGCACGGTAACTGGACTGGGCCGCACGCAGGCCGGTGATCCAGATTTGTGCCCCCTTGAGAGCGCGTTTCAGCGGCTCGATCTTGCGGATATGGCAGCATTCCTTGCGCAGGGCCAGCGAGTCATACATGGCATTGATGCCATTGTTGTTCACATAGGTCTGAATGGCCTCGGTCTGCGGGTAATAGGCGGTGATGGATTTGCCGTACTTCCTGCGGGTTTCATCCAGCGTGGCATAGGTTTCCGGGAAATTACGCCCGGTATCCAGCGTGAAAACCTCGATAGCCAGATCATTGCGGAAGATGGCATCGGTAATGGCCTGATCCTCCAGCCCCAGGCTGGTGGAAAAGACGATGCGGCCATCAAATTGTGCCCGCAGCCGGGTCAGGGCCTCACTCAGGCCAAGGTTGGTGTATTGCAGATTCAGTTCATTCAGGGTGGTCATTTCATTATTCCGTCAAATGCTGTGTGATGGACTGGTGGTGTGGCGGTTTGTCAGTAAACATCGCGCTGGTATCTGCCGTCGGCGATCAGCTGTTCCAGCCCGGCTTCGGCCTGTTCTGTTGTCATGCCGCCCTGTTGCACCATGATCTGTGTCAGGGCCTGATGCACGTCTTTGGCCATTTTGTGCATATCACCGCAGACGTAGACCTGTGCCCCCTGCTGCAGCCAGTCCCAGAGGTCAGCGGCCTGTTCCAGCAGGCGGTGCTGGACATAGACTTTTTCCGCCTGATCGCGTGAGAACGCCACGCTCATACGCTCCAGGGCGCCGCTTTGCAGGTATTGCAGCCATTCGGCCTGATACAGGAAGTCGGTACGGAAGTGTTGCTCACCGAAGAACAGCCAGCTGCCACCCTGCACCCCGCGGCTCTCACGCTCGGCGATAAAGCTGCGGAAGGGTGCCACGCCGGTGCCGGCCCCGATCATGATAATGCGGGTACTGTCATCCGCTGGCAGTTTGAAATGTGTATTGGGCTTGATGTAAATCCGGGCGTTTTCACCAGCCTGCAGGCGGGCCAGCCAGTTGGAACCGGCACCCAGGTGCCGACGACCGTTGTGCGGGTAATCCACGCGCTTGACCAGCAGGTGCACTTCTTCCGGGTGGGCTTCCAGGCTGGAGGCAATCGAGTATTCCCGCGCCTTCAACGGACGCAGCAGTTCTACCAGGGTCTGGGCATCCAGTGTCTGCGGCAGTTGTTCCAGCACATCCAGCCAGTCAGCCGCTTCATGATAAGCCGGGATATCCGGTGCGGCGGCCACCGAAAGTCCGGTCAGTTCCAGGTACCTGTCATACTGCCTGCGGGTCAGGCTGGTGATTTCCAGCCGCTCCTGCAGGGCGGTGCGCAGGCGCAGGGCTTTGCCTTTGAGGATGATTTCCGTGTCCCCGTCCAGACCGGCCCGGGCCAGCAACGCCTCGACCAGTGCCGCATCGTTGCTGATTTCCAGGGCCAGAATGTCACCGGGCTGGTAGCTGATGCCGCTGTCGCCCAGTGAGAATTCGGCATGCAGGACTTCCTTGTCCGAAGCGGCGTCAGTAACCGGTGTCAGGGCCAGCAGCTCCGCCGGATACGGGGCTTCACGGGTGCCGGGCGCCTGCGATATCGCCTGACCTGTCGGCTGCTGTTTGAACCGGATGGGGTTGTTGCCGGGCAGGAAACTGTCCTTGCCGACTTTGTCCAGCAGCTGTTGCCGCCAACGGGCCGCCTCTTCGGTAAAATCCACATCGCAGTCCAGGCGTTCAAGCCAGCGGGATGCCCCGAGCTGCGCCAGACGCTGGTCCAGCTCGCGCCCGGTCTGGCAGAATTCCTCATAGCTGGAGTCCCCCAGTGCCAGTACGGCAAATTCCAGCCCGGCCAGTTTGGGGGCGCGGGTACTGTTAAGGAACTGGAAGAAGGCACGGGCGTCATCAGGCGGTTCACCATTGCCGTGGGTGCTGATCACGGCAACGATGCGCTGTTCTTTTTTCAGCTGCTGCGGGCGGTAATCGCGCAGGCTTTTCAGGCTGACTGTGGTGCCTGCGGCTTTGAGTTCCTGTTCCAGCTGTTGGGCGACATGCTTGCTGTTGCCGGTCTGGCTGCCGTACAGGATGGTGGTGGTCGGTGCGTTCTGCTGGCCGGGGGCGGAAGCCTGCATTGCCTGCGGGAAGGGAATGACATTGTCCCCGCCCAGCGACAGGCCGGAAAGGTATCCCCCCACCCAAGCCAGCTGGGCCGGGGTCAGGTCCTGGACAGCATGGGACACCCGTTCCAGTTGTTGTGCGTTTAACAGACTCATGACTGCCTCATCGGTCAATTCTTGATGGGGCAGAGTATGGGGTAAATCAGGTTTTCTTTTTAGTGATAAAAGTTGATATTTATATCTCTAAAATCGATAAATAAAAAACGGGCCATGAGCGAACCCATGACCCGTTTTCCTCAAATCATCCAACCCGTTGTCAGGTATGGCTTACTGCACGGCAGCTTCAGCAGCCGGAGCCTGAACTTCTGCACTGACGGCGGGGGTTGCCGGTGCAGCGGGAGTCTGAACCTGGGCCTGTGCAGCCGGGGCCTGCATCGGAGCCTGTGGCATCCGGAACTGCGGGTACGGATAGTAGCCATAGCCGTAGTTGTTGTTGGCCATGTTGTTCCAGCCGTAGGCGTTTCCATAGCCATTGCCGTAACCGTTGCCTTGGGCCGTGCCGTACCAGTTACCGTCGCCCCTGCCGTTCCAGGCGCTGTCAGCATTCATGTCGGTTTTGCCCTTGCCCTTGAAGGTGATCTGGAACTCGACTTCACCGTCGGCATTGCCGTTACCCCGACCCCAACCGTTCATGTCGCCGCGACCGGTGCCGTAACCCTGACCATAGCCGTTGGTGTAGGCAGTGCCATTGGTGTAGCCCTGGGCTGAACCCTGACCATTGTCAAAAAATTCAGCGGAGGCAGCACCGGAAAGGGCGATCAGGGCAGCAAAAGTGATGGTTTGCAATTTCATGGTAAATCTCCTGGCAACTTGTTGAAGTGCAACAATCTTTAATATATAAAAATAATAATATTAGAAAATTCTAATGTAAAGTGAAAATTATCGACCTCCCCATCAGGGATAGACGGCCTGCCCGGCTGGCACCGGAAAGGCCGGGATTATCCGGTGATTGTGCACCGGGCCGGAACCTTCCGTATCCACCCGATTCCATTAACTATCACGGTGCCGGTTTTCAGAAAGCTTCACGGAAACGGGCACGTGTTTACTTCGTTTACTTGTTGAAACGGTTATTCAAACCGTTTGTTGACGGCAATGAAATCAGGGTGGATTAACCCCGTTCAATGCACAATCATAAAAACCGGTTTCAAGGAGAAGGTCATGAGCCAATGGACCCAGCAGGCCTACCAGAAGGCCTGGCAATACGCCGCTGCTGCGCATGCAGGACAAACCTATTCCAGTCCCTGCCAGGGGGTGACGCTGCCTTATATCACCCACATCGCCGGGGTCACGCTGGAAGTGATCCGGGCCATGGAGGATGGTGATGTGTATGATGGTGATCTGGCCATACAGTGCGCACTGCTGCACGATACCATCGAAGACACCTCCAGCACCTGGCAGGAGGTGGCAGACCTGTTCGGAACCGCCGTGGCGGACGGTGTCTCAGCCCTGAGCAAAAGCCCGGCCATTGCCTCCAAACAGGGCCGGATGGCGGATTCACTGGAGCGCATTCGCCAGCAGCCGCGTGAAGTGTGGATGGTGAAGCTGGCTGACCGCATCAACAACCTGTCGGAACCCCCCTGCCACTGGGGTGATGCCAAACGGCGCGCGTATCGGCAGGAGGCCCGACTGATACTGAACCGGCTGGGCGTCGCACATACCGGCCTGGCACAGCGTCTGCAGGCCCGCATTACAGACTATGAGCGCTACCTCGAGTGAGCTTGTCGGATGAAGCCGGTTTGGCAGTATGCCTGAAAAGCCGTGTTATCTGCACGGAAGCTGCATAAGGCGGAGCTAAGCTGGCCGAATCACCATACTGCATGGAATCACTGTCGAACATGACGTTCCTGAACCTGATACTGCGCCTGTACTGGCGACTGCTGAAATGGATGGCAGCCCCGGCCTTGCTGCTGGGGCTGGCGGCGCTGCTGGTTGCCGATCGTATCAATCAGTCCACCTTTTCCCCGCCCCGACGTGCCCTGCAATCCTGGCAGCTGGAGCGGCTGCAGCAGCCACGGGCTTTCGGACTCCGGATTCGTGCACATGCCTGTCTGGACGGGCAGGCACCCTGCCTGTTGGTCGAGCCGGATGCAGGGGCCGGGCCGGGGCCGCGTGGCAGCACCCTGCGCCGCCAGCTGACCGATAAGGGCATCCGTCTGCCGGACTATGGTGAGATGCGGGGTACGCTGGTGCTGCTGCACGGGCGCAATGGGCGCAAGGAAAGCCTGCTGGCAGTGGCGGAACGCTTTGTGGCCGCCGGATTCCGTTGTCTGATTCCCGACCTGCCGGGCCATGGTGAAAGCCCCTTGCCTGCCATGAGTTTCGGCAGCAGCCATTTTGAGCGCACCCTGCCGCAGCGTGTGCTGGCGGATGCGCGGCAGCACTTCGGGTTGCCGACCGAGCCTGTGGGCCTGTGGGGACTGTCCATGGGCGGTGCGGTGGCTGTCAGTGCTGCCAGTCATGCATCACAACCGTTTCAGGTGCTGATTGTCACCAGCAGTTTTGCCCGCCTGGATCAGGTGATGCTGGGGCAGCTGGAACCCAAATGGCAGGCACCGGCCTCCCTGCTGTTGCCGTTTCTGGACCTGGACCGATGGCTGCTCGGTGCACCGGGTGTCAGCCGGATGGTGCCGGAACGCTGGGCTGCGCGGGTGCATCAGCCGGTACTGGTAGTGCATGGTGAGCGTGACCGCTACGTACCCCTGCAGCAGGGACAGGCGCTGTATGATGCCCTGGCCAGCCCCTGCAAGCGCTGGCTGACCGTTCTCGGCGGGGGGCATGCCAATGTGTTGGCCACCGGCATGCCGCTGTATGCGGAAATGAGCGCCTGGCTGTTGCAACAGCTGGACCCTGGTCAGCAGGGGGCGTGTGAATCCTGAAATTGATGTTTACCTCAGTGAAACCTATGATTGGGTGATCACTGACTGCCCGAGGCGTTGTCATGTCTGGCTTGCCCACCCTGAATTTCAACCACGGTCCCGAGATTGAGCTGCTGCGCGATACCCTGCAGCGTTTCGCGGCTGCCGAGATTGCCCCGCGTGCAGCCGCCATTGATCAGGCGAATGATTTTCCGTCTGACTTGTGGCGCAGGCTGGGTGAGCTGGGCCTGCTGGGAATCACGGTCCCGGAATCGTATGGCGGTACGGAACTGGGGTATCTGGCACAGATTATCGCCATGGAGGAAATCAGCCGGGCCTCGGCCTCGGTGGGGCTGAGCTACGGGGCGCATGCGAACCTGTGCGTGAACCAGATCAGCCGCAACGGCACCGATGACCAGAAACGCCGCTATCTGCCGCCCCTGATCAGCGGTGAACAGGTTGGTGCGCTGGCGATGTCCGAGCCGGAAGCAGGATCGGATGTGGTCAGCATGCGCCTGTGCGCCGAGCGTAAGGGTGACCGTTATATCCTCAATGGCACCAAAATGTGGATTACCAACGGGCCGGATGCCGACTTGATGCTGGTGTATGCCAAAACCGAACCGGCTGCCGGTTCAAAAGGCATCAGTGCCTTTCTGGTGGAAAAGGCCTTTGGGTATCGCACGGCACAAAAGCTGGACAAACTGGGCATGCGCGGTTCCAACACCGGGGAGATGGTGTTTGAGGATGTCGAGGTTCCGGTGGAAAACTTGCTCGGGCCACTTGATCAGGGGGTTCAGGTGCTGATGAGCGGGCTGGATTACGAGCGGGCCGTGCTGGCTGGAGGGCCGCTGGGCATTATGCAGGCCTGCATGGATATTGTGGTGCCTTACTTGCATGAGCGTCGGCAGTTCGGCCAGCGCATCGGCGAGTTCCAGCTGATGCAGGGCAAGCTTGCGGACATGTATACCGGCCTCAGCGCCTGCAGGGCCTATGTCTATGCGGTTGGCGCTGCCTGTGACCGGGGTGAGACCACGCGCAAGGATGCTGCCGGTGCCATCCTGTATGCGGCGGAGAAAGCGACACAAATGGCGCTGGAGACCATCCAGATACTGGGCGGCAATGGCTATATGAATGCCTATCCTGCCGGACGCCTGCTGCGTGATGCCAAGTTGTACGAGATCGGGGCCGGGACTTCGGAAATCCGCCGCATGCTGATCGGGCGTGAGCTGTTCCGGGAAACGCGCTGAACATTTTGGGCCGGTCTTATCTTGGCAAAAGATAAGATAATCGTTTTATATCATCTTGGATGATGGATTCTTTCCGGATACTATCAAACTTTCCGTGTGAGGGTATCCGTGATGTCATTGGCTGCACTGTTTGTCATTGCCCTGATTCTGGGGGTCTTTCTGTTGCTGGCTTTGTCCAGGATTTCGCCTGACCTGATCCTGATGGGGGCGCTGGTCATTCTGATGGTCAGCGGTATTCTGGAGCCGGCTCAGGCTTTTGCCGGTTTTGCCAACACCGGTCTGATGACCATTGCCGCACTGTATGTTGTTGCCGCCGGTCTGCGTGAAACCGGTGCCATCCAGTTTATCACCCGCCGCATGCTGGGCATGCCGCAGAGTGTCAAGGCGGCCCAGTTCCGCATGTTTGTACCCACGGCCATTCTCAGTGCCTTTCTCAACAATACCACGGTGGTGGCCATGCTGATTCCCGCAATCCAGGAGTGGTGCCAGCGCCTGCATCTGTCGCCTTCCAAACTGCTGATGCCGCTGAGTTATGCGGCCATTCTGGGGGGGACGCTGACCTTGATCGGTACCAGTACCAATCTGGTGATCAACGGTCTGCTGGTCCAGAGTGGCCATCCGGGGCTGGGCATGTTCGACATCACCGGGGTGGGCCTGATTGTGCTGGTGATCGGAGGATGTTATCTGCTGCTGCTGGGCAACCGCCTGCTGCCGGATTCATCCGGTGTGACAACCGATCCGGATCAGGTGCGTGAGTATCACATGGAAATGATTCCCGACGGGCCGCTGCTGGTGGGCAAGACTCTGGCCGAAGCCGGTCTGTCCAAACTGGCACATGGCTATCTGGCCGAGCTGGAGCGGCATGGCGAGTTGATCCAGAGCCCGGCAGCGGATTTTGTGCTTGAGGACGGGGATCGGCTGTCGTTTGTCGGTGCACCGCGTGCGGCTCATGAACTGCGCAGTATTCAGGGCCTGAAACCGGCCAATGAGGACATTCATCACCTGGACATTGTGCATTTCCGGCGGCGGCTGGTGGAGGCGGTGATCGGGCCGGAATTTCCTTTTATGGGCATGACGGTGCAGGAGTGCAACTTTCTGGAAAGCTATCAGGCGGTGGTCTTGTCGGTATCACGCGGGCGAACCGGCAGCCTGCCGGATGGCGGTCTGCACACACGCCTGCAGATCGGGGATACCCTGTTGCTGGAGGCGGGCAAGGAGTTTGCCAACCAGTATCGCTTCCGCAAGGATTTCCTGCTGGTCAGTGCACTGGAGGAATCCAGCCCGCCCAATTTTGCCAAGGCCCGTACTGCCCTGCTGATCATGGTGCTGATGGTGCTGGCCAGTGCGCTGGAGTTGATGCCGACGATTCAGGCTGCCTGGCTGGCTGCCGGTGCCATGCTGCTGACCGGCTGCATGAATGCCGGGCTGGCCCGGCGCTCGATTGATTTTACCGTGCTGACCGTGATCGGGGCGTCGTTTGCGCTGGGTCAGGCCATGGAACTTACCGGGGCGGCCAGGGCGATAGTGGATGTCATGATGGGGGGACAGGGTTTCACGCCGCTGGTGGCACTGGTGCTGATTTATGCGTTGACGTCATTTCTGACCTCGATCATTACCAATAATGCCGCTGCCATCCTGATGTTCCCGGTCTGCAACACCCTGGCCTCACAGATGGGGGTCAGTGTGTTACCGTTTGCGGTGGCGATCATGTTTGCTGCTTCGGCCAGTTTCATGACACCGATCGGTTATCAGACCAACCTGATGGTTTACGGTCCGGGCGGCTATCGTTTTGCAGACTATCTGCGTCTGGGCGGCCCCATGAATGTGCTGACCGGTGTGGCTACGGTATTGGCCATTGCCTGGCTGTGGCCGTTCTGAGGCCGTGTGGTGGTGATGACGGCATGTTGATGTCTGCGTAAACGTTGCACCCGTCCAGAAGCCGGAGCTGTGGAATTGCCCTGAAGGCCAGACTGTTTAACAGGAGAGAGGAGGAGAATGTGAGCCCGATGCTTGATTTCTATTTTGATTTTTATTCACCCTATGGCTATCTGGCTGCACACCGGATTGATGCCATTGCCGGGCGTTATGGACGCGAGGTGAAATGGCACGCCATCCTGCTCGGGCCGGCGTTCAAGGCGGTTGGTGCCCGACCGTTGGTGGATATTCCCCTGATCGGGGCGTATTCCCGCCATGATTTTGCCCGTACCGCGCGTCTGGAGGGCATGCCGTTTGTCATGCCGCCGACTTTTCCAGGGGCGACGCTGGCAGCGGCACGCGCCTTCCACTGGCTGGACGAGCAGGACCCGGTATTGGCAAAGACCTTTGCCAGGGCGGTCTATCAGGCCGCTTTCGGGGAGGGGCGGGACATACTTGATGTGCAGCAGTTGGCACAGGTGGCTGCCGGATGTGGCGTGGATGCCGGGGCCATGCAGGAGGCCATCCGGACTGATGCGGTCAAGGCACGGCTGAAGGCCGAGGTCGACGCTTCGCTGGCGCGCGGGGTGTTCGGCTCCCCGTTTGTCATCGTCGACGGGGAAGCTTTCTGGGGCAATGACCGTCTGGTGCAGGTTGAGGAGTGGCTGCGACGTGGTGGTTGGTGAGTGTCAGGTTCGGTCGGGCTATAGTGGACCCGATAAGGTGGACACTTACTTAAATCTATCAGATTACTGTCTTGACAATGGGGTTCACTTTAGTCACCGCGCCCGTCGTCGAGTCATTTGTTAGCGCTTTATTTATGACCAAGTTAAATCTGGCTGCTTGTGCGAGATGGCACAATCACGCAGGTCTTGACATATAAGTTATTGCTGTTTGTGGGTTCGACTCCCACCCTGGCACCCGATTCGATTGCGTTGTACATGCTTGCGGAGCAGGTTCTATATGCCTGCCTGACACCGCTCCCGCTGGGAAACCGGTGTATCGGTATTGCAGCCCGATTGAATGTCGTCATCGCTGGTTCAACCCCGGCTTATGACACTTGCTATAGCTCACTGGTAGAGCAGTTGACTGTTAATCAACCTGTTACCGGTTCGAATCCGGTTAGCAAACTCACTACCCTTCCAAGGTAGCTTTATGAAACCGCCCGCAAGGGCACCAGGCAATGGCCTCCGGGTCAACAGCCTGCCAACGGCAGGCCGAATGTGGCAACACATGAGGTCGGCCCGGTGCAGTGCTGGCGACCGGCAACCGCTCTGCCCCGAGTATGGGTCCGGCAGGTGCGATGAACACACTGATGTGTGCCATCCCGCTCGTCACAAATGCTCAGGCCGGAACGGTTGTGGAGGCCATGCCACCATTTCAGGAGAACAGCCATGTTGTTCAGACAAAAAATCATTATCCCGGAAACACACCGTGGCTTGCTGTTCAAAGATGAGCAATTCGTGCGGGTGCTGCCGGCAGGTGTACATGAATTTTTCGACTGGAAGCGCCAGTACAGTGTCCGGCTGGTGGATATTCAGCAAACCCTGCAACACGGTGCGGATGACAAGACCCTGTTGCTGATCGACCTGCACCCGCAGGCTTTTGCCGGACAGATACAAAGCTGGGAAACCGGCGAACACGAAGTCGGTCTGGTCTATCAGGACGAGGTACTGAAAGACATCAAGGCTCCCGGCCAACGGGGTGCCTACTGGATCGGCCAACGTGACATCGTGATCCGGAAACTGGACATCAGCACGGATTTTCAGCTGCCGAAAGCGCTGGCACGGCTGGTGCTGGCCGCCAGAGAACCGCTGTTGAGCAGTGCAGCAGCGCATGCCGTTACACCTTGCACGATTGATAGCGGTTATGTCGGTTTTCTGGAGGTTGATGGTGAGCAACTGGCGATATTGCAGCCCGGCATTTACGCCTGGTGGGCTTTCAATCGCAGCATTGAAGTCGACGAAATGGACATCCGCCTGCAGAACATGGAAGTGAATGGTCAGGAAATCCTGACCCGTGATCGGGTTGCTTTGCGGATCAATCTGTCAGCCACCTGGCAGGTGCGGGAGCCGCAGACCGTCAAGGCATTGCTGGCGGATCATCAAGACTACCTGTACCGCGAGCTGCAGCTGGCCCTGCGCACGGTGGTGTCCACCCAGACGCTGGACGAGCTGCTGGCGGACAAAAACCTGCTCAACCAGCAGGTGCAGGAAACCGTGGCCGCCAAGGCCGGTGAATTCGGCATTGACCTGAAAACTGTCGGTGCACGCGATATTGTGCTGCCCGGTGACATGAAAGCAATTCTGGCTCAGGTGGTTGAAGCCGAAAAAATGGCGGAAGCCAACCTGATCCGGCGGCGTGAAGAAACACAGGCGACCCGCTCCCTGCACAACACCGCCAAGGTTATGGAGGGCAACCCGGTGCTGCTGCGCCTGAAGGAGCTGGAAGTACTGGAGAAAGTCACTGCCCAGATCAGCACCCTGAACGTCTACGGCGGACTGGATGGTGTAATGAACGATCTGGTCCGGCTGACGGACAAAGACAGGGGTGCACCGGTTTGAGCAAGTCCCGTCTGCACCGGAATCCGCTCCAGCAGGCCATCCCCGAAGACCCCGTACAACTGCAGATGCTCCAGCTGGATATAGCCGATGTGGCAATGGCACTCGGTATTCGGACACGGGCCGGTATCCGGTACATACGCGGCCGCCTGATACAGATTACCCAGCGGTTTTTTGACAAAATGGCAGCGCTGTACGGTTCCATCCCCGGCCACACTGATCGACTGACTGCCTGCAAGACAGGGCCTGCCACCACTGGGATAACGCGGCAGGTTCAGGGCAAACAGCGGATCAATGGCCTGCCAGCGGGCCAATTCCGCCGTAGTATAGGCCGCCTGTTGCGCACGGTTGACATTGATCCAGAGGTAAACCGTCTCCGGCAAAGCAGCACGCAGGGCCTCGGCTTCCGCCAGATCGGCACGGTTACCCACCATGCCAACACTGAAGCGGATACCGTGTTGCAGCAACCACGTGCACCGGGCCAGAAAACGCTCACGCCGGGTCTGGCTCGGATGATAAGTGGACCACAGCGCCACCCGTTCCGGATCACACTGCTCCAGCCAGCCCAATGGGGCTGACAGATTGGTCTGTACCGCCACTCGCTGTACCTGAGGCAGATGAGACAAGGTACGAATGGCCTGCTGGTAATAACGCCGGGTCAGTGCCTCCCCCCAGGGCGTAAACAGAATGGCAACCGGAGCCGGATAATCCGTCACCCAGCACACAAAGCGTTCCAGGTTGGCCCGGTCCCTTGCCAGTTGGGCGCGGCTGTCCTTGCGCTTGGCAAACGGACAGTAGCCACAGTCATAATTGCAGCTGGCCAACCTGCCCCGGTACTGAATCTGCAGGGCACCATTCAATACCCTCATGCCCGCTCCCAGTCAACCATACGCTGACGGACCGCTGCTGAAAACAGCCAGTGACCGATCAGGTCCGAAGCAGCCAGCCCCTGTTCGGTGAGTGTAATACCTGCCATGCTGACTGACGCCAGCCCTTTTTCTTCCAGCAGCACCAGCTGGGGAAAATCATCCAGCAACCGGGAACCAAAACGTTGTTGATACGCGATAGCTGCCAGCCCTTCAACCTGCAGCAGTGACAGCAATACATAACGGTGGCGCTGCTCACGGGCATCGAGCCGGATACCATAATCCAGCATGCGCAATGTGGCAGCGGAACGGTCGGCATACTGGCGGATAATGGCCTGAACCGGTCCCTTGCCCACCGCATAGCGCGACGAATAATGCCAGGATTGCGTATAGGAACGTGCCCCGGCGCCCAGTCCTACCATACCATCCTCCTGACAGCGGTACTGTCCCTGCCGGGGCGTGGCCCCGCGCCTGAACAGGCGCATGGAACCCTGATGGTAGCCTGCCGCCAGCAAGCGTTCACAGGCCAGCCGGTACAGCAGCTGCCGCTGATCCGCCTGTGCCTGCTGCTGTTTGCGCCCCAGGCCGGTGAGCGGGCGTATATAAAGCGGATAGATGAACAACTCTTCCGGCTGCCACGCCAGCGCCTGTTCCAGACTGGCCAGCCAGCGTGCCGGTGTCTGGCCGTGATTGCCGTAAATCAGGTCAATATTCAGGCGCGGTATGCCACTGTCTCGAATCAATGCCAACGCCTTTTGCACCTGTGCCAGACTTTGTGGCCGCCCCAGTGCCTGCAGGTCTTCCGGGTTGAAGCTTTCGATACCGATACTGATGCGCTCGGTGCCCTGTGCCTGCAGACAGGCCAGCCGGTCGGCATCAACCGTGGCCGGGGATACTTCTACCGAAGCCGGCAGATGCTCTGCCTGCAGGTGACGGGACAACGCCGTGAACAGGTGCTCCAGTTGTACCGCACTCAGGTAGGTGGGTGTACCGCCGCCGATGGCCAGTTGCTCAAAGCGGAAGTCCCCCAGATAATCCGCCGCTACCTGCATCTGGCGCTCCAGTGCACCCAGATAGGCCGTCACCAGGGCATCCGGAGCCTGTGTGGTGGTGAACAGGTTGCAGTAACCACAACGCATTTCACAGAACGGCAGGTGCACATACAAAAACAGCGCCTGTTTATTTTCCGCCGCCCAGACCTCACCAAGGTCCAGCGGCTCGGCAAGCGCACGGTAGGCCGTCTTGTGCGGATAGGAATAGACATAGTTGAGATAGGGCGCACCCTGCAGGCAGGCATTGAGCTGTGCAGCGGCAGTATCGAGGTCGGTCGTCATGAAGCAGATTCCCAGGTAATTTCAGCATAAGGCACATTCCACACCACCGGGTGTGCAAAACCATGCCCCCAGCAGCCATCCTCGCCGTAAGCGGTACCGTGGTCGGAACAGATGATACCGAATCCGGCCCCACGCGCCCGCAGCGCAGCCCACAAGGCAGGCAACTGTCGGTCCACGTAAGCCAATGCCTCGGTCTGGGTGGCCACTGAATCGGTTGTGGCACCGTGAGTAAACAGGCAGTTGGGCTGATGCAGAGCGGAAACATTGATAAACAGCACCACCCGCTGAGTGCGTGGCAGCGCCTGCAGGCGTTCACAGGCCAGCGCCACCTGCACGCGGGTGGAGTCTGCACCGGTCACACCCATGCTGTCGCTCCAGTGGCTTTCCATGAAATACCCCGGTAACACCCGTCCCAGTGCATTGGCGGGATTGAAGAAACCGACCCCGCCGATACACAGTGTATGGTACCCCACCGCCTGCAGTCCCTGAATGATAGTGGCCGCCGGCGTGACCCAGGTTTGTGCACCGGTTGTGGTACTACCGCTGAAAGCGCAGGCAAAAACACGCTGGTAGTCCGCAGGCCGGGGCACCGGTACGGGGAAATAGCCCATGAAAAAAGCCTGATGAGCCGGAAAAGTATAGCTGCCGTGGGTCTGGCGGGGTTGCCAGACACTGCCGGGCAGTATGCCGTGCAGAAACGGGGTACGTCCGCTCGCCAGCGCCTGTTGTGCCACATCCAGACGCAGTGAGTCCAGCACCAGCAGCAGAATGTCATGCGTCCCCACCCAATGCCGGGCGTTCAGTGTTGCCGGTGTTGCCATGCCGGAAATGCCTGTAATTCCCATTGATACGGATTCAATCCTTGATACCGGACATGATGCAGGAAATCCCCAAAGGCATTGACCTCCAGCACCACATGGCGGCGCAGGCTCACATCCACCGCCACATCCAGCCCCAGATAAAACGAATGCGGAAACACCCTGCCCACCGCACGGCAACTGGCCAGCAGTGCCTCCCAGTCCTCGGCCCGCATCAGCGCCCGCAACACCTGACAATCCGCCCGTGCATTGCGCAGGTACAGGTTGGTGATCGGGGTCTGGCTCTTGCGCAGCACACAAAAAACCGGCTCACCGGCCACCAGCAACACACGCAGATCCACGCCCTGCCCCTGCAGGTCGGCCTTGGGAATCCAGCGTTCCACCTGCACCCCCCAACGGCACAGGCGATCGACCAGCAGTGCAATATCCGCTTCGCTCCGCAGATGTCGGACCCGGCGTTCACTGAACAGACGGCCATCCTGTAGCCGCAAGGTGGTATAAGCCTGTACCGGTCCACGGGTATGGCAGGCCAGCGCCACAATACCGCTGCCACCGGAGCCAAAACGGCTTTTCACAAAAACCCGTGACCAGCCAACTGAGCGCATCAGCGCCCGCAGCTCAGCGTAGGAGCTGACTGCTGGCAGTACCCCCGGTACCGGAATCCCGGCCTGCTGCAGGCGGGCATGACAGGCCGTCTTGTCGTAGCAACAAATAATGTCGGGCAGGTACTGCATGCAGGACCGTACCGGCTGCTGCACCAGCCGGGCGGCCAGCCGTTCCAGATGGCGCTTGAAACCATAGTGAAACTGGTGTGGTGCAATAAATTCACCAGCCTCCAGGGCAGCGTCCTGCAGCTGCTGCCGGGAACAAACGGCAAATCCGGCCTGTGTCGCAGCCAGCATCCCCTGTTGCATGAAATGGCGCACGGTTGGCACATGCCAGCCGGGCGATTCCAGGCGCAGATTATCCGTCGGTGCCCAAGACAACGCGGTATCATCCATGACCGCCTGATAAGGCAGCACCCGCAATGTCCTGCCGGATGGTGCAAGCGCCGCCTGGAAACCCGTTACCCGTGGGTCATCTGCGTGTCCCAACACAAACCAGCAATCGGTCAAAACACCTTACTCCGAAACAAAAATCATCCGGTAAGTCTCATCATCATACCGCTCTGCCTGCAGCTGCCCCTTGAGGTCAATGCGGACCGGCAGCGCCTGAAGTTTTACCATCAGCTCATCCGAGAGGTAATGATGATGCAGATCCAGCAGCTGCAGCCCGTCAAAATGCCCATTCTGCCCGGCGGCCAGCAATGCCTCGCCACCAGCATCGGTCAGATTGCCCAGTGACAGGTCCAGCACCTGCACCCGTCCGGTGGCAGGGACGGCTGCTACCGTCCGGGCCACCTCATCGGCATTGTCGGCATTACGCAGCCCCAGATAGTGCAGGTTGCTGCACACGGCAGCATTCAGCAGTGGCTCCAGATCGGCACCGGTGCTGTTGTTGCCATACCCTTCATCCCCCAGCCACAGCTCCAGATGGCGCAGGGCAGGCAGGTCTGCCTGCACCAGCTCAGCCAGTACACGCCGGTCCAGCCCGCCACTTTCAATCACCAGAGTACGCAGGCCGGCATGCTGCAGGGCTCCCAGTTTCAGGCCCTGCCCACCCCGGACTTTCAGTATGGCCAGTTGCGGAAAGGCGACATACAGGGGCGAAATATCATCCTGCTCAATCCAGGAAATCTCGCTTTCCTCCTGACTGATATTACCGATGAACAGGGCCTGCAGACGTGGCAGGGCTCTGGCATGTGCCACCAGCAGATCCACTACCTGACGCGAGGTGTCACCGTATTCCCCCCACAAGCCAATGACCAGGCTGTCAATCTGCGCCAGCCCGCCAGAGCGCACAAAAGCTTCAAACAGTACTGAAAATTCAGCACCGTCATACTCGGTGCCCACGAAAATGGCATGACTGGCCGGATCGGGCAAAGGCTGCCCCATTTCAAAAATACCCAGCGGTTTGCCTGCAAAAACGGCATCGCGTCCCATCATGATCTTTTCTCCTTGCACCTTAATGATTTGGTAGCTGATTTTTCATGTTTTCAGGTATCTTCCGGCTTTACCGGCAGCGTTACAGATTCGTTTTCAGACCCCAACCTGCCGGTACGACAGCCACAGTATACTGTTATCATTTCACCAAAATCGAACCGGAGAGAATAGCTTAATGATAAAACGCCTGCTGACCACCCCCAATACGATGCAGGGCCGCAACGTGGATGAGAGTCACCGTGCGGCCACCCCCCTGGAACTGTTCTATGATCTGGTGTTTGTGGTTGCCATCGGGGCCTGTGCGTCTTCACTGCACCATGCCCTGGCCGAACATCACTACATGGACATCATCACTTATCTGGCCATTTTTCTGCCCATGTGGTGGGCCTGGATGAATTACACCTGGTTTTCCTCGGCCTTTGACAATAACGACACCCACTTCCGGCTGCTGTCGATGGTACAGATGTTCGGTGCCCTGCTGATGGCGGCAGGCATGAAAGGTTTTTTCAACGGCGATCCCCTGCTGGGTCTGCTGGGTTTTGTCGTCATGCGCTTTGCCATGGCCTCGCTGTGGTTCCGGGCCGCCCGTGACGACCCGCAATATGCTGCCACGGCACGCCGTTATGCCTATGGCATTCTGATCATGCAAGCTGTCTGGATCGTCTGGTACCTCGTGACCAGAGACATGGGCTATGTCCCCAGAATGCTGTTTCTGCTGGTATTCATGGGGGGCGAGCTGCTGGTGCCGGTGCTGGCCGAACGCATCCGCCATACCCCCTGGCATCCGCACCATATTGCCGAGCGCTATGGCCTGCTGACCATTATCGTGCTGGGAGAGGGCATCATCGGTGTCAGCAACCTGATCATCAATGCCAGCAGCATTGATGTGCAGCATGCACTGCCGGTCGGCTTTGCCGGGACGGTGCTGATTTTTGCCCTGTGGTGGCTGTATTTCAAGGTGCCGTTTGCCGGGGCATTGCAGGATCACAATCTGCGGCGGGGCATTCTGTTCGGCTATGGGCACTACCTGATTTTCGCCACCCTGGCAGCGGTGGGCACCGGTCTGGAGCTGGCTGCCGATACATTTGCCGACACCGGTGCGCAGGGTGCCAGCCCGGTGCTGGCCATTACCACGCTGGCGGTGGCAGTGACGGCCTACATGCTGACCCTGAGCGTGATTCGGGCACTGGTGGTCAGCAATGGCCGCAACAACCTTTCGGCCTGTGCGGCGGCGGTAGTCTTGCCGGGACTGGCAGCCCTGACTGCAGTAACGCACCTGCTGCCGCTGTGGTTGAGCCTGATGATTCTTGCCATCGCACCGATGGTGGTGATCTGGCTGTACGGCGACCAGACAGTGGAGACTGTTGCGGCACCCCACTGAAAAGCCGAACAACCGGAACCGGATTATCCTGCTGACTTCCCGGCAGGATAATCCGGAACCATCACGCAATACATCACCGGATTTGTGGTTATCAAACCACAATCACCACCAGCTCCTTCGGTCCGTGCACGCCGTAAGCCAGTACCTGGGCAATATCTGCCGACTTGCTGGGGCCGGAAATCAGCAGCGCATTGGTGGGCATGCCTTTTGCCGCCCAGTCCTGCTCGACCATAGCCTCGGCAAAGGTGGTGTAAATCTGCCCGGCTTCCAGTACGGCAAAGTGTACCGGTGGCACCAGTGACATCTGGCGCGGTTCCTCGGCATCCGGCCACAGGATCAGTGAACCGGTTTCGGCAATACCGCCCAGGGTACCGGTCAGGCTGGCATCAATACCCTGGAACATTGCCTGCTTCCAGTCCTCAATCGGACGCTCATACGCCTGCAGCGCCGGGAAGCGCTCCGCCTGTGCATGAATGGCCTGTCCCCAGCGCGTCCGGGGCGATAGCAGCAGGTTGTTGAGGCCCTTGTCCCGACACAGCCGTGCCAGCAGATCCAGCCAGCCTTCCGGGCCGGAATGGTGTACTTCGGCACGCACGGCCTGCATGCGTTCGGTGAAGCGCTGCAGGCGCTCTGCTGCCGACCAGTCATGACGGCTCAGGAAATCCCGCTCCGGGAAAGTACCCGACGGACGTGCCGGTGCCTTAAGGCGCTGCAGAATGTGATGGCGTGCATTACTCATGATCCACTCCCAGTTCTTTCATGCGCTCATGCAGGGTTTGTGCTGCCATCTGCGGTGCAGTGCGGACACGGGTCCAGGCCCCGAGCCGCTGCGGCATCAGTCCGCGCAGCCGTGTGGCCATCCTGCCGCCCAGGTGATACAGGGACGGATGGGCCGCCGCCCAGGACCAGCCCTGCCAGGTGACAGCCTCCAGCCCCTTGCGCCGGGTACCGGCATCACGGGTCCGGCTGCGGCCATCCTGTCTGACGCCGTCATGGCGCAGGCGGTTGATGATAGCCGGAATGGGTATCCGTACCGGACACACCTCGCCACAGGCACCGCACAGACTGGATGCCTGCACCAGCTCGCCATGCACCTTTAACCCCTCCTTCTGCGGCTCCAGAATGGTACCGATCGGGCCGGGATAGACCGTACCATAGGCATGGCCGCCAATGCGCACATACACCGGGCAGTGGTTGATACAGGCACCGCAACGAATACAGCGCAGCGTGGCCAGCAGTTCCGGATCGCTGTAGATGGTGGAACGGCCATTATCCAGCAGTACCAGATGCACCTCTTCGGGACCGTCCTTTTCTCCCGGCTGGCGCGGGCCGCTGATCATGTTGAAATAGGTCGTGACCGGCTGGCCGGTGGCCGAGCGCGGCAGAATGCTGAACAGGGGCGGGATGTCGGCAAGCTTTTCCACCACCTTCTCGATCCCGGTCACAGCAATATGCACCGGTGGCACCGTAGTGGCCATGCGCCCGTTACCTTCGTTCTCAACCAGACACAGGGTGCCGGTTTCCGCCACGGCAAAATTCACCCCCGACAAACCGACCGGTGCGTTGTAAAACTTGTCCCGCAGAATGGCACGTGCATTGCGGGTCAGCTCGTCCACATCCTCGGTGTAGGGGATATTCGGAAATTTGGTATTGAACAGGCGCGCAATTTCCTCTTTATTCTTGTGAATGGCAGGCATGATGATGTGTGAAGGGGTTTCCCCGTCCAGCTGGATAATGAACTCGCCCAGGTCCGATTCCAGCGCCTCAATGCCTTGCTGCTCCAGAAAATGGTTCAGTCCCATTTCCTCCGATACCATGGATTTGCCCTTGATGATCGAGCGGGCCTGATGCCGGTTCATGATGTCAAGCACGATCCGGTTGGCCTCATCCGTGGTTTCCGCCCAGTGCACCTGCACGCCATTGCGGATCAGGTTGCTTTCCAGCTGCTCCAGCAACTCCGGCAGCCGGCTCAGGGCATTGGCCCGGATGGATTGTGCCTGGGTACGCAGGCGCTGCAGCTCGGCTTCATCCGGGAACTGGTTGCGGCGATTGGTCATCAGCGTATCCATGGCCTTGCGGAAATGGGCACGCACCTCATCTTTTTTCAGGGCATCCTCAACCCGGATACGGAATTCAGTGGTCATCGGGTACGCTCCCACAGAAATTCGGCAATATGCCGGATTTTCGGTGCACTCTGGTTCTGTTCCCGCGCCTGAAAGGCAAACGCGCCGCCAATGTTCATCAGGCAGCCACAATCCTGACTCACCAGACAGCTGGCACCGGTCGCACGGATATGTGTTGTTTTATCGGCGACCATGGCCGCAGAAATTTCCGGCTCCTTGACGGCAAAAGTACCACCAAAACCGCAGCATTCCGCCTTGTAGGCCTGTTCGTGCACGGTCACATGCTCCAGCTGCCCCAGCAGGCTCTCGATTTTATCCGCCACGCCCATTTCCCGACGTGCGGAGCAGGAGGTATGTACGGCAATGTCCACCGGCTCACCGAGGTCCTGCAGGCGAATATCGAGCACATCCACCAGAAATTCGGTCAACTCATAAACCCGTCCCGCCACGCCCAGTGCCTGTGCCGCATCCTGCTCACCCTGAAAAAGCGCCGGGTAATGGGTCTTCATCATTCCGGCACAGGAACCGGACGGAATCACAACGGGAATGGGTTTGCTGAACAGGGCCAGCTGTGCTCTTGCCACCTTGCGTGCCTCATCGCGGTAGCCGGAATTCCAGGCGGGCTGGCCACAGCAGGTCTGGTTCGGGGGGAAAATGACATGTACCCCTTCGCGTTGCAGCAGCTGCACGGCGGAAACACCGGCATCCGGGTAAAAAAGGTCAATCAGGCAGGTACCGAAAAAGTACACCGCCTCCGGTCGTTGCATAGTCATGCCTTGGCTCCAAAATTACTCAGGCGATGCATCGAGCGCAGCTTGCGGGCCTCCTCGGCATCAATGTTCTTGATGGACTCCTCCACGAAAGCCAGGTGCAGCTGCGCCGCCTTGCGCGCCGCTTCCGGCCGGCCTTCCACCACAGCCTCCATCAGGATGCGGTGCTGGTCTGTCAGGGGTTCAAAGACCCGTGGAATGGTATAAAGCTTGTCCAGATTATGGGAAATGCTGTTCTGCAACAGCTCAAACAGCCCGCCCATCACGTGCAGCAGCACCAGATTGTGCGAAGCCTCCACGATACTCAGATGAAAAGCGGCATCAGCCCGTGCCTCCTCCATCGGGTCCAGAGCGCCGTGCAGGGTCAGCATGCGTTCAAAACAGGCCTGGATATGCTGCCGGTCCTCGTCGGTAGCGCGCAGGGCCGCGTAAAAGGCAGCGTTCGCTTCCAGAGCCTGACGGATTTCCAGCACGTCAAAGCGGTACTCCGGATTTTCACGGAACAGCGAGAGCATGGGGTTATGAGATGCCTCCCCGGTCACGGCCTCCCCGACATAAGTGCCGCCCCCCTGACGGGCATACAGCAGCCCCCTGCTGCTCAGCAGCTGAATCGCCTCGCGCAGGGAAGGACGTGATACACCGAGCTGCCCGGTCAGTTTGCGTTCCGACGGGAGACGATCACCGGGCTGCATGTTGCCATCAGCAATCATGTGCTCCAGTCGTTCTGCAATTTGTTCAGCAATCCGGGGTTTTTTCATGATGATATGGTCTTACCAATTTCAGGCATCATACCCACTGAACTGCTGACTTTCAAGGCAAATTTAGTACTTGACATTCAGAAAGCTAGAAATAAGAATTAAAAGGTCTGACCAAAAGACGAATATTTTACATTTTTCCTAAAATTGGTAAGTCCATTAAAATTCCTGGAGGAGTTCCCGTGACGCAATCATTACTGTCAATCCTGGCATTTCTGCCACTGATTCTGGCAGCAACGCTACTGGTCGGTTTCAACTGGCCGGCACGCCGGGCCATGCCGCTGGTCTTTGTGCTGACTGCAGCCATCGCACTGCTGTTCTGGGACATGAGCCTGAATCGTGTTCTGGCCTCAACCCTGCAGGGCCTGATCCTGACCGGTTCCATCCTGTGGATCATCTTCGGTGCCATTCTGCTGCTGAACACCCTGAAGCATTCGGGTGCCATTACCACCATCCGCTCCGGCTTTTCCAGCATCAGCCCTGACCGTCGGGTTCAGGTCATCATTGTGGTCTGGCTGTTTGGCTGCTTTATCGAGGGAGCTTCCGGATTCGGTACCCCGGCAGCCGTCGTTGCCCCGCTGCTGGTGGCTCTCGGCTTTCCGGCCCTGGCTGCGGTTATGGCAGGGATGATGGTGCAATCCACACCGGTTTCCTTCGGTGCGGTCGGTACCCCGATTGTGGTCGGTGTATCCGGCGGTCTGGACAAGGCGGTCATCAGTGACACCCTGACGGCTGCCGGGTCCGACTGGGAGGTGTTTTTTCGCCTCATCACTTCCGAAGTGGCCATTACCCATGCCATCATCGGCGTGCTGATTCCCCTGTTCATGTGTGCCATGCTGACCCGCTTCTTTGGCCGCAACCGCTCCTGGCGTGAAGGGCTGGCCATTGCGCCTTTTGCCATTTTTGCCGGCATGGCCTTTGTCATCCCCTATGCACTCGCAGGCATTTTCTTGGGTCCGGAATTTCCATCCATTATCGGTGCACTGGTCGGACTGGCGCTGGTCGTTCCCGCTGCCCGTGCCGGTTTTCTGATACCGAAAAAAAGCTGGGATTTTGCCCCTGCCGATGAATGGGCCCCGGAATGGATGGGGACGCTGCAAATCCGGCTGGACAGCCTGAGTGCCAAGACACCACTGTCCATCGGCATGGCCTGGCTGCCCTATGTCCTGCTGGCACTGCTGCTGGTGGCATCACGGGTCATTCCGGGGCTGAAAGCCTTCCTGAGCAATACCCTGGTACTGCCCTGGAACAACATTCTGGGTGAAGAGGGGGTTTCGGGCAGTATTCAGTTCCTGTATCTGCCGGGCGGCATCATGATCATGGTGGTGCTGGCCACCTTCTTCCTGCATCGCATGCGCTTTTCCGAACTCGGAAACGCCGTCAGCGAGTCATCCCGCACCCTGCTGGGAGCCGGTTTTGTATTGATCTTCACCATTCCCATGGTACGCATCCTGATCAATTCCGGTGTCAACAGCGCCGACCTTCCCTCGATGCCAAGAGCCATGGCCCAGCTGGTTGCCAGCGGTGTCGGTGACATTTATCCGTTTTTTACCGCCTCGGTCGGCGCACTGGGAGCTTTCATTGCCGGCTCCAATACCGTTTCCAACCTGATGCTGGCCCAGTTCCAGTTTGATACTGCCGGTCTGGTGGGGGTTTCTGCCGCCATGCTGGTTGCGGCACAGGCTGTCGGTGCGGCAGCAGGCAACATGATTGCCATTCACAATGTGGTGGCAGCCTCGGCAACCGTGGGACTGCTGGGACGTGAGGGCAGGACCATCCGCATGACCATCATTCCGACGCTGTATTACCTGATCATGGCCGGCCTCCTGACCCTGATCGCCATTCATGTGCTGGGTGTGACCGATCCGCTGGCGGGATAAGCCCTTGTGGCACCGGCCACAGCCCCCGTCTTCACACCGAAGCCGGGGGCACACCATCCGGCTTACAGGCAGGCTGCCTGATAACTCACTACACCCTCATAGAGCCCGGCAACCGGCATGGCGGCATTCTGGTAACGGTACTTCCATACTGCGCTGCGATCGGTCACGGAACCTGGAGAAGTACTGGCTACCAGCGTACTTTCCGTTGCGGCATTGGACAACGCAGGCGCAGGCAGGCCGGTATCATCAGTGCTGGTCTGCAAAGTATCAAAAGCCACATGACGCCCCTGCCCATCGGATAATCCTGCCGCATCCGACACGGCATAGGTAATCTTCACCTGACCACAATTTGAGCGCACTGTCACATTCACCCCGCCAGTCACATCGCTGCCGGTGATACTCTGCGGCTCCAGCCCGTTGACAGCGGGGGGAAAGCCGGGACCACCGTAAGCTCCCGGGGCGGGCAGACTGTTACCGGCATCAAAGCTGACCGTCGGCACCTGATCCGCAGAGCCGACCTGAAAATACAGAAAGGTTGAAACAGTCACTGAAACCTTCACAGGCAATTCACTGGCCAGATCATCGGTACAGTTCATGCGGATGGCCATTGCACTCAGTGGCATCAGCAGTATGCCCAACGACAACAGGTTTCGCAGCGATGCATATTTTTTCATGTCAAGCCTCTCAAAACGGTTAACCCATTATTGGGGTACGCCACGCGTCAGAAACACCCCCTCATAAGTTCCTGCCGGATAAATCGTGTCATTCATGAAGTCAAACTGGAGATTGAAGGTACTGTCATCGCCGGGCTGGCTGGTGATCCAGGTTTGTACACTGTTATTGAAGCGGCCATTTGTCGGTACCGCCGAGCCGCTGCTTGTGCCGGGATCCACAGTCCAGCTCAGTTTGGACAGCGGAATGCTGGCTGTCGTGCTGCAGTTGGTGCACTGCAGGACTCCGGAACTGTCCACCTGCATGGCAATGGTCCTGGTATTCCTCTTGACCTGTTGCCGGAAACGGACATGATTCGGCGGCGTTCCTCCCCCACCGGCTGCTACAGTTGAGTCGGGGGTGATGACCGTACCATTGCCCACCACATCACCCGGTACCAGAAAATGTACCTCCGGCACCGCTCGATTCAGAAAACCATTGACCAGCGCGTGATCCGCACCTCCCCACCCTGAATCTTCCCGACACTCAGCCTGCACCGTTTGTTGCAGGCTCATCAACCCCGCCAGCAGCAGGGCAACATGCCATAACCTTCCCGCCCTTCCATCCTGATTCATGCCTGTATTCTCCTGCCTTCCGGGTTAAACCCGCTTGTCAATCGCAAACGCCCCGTCGTTCCAGTACAAACGCCCCTTGAGGTGCAGCGGTGCGTTCAGGGCACCGCTATGGCGCTTGCCGTTCAGGTGCGGTGTCAGCTCCAGCAGACGGGTTTCACCCGGCATCACCGGCATGGAAGACACCGAAAAATCCAGCGCCTGCCCACGTGCATCCGTTCCGGCCAGCGTCCCTTGCAGACGGCCATGGGCAAGCCCCTGATTGCTGATCTGCAGCACGGCCTTGCCGCCCGCCAGCCGGATGGTCTGAATGTTCAGTTTGGGAGCAGCATCACCGACAGCCAGATATACGATCACGGCCAGACGCCCGTTGGCCGGCAGGTTCAGGTTACCGCCAACCCGGTTTGCAGCCGGATTCAGCCCCTCCACCAGCAGCGCAAAACGGCATTCCTGCGCCGGCGTTCCCGGCGGAACGTGGATTTCAAAACGGAAACCGCGTTTATCAGCCCGGCGGACTGTCACCTTGCGCCGCTCCAGCCTGACCCAGGGACGGCAGCTGCCCGGTGTCAGCGCTTCGCTGAAAGTCAGATTGTCACCCTGCAGGCTCCAGTCATTACTGCGGATGTCATACTGCTCGTCGGCGTTGCTCATGTTGTAGATTTCCAGCACCTGACGCACGACCTGGCCACTTTCAGCCTTGAGCTCAAAGCGTGGCGGAGATACCGCCGCCGAAAAGCCGCCCGCCTGTACCGACAACCCGGTCAGTAACAGCGCCAGTCCCCAGAAAGTGCACAAAAATCGGATATGTTTTTTTCTTTGCATTTTGTCTCAAAGCCCTTCAGGGCCGGGTAATACCCGCAGGTATCACCCGGCGTTATGTTGACCCGTTCAGGTCAGTCGGGATGATCAGATAGCGGCCAGGGTGTAAATGACACTGGCATTGTAGGTACCCGCCGATGGTGTTGCTGTCGGTGTGTACGTGTAAGTCCATTTATCCTTCAAACTGACAATACCGTTCGAGTGGGGCAGAGTGATATCTGAACTCGTACTTGCATCTGTCAGGGTCGGATGAGTAATACCATTCGTCGTGCCATTGGTATTGACAGCCGTAATTTCTGACAATTTTGGTTTATTACCGCCAGCGGTGCCGGTACCAGCTTCCAGGGCAAAATCCGTCGAAGCAGCAGTTAATTTCAGACTTCCACCGGTATTACCGAATGCCCAGACATCCAGGGAATTGGGGCTCGTCTCAGAAACATCTGTTCCCGTGGTGGCATTAGCCCCATTCCAATGATCTTCAGTAGCATTGGCAGTGGGCCCAGTCAGACCGGAACCAAAAGCATAAGTCCATTCGACCGTATTGACAGTCCCCGCCCAGTCCCCGACACGCAGAATCATCAGCTTGGGGATGGTGATTTTGAACTTGACGTCCGCTTTGACACTTTCCAGCGTCGAAGTCGCACCAGTGGTATAGGAAATCCCTGCCTCTGCAAACAGGCCGTTACTGGCCAGCATCAGGGCAAGACCGGTCAACAGTCCGGGTAAAGTTAATTTTTTCATCAGAGTAACCTCTTCGTTGTTGTTTTTAAAAGGGTGGCGTCCAATCCGAAAACCACGGCCTCCCTGGCCGCAGTCATTGCTGAAATCACTTACTCCACTGCGCCAAGCTGTACCAGCGGAACACTCAGGAACCGGGTTGAACGCAGTTCAACCTGCACTTCCGGCTCAGTGGTTTCGGCCAGCTCCCAGGGCAACGGTATGGTCGATTCATCCACACTGAGCCGGTATTTCCCCACCGGCACCTGATTGAGCTCAAACTCACCATTCCGGTCCGTGGTCACCGGGAGTCCGAACCCTTTCAGCTGCAGCTGTACTCCTGCTGCCGGCTTTTCCAGTGGCTGGCGGATACCATCCTGATTTTCGTCCAGAAACACCAGCCCGCGCACACTGCCGCTGCGACGTTCACGCTGGCTGAGTACCCTGCCGCTGCTGCCCTGCCAGGTCAATGCCAGCTGCAGGGCTGATTGCCAGGCATCATTCTCTTCACCACGCGAGTGATCAAGGCTGGCATTCAGTGACCAGTGATCCCCGAAATGGAAGTTACCGAATACACGCCCGCCCAGATTGTTACGGGATGAGGTATCCGTTCTGGTATGGTCCAGGTACAGACTGGTGCCGAACTGAAGATCATCTCCGGCATCCCGCCGCCAATCCAGACCCGACCGGATACTGGCATCATCCCGTTCCGGATTACCACTCCAGCTCAGCTGCATCCCCAGCTCCTGATCCGCACCCAGCAGCCAGCGGCGTGAATAGTCCAGCTCATAATCAGTATTCGCTTCCCTGCCATTTGCATGCGGAGTCGACGAGCCATCGGTATGCTGTACCGCCAGCTGCAGCCGGTCACTGCTGCCACTGGCAAGCTGGCGTGCCACGTAGGCAGCGGCACGGGTCCGCTGCCCTGAGGCAGTATCCGCATCCGTCCTGGAATGGCTCAGGTCCGCTCCCAGACGGGTATCCTGATTAAACGCATAAGCCACTGACTGACGCAGTCCGAGCTGATTGCCGCCCCGGTACTGCTGCCAGTCAAGCCCGGTATTGAACTGATAGAGCGGGTGGTTGTAGCTCATGCGCCAGTAAGCACCGCTGCCGGTACTGGCCACGGTATCCCCCATCCAGCTCAGTTCCCCGTCAATATGATAGGCATTGAGCTGATGGGTCGCTCGTCCGACCTGTCTGCCGGCTTCCAGCTCCACGCCCTGCCCATCCTCACTCTGCAGCCACTGCAGGTGATAACGGGCCTGCTCCGGTCCCCCGGCCCGATCCAGCATCAGGGCATATTCCCGGCTGTCGCCTTCCGGCTGCTGCACCTGCCAGGACTGGAACCCCACCATCCAGTCCTGATTCAGACGCCGGGTCAGACCCAGCCCGGTCATGTCCGACCCGCTGCCCAGAAAGCGGGCCACATCGGACACCTGACCCAGTTCACCCTGTGCAAGACGGATTTCGGTATCGGTGCTGTAAATACGGCTGGTAACCCCCTGCAGGGTACGGGATGGCAGGGACAGGCGCGAACCCCGGCTGAACAGGGAGTTATGAAAAGTCTGATTGATCCCGAGGGAATTCTGCATGCTCCAGTCCGGGTTCAACAGCAAATTGTCCTGCTGCAGGGTAAACTGCAGACCATCATCCTGACGGGAAAAGCCCGTTTCATCCTGAACACTTTTGTACCAGCCACTTTCCAGTTGCAGGGTGAAATCGCCGAAACCTGCGCTCTGGGTGTATAGCTGCAGACCCAGGCTGGAGCGCTGCTCGTAGCCCAGGGCATTTTCTGCATGGCGAAATTCCGGGCTGAGACGCCAAGAGCGATAACCCGCACGGTCAGGCTTTGTTTCCTGCGGGGGTAGTGCCTCTGGCGGTAAATCTTCAGCCATATCGGCATTAATCAGGTTGTCAACATACGCCGGTTCGTGATTTGCCGAGTTTTCCAACTCCAGCGCCTTCAGCTCTGTCTTGCTGAGGGAAACAATCCCCTCGGCATGAACCGCTGTTGCCCCCGACACGGTGCCCAGTAAAAGTGTCAGGAAGCCCGCTGAAACCGACCTGTCAGTCCAGCTGTACATGGTCATTTACCAAATTATTTTTATGATCTTTCTTCTGAGAGACAGTTTACCGTTATATCAGAATATAACCCCGGATGATAGTACGCAGGAAGCAAATTTCAGCTGAACAAAGCCAATATGATCAAGTAATTATCATTATATTACCAATTTGTTCATTACCTGCTCAAGGTCTGAAAACAGCCATATCAGGGGTGTCAAGCGCAAGGAACAAAGCGTAAAAACAACCGTAATACCACCACGTTTCAATGCTGAAATAATAAAATAAATCGATGAAACGTCAAATGGAGTACAACATGAAAACAGGCATTGCCGCCCTTTGCATCGGCTTGCTGTATGGCGCAGCCCTGCAGGCCGACAGCGGCATCAGTATCCAGCCAGTCACCGGTGAACAGCCTGCAGCCGTTCAGGCCCAAGTCCGGTTTGTCATCCATGTTCCGGAGCGGTTGAGCCTGACCTATGAAGCCGGCCAGCTTCAGGGTGACAGCAATGGTGGGGAAATCTTGAACGGCCCGTTGATCACCAGTCCGTCCGACAGCGACGAGCCGGCAACAACCGTCATGGTCATTGCCAGCCCGTAGGCGCGCAGGCTCAGCGCAGGTAGTAAAGCACCAGTGAGCCTGCCAGCAGCACGGCTACCCACAGCACCATCACCCCGCTGGGCCAAGTGCGGGCAAACACGCTTTGAGGGCCATAACGGCGATACAGGCGCTCAGCCATCCTTTCTGTACGCAGCAAGGCACGGTTTTCCAGCAGACGCCGTGCATCAATGGTTTTAAGGCTGAACTCACGCACCAGATATTTCAACAGCTTGCGATAGAACCAGTCGAAATCCAGGCTGATGGTGGGCGTCACCTGCATTTGCGGCAACAACAGAAAGAAAGCTGCACCGGCAAACAGCAGCAGCTGGAACTGGGTCACCAGATGATCAAGGGTATAAGCCTGATAAGTTACCGGCTGATGCGGCAACAGGGCATAAAGCGGCTCGGGGAAAATGCCGATGGCGATGCACAGAAAGGCACAGAACCCCATGGCCCAGAGCATGTGCCGGGGAGCCTCCGGTGGATGCAGCCCGGCATCCCGATTGAAGAACACAAACAAGGGGAATTTAAAACCGATATACACGATGGCCCCGGCGGATGCGGTCAGCAGCAGGAACCAGGCCGGTGCCAGCCCGGCATAGGCGGCTGCCGAGGTTTCCAGTGATTTGGTGACAAAACCGGAGGTAAACGGAAAGGCCGCAATCGCCAGCGAACCGATGATGCCGAAAATGGCAGTCAGCGGCATGTGCCGGAACAGGCCGCCCAGTTCGGTACACTTGTGCCGCCCGGTCAGGGCCAGCACACTGCCCGCCGACATCAGCATCAGTGCCTTGTAGATAATATGGGCAAAAGCATGTGCCGCTGCGCCATTCAGCGCCAATTCGCTGCCGATACCGATGGCTGTGACCATAAAGCCGACCTGATTCACGATCGAATACGCCAGAATCCGGCGCATGTCGTTTTCCATCAGTGCATAGAAAATGCCGTAAAACACCATATACAGGCCGATATAAATCAGCACCTGCGCTCCGGCAAAGCCCACCAGCAGTACATACACTGCCGTTTTGGTGGTAAAGGCAGACAGGAACACCATGCCCGAAGCACTGGCCTCCGGATAGGCATCAGCCACCCAGGCCGACAGGGGCGGTGCACCGGCATTGATCAGGAAACCCGCCATAATCAGCCAGTGGGCACCACTGCTGAGTTCACCCATCTTGACAAAGGCCGTGGAGCCGGTGGCATAAACCTGCCAGACGATGCCCCCCATCAGGATCACGCCACCCAGCAGATGCACCAGCAGGTAACGCATGCTGGCCCCATAGGCTTTCGGGTTTTCACGGGTGTTGGACCACAGCACCAGGGTGGAACTGAGAGCCATCATTTCCCAGAAAATGAACAGTGTAATCAGATCACCGGCAAACGTGACACCAATGGCAGACCCGGCATAGGCATAGGCCGCCGCCAGCTCCAGAACATTGCCCTCGCGCAGCTGACAGCCTCCTTGCCCGTCCGGCTCGGCACGCCAGAGTCCGTACAGGCCACCAGCCCAGGCGGCCAGCGCAAAAACCGTGGCAAACAGACGCCCGACGGCGGTTGCACTGACCGGCTCCAGCTCGTACTGCAGGAATTGCAGGGTAATACGGCTGCCCTCCGGCAGACTCCACACCAGTAGCAGTGCCAGCAGCGGCAATCCCAGCACCAGGGCCGTGCGCACCTTGCCCTGCACCTGTGGCAACAGAAAAGCGCCGAAAAACAACACCAGTCCGGGTGGAAACAGGAACTCACTCATCGTAATAGTCGTCCTTGCGCTTAAGGAAAAAGCCCGACAGCCTGGCCATCAGAACCAGTACGACACAGGCCAGAAACCCGAACCCGGCATAAAACCCCCACCAGGCATCGACATGAATGCCCTGATCCTCAAAATAGGCGTGATGATGAACAAAAAATTCCGGCAGTATGGCCAGGATCAGCAGACCGATCCAGACTTTCCAGAACCGCGACAGTCCATGCTTCCGGGATTGGGGAATCATGATCACCTCCCGACCTGGACGGCCAGTTGATAGGGGATTTCCGGGAACAGAAACAGTACCAGCGTCATGCCCGCCGTGATGCACAAGGCCACCACAATGGGCCAGGGCGCTTCACCATGACCATGATCATCCTTTTTGTCGGGTGCCTCCGGACGGAAAAAAGCGGCATAGATAATCGGCACAAAATAAGCAGCATTCAGCAGCGTGGAAATAATGATGATGCCGAAAGCCAGATACTGGTGTGCCTCAAAAGTCCCCATAAGCAGATACCACTTGGAGATGAAACCCACTGCCGGCGGCACCCCGATCATGGACAAAGCTCCGATGGTGAAGGCTCCCATGGTCCAGGGCATGCGGTAGCCGATGCCGTTGAGCTGGCTGATTTCGGTTTTGTGGGCAGCGGTATAAATCGAACCGGCAGCAAAGAACAGCGTGATCTTGCCGAAGGCATGCGCCACGATATGCAGGGCCGCCCCGACAATCGAAATGGGGGCCAGAATCGCTGCACCCAGTACCACATAGGAGAGCTGGCTCACGGTAGAATAGGCCAGCCGGCGTTTGAGGTTGTCCTGATACAGCGCGATGGTGGAGGCTGCCAGAATGGTGAACCCGGCCACGTATAACAGCCACTCGATACCGGGCGCGGATGCCAGGGTATCCAGCCCGAAAACATACACCGCCACCTTGATGACGGTAAACACCCCCGCCTTGACCACGGCCACCGCATGCAGCAGGGCACTGACCGGTGTGGGCGCAACCATGGCTGCCGGCAGCCAGCGCTGAACCGGCATCAGGGCCGCCTTGCCGATACCATAGAAATACAGTACTGACAGCGCCGTCAGCGCCACCCCGCTCACCTTGCCCCCCAGAATGCCGCCGGGCGTGAATTCAAGGGTACCGGTTGCCTGCCAGGTCCAGATAATGGCCGGCAGCAGCAGGCCGATTGAAGTGAACAGCAGGATGCCCAGATAGACCCGCCCGGCCTTGAGTGCACTTTTCCCCTTGTGGGTCACCAGCGGGTAGGTGGACAGGGTAAGCACTTCATAAAAAACAAACAGCGTGACCAGATTGCCCGCAAAAGCCACCCCCATGGCAGCGAACAGGGCAATGGCAAAACAGATATAGAACCGGGTCTGGTTCTGCTCCTGGTTCCCGCGCATGTAACCAATGGAGTAAAGCGAATTCACCGGCCACAGAAAGGCGGCCACCCCGGCAAACATCATGCCCAGTGGTTCAACCCGGAATGCAAGCCGGATACCCGGCATCATTTCCAGCAACACCAGCTCCGGACGCTCTCCAGCCAGTATGGATGGCAGCAGGCTGTAAACCACCAGCGCCAGCAGCAAAGCCCCGGTCAGGGTTACGCCCTCACGCAGGTTGGGCCAGCGCCCGGCCACGGCAATGCCCACCGCCGTGAGCAGCGGCACCAGCAGGGACAGCAGAATCAGGGTTTCAGTGGCCATCAGCGTCCTCCCAGCAGGCTGGCTGCCGCCGCTTCCGCCACACTGGCAGTGAATTCAGCGTTAATGCCGAACCAGATATTGCCCAGTACCAGCACCCAGGTCGGTATCAGCAGCCAGAGCGGGACTTCCGTCACGGTGGCCTGATCAGCCGGACGCTCCTTGAAATAGGCGGCCTCAATCACACGCCAGATGTAGACCAGGGCAATCAGGGAGCCCAGCAGGATCATGGCGGTAATCAGCCACCAGCCACGGTCAATGGATGCCTGAATCAGGTACCATTTGGAGATAAATCCCACCGTCAGCGGTACGCCGATCAGGCTCAGCCCGCCAGCCACAAATGCCGCCATGGTCAGCGGCATCTGCCGCCCCAGACCGGTGACGTGACTGATGGAAGTTCCGCCGGCACGGTAGAAGATATTCGCCATGACCAGGAACAGTGCCCCCTTGATCAGGGCATGGTTGAACAGGTGCAGCAGCGCCGCCATCAGGCCATGCAGATTGGCCAGACCGATACCCAGCAGCATGTAACCGATCTGTGCCAGCGAGGAATAGGCCAGCATGCGCTTCACACCAGGCTGGTAGACCGCAGTCATGGAAGCAAACAGAATCGCCATGAGTGCCAGCGGTATCAGCAGGAACTGCAGATGCATCTGGTCATAGGTGAAATCAGCCCCGAAAATCCCGAACAGGAAGCGCAGCATGGCATAGACCGCCACCTTGGTCGCCGTGGCTGCCAGAAAAGCCGAAACCACGGAAGGGGCGGTGGCATAGGCACTCGGCAGCCACAGGTGGAGCGGGAACATGGCCAGCTTGAGGCCAAAGCCAACCACCAGAAAGGCAAAAGCTGCCTGCAGGGTGCGTGATTCGCCCTCCAGCGGCTGCAGGCGCTGGGCCAGATCGGCCATATTGAGCGTACCGGTCAGCATGTACAGCAGCCCGACACCGATCAGGATGAATGTACCGCCAATGGTGCCCATGACCAGATACTGGAATGCTGCGGTCAGCGAACGCCGGTCCTTGCCCAGACTGATCAGGGTATAGGTGGACAGCGAAGAAATTTCCAGCAGCACAAACAGGTTGAAGGCATCACCGGTAATGGTCATGCCCAGCAGTCCGGACAGGCACAGCAGCAGGGCGGTATAGAACAGCACATGCAGCCGTGGCGGAATCTCGCGGCAGACCGAAGGCCAGGAATACGGCAGGATCACGGCGGCAATGCCGGAAACAATCACCAGCACAAAAGCACTCAGGCGGTCAACGGTATACACAATGCCCCAGGGGCCGGGCCAGTTACCAAACGCATATTCAATCACGCTGCCGTCACTGACACGCAGCAGCAGGGTCACGGAAATGGCGGCACAGGCCCAGCTGGCCAGTGTGGCAATGGCCCAGGCGATGCGGGCTCTGCCGATCAGGAAGCACAGGGGCGCAGACAGCAGCGGAATAACCAGCTGCAGGGCAGGTAACTGGCTGCTCATGATCGGTTCCTGCTCTGCTCCAGTTCCATATCTTTCCTGATCACCTCATCCTCCTCCACGGTCCCATACGCCTCCTGGATACGTACCACCAGCGCCAGCCCCAGCGCCGTGGTTGCCACGCTGACCACAATGGCGGTCAGGATCAGGACATGGGGCAGCGGATTGGAATACAGCACCGGTTCTGTCGCATTTTCAACCACAATCGGAACCGTCCCGTCCAGCACATTCCCCATCGAAATGTAGAGCATGAACACCGAGGTCTGAAACAGGTTGAGTCCCACCAGCTTTTTGATCATGTTGTCATGGGCAATGACGACATAAAATCCGGCCATCATCAGGAAGATCACCACCCAGTAGTTATAGAGCCCTACGACATCTGCAAAACTCATTTTCGCTCCTTCATCCCGGCTTCTCCCCCCGACTCATGAATGCATAGAAAATCATGATCATGACACAGGCCACCGTCAGCCCCACCCCGAACTCGATCAGCAGGATGCCATAATGCTGCCCGTGCACCGGATCATGGGCCAGCACCGAATAATCGAGGAAATTACTGCCCAACAGCATGCCTGCCAATCCGGTCCCACCGTAAAGCATCACCCCCAGGGCGGCCAATGGGGTAAGAATGCGCGGATGAATCATGGCATAAGCATCATCCAGCCCGAAGGTCAGGGTATACAGGATCACCCCGGAAGCAAAAATCACGCCTGCCTGAAAACCACCCCCCGGACCGAAATCCCCATGAAACTGCACATACAGGGCAAACAGCAGGATGAAGGGAATCAGGAGTTTGGACATGACCTGCAGTACCGGGCGCGGTGGCTGATCCGGGTGGTTATAGACTGCCCGTACAGGGGTTTTTCCCTGGCGCACCCCGAGCAGGGCCAACACCCCGACCAGGGCGGTGAAAACCACGGTGGTCTCTCCGAAAGTGTCATACCCGCGGTAACTGGCCAGCACCGAAGTCACCATATTGGGCACCCCGACTTCCTGGGGGGAGTCCTCAATATACCGGGGGGCCACATGCTGCTGGATCGGATTATCCGGCAGCCCGAAGTGTGGCATGTCCAGCGTGCCCCAAACCAGCACGGCACCGGTCACAATCACCACCATCAGCGGCAGCAGGGGCTTGTGGGCCGGCTCGTTTTCATAGTGCCCGGTCAGCACCAGCGTGCCCAGCAGGAGCATGGTGGAAATACCGGCCCCCACCGCCGCTTCGGTAAAGGCCACATCCACGGCATCCAGTGCCACAAAAATACTGGCGGACAACAGGCTGTAGATACCAGACAGCATGACCACGGCGAACAGGCTGCGCAGGCGGATGATGGCTACCGCAGTTGCACCCAGCATGGTGAACAGGATGATGTTGATCAGGGTTTCGATGGCGGTATCTCCTTGTTCGGGCGACGGACCAGACGTGCCGGAAGCCGGTTCAGGTAAGCAGCCCGGATCAGCGCATGGCTGGACGCCGGACTGGTGTACCACAGAAACAGGAAAATCAGCACCAGCTTGACTGAAACCAGCGTGAAACCGGCCTGCAGCACCAGACCGAACAGGATCATGAAGGAGGCCAGTGTGTCCGTGATGCTGGAAGCATGCAGGCGGGTATACAGATCGGGAAAACGCAGTGTGCCAATCGCACCGGTCAGCGCCAGAAACACGCCCAGCGCCAGAAAAACCGCGCTCAGCACATCCAGAAGCAGGGTCATGCCTGTTCCTCCCGGTTTTCAGTGGCCGGGGACGGGTCTTTCGGGTCGATGATTTTCTCGACAAAGCGCAGCACGGCCACCACACCGACGAAATTGATCAGGGTATAAACCAGGGCAATATCGAGAAAGTCGGGGCGTCCGGTGAAGAAACCGTAAACGGCAATGAACAGCACGGTTTTGGTACCGAACATGTTCACTGCCAGAATGCGGTCATATACGCTGGGACCGGCAAAAGCACGTACCAGCGCCATTGCCATCACCAGCAGCAGTCCGAGACAGGCAGCCGCAAACATCATTTTTCCCCCATGGCAGTCACGCGGCGATCCATATCGCCGGCCTTGAGGGCATCCATTCCCTGATGGGTCAGCGCATGCACCAGCAGCTTTGAATCCGGCAGAATGCGTACCGAGATGGTGCCGGGCGTCAGGGTGATGGAGTTGGCATAAATCGTCCGTCCCAGACGGGTGGTCTGGGTCATGGGTACCTGCTCCAGTACCGGGCTGATGGGGTAGCGGCGGGGAAACCAGATGCGTTTGGCAACATCGATATTGGACTTCGCCACCTCGACAAACAGCCAGAGCCAGTAGAACGGCAGGCGCAGCAAGGTATGGGGATGTCCCAGGGAGTGCAGCGGGTAATAGCGGTCGACGCGCCAAGCCAGGTAAACCACCAGCAGCACCGACAGTACGCCCAGTATCAGCAGCAGTCCATTATCCCAGTAACCGGACAACAGCAGCCAGAAAATAAACAGACCAATACTGAGCAAGCGCAGGTATGAAAGCATAGGGAATTCCTGAAATCTGATGCAGACTGGATTGGTATGCCATTATTAATAGCACAGAAAGGGAGGGGGATGTAAACACCCGCAAGGCATTTAAACTTAACAAAACCCAAATAAACAGGGCATGCAGATTCCAGTCTGCATGCCCTGTTTTAGTACTTGGCCCCGGATTCAGGCAGGGACTCAGGCTGCTGCTTCAACCTCGGCTCCGGCATCAACCGGTACCGCTTCCGGTGCTTCCAGCGCCGCTGCCAGTGCATCCTCAACCCTGCCCATCCAGACAAAGTTGAGCTGCTGGCGGGCATTGGCCGGAATGTCTTCCAGATCCTTGCGGTTGCGCTCGGGCAGCATCACGGTATGAATACCGGCACGCAGGGCAGCAAGGCATTTCTCCTTCACGCCCCCGATCGGCAACACCAGCCCGCGCAGGCTGATCTCGCCGGTCATGGCCACACTGTTCTTCACCTTGCGCCCGGTCAACAACGACACCAGCGAGGTAAAAATCGCCACACCGGCACTGGGCCCGTCCTTGGGGATGGCACCGGCGGGCACATGCAGGTGAATGTCATTGTCGGCAAATACCTTGCTGTCGATACCCAACTCGCGTGCCCGCGACTTTACCAGACTCATGGCGGCCTGTGCGCTTTCCTTCATCACATCCCCGAGTTGGCCGGTGATGATCAGGCGTCCGGAACCCGGCATGCGCGTGGTCTCGATAAACAGGATATCCCCGCCCACCGGTGTCCAGGCCAGTCCGGTCGCCACACCCGGCACACTGGTACGCATCGCCACCTCGCTTTCAAAGCGCATGGCTCCCAGAATGGCAGGCAGGTCATCGGCATCAATCACAATTGCTCCGCTTTCACCTTCGGATACCCGCATGGCCACATGGCGCAATACCGAGCCGATCAGGCGGTCCAGACCACGCACACCGGCCTCACGGGTATAACCGCTGACCATGGCCCGAATCGCCGCCTCGGTCAGGCTCACCTGCTCAGGTTTGAGGCCGTTGGCCTCCAGCTGCTTGCGCACCAGATAGCGCCTGGCAATCTCGATCTTTTCATCCTCGGTATAACCGGGGAGTTCGATGATTTCCATGCGGTCCCGCAACGGCCCCGGAATTGCATCCAGCACATTGGCCGTGGCAATAAACACCACCTTGCTCAGATCAAACGGCAGGGCCAGATAATTATCACGGAAAGTACCGTTCTGCTCCGGGTCCAGCACCTCCAGCAGGGCGGAAGACGGATCACCATGGAAGCCGCCGCTGCCCAGCTTGTCAATCTCATCCAGCATGAACACCGGGTTACGGGTACCGGCCTTGCGCAGATTCTGGATGATATTGCCCGGCAGCGCGCCCAGATAGGTGCGCCGGTGGCCGCGCATTTCAGACTCGTCATGCACCCCGCCCAGACTAGCCCGCACGAACTTCAGGCCCAGCGCCCTGGCAATGCTCTGTCCCAGTGATGTCTTGCCCACCCCCGGCGGACCGGCAAAGCACAGGATCGGGCTGCGGCCTTCCGGGTTGAGCTTGCGCACGGCCAGATATTCCAGAATGCGCTTCTTGATCTTTTCCAGACCGTAATGATCGGCATCCAGCACCTCACGCGCATGGGCAATATCAATGGCTTCCGCATCCAGCCGGTTCCAGGGCAGGCTGATCAGCCAGTCCAGATAGGTCCGGATCATGGAATACTCACCCGAGCTTTCCCCCATGCGCTCCAGACGGCTCAGCTCCTTGCGGGCCTGTTCATCGGCCTCCTCCGGCATTTCCGCCCGGTGGATGGCATCACGCAGCTCGTCAATCTCGGCGGCATTACCGTCCTCCTCGCCCAGCTCCTTGCGGATGGCCTTCATGCGTTCGCGCAGCATGTACTCACGCTGGCGCTTGTCCATGGCCTGCTGGGTCTGCTGGTCGATTTCGCGTGACAGTTTCAGCACTTCCAGCTGGTGCCGGACCTGCTCGCTCACCCTGTCCAGACGGGTTCGCAGGTTCATGGTTTCCAGCAGTACCTGCTTTTCCCCCGGTTCCATGTCAAGAAAGTTGGCAATCAGGTCGGCCAGTGCGCCGGGTGAAGTCGGGTGGCGGATCGCATTGACCACTTCCGCCGGCACCTGTGGCAGCAGCTGGGCGGTTTCCAGTGCCTTCTCCTGCAGGTAATGCATGCGTGCTGCCACTTCGGTGTCATCCTCGGCGGACGGGTCTTCCATCAGCTCAACCCGTGCAACCGGATAAGGATTCATCTGCAGGTATTCCCGGATGCGGAAACGCTGCTCACCCTGAATCACCAGATGGTGATGACCATCATTGGTGGTGACATAGCGCAGGATATTGGCCAGGGTTCCGATACGATACAACTGACTGCCATCCGGGTTGTCCACGCTGGCATCATGCTGCAGCAGCAGACCGATTTTATGCCCCTGATTCACGGCATCCTGGGCGGCCTGCATGGACGGCTCGCGGCTGAGCGTCACGGGGGCGACAATGCCGGGAAACAACACCACATTACGGACAGGAATCAGGATCAAGGCATCATCCGGCAAGGCAGGCCGGTTTTCTGTTTGTGCCTGAGGTGCATTCAATTCATTTTTCATTATGGATTTCCCCTGATCTTGCGTAAATTCAATTGCAGACAACCATGAACCAGGCCATGACCGGCCAGTTCGTAGTGTCCTGACGGCAGCGGAATGCGGCGCTCAAAACGACCGTGCGGCAGCTCCAGCCGGTGGACGCGCACCCCTTGCTTCTGAACCGGCAAGGGGCGCAGGCCGCTGACAATCAGCTGCCCGCCGGCCAGATGAACTTCCAGCCGCTCGGGTGCCACACCCGGCAGGGCAACAGTAATGTGCAGGCTGCTGGCGGTTTCCAGCATGTCGACCGGCGGCTCCCAGGTCGGGGCATTGGCTTTGGGAACCGGACGAAAAAACTGGCGTTGCAGGCGTTCCGCCTCAGCCAGCAAGGCGCAGGCTTCCGCCCACATCTGGTTTGGATCGCGAATCGGCATGGTTTGATCTCGGTTCAAGGTTGTTTTTTCATTCGTTCCCAACAAGATCAGGGCAATTTGCGAAAAATCAAGCCCGAGGCAAGCGCACCCCCGGATCGCCCCGGTGCAAAGCCCAAGCGGTAGTGGGTCAAACCCATCTCCTTATACACAATATGAACGGGTAGCCGAACTGGCCAGGCGCTGCCCTGATCACCGCCTCGTCTATACGGGCGACCGGGAAAGCGACTTGTTTGCGTTGTTCAAACGGGCACAACAACTGGATTGCCCCGCCGACCTGTTTTTGATGTCCTCCGCAATCTGGCCGAACCGGGCGGTTTTCCGGGCAGAAAAGGCGATAGTGAACCCGGTTCCAAAAGTATCTGGATCGGCTACGCAAGGGTGCTGGACTGCATTTATGCGATTCAGATGGCCAGTGAATGGGCGGGCTCCTGACTTGACTGATCAGCCACCTTGAAAAAGACTGGCTGTCCGGCTACCCGGTCAGCGGTTTTGCCTGATCCGCCCACTCATTCTGAGGCCATCACGCATATTCCTGCCCATCAGGATGAGATTGACTGCACCGGCAAGCAACTCGATCCCCTGCACGACATAAAAGCGGGTATCAAGGGTGCCTGCCGATGCCCAGTGGTCCAGGAACAGTGCGCAGGGTATGAGTACCAGTATTCCATTGACGGCAATGAAGGGCATTCTCTTTTGCTTCTGCTGCACCAGCCTTCCGCTTCTGGCCCTGGCCAGGGCAAAGCCGCTGGCACCGGTTAGCGCAATGGCGGGTACCAAGATAAACAGGCCCGGCCATACAATGAGGCTTTTCAGGGTTGCGATGGATTCGGCAGTACCGAAAATCTCGACGAGAATCGTTGTCAGAAAAAATATGGCAATGCACAAAATGGCGATGGGTGCTGCAAGTCGGTGGAGTATCAGCATCGGGGTTTCCTCCGGTAGAGTCTATTGGTAATATGTTGTCATTATGTGAATGATAATGTATTTTGTCAACATGTTGTCAATTAATAGGGAAGAATACCGATGAGCAACGCTCTCAATGAATCCCGGAAAGGCCCGGTATTCACCGAAATCACGCTTGAAGTGTTCAAGTTGGGAGGGCTGTTTGTCAGTGAAGGTGACCAGATGGGGGCGGCGTATGGCATTACCAGTGCGCGCTGGAAGATACTGGGAGCACTGGCGCTGGCAGGGGAGCCGCAAACCGTGCCGCAGGTAGCCAGAAGCATGGGGCTGACAAGGCAGGCGGTGCAGAGACTGGTTGATGCAATGCATGCCGACGGGTTCCTGTTGTTTCAGGAAAATCCGGGGCATAAACGTGCCAAGCTGATCAGCCTGTCGGAACTTGGGATGGCAGTATTTTCAAAGTTAGATGAGAAGCAGGCAGGGTGGGCGACAGAGCGCTCAAGGGGTATCAGCCAGGCAGAACTGGAGACAACATTGTCCGTTCTCCGGCGGATATCCGCTGTTATTGAGCGCTGATACCGCGTTCTGTGGCGATTCGGAAATGTGCGAGGCTGCCCTGATTTGATAGTGCTATTCGATTTTCTGATTTTCGGGTAAATGATCATGTACCCAAATTGGCAGGGTCACGTTTGCAATGACCGGCATGCCTACGCTTGTCTTCAGGACAGTAGCGAAAAGCACTCGTTTTCTGGATAAGCCGTGGAACTGGTCCCACGGAATGAACAGGGGAGGATGGCCGATCCGGAAGGGAAAAAGTACCGACAGGCGCAGACCGGTCTCACAAGTGCGCAGGATAAGGCACGACCTGTAAGGGACTTTACCGACAGAGCCGGAGCGCATGTAGCATGTTTTGCCTGGCTTATCACTATTGTCAGCATAATGGCTGGTCAGCTTCGTCCAGCCACTGAGGCGGGACAGCAAAAGCGAGACTGAAACCCAGACGATTGGGAAGCTGATGGCAAAGAGGATTGGCAAGAATTTTTCCATCGAGATAGCCTTTCTTTTTCCGGCATTTTATCAGGTATGCGCCAGTTTGAGGCCAACGATACCCGCACAAATCAGCGCCAGGCTAACCACCTTGAGAACATCAACTGACTCACCAAACAGCAGTATGCCCAGAACGGCTGTGCCAACCGTGCCAATACCTACCCAGATTGCATAGGCAGTACCGACTGGCAATGTTTTCAATGCCAGGCCGAGCAGCAAAAAACTTGCGATCAGGGAAAATACCGTCCCGACAGTTGGCCAGAATTTGGTAAAACCCTCTGTGTACTTCAAACCGATAGCCCAGCTGATTTCAAAAAGACCCGCTATAAACAAAATGATCCAGCTCATACATCGTGCTTGTCAGTTGCTTGTGGGGCCGTCCCCGCGTGGTGAAAATTGAGAGGTGAGGTCGTCCTCACTTCAGAATGTCTGGTGCCTCAATCAGCCCGTACCAGTGGTCGGCTGTGCATTCCGGAGTGCTTCACCTTTCTCCTGTCATCCAGGTCGTAAAGGCTTCTACCGGTTCCCGCACCGTGCGATAGCGGTTCACCGGTGCATGCGTATCCTCATAACCCAGGGCCATGCCGCTGATAATGACCTGATCTTCGTCCAGCCCGAGACAGTCGCGCACAATATCCGGAAATTCGCCCAATGCGGCCTGCGGACAGGTCGTCAGGCCATGGTCCAGTGCTGCCAGCATCACCGACTGCAGGAACATGCCGTAATCCATGTAAGAGCCGGTCTGCAGCTGGCGATCCATGGTGAACATCAGCATCACCGGGGCATCAAAGGCGCGGTAATTGGCAATCCACTGCTGCAGACGCCGCTCCCTGTCATCCCGGCGAATGGCCAGCGCCCCGTACAGTGCCATGCCGCATTCCCTGCGCCGGGAAACATAAGGTTCCTGCCATTGTTCCGGGTAATAGGAAAAATCCATGCGTCCCGGTCCATGGGTGGTGAAGTGCGTGATAATGCGCTGCTGCAGTTCCTGCTTCTTCTGCCCGGCCAGCACGACTACCTTCCAGGGCTGGGTATTCACGCCGGAAGGTGCCCAGCGTGCCGTGTCCAGTATCGCTTCGATGCGCTCCCGAGGTACCGGACGGTCAAGAAAGGCACGCACGGACTTGCGAGCCTGAATTGCATCACTGATATTCATGCTTTCGGCACCCGCCCGAGCAGGTAGAACTCATCATTGGGCCGTGAGTTCATCAGGTTGGCCATGCGGTTGCTGAGCCCGAAAAAAGCCGAGACGGCAGCAATGTCCCAGATGTCCTCATCGGAAAACCCCTGGGCATGCAGCGTGGCAAAGTCCCCGTCCTCAATGGCATGGGCCTGTTGTGAAACTTTGAGGGCGAAGTCCAGCATGATCTTCTGGCGCGGGGTGATGTCGGCCTTGCGGTAATTGACGGCGACCTGATCGGCCAGCAGCGGATTTTTGGCCCGGATGCGCAGGATGGCACCATGCGCCACCACACAATACTGACACTGGTTGGCATTCGAGGTAGCCACCACGATCATTTCACGCTCGGCCTTGCTCAGCCCGCTGTCTTTTTCCATCAGCGCGTCGTGATAGGCGAAAAAAGCCCGGAACTCGTCAGGCCGGTGGGCCAGGCTCAGGAATACATTGGGCACAAAGCCGGACTTTTCCTGCACGGCCAGAATGCGTGCCCGGATATCCTCCGGGACAGCCTCCAGAGGGGGTACCGGAAAGCGGCTGATGGGGGGTGGGGGAGTGATTGAATTCATGTTTGTTTCCTGTCTGTTCTGCAAAACCCTAAAACAGGTCTTCCGGCAAGGCCATAACACTGCCACTGCCGGCCAGCACCGTAGCATGACAAGCCTGTACCCGTGGCAGCAGGTGTTCGGCGTAGCACTGTGCCGTGATCAGCTTGGCCTGCAGAAACTCGGCATGTCCCTCACCGGCATCCAGCAGTGCTTTGGCCTTGAGGGCGCTCTGGGCCATGACCCAGCCACCACAGAGATAACCGAACAGCATCAAAAACGGATGGCACACACTGTTGGCCAGCTGCGGATCCGTGCCGGCCTGTTCCAGTACAAAGGCCCGCGCCGCCACACCGGAGGCAAGGGCTTGGGCGAATCCGGCCTGAATGGAGGGGGGTAATTCAGCGGACGCCAGTTCGGTGAGTGTTATGGCCATGTCATCCAGCAGCCCCTGCAGCACGGTGCCCTGATTGGCGAGCGTCTTGCGTCCGATGAAATCCAGTGCCTGAATGCCGTTGGTGCCTTCATAAATTGGCAGAATACGGGCATCGCGGAAATGCTGGGCAGCCCCGGTTTCCTCGATGAATCCCATGCCGCCATGCACCTGGATGCCGATGGACGTCAGCTCCACCGCCATTTCCGTGAGCCAGCCCTTGATAATCGGGGTGTAGAGTTCGACCCGGTGGGCATGCCGGGCCTTGCTGTCGCCCTCCGGTGCATAATGGGCACGGTCGATTTCCGCCGCTGCCGTCAAGGCCAGTGCGCGCATGGCTTCATTGGCCGCTTTCATTACCATCAGCATGCGCCGTACATCCGGGTGCTGGATAATCGGCATGCGGGAGCCGTCCCGGCGTGTCCCCTGCAGGCGCTCTTTGGCAAAACTCAGTGCCTGCTGATAGGCCCGCTCGGAAATCGCCAGTCCCTGCAGCCCCACGGCCTGACGGGCATGGTTCATCATGGTGAACATACAGGCCAGCCCGTTGTTGGCCAGCCCGACCAGAAAGCCTTTGGCCTCACTGAATTCCATCACACAGGTGGGGCTGGCATGGATACCGAGCTTGTGTTCGACGGAAATACACTGCACTGCATTGCGCTCGCCCGGTTCGCCCGCCACATCCGGCAGGAACTTGGGCACGATGAACAGGGAGATGCCTTTCACGCCCGGCGGGGCATCCGGCAGGCGTGCCAGTACCAGATGGATGATATTGCCGGCCATCTGATGATCACCCCAGGTAATGAAAATTTTCTGGCCACTGATCAGGTAATGGTCGTCTGTGGGTACGGCACGGGTCTTGATGGCGGCCAGATCAGTCCCGGCATCCGACTCGGTCAGATTCATGGTTCCGGTCCATTCTCCGGATACCAGCTTCGGCAGGTAGGTCTGCTGCAGTGCCTTACTACCGTGATGAATCAGGCTTTCGACAGCTCCCTGGCCCAGCAGCGGGCACAGGGCAAAGGACAGATTGGCCGAGTTCCAGATTTCACTGACAGCGGTACCGATGCTCTGGGGCAGGTGCTGGCCACCGAAGTCCTCCGGTGCGGTCAGTGACATCCAGCCACCTTCGGCAAACTGTCGATAAGCGTCGGCAAAGCCGTCAGCCTCCTGAACACCGTTTGTCCCCAGACGGATGCCCTGCAGATTGCCGCTCCAGTTCAGGGGAGCCAGTACGTCACTGCCAAGTTTCCCGGCTTCCTCCAGTACGGCCAGCGCAAGGTCGGTATTGACTTCTTCCAGTCCGGCTGACGCGCACAGGGCATCCAGATCAACAATGTGACGCAGGACAAATTCAGCATCTGCGGCGGGGTGGACATAACTCATGGACTATTCCTCACAAATTCCCGGCACCGGGCCGGCAGCAATACGATCATGGTTTCAGCTGCTATCGTAATCAGATACGAATGGGGTGTCCAAGAACCTGAGTGGAAAATCTGCAGGTGGCCGGGTACCTTGCCTGACCCGTGGTGATAAGCCGATTTGTAAACTATTTTTTCAATTGAAATGATATGAACAATCAATTTTAAAAAAATTCAGGTGACGCTATAATCCTAATCAATCGATTCACACGAACGTTTGACAAAAATCAAATTATCAAGGAGATAGTTTAATGTTCCCGAACAAAGAAGGCCAGAAGCTCCCCCGCGTTGTATTCCGTACCCGTCAGAACAATGACTGGGTCAACGTCGACAGCGACAGCCTGTTCAAGGGCAAAACCGTCATTGTGTTTTCCCTGCCGGGGGCTTTTACCCCGACCTGCTCATCCACCCATGTGCCACGCTACAATCAGCTGGCAGACACCTTCAAGCAACAGGGCGTGGATGAGATTATCTGCATGTCCGTCAATGACGCCTTCGTCATGAACGAGTGGAAGGAAGATCAGGAAGCCGAAAACGTCACCTTCATCCCGGACGGTAACGGGGAGTTCACCGAAGCGATGGGGCTGCTGGTGGACAAGAATGATCTGGGATTCGGCAAGCGTTCCTGGCGCTATTCCATGCTGGTGAAAGACGGCGTGGTTGACAAGATGTTTATCGAACCCAACAAGCCGGGTGATCCGTTTGAAGTGTCGGATGCGGATACCATGCTGCATTACATCGCCCCGAAAGCCGCAGCACCGCTGGATGTGACCGTATTCACCCGTCCGGGCTGCCCGTTCTGCGCCCGTGCCAAGGGGCTGCTGCGTGATGCGGGGATTGCCTTTGACGAGCTGGTACTGAACCGCGATTACCGCAATCAGACCTTGCGTGCCGTGACCGGGGTCGATATGGTGCCACAGGTGTTTGTCAATGGCGAACTGGTCGGTGGGGCCGACAAGCTGGAAGCCTGGTTGAAGACACGCTGAACCCTGCCATCCCGACCTTCCCCCGCCAGGGGGGAGGTGCAGGCAGGGCGCGGCAATAAGCAGAATACGGATTTATGGAGCACGGCATGAGCCAACATTATGACCTGATTGCCATTGGTGCCGGCAGCGGTGGTTTGTCGGTGGTGGAAAAAGCTGCAAAACACGGCGCAAAATGTGCAGTGATTGAGATGCATGAAGACTTGGGTGGTACCTGTGTCAATCGCGGTTGTGTACCCAAGAAAGTCATGTGGTTCGCTGGCAATCTGGCTTATGCACAGCATGAAGCACAGGATTACGGCTTTGCCACCGTTCCCGGCAAACTTGACTGGGGCAGGCTGGTTGCCAAACGCGAAAACATGATTTCCGGGATCAATGACTGGTATCTGGAAGATTTCCTTGCCGAACTGAATATCGACCTGATTGAGGGGCAGGCGCGTTTTGTGGACGCCGGAACACTGGATGTCGATGGTGCACAATATACGGCTGACCACATTGTCATTTCCTCCGGTGGCCGCCCGGTAGTACCGGATGATATTCCTGGTGCGGAATACGGCATCACCTCCGACGGTTTTTTCGAACTGGAAGAACAGCCCGAAAAAGTGGCGGTTGTCGGTGGCGGTTATATTGCCTTGGAGCTGGCTGGTGTGCTGAATGCATTGGGGACACGCACGCACATGCTGCATCAGGGATTCCCGGTGCTGATCGGCTTCGACAGCCTGATGCAGAAAACCCTGCGCACGCAGATGGAAGCTGACGGCATCCTGTTCAATGACAACGACCGGATCGCCAGCATCGAGAAACAGGCCGATGGCAGGCTCACCATCCATTATGCCGATGGCAGTGCCCTGAATGACCTGGATCAGGTGCTGTGGGCGATTGGCCGTGTTCCGAATACCGATGCGCTCGGACTGGAAAATATCGGGCTGGAACCGGTCTCCGGTGGCTTCATTGATGTGAACGAGTGGCAGGAAACCCGTGTTGCCGGTGTGTATGCCATTGGGGACATTATCAACAAGCGCGGCGTGCAGCTGACACCGGTCGCCATTGCTGCCGGTCGCCGGCTGGGTGAGCGCCTGTTTGGTGGCATGAAGGATCGCAAGGTGGATTACAGCCTGATCCCGACCGTGATGTTCACGCACCCGCCCATTGGCACCATCGGCCTGTCGGAAGAAGCGGCACGGGAAAAGTACGGTGATGCCGTGAAGGTGTACAGCACCGAATTCAATCCCATGTACTACGCATTTGCCCGGCACAAGGTCAAAACGGCGATGAAGCTGATTGTGACGGGTGCAGAAGAAAAAATTGTTGGCTGTCATGCCATCGGTCTGGGTGTGGATGAAATGATGCAGGGCTTTGCGGTCGCCATCCGTATGGGGGCAACCAAGCAGGACTTTGATGACACCATCGCCATTCATCCAGTCAGCGCGGAAGAATTGGTGACAATGAAATAAGACCTTGAAACCGGAAAATTTCTTCCATCCGTTTTCCTGACCTGCTCCCTTCCCCCCTCTGTGGGGGTGTCGGAAAAGAAAAATCCTCCCTGTCCCTCCTTTTACAAAGGAGGGAACCCTCCAGATAAATCAGGTGGTTACTGGAAAGTTTCCCCCTTTGAAAAAGGGGGAGCAAGGGGGATTTAAGGCTTTTGCAACACCCTCTCTGTGGGGGAAGGGCTGCGGAAACCCCTCACTCAAACATCAGCACCCGTTCCAGCCACCCGTTAGCCGCCGGACCCAGCACTTCCAGCACTGCCTGCGGATAAAAGCCAAATACCAGCACCGCCAGGGTGAAAACCGTCAGTACCAGTTTTTCATGCACCAGCAGGTCAGTGGCATCCTGAACGGCCTCATGGCGAACCGGCCCCCAGAATGCCTTGCGGAACAGGATCAGGAAGTAGGCGGCCGACAACACCATACTGGTCAGTACCAGCAGACCTGCGCCGGTGTTTTCATCCATCACCCCCAGAATCAGCAGCAACTCCGCCGGGAAACCGCTGGTACCGGGCAGGCCCAGGCTGGCAAGACCCAGCAGCAGGAACAGCCCGCTCAGCAGCGGCATGCTGGTACTCAGGCCGCCGAGGCTCAGCATGTCACAGGAACCGATACGCTGGTGAATAAAGCCCAGAATCAGGAACAGCCCGCCTGCAATCACGCTGAAGTTCAGAAGTTGAAACACGGCCCCCTGTATCCCCTGCTCATTGAAACTGCCGACACCCAGCACCACCAGCCCTACATGACTGATACTGGAAAAGGCCAGCATGCGGCGCAGGTTGCCCTGTCCCAGCGCGGCCAGTGCCCCATACAGCAGGGAAAACATGCCCAGCCCGTTCAGCAGCCACTGATATTCCTGTGTCGCACCCGGTGCCAGGGGCAGGGCAAAGCGGATCAGGCCATAAGCCCCAAGCTTCAGCCCGACCAGGGTGGCGACTACGGCAGCCGGACCTTCCAGCGCCACCACCGGAAGCCAGGAATGCACCGGAAACAGTGCCAGCTTGACCGCAAACCCGCCCAGCAGCAGAAAAAACACCAGCTGCTGCCATTCGTGCCGGTGCCCGATTTCCAGCAGCTGCAGGTAATCAAAGGTCAGGCCGTCCGGATGCTGCAAAGCCAGCAGGATAAACGCCAGTAGTACCGGAATGCCGCCCAGCAGCATGTACAGCGTGTGTTTCATGGCGGCATAGCGGCGTTGTGCTCCCTGACCCCAGAGGCTGATCAGGAAATACAGCGGCAACAGTGCCAGCTCCCAGAACAGCAGGAACAGCAGGGTATCCAACGCACAAAAGACCCCGATGGCAGCGGTTTCCAGCACCAGCAGCAGGGCGAAATACAAGGCGGGCAACCGCCGGATCGCATTCCAGGATGCCACCATGGCAGCACTGAACAGCAGGGTGACACAGGGCAGGAACAATAGCGAAATGCCATCCAGTCCCAGAAAATACCAGGCATTCAGCGTGGGCATCCACGGACTGCGCTCGACAAACTGGAAACCGGGCTGATCTGGCTGGAAACCTGCCACAATAACCAGGGTGATGAGGAAGGCTGCCAGCGATGTGGTGAGTGCCGTCCAGCGTGCCTCGCGTTTGGGCATGAACGCCGTGATGGCGGCCCCGAGCGGCAATAACAGCAGCAGCAGCGTCAGCCAGGGAAAACCGGCGCTGCTCAGCGGTACCAGCGTTGGGTCAGGACTCATGGCTGTGATGCTCCGGCAGGTGGCATGGCATCCCTGATTTCATGAATGTCATGCTGTTGTCCGGCCGCCGGGGCGAACAGTGTTCCCAGCCCCTGGACCGGCTGGTTGATCAGTTCCAGCCACGGCTTGCTGTAGAATCCGACCGCCAGTGTCACCAGGATCACGGTCCCGGCCAGTACCTTTTCGGTCAGCTGTGACGGGCTGGTATTCCAGCGAATGGCGCGGTTACCGGGTGGCGTGCCCATGAAGGCGCGCTGGAACGAATGCAGCAGAAAACCGGCGGCAATCAGGTTGCCAAGTGCGGCGGCAATGGTGACTGTGGCACCAAAAGACAGGATGGAGCCTTCAAGCACAAAATGGACCGCATCAAAGCCCGGTGTCCCCGGCATGCCCACAATCGCCAGTCCGGCGACCAGAAACGCGACCCCGACCAGCGGAATATGATCGAACATACCGCCGAGCCGGAGCAGGTTGGTGGTTGAGGTCCGCTGCCAGACCAGTCCGGTCATGAGCAGCAGGCCCGAAATCGCCAGCCCGAAGTTCAGTGCCAGCAACAGGCTGCCCTTGAGCGCGGAAGGGTGCAGGGCAAACAGGCCCACGGTCAGTATCCCGGTATGACTGATCACGGCATAGCCCAGCAGGCGACGCAGATTTGTACTGCGCAGGGCCAGCAGGGCGGCATAAAAAACCCCGACCATGGCAAAACCGGCTGCGACGAAATGCCATTTTTCCACTGCCTCGGGCAGGATCGGAAATACGAAGCGTAACAGGCCATAGACTCCGACCTTCAGACCCAGCAGGGAAATCGGCACAATGGCCACACTGCCCTGCATCAGCAACTCCGGCAGCCAGCCATGCAGCGGAAACAGCGGAATGCGCACCGCCAGCCCGTAAAACAGCAGGAAAAAACACAGTTCCTGCAATGGGTCCGGTACCGGCAGACGAGCGAGGTCAAACAGGTCAAAAGACAGGGTACCGCCATGCTGATCGGCATAAAACCAGCCCAGTATCAGGGTGCCGCCCAGTAACAGCACCAGCCCGGTGAACATGAACTGCAGGTAACGCGACAGGGCGGGCAGCACATCCGAGCTGGTTGGCCAGTGCCAGCTCAGGTAGGCAGTGAGCAGTACCTGCAGGATGCCCATGAGGCAGAACCACAACAGATCCAGGGTCAGCAGTTGGCTCATCAGGGTGGCCTGCAAAGCCATGATCACAGCCAGAATCGCGGTATTGTGCAGCTGCCGGAACAGGACGAACACCACGCTCAGAAAACCGAGCACTGCACTCAGCAGCACAAACAGCACGCTCATGCCGTCAACACCGACATGATATTGCAGCGCACCAAGCAGGGGCAGGCGCTCGCTGAACTGCATCACGCCGGCAGCCTGCGCCGGATCAAACTGCAGGTACAGCACCGCAGCCAGTGCCAGCTCCAGGGTGGCCGCCAGCAGGGCAAGCCGGAAGGCCGACTGCCCGCGCAGATGGATCAGGGCCAGCGCCGCCAGCAACGGAACCAGCTGCAGCCCGGTCGCCAGCGGCCAGGGAGCACTCAGGCCGGTGAAATTCATGTCCATGGCGACCTCACAATATGATGACCAGTGTGATGGCGACCATCAGCACCAGATAGCGTGGCTGACTCAGGAAGGTTTCGATCTGCTCAAAGCGTCGGCCAACCGTGTCAATCAGGCCGGACAGGCCCGTGCCCCCGTTATTCAGTACCAGCTTGTCCTCAAACAGCGCAAACAGGCTGGCCAGCGACTGCATCAATCGGCCACCCAGCCCGGAGCCGATACCGGCATCGCTGAGCTGACGCGGATCACCATGCTCCAGTGCCGGAATACCGACCACACGCTCGACCACCTGCTCCTCAAACAGCTCGGCCTCACGCGCCAGTTTGCGCGTCGGCTGGATCAGGAACCATTCCGCCAGCGGGTCGAGCCAGAAGCGCAGCAGGGCTGCCCGGTACAGTCCGGGATGGTGCTGCAGCCAGGGTGCGGCAGCCGGGGCGGCACCCTGCACCAGCTGCATGAAAGCCGGCGCATGCAGGAACTGATAGGCGCGCCAGCAGGCGTGCAGTGCCAGATGGATGGCGGCGAGCCGGTACCAGCCCAGCCCGATCCAGAGCATCATCAGGGCCACCTGCATCAGGGTGGCGTGGATGAGCGAGCTTTTAATGTCGGTTTGTACCTGGGCACAGAGCCAGGCATAGACCAGCGTCAACCCCCCGGCCAGCAGCAGCAATCCGTTAATGAGCGGCACCTGTTCCAGCAGCGGGGCGGCACGCAGCATCAGGTAAACCCCGGCATGCACCATGACCGCGCTGTAGAACACCGCACTGGAAGGGGTCGGGCCTTCAATGGCACGGGTGATCCAGCCGCAGAACGGAAACTGGGCCGACTTCACCCAGGCCGCCCCGATCAGCCCCAGCAGCACTATCCCCGGAACCAGACTCGGCTCATTCTGGGCACGCAGGAACAGCGGTTCCCACTGGGCGGTGCCGAGAAAGGCCAGTGCGGTATAAAGTGCGATCAGGAACCCGGCATCCCCGATACGGTTGCTGAGAAAGGCATAAGTGGCATTGGCGGTAGCGGTATCACGCTCCCGGTCATAGGCGATCAGCAGAAAGGAACAAAGCCCGGCCAGCTCCCAGCCGATGAAGGCCACCAGCAGGTTACCGGACAGGATAATCAGCAGCATGGCGGTCTGGAACAGCCCCATAAGCAGGAAAAAACGCTGGAAGGCCGGTTCGCGGTGCAGGTAGTTGACCGAAAAGCGGATCACCAGCAGGATGATCAGGTTCAGGACAAACCCCAGACTCAGGCTCAGGCCATCCAGCAGCAGGCTGAATGTCAGTACTTTATCACCACTGGCCAGCCACACGAACCAGGTACGCGTACCGGGTGTGTCGACAAACAGGCTGTAAAGCCCCGCCATTCCCAGCAGCAGTACCGACAGGCTGGCGGACAGGGTGGCGGCCAGTGCCGTTTCCGCCTCCCCGGTCTCACCCCGGTTCCAGTCCAGGAGCATGCCCAGCCCGGTCCAGCCTGCCGCCAGCAGGGGCAGCCCCAGTGCCAGTGCGATCATCAGGTCCAGCCATGAATTCACGGGAATCATGCAGCCTCTCCCGATGTCCTGATGGCACTGAAAGCCGGTCTGTCGAGGTCCAGCAGGGCCGGGGGCAGATGGCGGTCACTACCCTGATACCAGTCTGCCGAGGTGGCCACATGGGCGGTCGGTGGCAGTTCGGTGTCGGCCTGCCAGGGTTCCAGGCCCCGTTCGGGATGGAAAAAATACAGCTGCCCCTGCTCCGGCTCCTTGACACCCAGCAGAACCCAGCCATTGCCGATCAGTTCGCGGATGGCCGGCTGGCGTGCATAAATGGCACTGACGGTCTCCGGGGCGGCTTCCAGCACCATGAGCAGACGCATGGGCTCATGAATCTCGATCATCTGGCATGGCAGCCCGGTACGCAGATCGCTGCTGCTGCCCTGCATGACGCCGAACAGGCCGGTGATATTGTGGGCCACTTTGGAGCCACAGCCGTAATGCGGGTTGTCCACACTGGAAAAATAATATTCCAGGCTGATACCGGCTCCCACCGGTCCGGCACTGAGCACGGTACGCTCCAGCATGCTGCCGTCCGGGTCGGTGCGCCAGTCATAGGAGATCAGAAAAGCACGCCGGTCCAGAAACAGGGACTGGCTCATGCTGCGACGTCCGATAAGGGCCAGTGCATTGGTAGCATGCCCCAGTTCCGGGCGGGGCTGGCTGTAGTCGAAGGCGCGGGCACTCATGTGCCTGAGGGCCTGCTCCGGGGTCGGATGGCGGGGTGCGGAGGCCAGCTTGCGGCAGCGTTCCCGGGCTGACTGGCGTCCAGCCTGCTGCATGTCCTGTTGCAGGGCGCTGAAGGCCGCCTGGTGGGTAGCTGGAACCTGATCAGCATCCTGCCAGCGGATAACCTCGTTACAGGTGTCATGTTCGGCCCCGATGAACCAGCAGTCAGCCGGGATACTGATGCCCCGCTCGGCCAGCAGCTGACGGATAACGGACCGGTTGGCCAAGGTAGCGAAGGTCCGGGCATTGGGGCCGCTGTAGCGTCCGCTGCAGGCACCGCAGCCATAGGCGGCCTGATGCGGGTTGTTCTGGTTGGTGGAATAATGCCCGACCAGCACCACCAGTGGGGCAAGATGGGTGGTCAGCCCGTGGGTAAGCAGAAAATCAGCCACCAGGTCCGCCTGCTCGGTATCGGTGAAGCCCTGCTGGTTATGCTGCTCCGAGCGTTGCGGGTCCATGTCGGCAGCATTGGCATGGACTTCAGTGGGTACGGTCCTGTCCCAATTCTGCTGCAGCTGTACACTCAGGCGGCCACTGAGCCGGGGTACAAACGACTTGCCCAGCAGCAGGACCAGACTGGCCGGTGCTGCCAGCAGGCTGGCGACTGTACCGGCGAGTGGGCTGTTGCGGCTGAGCTGATGCAGCCCGTACTGCAGTTTCAGGCGCAGGCCGCGCCGCTGTTCATGGCGGGCCTTTTGCGTTTCGGCACCTGCCCGTGCCTGCTCCCGTACCAGATGGACCGGATGCACCGGAACCGGGCAGAGTTTGGTCGCCGTGGCATCATCCAGACCGCGCCAGTTCATGGGCAGGTTGAAAAAGGCAGCGGCACCCAGCGTCTCCAGCTGCGGGTTAAGACTTTCCAGGTGGCGACGGAAGCCTTCCTCGCGGTCATCCATGCAGAAAATCAGCTGGGCCTGCGGGCGTGTCTGGCGCTGTGGCCAGAGTCCCCGCTCATGGTTGGCACGCAGGGCCTGGAATACCTGCTCGCGGTAGTGGTGTTCATAAGCCTGCAGCCACAGGTAGCCGGGCGGACAGCGCTCCAGCCGTTCCATGCAGTCAAACAGCTGTGCAAGTGCATTCGTATTCTGCCCGCCCTGACTCAGGGTCCGCACTTCCCCAGCATCCAGTCCCAGCAGCTGTACCAGCCGGAACAGACGCCAGCCATGGTCATGCAGCAGGGGGGACGCCGTGGCGGCTGTATCCGTGAAGCCGGCCTTCTGGGCCCGTTTCCAGTCCAGCATCAGCAGTGCCAGCTGTTCCCAGTCATGATCGGCATGACGACCGCTGCGGCTGCGGTCAATCAGCAGGCGGGCACGGTTGAGGAGGTATTCCGGCAGTTCGCCATTGAAAGTGCGATAGCGCACCAAAAACTCGGCAGGATGACGGCGGAAGCGGTTGTGAATGCGCGGCAGGCTGGCCTCGATCTGCCAGTATCGGCGGCAGATCCGGCGTGCAAACAGGTGCTCCAATACCAGCCGCACTGCCAGATAGTCCATCATGTCGGTGTGAAGTGCCAGGCCGCGATAGCCCGGATGGCGATGCCGCCACAGGAACATGCCCGACCAGCCCGGCAGGTCCAGTGCCAGCCGTTCCAGATAGCCGCACCAGCGTTCCGGTGGAATGCCCATGTGGCGCAGCTCGCTTTCCAGGGCTTCACCGGCGTCATCGGGCAGGGCGTCCAGATGTGCTTTCCAGTCCGGCATGTCTTCCAGCTGGCTGCCCCAGTTTTCCCGCGCCAGCTGTTTCCAGACCGTGTAAAATCCGTGCCGGAGGTTGTCACCGCGCCAGCTGGCCATGCCCTGATCCAGCCAGGCCGCCAGGGTGCGCAGCAGTACGGGCATTTTTTCCACCATAATGTCCGCCCCAAGCAGGGCATGCAGCAGCTGGCGCAGGGTAATGTCGGTACCGACAGATTTGCAGAGTCGGTCAAGCTGGTATTCCGCCCGTTGTTGCAGGCGGCTCCGGTCACCGGTATGGATGGCAAAGTGGCTGAGCTGCTGCTCCGGGTGCACCGGTCCGGCCCCGGTTTCCAGCCCCAGTGCGCTCAGGCAGGCGCGCCAGAGTGCTTCCACGGCATCCGCTTCCAGACTGGTTTCAGTATGTGCAAGGATGCGGCCTCGGGCAGCGTTCGGGGTGTCGGGCTGGAATTGTGTCAGGGCATGCCCGGCTTCCTGCTGCCAGACCAGCTGGGCCGGTGTGATGGCCTTGACCGGAGCCAGCAGCAGGGCACAGTAGACCTCGGCCCGGGTCAGGGGGGCTGCGTCATCCTGACGTACCGGGATCTGCTGCTCTGCGGCCAGTTCCGGGGTCTGGTGCAGCACTGCCAGCAGGTCTGTGCGGGTGATACGGCCTGCGTGGTAGTAGCGCCGGAACTGTGCTTCCGGGAGGAAGCCCCGATTGCCGGTCAGGGCTTCTGCCTCACGGACCGCGCTTGCGAATGGCCGATGCTGGAAGCCGTGCAGGGTATTGTGATGCACGAAGTCGGCCAGTGGTGCCTGGGAAGGCAGAATGTGTTCCAGGCGCTCCAGCAGCTGCTCCAGCTGTTGTGGCCAGGGTTGATGGGGATCAGGCAGGTTGTCAGTCGACATGCACAAACTCCGGACCGGAAAAATTGGCGGCAAAAGCGGTGACCGAATTGTCCAGCAGAGCGGTCAGGGGGTGGGGGTACAGGCCCAGCAGCAGGATACCGGCCACCAGCACGCCAGCCGCCAGTGTCTCAGTCAGACTCAGGTCGGCAAGCTGTGCCGTGGCCGGATTGGCGCTGCCGGTATACAGCTGTTTCAGGGGGCGCAGGCTGTAGGTGGCGGCAATCAGGATACCGGGCGCGAGTAATGCGATCAGCCACTGCCAGCGTTCAAAGCCGCCGATCAGGGTATGAACCTCGCCGGGAAAAGCTGCCGTGCCTGGCAGGCCGATGGTGCCGGCAAAGGCAATCACGAAAAACAGGGCAAAGCGCGGCGTATTGCTGATCATGCAGCCGTAATGACGCAGGTCACGGGTGCCGGTACGCTCGTACAGCAGCCCGGCCAGCATGAACAGGGCCGCCGCAGTCAGGCCGTGTGCGACCATCTGGGTCATGGCACCCAGCATGCCATTATGGTTCAGGCTGGCAATACCAATCAGCACCAGGCCCATGTGGCTGATGGAGGAGTAGGCAATCACTTTTTTCAGGTCATCCTGACGCCAGGCCAGCAAGCCGCCGTAGATCAGGCCGATCAGGCCGATGAGCAACAGCCCGTCCTGCAGCTGCAGGGCAGCACTGGGTAACATGGCGCTGCTGCGGATCAGGCCATAGGCCCCCATTTTCAGCAGTACGCCGGAAAGCAGGATGGCCACCGGGTTCGGTGCCTCCACATCGGCCAGTGGCAGCCAGCCATGCAGGGGAAACAGCGACATCTTGACCCCGAAGCCGATCAGCAGTCCGAGAAAGATCAGCAGCTGTTCGGAAGCGGGCAGCTGCTGAGCGCTGGCACGCATGGAGTCAAACAGAAAAGAGTGCGCCGGGTTGGCATCAAACAGCACCAGCAGGCTCAGGAGCATGAACACCGAGCCGCCCATGGTGTAAAGCACAAAATTGAGGGCGGCAGTCTGGCGCTGCCGATCACCCCAGCGGTCGAGCAGGAAAAACAGCGGAATCAGCACCAGTTCCCAGAATACGTAGAACAGTGCCCAGTCCTGTGCCGCAAAGACCCCGAGGGTGGCACTTTCGAGGGCCAGTATCAGCATGAAATAGGTCTGCGGGCGTTCCGTAATGCGCCCGGAGACGCTGATGGCCAGCAGGGTCAGCAGGGTGGTCAGCAGGATCAGCGGATAGGAAAAGCCGTCAATGCCGATGGCCAGCGAAGTCCCAAGCTCATGATTCCATTCGGTCTGTGCCAGCAGCTGGGTACCCGGCTCATCCAGCGAGAAATGGCGCAGCAGTGACAGGGCATACACCAGCGCCAGCCCGGAAAACAGTGCAGCAACGGGACGCGCCCGGTGAGCCAGACGCCGGGGCAATAAAAAAACAAACACTGCCCCGGCAAAAGGCAGGAGCAGCAATAACAGCAGACTATCCATTCAGGTGGCCAGTTTGTATTGGAAAAACCGGCTGACAACCGACGGCCGGACCCCCGTAAAGTGCCACATGCTACGCCTGTTTGGTGCGGGTTTGAATGGCTTTGTCCGATACCGGGCGCAGAAAACCGGGTTCAGGGCAGGGCGATTTCACCCTTGCGTTGCAGTCTGACGCCTCCGTCGGGTTGCTGCGGTCCCACCAGTGACAGCATGTCGGTAATGGTGGGGTCCGCCCCGGCAGCGGTGCGCAGGTAGACATCCACGTCGTACTCGCCCTTGTCGCCCTGAGGCTTCAGGGACAGGTTGCCGCTCAGTACCACGGCAGGCTCTTCCAGTGAGGCGAGCTTGACCAGCGTGGCTCCATTGCCACTGGCGGACTGGCTGATGTCGGCCCGGTAAAGTCCACCCAGTGCCAGTTTGGCCACACCATCCAGCTTGCCGTCACGCCAGTCCAGCTGCCCGCTGATTTCCGGCAGCTGCTGACCGTTCCAGTCCAGGCTGTCGAGTCGGGCCTGGAGCTGGCCCTGCAGCGTGACAGGCAGGGTCTGTGCCTGGGGAACGACCTGCCCCAGATTGGCCGCATCCAGACTCAGGTCCAGCGGGCTGCAGTGCAGATTGCCAAGCAGCGTGACACCGCATTGCCCGCGCAGCGTCAGGGTGCGTACCTCGGCACTCAGGTCGGCGGCCAGCTGGCCTTTGAACAGCGCTTTGGGCGCAAAGGTCCAGTCCAGATTCCTGATATCCAGTTGTTGCTCCGCCAGGGCCAGTTTTTCCACCTGCCCCTTCCAGAGTGTACCGTTCACCCCCGCAAAACTGAGTTCGGGCCGGTATTTCATGATCTGCTGCGCGACGGCAGGCAGTGGTGCCGTTATCAGCAGTGAGGCGGCAAAACTGGTGAGTCCGGCCAGGGTCCAGAGTATCTGTTTTTTCATTACTTTATCGTTTTAATGTCAGTTGGGCACCGGTCAGCCCCGGTGTCTCCGAGGGGATCAGGGCCATGGTTTCAACGTAGATACCATGCTCGTTCTCCATGGCACTGAGGAAGCGGATCAGCTGGTCGAACTGTGCCCCTTCGAGTTTGAGGCTGAGTGCATCCTTGCTTTTGGCCTCCGAGCGCACCAGCACGCCCCCGGCATCCAGACGGAAACGCCGCAGCAGTGGCGCGGACAACAGCTGCACGCTGGTATTCAGGTCTCGGGGTTTGGCTTCTTCCATGGCTTCCAGCACTGCCACCTGCTGCCTGGCCTGATCCAGATAGCTGCGGTCTTCAATCGTGGCAGCAAGATCATTTTCCAGGCTCAGCTTGTAACGCTGCAGCGGTTTCCAGCCGTAGAAAAACAGCAACAGGGTTGTTATCAGTGTGGCAACGATCAGAACCAGATGCCGCTCGCGTTCGCTCAGGGCGGAAAACCAGGCTTTCATGATTGGACTCCCTGTTTCAGGGCCAGTTCGGCTTTGAAAGTGGCACCGGTCTGGGTGGATTTCATGTCCGGTTCAAAGCCCAGTTGCTGGACCAGTATCTGCTTCAGTTGCTCGACCTGCTCAATGCCGGGGGCTTCAAAGGCAATAATCAGCTGATCCCGGCTTTTGCGGATTTCGGTGACTTTGAGCGAGCCGGTCTGCTGGAAGACTCTGGCCACGATACCCATTTGCGGCAGGGGGCTGAAGCTGTCACCCCCCTGACCGCGTGACTGTTCCAGCCGCTTGATTTCCGACATGACGCGGGAGCGGATGTCAACGGCAGTAACCCCGGTGATGTCGGGAAAAATGGCCTGAAACTGTGTCAGATTATCAGCTTCCGCCTGGGCCAGGCGTTGTTTCAGGTTCCAGACCTGTACCCCTTCCAGCCCGGCCATGATCCCCAGGGTAATGAGGGCGAAAACGGCGGCTGTACGCCAGCGTTTCCACTGGCGTGCAAAGGTGGACATGCTTTCATCCTGATAGCCCTGCATCAGGTTGAGCGGCAGACCTTCCTGAATACTCTGGCGCAGCAGGCGGTCGGGCTGGGATTCTGCCACCTGGGTAAAGCTGTCGTGCCAGTCGGCATCATCGGTATCGGCATAGAACCGGGCCTTGCGTTCGTCTTCGCCGGCATCTTCCGGAAAGGCATTGTCGATCAGCAGTGGAGCCATGTCTTCCGGGCAGCTGAAGCCGCTGAGCGGGCCGGTACGCACAAAGACCTGCCCGCCCCGGTGCCAGATGGTCGGGATGTTTTCCGAAATCGGCAGGATAAACAGGTCCGGCAGAATGGCCTTGGCACGCAGTTTGTGCTGTTTCAACAGCTCCAGCCACTGTTTCAGGCGCGGGCGCTCAATGACGGCGACATTCAGCTCACCGGCCTTGCTGTCATTCCAGACGAAATGCTGTTCCTCCAGCTCACCGATCAGCTGTTCCTCCAGCGCATAGGGCAGGGCCTGACGCAGCTGACGCGCATTGCTGGTGGCCAGGGTGGTATGGGTCAGCAACACATCATGGGCCGGAATCAGCAAGACCAGCGGCTGCCCCTTGATCAGGCTGGAGACGTCTTTCCACTGACCCCGACGCCATTCGGTTGACGGGGCGCTGTTGCCCAGATTGGCAAAGGAAAATTCCTGGTCATCAGGCGACTGCAGGTACAGGATAAACATGGTTCAGGTGCTTTCTTGTTGTTTACGGGGGGTGGGGATGGGCGAAAAGTGGCGCATGATGACATGGACCTCGCCTTCGGGGGAGCGGAACAGGATGCTGTTCAGGAACAGGCGGGTCTTGCCGTAGCGCAGTTCCCCGCCAAGGCGGAAGTAGTTGGAGCTGAACTTCAGGGCATTGCGGGCATTGTCGTCCATGCCCTGCAGCACACCCGATACGGTGCCGATATCTTCGATCGGGGCGGTTTTGCGGATATTATCGAGCGCAGTTACCTGCTCGGCGTTAAGCCCCATGGCCAGCAGCACTTCCGGCAGGGCGGTATTGATATTGATGGCGGTCGGGGTGGGCAGTGCCGTGACATAAGGCATGATGCCGGCCAGCAGTCGGGCTTTTTCACCGGATTGCTCATCCACGCCGTCCATCTTGATCATGGCCAGTTCGCCTGGATCAACCAGATAGGCATTACGGGTACGATAGGGGTGCTCCATCGTCAGGTAATAATCGGATTCGGCACTGTCGGGGCTGAACTGCAGGTCATCCGGATCAATCCAGTCCAGCACGCTGTTGGTGAAGGCCGGCGGGATTTCATGCTCCTGCAGCAGGCGCTGGAAGACGGCCAGCATGGCTTCGTGCGGCTCGGGGGGTTCAAGGTCTTTACCGGCATCTGCTTTGGGCAGGGTCAGAATGTCATTGATGTTGAAGTAACCCTGCAGGTCTTCAATCCGGAGTGCCAGCGTACCGATCTGCTCCCCGGCATCATCATCGATTCGCAGTGGCTCATGACTCGCGAGGGCCCAGATATCGTGCAGGGAGTCGGTCTGGTTCTGTGTCAGGTCACGTTTGAGGTAGACCGAGGCCATGTCTTCGGCAGCCTGTACATACTGGTAAGCCTGCTCCAGCTGCTGGAAATTGGTGGCCAGGCGGATGCTGTAACGCTGCTGCACAAACAGGGCTGTCACCAGAATCACGGCCAGTGCGGTCAATAGCAAGGCCGTGATCAATGCGACTCCCCGTTGCTGGTGCAGGCGTGCTGGCATGGCTTACTCCGGATGCACGGGTTTGAGGTGACTGGACAGCTTGTTGTCGGTGCCGGGCTGAAGCTTGTGTTCGTAGATGGTGGTATAGGCCATCACGGCACGGACATAGCGTCGGGTTTCGCGGTAGGGAATGCTTTCCACCCACTGGTCGGCATCGATGGTTTTATCCGGTGCCCACTGGGGAATGCGTCCGGGGCCGGCATTGTAGGCCGCAGTGGCCTGGGCATAGTTGCCGCCGAAGCGGTTCAGCATCTGGCTCAGGTAGGCACTGCCGAGCTGGACATTGGTTTCCGGCTTCAGGATGTCCTCCCGACCGGCGACCGGAATGCCGAGCCGTTTGCCGACGTGACGTGCCGTGGCCGGCATGAGCTGCATCAGGCCCAGTGCCTTGGCACTGGATTCGGCATCGGCATTGAAGGCGCTTTCCCGGCGCATGATGCCGAGAATCCATTCCGGGCGGATGCCCTGGGCGCGGGACTGCTCCATGATCAGGTCGGTGTAGAGCATGGGAAAGCGCAGATCAACCACATTCCAGTCCCTGGTCCGCGATACGGTCCAGATGGCCAGATTGGCATCACCCGTGCTGCCCGCCAGTTCAGCGGCAGCCAGCATGCCCTCCTTGTCCATTTCGTGCAGGAGCCGGAACCACTCCTTGCGTGCCATATCGTGCTCACCCAGGGCGATCCATTCCTGCCAGCGCTGGATGGCGGCCAGTTTTTTCAGTCCGGCGATACGCTGGCTGCGATCAGGGGGTGGCTCCTTGAGGCGTGCGTAATCCTGTCCCAGCCGGTCAGCCGCCAGAAATCCGTAGAAGGTGGTGTCCCGTGCCAGTGCCTCATAGGTTTTGCCTGCCTCCTCACTGCGTCCCAGTGCCGTCAGTGCCCTGGCTTTCCAGTATTGCCAGATGTCGCGCCCGGCTTCCTCGTCATCAGTATCCGGATTGTTTTCCAGAGCGGTGATGGCGTCCAGCACGCTCTGCCATTTGCTGCTGCGCAGGGCCAGACGGGCCATCCAGATATTGCCGTCCGTGGTGCGGTATTGTGACTCGATGGCTTCCAGCCGCCGCAGGCCACGGTCATCATGCCGCCAGGCTTCCCACATGCCGAAATTGCTTTCCACCTGCCCTTTTTCAGCCGGGGTGAAGCTGAAGGTTTTGCGTGCCTTGTCCCAGAGCGGGAGGGCCGTATCCAGTTTCTTGTCCGCCGCCCGCTGGATACCGTATACGATAATCTCGCGCAGTCTGGCAGATTCGGTCTGTTTGAACGCTTTTTCCAGATTGCGTCTGGGGTCGCTGCGCACGCTGGTCCACAGGTCAACCAGTGGTTGGTCGGCTGCGGGCAGTTTTCCGGTCAGGTTGCGGGCTGCCGTGACCTGATTATTACGCATCAGCAGGCCGATGTGCTGCCAGTAATCTTCCTGCGTCAGTAGCCGGTTCTGTTCCAGCAGTGCCAGCATGCCGTCACATTCTGCCGGCAGGGCCGCATCCGCCTCGCTCCAGAATTGTTTGGCCTGCTGCAGGGCAGTACCGGCATCACCGGATTCTGTTTTATCCCGATTGATGGCCGCCTCCAACCGGATGCACTGCAGACTGGTCAGCGGTGTATGATCCGGCAGGGTCGCCAGAATCCTGTCCCATTCCTGCTTGACCACCATGCGGCTGGCCAACCGTTCATAAAGGCTGTCACCCATGACCGAGCCGGGGTTGCGGGCAGTAAAATCCAGCAGGGTCAGGTCGGTGGTTTCCTGATTGTTGCGGGTCAGGAATTCGTATTCCAGCCACGGGTACAGCGGGTAGCCGGTCAGGGCACCGAAATGGGGTCTGGCCTCGTCAGTCTTGCCCCGTTTCATCAGTGCGTAGGTGCTGCGAAACAGTTCCCGCTGTTCCGGGCTTGGGGTATTGGCCTGTGCATTACAGCTCAGGGTGATCCCGAGGACGAGACACAGCGGCAGGGAGAGTAAAGGTCTGTTGATTGCTTTGTTCATTCCGAAGTCCGTCATCCTTGATCGCCTTATTGGGTTATGACTGTTGGCGGTCCAGTAAACCCAGATAACGCTGATAGCGTTTTTCTGGCAGCTGGCCGACAGACACGGCTTTCTTGACCTCACATCCCGGTTCGTGGTGATGGGTACAGTTGTTGAAGCGACAGTATCTGTCCAGAGCCAGAAACTCCGGGTATCCAGCCTGCAATTCTGCCAGAGACAGGGGGGGCAAGGCAAAGTCCCTGACACCCGGAGAGTCAATCAGGGCTCCACCCCGGGGCAGGTGATAAAGCTGTGCCGCCGTGGTGGTATGCCGGCCTTCACCGGTTTCGGCAATGGCGCCGATGCGGATATCCTGCTCCGGCAGCAGCCAGCTTGCCAGTGACGATTTGCCGACACCGGACTGGCCGGTCATGATCGCAGTTTTACCGGCAATGTGGTCGTAAAGTGACTCCAGCCCTTCCCGGGTACGGGAGGAGGTGAACAGTACCGGGTAGCCGATCTGGCGGTATTCGTTCAGGCAGTTCAGCGCCGGGCCATCACGCACCGGATCGAACAGGTCATGTTTGTTGAGAATGATCAGGGCTTCACCGGGCAGCTGGCCGGCAGCAATCAGGTAACGGTCCAGCATTTCCCAGTTGGGTGCCGGCTGCCAGCTGTTGACCACCAGCAGCAGGTCGATATTGGCTGCCACCGGGCGCGGGCGACCCCGGAAGTCGGGGCGGGTCAGAACATTATGGCGTGGCAGTATTTCGGTCACTGCCGCATTGCCCTGTTCCTGTTTCTCCCAGCGCACATAGTCACCACAGGCCACGTGTTCCAGCTTGCGGCGTGCGGTACAGCGCAGGGTTTCACCTGCGGGTGTTTCCAGCATCAGTTCCGCCCCGTAGCGGACTGAAACCCGTCCGGTATTTTGCTCCATCATAAGGCGGTGATCATAACCTGAAATTGTGAAGCAAAAAGGGAGGGTTCGTTGTTTCTTCTGCTTATTTGACCGGTGGTTGCAGGATGTCGTCCGTGGTGCTCAGGTTGGTGCTGCCGGCATCCGGGCGCACTGTGGAACGGGTGACGGGTGTATCAAACTTGTAGAACATCTGGTTCAGGTAAGCCACCACATCCAGAATCTGGTCATCAAACCAGTTGGTGCTGAGGTTGGCATCACAGCTTCTGACCCGGCTTTCCAGCTGTTGAATGTTTTTGACCTTGCGGTCGATACGCGTGAAAACATCAATACCATGACAACTGAGGCAGCGGGACTCACTGAACAGCTTGCGACCGTTTTCGGGGTCGGGCTGAGCAGCCAGTACCGTGGTGGAGAGGAGCAGGCCAAATGCCAGAACAACGATGGCTTTCATGCTATTTTCTACCCATTTTTAATTCTTGATAAAGCACATCCGGCGCTTGCCCATTACTCAGTCAGATCGCTTGATGCAAAATAAATATCACTTATGCGTGATGCTGTAAATGTGCTATCCGGATCGCTGCCGGCGGATGTGAGTCATAAAATGCCGAGTACAGCGGATCAGGTGTCAAAGTACTCGCATTTTCCCTGTAGAGACCTACGAGAGCGGCAATGAGTTCCGCAGCACTGGACTGGCGGGCGGCAAATTCGTCAGCTTCGAATTCATGCTTGCGTGACAGGCGCGCCATGAGCGGAGAAATAAAGAAGGTAAATACCGGACTGACGATCATGAACAGGATCAGGGCCATCCAGGTGGAAGGTGTGGATACACCCAGGGCGGTATAGAATCCATGCTGTTGCATCAGCCAGGCCAGGATGGCAAAACCGGCAAAGGTCATGGCCATGGACAGCAGCATGCCCTTGAGGATGTGTTTACGCTTGAAATGGCCCAGTTCATGCGCCAGTACCGCTTCAATCTGGGCCGGTGTCAGGTGTTTGAGCAGGGTGTCGAAAAATACGATGCGCTTGTTGCGGCCGAAGCCGGTGAAGTAGGCATTGCCATGGGCCGAGCGTTTGGAGCCGTCCATGACAAATACGCCCTTGCTGTTGAAACCGGTGCGCTTGAGCAGAGCGTGAATGCGGCTGGCCACCTCACCTTCCTGCAGCGGCTCGAAGCGGTTGAACAGCGGGGCGATGAACCTGGGATAGGCCCAGGTCATCAGCAGTGAAAAAGCCGTAAGACCAACCCAGGCATACAGCCACCAGACGCTGCCTGCCGACTCCATCAGCCAGAGGATGAACAGGATCAGGGGAACGCCGATCACCAGCCCGAGCAATGCCCCCTTGAGGCGGTCCGCCATGAAGGTCTGCAGGCTGGTATGGTTGAAACCGAAACGGTCTTCGAGCACAAAGGTGCGATACAGGGCCGATGGCAGTTCAATCAGTCCGGAAATCAGTGTCATGCTCAGGATGACTGCGGTACCAGTCCATAACGGTCCCCAGTCCAGGGTGCGCCAGAGCTGATCCAGCCACTCCAGCCCGCCACCCAGGGTCCAGGCCAGCAGAACAACCAGCCCGATGAACAGCTCCACACGCCCGAAACGGCCACGGGCAAGGGTGTAATCGGCGGCTTTCTGGTGCTGCTCCAGGGTAATCTTGTCCCGGAAGGCAGCAGGGACTGCTTCACGGTGTTGCTGCACCGACTGTTTCTGGCGCAGGGATAACCAGACCTGCACCAGTGTGGAGGCCATCAGGAACAACAGGAAAATCAGGGTGAATGTCTGCATGGGTCTTTCAATGGTGTCTGTATTGAAGTTATGTAATACAGACAGTCTAAGCAATTCATCCGCCCTGTACCAGATTGTCTGGTACCCGGCTGGTTATTATGGCTGCTACCGGGCGGAGACCGGTCAGCCAGTCTGGCGTATCTCGTGAATGAGAATGTCCTCACCACCCGGCATGTGTATCCGAATGCTGCTGAACTGGTCCGGGATGGCGGATTGCCGGTAACGAGGCTTGTGCACACCGGCCTGATCCTGTGCCGATTCCTGCAGGGTCAGCTCCAGCACCAGAATGGACGGATTGATGTCCTGAAGGACCGCGGCATCCAGTTTCAGCCGGAAACCCGGCACCGGAATTTCCACCTCGCCTTTGACATGCAGGATATTGGCGGGCAGTGCGGGGGCCGGTGTGCTGTCAACCCAAGCTTGCCAGAGTGTGGAGGAAGTAATCAGGTCCGGTATGTCCATGATGCCGGTATCATCCGGCTGTGCCGGAGAGTTTGTGTGGGACATGGTTTTGCTTGCTCCTTGCCTTTTACGGGCAGCGGCAGATCAAGAGGACGTTGGGGGCAGGATTGTGCCGGTTATCAGGCCGGTTGAAAGTTATTATGAATCCTGCAGACGCTTAAGGATCAGTCAAGCAGAATTTTCAGCTTTTTGCAAATTGACATTTTTGATGATCAGCCACACCAGCCCGATGGCAGCGGCGATTAAAAACGGTGGCATGGCCAGCTGTACGGCTGCCCAGCCCGACCAGTTGAGCAGGCCGCCGGAACTGAATGAGGCCACCGTTACCAGTCCGAACACGCAGAAATCATTGAAGCCCTGTACCCGCGAGCGCTCTTCCGGGTTGACGGCACCGGCCAGCAGGGTGGTCGCACCGATAAAACCGAAATTCCAGCCGACACCGAGCAGAATCAGTGCCGCATAAAAATTGGGCAGCTGGACATCCAGCAGGGCAATCACGCCCGCCAGCGCCAGCAGGACCAGACCGGTGGCAATGATGCGCAGGTTACCAAAGCGCCGGATCAGGTCGCCGGTAATGAAGCTGGGGGCAAACATGGCGATCACGTGCCAGCGCACCACATCAGCCGCCGTTTCGGTGGCAAAACCACAGCCCTGCATGGCCAGTGGGGTGGCTGTCATCATCAGCGTCATCAGTGCATAGGATACCATGCCGCACAGAATGGCCACCGCTACTGTGGGGCGGCGCAGGGCCTGCCGCAATGAAGGGCGGATATGGGTGGTGGTGTTTTCTGCCGGCGGGAGCGGGATATTGAGCAGCAGCAGCAGGGGAGCGAAGACGATATTCAGGGCGGCAATGGCCAGGTAAGCACCGGCAAAAGGCATCAGCGGGATGGCGTCATGCAGGCGTGCACCCAGTTCCGGCCCCAGCAGGGCAGCCCCGAGCCCGCCGGCCAGTACCCAGGAAATGGCCCGGGGGCGAAAAGCATCTGATGCGGTGTCGGCAGCGGCAAAGCGGTAAAATCCGTGACAGGATTGGTAAACGCCGGAAAACAGGGCCGCTGCCAGCAGCAGCCAGAACTCACGCTCGTACAGGGCCAGTGCCCCCAGCAGGCCGCCAATGGCTCCGGCGCTGATACCGACCAGAAAACCGGCCCGGCGTCCGTAGCGCCCCATGAACAGGGATATCGGGGTTGCAATGATCATGGTCATCAGCATCATGACCGAGATCGGCAGCGTGGCCAGTGCCTGGTTATCGGCCAGAAAAGACCCGGCCAGCCCGCCGAAAATGATCAGCATGGGCATCTGGGCGCCGAACAGGGTCTGGGCCATTACCAGTACCGCAACATTGCGGTGTGCAACTTTGTCGTCAATCATGGAAAACCTGCCGGGAACGCAAAAATCGCGGCCAAGCATAGCACAGGCAAGATGGGACTGGGTTGATTGGCGGGAGGGGGTCAGCCGGGTGGCAGTTGTGTGCGCACCGACCAGAGTTCGCGGTAGAGGGGTTCGGCTGCCTGACCGACGGCGGTGGTTGCTGCATCCAGCGTGCCGCTGCGTTTACGTCCAGGGCTGAATCCGGTGGACTTCCACACGGCGTCATACCAGTGGCTGGCCCAGATACCATCGCTGTCACGCGGGCCGGCCGGCCAGTTGAGCATGGCGGGGTAAAACGGAATTTTCAGGCGTTCGCACATCAGGCGCAGCCAGGCCTCCGGTTGTTGCAGGAACTCCCCGGCATCCACCACCAGCGGGTCAGGGTCGACATGCTGCTTGACCCAGTGGTACAGGCGCAGCTGCTGCGGCAGGCCGATGTCATCCAGGGTGACCTGCTCCCGCTTGCGGGCGTAGGACAGCAGGACTTCCTGCGGATCACGCAGCAGAAAGCAGTGTGACAGCCCCGCCAGCCACTCCAGCGGGTCGTCGGGCAGTATGTGGTGCGTCATGTGCTTCTGGTAGAACACGCCACCGCTGAACGGGGTGCTGCAGGCCCGGATCACCCGTGCCGGATCGGTTTCATGGTGGGCGATAATAGCCTCGCGCATGGGGTGCTCAAGTCCGGTGCGGGCCAGATAGGCGGCGTAGAACGGTTCATCCCATACCCGGCTGTCCGGGCGGTTTTCCCAAGCACGCATCATGGCGGTAGACAGGTTGCGCGGCCCTGACCACATGGCGAAGACGGGATTCATGATCGGTGGCTCGTGGTGGCTGGCTGTTGTCATGAGGATGGAGGGCACTCGCGGGCAATCCAGTCTTTGTAGCACTGGCGGATGCGGTGAAAAACCGGACCGGGTCTGGCATCACCGATACAGCGGCCATCAATCTCGAATACCGGGGTCTGGGCACCGAACGTACCGGTCAAAAAAGCCTCGTCTGCACTCCAGGTTTCCAGCAGGGAGAAGTTTTTCTGGCAGACCGGGATGCCCTGTTCCCGGCAGATGTCGATCACCCTGGCGCGGGTAATCCCGTTCATGCAGTAATCCCCGGTTGAGGTCCAGACCTCGCCCTTGCGCACAATGAAGAAATTACAGGCATTGGTGGTATTCACGAATCCGAACGGGTCCAGCATCAGGGCTTCATCCGCTCCGGCCTTGAGCGCATGGACCAGGGCCAGAATGCAGTTGAGTTTGGAGTGTGAGTTGAGCTTGGCATCCTGGGTCAGCGGCAGCCCGCGGTGGTTCGGCACGGTATGCAGGCGGATGCCGCGCTCCAGTACCGACTCATCCGGCTTGCTGTGTTCGGCAATGATCACCAGGGTGGAGCCGAACAGGCTCAGGCGCGGGTCCTGAAACGGTTTCGCCTTGCGCCCGCGTGTCACCATCAGGCGCAGGTGAGCATCATGATGCATGTCGTTGGCATGGACAGTATCATACAGGGCGGTTGTCAGCTGTTCCCGACTTTTGCCAATATCCAGATCCAGCGCCAGGGCGGCCTCGTACAGGCGGTCGAGGTGATCCTCCAGAAAGGCCAGTTTGCCGTTATACAGGCGCAAGCCCTCCCAGATACCGTCTCCGAGCATGAAACCGGCGTCGTAAACCGAGACTTTGGCCTCCTGCTTCGGCAGCAGTTCACCATCAACGTAGATCAGCAGCTTGTCGTTGCGCGTATCGGCGCTGGCTTCATGGGTACTGCTGGCCATGGCTCAGCTGTCGGATTTTGTACTGTTGGTATCCCGTCCGGTATTGGCCACACTGGCCAGATTGCGGAAGGCGTCGATCCAGGGTTTGAAAGCGTCTGTGCCGCTCATGCCCGGACTGAGAATGCCGGTCTTGAAAAAGGCCATCGGGTCGTAGCCGACCATACCATCCTGCATGCGCTTGAGCATCTGGTCCATGATTTCGCGGTTGAATTCCTGTACATCCGGCAGCCCCATCAGACGGCGCAATTCTTCGGGTGACACATCGACGTCAATTTTAAGTTTCATGTGGCCATCCTCCATGGCTTGGATAGGTAACAATACCATTCTGCCACAATCCGAAACAAACACTACCGTTTCCATGGACACAAGGACTGAGTCTGCTCCAGACGGGCAGGCAATGCCGTTAAGTTAAGAGATTTAGCCACTTTGCCAGCTCACTCAAGTTATTGATTTGCGGTGTTTGTGGAGAGAAGCTTTTGCTTGAAACTCGCTCAATTCTTCTTAACTTAACGGCATTGGACGGGCAGGTGGTCATGTTGGGTCAATACCGCGCCCGGAAGCCTGCAACCGGGTTGTGATCCTGTGTCCTGATTAACGATGCTGGCAGCCCTTGTTTGCTACCGTCATGGAAAAAGAAAACATGTGCACGTTATAATGCGGATTCTATAGCCGTGTTTCAGTTATTTTCGGGCGGATTTAAACGATGGCTGCCCCGGATCAAGGAGGGACTACTGCGTGTCAATCAGCTTTTATAAATACCTTGCTTTAATCGCCGTATTCTGGGGCAGCTTTTTTATCGGTGTTAACAGGCTGCAGGCAGCAGGCGATGATCATGGTAATTCGGTGGCTGCCGCTACACCGGCTGCTTTGGGTAAAAATATTTCCGGAACCATTGAAGCACGCAAAGATGTTGATTATTTCAGGTTCCGGGTACGCAAAAAGGGCCTGCTCACGGTAATCACCCGTGGCAGTACGGACACTTATGGCGTGCTGTTTGATGCTTCCGGCAAGGTATTGAAACGCAGTAATGACGGTGCAGCCAGTACGGATGGAAAAAACTTTCGTCTGCGCTATCAGGTACCTGCAGCGGGTGATTATTACGTTGCCGTGCGTTATTACCGTAATGCCGGTACCGGTGAGTATACACTGCGTGCCATGTTCAAGGCAGCAGTGGTCAGTGCTGATGATCACGGCAATACGGTTGCAGCGGCCAGTACTGTTGAATTGACGAATGATTCAGTGATTGTGGCCGGTAATATTGAAAAGGCCGGCGATCTGGATTATTTCCGTTTCACGCTGGCACGGAAGGGCCGGCTGATACTGACGACCACGGGCAGTACCGATACCTTCGGGCGTTTGCATGCTGCCGGTGGTAAAGTGCTGGCGGCCAATAATGATGCCGGGGCGGGTAATAATTTCCGTATTGTCCGTACCCTGAATGCCGGCACCTATCTGGTTTCCGTGCGCCATCGCAGCAGCTCGGGAACCGGAGCTTACAGGCTTCGGCTGACCTTTACGCCCAGTGTTGTTTCCAGCCGCAGTTTCCTGTTTCCTTTCAGGTCAGGCCAGACCTGGACGGTTTGTCAGGGTTACAACACCGGCAGCATTACCCATAACGGCAGCCTGAAATACTCGCTGGATTTGAGTATTGATCCGGACTCTGCGGATGGCAGCAGTGGCTGCCTGATGTCCACAGCCGAGACCTCGACCGGCCAGTCGGTACTGGCCCCGGCAGCGGGCAAGATTCTCTGGGAGGGGATGAGTCTGGGGCTGAATGTGGATGTGGTCTGTCTGGCACTGGATAAAAGTGCCGAAAACGGTGCACAATCGGTCATGCTCGGGCATCTTTCCCTGCAGGATGGATTGGGTATGGGATCCAGTATCAGGCAGGGACAATTGCTGGGTAAGGTCAATGCCCCTTCAGCCGTGAACGGTGCCTATGCCCATATTCACATCAGCATGTATAAATCTTCCACTTGTCAGGGCAACAGTATCGCACTGGGTAAGGTATTCGGTGGCAGTTATGACTTCAGTGCCAATGGTTCTGCGCAGCAATGGCGCGGCACCCGGTTTTCCCGCTGATACCTGTTGTGGATCGGAGTCTGGCATGCGTCTGATATGGCCGGGGAGTGGACTGTTTGTACTTCTGGTGCTGACATGGATATGGCTTGCCGCTCCGTCGCCGGATGTACCGACTGTTTTAACATTGGTATCAGATGTTGATGATGGGCAGGACAGGTCAGGGGCTGTGACTGAAAATCCGGCGACAAGTGCCAGCGCCCCGGCAATACCGGCCCGAGCCACAGAGACTGTACCGGTGCCATCCGCTGTGGAGCCGGTGGTGGAGCCGGAAAATACCACCCCGGCAGCAATACTGGCAGCAGTACCCGTCGAATCCCCGGTCAAGGTGGCGGCTGAGCCTGCTGCCGGTACGAACGGGAAGACGGTGCAGGTGGATCAGCACGAGATAACCGGGTTGTTGTCTCATCTAGAGCGCCTGCAGGCCCTGAATCCGGTGCATTTTGCCGCTTGTGATGCCTGTCTGGCACAGCTGGCAGAGGCCCTGGTTTATGCCGATCTGACCGAGGCTACGTTTTCAGTACTGCTGGACTGGCTGGCACAATCGGGTGAGCCCCGGCTGGCCGGTCTGCTGTGGACCGTGCTGACGGAGCTGGAGCTGCAATCCGGGTATGGTGTGCGGGCGGATCAGGTGCTGGCCGCAATGGGGGCGATTGAGTCGGTACCGGCGGCCCTGATGGTGGTGCGGCAGTGGCTGGACTGGAGCAGTCTGCGCGTGAGTACGGATACCGAGGATGTTTTTGCCGTCAGTGTACGGGAAACCCTCGCCGGGTTGTTGTTGCAGCTGCAGGACAGGCCGGTATTGGGGCAGCAGCTGTTCGTTTTATACCGGGAGCTGGCACCGGATCAGGCTCGGCAGCTGCTGCAGACCGGACAGCCGGTGTTGCTGCTGCAGGCGGGTTTCCAATACCTGGAGCAGGGGGATGTCATGGGGTTTGAGCAGCTGTTGCAACAGCTTCCGGATATGTCTGTGGCTGAAATGCCCGGTGTTCTGCTCGGTCTTGAGCGCCGCTTGCAGCGCTATGGCATGGCGACTGCTGTGTTGCAGAAAGTGGCAGTACGCTGGGTTGGGCAGCAGGCCGGAGATGAAGACATGTCTGAGCTGCTGGATGACTGGATTGCGCATGGTGAACTGACGCGGGCGGAGCGGCAGTTTCTGGGGACGATGCTGGCAGCCAGTCGGCAGTGATATTCGGCAGTTTGTTGTCGGATGTTTGGTCGGGTATTGGAATCGCTGCTGCTTTATGCGGGATGATAGCCCTTCCCTGATACGGGAAGGGCACATCGGTACATCAAGCCTGCCAGGGTGATTGTGATAAGGGTTCAGGCTGCTGCCTGATCAGAAAAACAGGGCAACTTTGGCTTCTTGGCGGTATTTGTGCAGCAGCGGTTCGGTATAGCCGTTCGGTTGGTCCCGGCCCTTGAAGACCAGATCACAGGCTGCCCTGAAGGCCACACTTTTATCAAAATCCTTTGCCAGCGGGGTATAGCCCGGATCACCGGCATTCTGTGCATCCACTTTGACGGCCATGCGCTTCAAAGCGTCCATAATCTGGGCTTCCGTGCAGATGCCATGATGCAGCCAGTTGGCCATGTGCTGACTGGAAATGCGCAGGGTGGCACGGTCCTCCATCAGGCCCACGTCATTGATATCCGGCACTTTGGAGCAGCCCACGCCCTGATTGATCCAGCGTACCACATAGCCCAGGATGCCCTGTGCGTTGTTTTCCAGCTCCTGACGAATATCGGCTTCCGACCAGTCCGGATGCCGTGCCACCGGAATGGTGAGAATGGCATCCACATCGGCAGGCGTGCGGTTTCTGAGCTCATCCTGACGTGCACGCACATTGACCTTGTGATAATGCAGGGCATGCAGGGTGGCAGCCGTCGGAGATGGCACCCAGGCGGTATTGGCACCCGCCAGCGGATGGGCAATTTTCTGGGCCAGCATGTCAGCCATGCGGTCCGGCATGGCCCACATCCCCTTGCCAATCTGGGCATGGCCCTGCAGGCCGCAGCGCAGGCCGACATCAACATTATTGTCTTCATAAGCCTTGATCCAGGCAGCATTTTTCATGTCGCCCTTACGGATCATCGGTCCTGCCTCCATGGCGGTGTGGATTTCATCGCCGGTACGATCCAGGAAGCCGGTATTGATGAAGACCACACGCTCTCTGGCGGCGCGGATACATTCCTGCAGGTTGATACTGGTGCGGCGTTCCTCGTCCATAATACCGACCTTCAGGGTATGGCGTGGCAGGTCCAGTGCTGCTTCAATCTGTGCAAACAGGGTGTTGGTAAAAGCGACTTCCTCCGGGCCGTGCATCTTGGGTTTGACGATATAGACCGAGCCCCGGCGCGAATTGATGGCGCTGGTATTGCCCTTGAGGTTGTGCATGGCGATCATGGCAGTCAGCATGCCGTCCATAATGCCTTCGGGGATTTCATTGCCGTCACGGTCAAGAATGGCCGGGTTGGTCATCAGGTGCCCGACATTGCGCACAAACAGCAGGCTGCGTCCGTGCAGGACCCGTTCCGAGCCGTCCGGGGCGGTATAGCTGCGATCCGGGTTCATGCGGCGCACGAAGGTCTTGCCGTTTTTGCTGACCTCTTCCCGAAGGTCGCCTTTCATCAGGCCGAGCCAGTTGCGGTAGATGTGGGTCTTGTCGGCGGCATCCACGGCGGCCACTGAATCCTCACAGTCCATAATGGTGCTGATGGCCGCTTCCATCAGGATGTCATTCACACCGGCGGCATCACTGGCACCAACCTGGCCCTGACGGTTGATCTGAATTTCAAAGTGCAACTGGTTGTTCTGCAGCAGGATGGCGGACGGGTTGGTGCTGTCCCCCTGGTAGCCGGCGAATTGATCCGGCGTGGCCAGTGCAGTGGTACTGCCATTGTTCAGGCTGACAGAAAGCGCGCCTGCCGTCATGTGGTAGGCGGTGGCATTTTTGTGGGAGCCACTGGCCAGCGGGGCTGCCTGATCCAGAAATTCACGTGCAAAGGCGATGACCTTCTGACCGCGTACCGGGTTGTATCGGGCCTCAATGGTTGCACCGTCGGTCTGTGGCAGGGCATCGGTGCCATACAGGGCATCATACAGGCTGCCCCAGCGGGCATTGGCGGCATTGAGGGCAAAACGGGCGTTCATGACCGGCACCACCAGCTGTGGTCCGGCCATGGTGCTCAGCTCTTCATCAACACCCGTGGTATCAACCTGAAAACCCTCACCGGGTGGCAGCAGATAACCGATGTCCTGCAGGAACGCCTTGTAGCTGGCGAAGTCGACGTTTTTTCCGTGCTGGCGGTGCCAGTCGTCAATCTGCGCCTGCATCCGGTCGCGGATAGCCAGCAGCTCACGGTTACGGGGTGCCAGTTCATGCACAATCCGGTCCAGTCCGGCCCAGAAGGTTTCAGGACTCACGCCAGTACCGGGCAGGGCTTCCTGGTTGACGAAATTATGCAAAAGTGTTGACACTTTGAGATTGCCAACCTGAATTTTGTCACTCATGCTACTAAATTCCTCGGTTTTTTCAGGTCATTGTCGACATTTGGTCGTTATAGCCTAATTAGGGACCTGACTGCAATCCTCCAACGCTATGGATGCGGTCGGCTGTTGCAGAAAAAACCCCGCACAGGGCGGGGTCTGGAGTAAAAGTTTTTGGTCCGGGTACCGGGTGATCAGCCCTGCTGGGCTTTCTTGCGTTCAGCCGCTTCCTTGATGACCTGATCGGCCACGTTTTTCGGACACGGTGAGTAATGCGAGAACTCCATGGAGAACTGGCCACGCCCGGAGGTCATGGTGCGCAGGTCGCCGATATAGCCGAACATTTCGCTCAGCGGGGCTTCGGCCTTGATGCGGACACCGATGGGGGCACGATCCTGGGACTTGACCATGGCACGGCGACGGTTCAGGTCACCGATCACGTCGCCAACGTAGTCATCAGGGACAAAAACGTCAACCTTCATGATCGGCTCCAGAATCTGCGGACCGGCCTTGGGGATGGACTGACGATAAGCACCCTTGGCAGCAATTTCAAAGGCAATTGCCGAAGAGTCGACCGCGTGGAAAGCACCATCGCGCAGTGTGACCTTGACATCGACCATGGGATAACCGGCCAGTACACCTTTTTCCATGCTCTCACGGAAGCCTTTCTCGATGGCGGGCCAGAATTCACGCGGTACGTTACCGCCGACTACCACGGACTCAAAGGCAAAACCGGCACCCGGCTCGTTGGGTTCGATGGTGTAGTCGACCTTACCATACTGACCGGAACCACCAGACTGCTTCTTGTGGGTATAGCTGTCTTCTACCGGCATGGTGATGGACTCACGGTAGGCAACCTGTGGCTTGCCCACTTCCACATCAATGCCATGGGTGCGGCGCAGGATGTCAACCTTGATATCCAGATGCAGTTCGCCCATGCCCTTGAGGATGGTTTCGTTGGTTTCCTGATCGGTTTCCATGCGGAAAGACGGGTCTTCCTGCACCATCTTGCTCAGGGCCACACCCAGCTTCTCGGCAGCACCCTTGTTTTTGGGGGCAATGGCGATGGAGATGACCGGGTCCGGGAATACCATTGGCTCCAGCGTGGCCGGGTGATCCGGGTCAGCCAGCGTGTGGCCGGTCTGGACGTTTTTCAGGCCGATCAGGGCTACAATGTCACCGGCCTGGGCCGACTCGATTTCAGTGCGGTCATTGGCATGCATTTCCACCATGCGACCGACACGTTCATTCTTGCCGGTAAAGGTGTTGAGCAGGGTATCGCCTTTCTTCAGCCTGCCGGAATAGACCCGCACGAAGTTCAGGGCACCGAAACGGTCATCCATGATCTTGAATACCAGTGCACGCACCGGACCGCTGGGGTCGACAATGGCGAACTTGCCGGTCTCGTTGCCTTCCAGATCAACTTCCGGCTGTGGCTCGACTTCGGTAGGTGATGGCAGGTAATCCACCACGCCATCCAGAATCAGCTGCACGCCCTTGTTCTTGAAAGATGAGCCGGCGTAGGTGGGGAAGAAGTCAAGGGCAATGGTCCCCTTGCGGATGCAGCGCTTGAGGTCATCAATGGAGGGTTCTTCACCTTCCAGATACATCATCATCAGCTCATCATCCTGCTCGACGGCGGTTTCGATCAGCTTGCTGCGCCATTCCTCAACCTTCCCGGCCATGTCTGCCGGCGGGTCCTGAATGGTGTAGTTGAGCGGGTCCCCGGAGTCATCCCAGACCCAGGCTTTGCGGGTCAGGAGGTCCACCACGCCCACGAAGCTGTCTTCGAAGCCGATAGGCAGTACCATAACCAGCGGTTTGGCACCCAGAACGTTCTTTACCTGATCGACGACGTTGTAGTAGTCGGCCCCGATACGGTCCAGCTTGTTGACATAGACCAGACGGGCGACGCCGGATTCGTTGGCATAGCGCCAGTTGGTCTCGGACTGGGGTTCCACGCCACCGGAACCGCAGAAAACGCCGATGCCGCCATCCAGTACCTTCAGCGAGCGGTAGACCTCGATGGTAAAGTCGACGTGTCCAGGGGTATCGATGATGTTGAAGCGATGATCCTTCCAGAAAGCTGTGGTGGCAGCGGACTGAATGGTAATACCGCGCTCGGCTTCCTGCTCCATGAAGTCCATGGTAGATTCACCCTCGTGCACTTCGCCGAGCTTGTGGATCTTGCCGGTCAGTTTCAGGATGCGCTCGGTTGTCGTGGTTTTGCCCGCATCAACGTGGGCGAAGATACCTATATTCCGGTATTTGCTTAAGTCAGTCATTATTCAAAATCTCATGTAAATGCAATAACCTTGCGGTCACTGCTCCTGATCCCGTAGGACAGTATTGGCGGAAACGCCCCCGATGTGGGACACTGCCAAGCTGTTCAATACGCTTTCTTTGTGTTGTCAGTGCAAGGTTTTCTGGCAAAGGCGGCAATAATAATTGTCTGGCGTTTGATTTGGAACCCTTAGCTGCACGTGAAGCGTGCAAATTGTAATGCATAATGGTGCAGGGGGTAAGAGGGCAATCCTGAATTTGTCAAGCTTGCCTGTGTTGGCATGATGTCTAAAAATAGTGCGAATTCAGGCCCCGAGCTTAGGAGATGTGGATGATGATCAACCCCCATGCGCTTGCCGTGCTGCTTCTGACGCTGTTTGCCCTGATCCTGTTCACCCGTGAGCGGATTCCGTTGCAGACTTCTTCACTGGTCGTGCTGTGCCTGCTGACGGGGGGATTTGCCCTTTATCCCTATCAGCTGGCCGATGGCAGCTATCTGAACCCGGAGTCATTTTTTTACGGTTTCGGTCATGAGGCTCTGGTGGCGGTCTGTGCCCTGATGATTATCGGTGCCGCGTTGGTCAAGACCGGTGCTCTGGAGCCGATCGGGAACCTGCTGGCGCGCTCCTGGCGTACCAGCCCCCATCTGTCCTTTCTGGCCACGCTGATTCTGACCGGCATCCTGAGCGCTTTTATCAACAACACCCCGATTGTCGTCCTGCTGATTCCGATTCTGGTCAGTGTGGCGCTGAAGACCAAAAGCAGTCCTTCAACACTGCTGATGCCGATGGGGTTCGCCAGCCTGCTGGGTGGCATGAGCACTACCATCGGGACGTCCACCAACCTGCTGGTGGTCAGTGTGGCGGGACAGCAGGGGCTGGGACGCATCGGCATGTTTGACTTCTTCCTGCCTGCGGCCATTGTGGGGCTGGTTGGTATCGCGTTTCTGTGGGTTTTCGCTCCTTTGATCCTGCCCCGGCGCGATATTCCCATGGGTGATTCATCCAGCCGGGTTTTTACGGCGCATCTGGTGATCCCCGAAGGCAGCTGGGCTGTCGGCAAGTCGGTTGCAGACTTGGCAGAGGCTACGGATGGCAGGCTGGCCATTGACAAGATTCGCCGTTCCAGTACTGCCCTGATCCTGCCGCTGCCGGATGCGGTGGTACGGGAAGGTGATCGCCTGCTGGTTCATGATACGCCGGAGAACCTGAAGTTCTTCGAGAATGCCATTGATGCAACACTGTATGCCGGCAGCCATCGGGTGGATGAATCGAATCCGCTGGAGAGCAATGATCAGCGCGTGATCGAGATTATTGTGGATCAGCGTTCCCCGTTGCTGGGCCGGACCCTGCAGTCAACGCACTTCATCGAAACCTATAATATGGTAGCGCTGGCGGTTCACCGGGGAGGAGAACAGATCCGCGAGATGCCCAAGGGTCTGGGAAATTTTCGCCTGCGCCATGGTGATATTCTGCTGGCACAGGGAACACACAAACATATTGCCGCCCTGAAGTCACGCCATGAGTTCATGGTGCTGGATACCCGTATTGAAATACCCCGCTCCCGCAAGGCACCGTTGGCTCTGCTGGTCATGGCACTGGTGGTGCTGACGGCAGCCAGTGGCCTCATGCCCATTTCCATCAGCGCGACCCTGGGCGTACTGGCGTTGCTGGTCTGTGGCTGCCTCAACTGGCACGATGTCTCGCGTGCCCTGAATGTTTCGGTAGTCATGATCGTGGTTTCCAGCCTGGCGCTGGGTCAGGCCATGACGGCGACCGGAGCCAGTGATTTTCTGGCACAGTCCTTCGTGGGTCTGGTCGGGGGAGCGCCGGCGGCTGTGGTGCTCTCCGGCCTGATTCTGCTCATGGCCATTTTCACCAATGTGGTATCCAATAATGCTGCTGCCGTGATCGGGACGCCGATTGCCATCAAGATTGCCACCAGCCTGCAGCTGGATCCGGAACCCTTTGTGCTCGGGGTGTTGTTCGGTGTCAATATGAGCTTTGCAACCCCGATGGCTTACAAGACCAACCTGTTGATCATGAGTGCCGGCAACTACACTTTCGGGGATTTTGTTCGCCTCGGGGTGCCCCTGACTTTGCTGATGTGGCTGGGCTTCAGCCTGGTGCTGTCCCTGCTTTACAGCCTCTGGTAAAGCAGGTCCCAGACGCCGTGTCCGAGCTTCAGGCCACGCTGTTCAAACTTGGTCAGCGGACGGAAATCCGGTCGGGGCACAAAGGCTGTGCCATCCGGGGCCTGACTCTGGAACAGGGGGCTGGCCTGCATGACCTCTGCCATGTGCTGGGCGTAGTCCTCCCAATCAGTAGCCAGATGCAGCAGGCCACCTGTTTCGAGCAGGTTGCCCAGTAACCCGACCCGTTCCGGCTGGATCAGGCGGCGCTTGTTATGGCGCTTTTTATGCCAAGGGTCCGGAAAATAAATCAGTATGCGCTGCAGGCTGGCTGGCACCAGATGTTTTTTCAGTACCTCAACGGCATCGGTATGCATGACTTTCAGGTTGTCAAGCTGCAGCTCGTGAATACGGGACAGCAAGTGCCCGACGCCCGGTGCATGAACTTCAATGCCGATGAAATTATGTTCAGGCTGGTTCTGCGCCATCTGCAACAGCGACTCGCCGTTACCGAAACCGATTTCGAGTGTCACCGGCGCGGTGTTGCCAAACAACGCCACTCCGTTCAGAGCATGTTCGGGAATATCAATGCCATACAGCTCCCAATAGTGGGTCAGGGCATGTTCCTGGGCTTTGGTGAGGCGTCCCTGTCGTAATACAAAACTGCGGATTGGACGGTGGTGTCCGGTTTGCATGGTTCTTTAATCCGTGCGGCAAAGGGCGCAGATTAAAGCACAGTCGGATCACCCTGTCAGCGACGGGTTCGCATCACTTCCAGGCGGTTTTTGCCGGACTGGCGCTTCCAGACTTTGGTGACCATGGATTTCAGTCGTACATAATCATAGTTGTCAGACAGCACGTCACGCAGAAAATCCGAGATTTCAATATAGTGCTGAAAGGTGTATGTGGTATGATTATTATTGTCGTAAGTGATTTGCCTCAGTAGTTCCGGGTTGTTCTGGGCGGTGGCATTCGTGGTATTCATGCTGCAAAAGCATAAAAGAATGCACGGGAGTACAGACTCGCGGATGTTCATGCCTATCAGGTCTCTATTGTATGATTTTAGTCTGGAATTGTGTTGTGCCCTGTGTCTGATCAGCCCTGAATCCAGCCCCGGACACTGGGGTCAATGTACCAAAGTGTCCATGCTTTTCAATGGCTTTGGTGTAAAGTTAGTAACAATCATATTTTCAGTCTATCTTAAGACAGTAAAATTTATCACAAGGACTGCTAATCAGGCTTGATAAAGCGATAGCCTTTACCCCATACGGTGTTCAGCAGTTTCGGCATGGTCGGGTTGGCCTCAATTTTATTCCGGAGGCGACTGACATGAACATCAATACTCCGATCCAGTGGATGGTGCTGGTCTCCCCGGAGTGCTTCTGAAATGGCATCACGGGAAATGATCTTGCCCGAGTTCTGGTAGAGGAATTGTAATAACTTTGTTTCAGTGATGGTCAGTTTGATTTTTATTTCATCCCTGATAAAAAGCCGTCGCTCCGGATTGAAGAGGCTTTTTCTGACCTCCGGATGACCGGTATCACGCAGAATGTTTTTTGCTCTTAGCAGCAATTCCATTATTTCAAAAGGTTTGGACAGATAATCACGGGCACCGGCTTCCAGTACGCGAACCCTGTGAATCGAAGTATTCTTTTCTGAAATTAATATGACCGGGACTTCTGTTCTGTTGGCTGTCAGCCATTCCAGCCACTTAAAGGTTGCATCCTCACAGCTATCCTCGTTAAGGATAATCAGACTTATGCTTTGTCTGGAGAGTAGAGTCGGTAAATTTTTTATTTCATCCAGTGTGGATGTCTGGTAATATGCAGACAGTGCTGTAACCAGTTTGGTAGAAAAATAATCATCGCTTTCAATGATAAGTATATGAAAGTTATGATTGATTTGGGTGGTTTTACCGTGTGTTTTCATTGCTTCCGGTTCTGCCAAATAAATAGTGCACTGTATTATGTTCCTGATAAAGTATGGATGTTGTCAGGTCATGAAAAATTCAGAAAAGTGCCTGTTCTCATTTTTTCGCCCTAATGAGATTTCTTTCGACTAAAAATCGCCATTAGTAATTGTCAATTCGTATCCACGCTTTATTAGTTGTAACAGATGCGGAACAAGTTCATCATCTGTTACAATTTTTTTCTGCCAAAAACTGCCTGCTATTGTACTCTTGATTGGCAACTGCCTGTTGCCACAGGAGTCGGGTGTCTGTCTCAGGGTGGGCCTGGAACTTTCCTGATGCTCTGGACTCAGGCTGCCACTAGAGTTGCACCAGGGTACAGGTTGGTTCAACCTTCCTGAGTAACTTCAGGGGATAAGCCCGGTTGTCTGCCGGTTTCTGTTAGGATTGGATGGGCGATGGCTGCGACTCTTTGTGAAAGGCGATTGTGGTCTATGTTATATTAATATTTTTTATTTTAAGGAGGGTTGAGATGACTCTGGAGCGGAATGTCGGGCGTAACGATAAAAACATCCGTATTGCGGTTGGTCTTGTCCTGCTGGTGATCGGCTTGTTCAAGAGCTTCTGGCTGGCTTTGCTGGGCTTGATCGTGCTGGGGACCGGTGTGTTCAGTTTTTGTGCCTTATACAAAGTGCTGGGTATCAATACCGCAACGCCGGCTGAAGTGGCGACAGCCAGTACGGACCTGAGTGAGCGGGCGAGTCAGAACATTGACGATTTCAAGGCAGAGGTCGTTGAAACAACCGAAGAGCTGACCGAAGAAGTCAAGGAAACTGCCGGGGAGTGGAAGGAGAAGGCCGGAAAGCTGGCTGACGAGATTGAGGATAATGTTGAAGATGCGGTGGATAGCGCCAAGAAAAAAGTCTCCGAATTGAGCGACTCGATGAAAAAGAAATCCTGAACCTGACCCGGTGACGGACAGCGGCTGCATCTGCGGGTCTTGCCTGAAGCCGTGGATGCGGCTACTGTTGGCGCTTTTGCCGTACCGGGGCAGTCAGAGTAATGTTTTTCAGGCGCAATAACGAGCAACCCGTCCCTCATGCCGAGCTGATGCCGTATCTGCAGCGTTATGGTACGGGTTGTCTGGCGTACTCAACCCTGCAACAGGGATTGAGCCATTACTTGGAACCGGGGATTGGCTATATTGCCTATCTGGATTTTCATCACTGGTTGTATGCACCGCTGGGACGCAGGATTGTTCTGGCTGACCCGCTTTGTGCACCGGACCAGGTGCAGGGTATGCTGGAACGTTTTATTGCCCGGTATCAGCGCGTGGTGGTACTTCAGTGTTCTGCCGTAACCGGCGGCATTATGGAAACGCTGGGTTATGAAGTGAATCATTTCGGACAGATCGGGGATTTACCCATTCCGTTTGAACTGGCAGGCAAGGAGCGCGCCAAACTGCGCCAGTGGCGCAACAAGTGTGAGCGTGAGGGAGTCAGGGTAGAGGAAGTTCCGCTGTCGGCTTGTGACATGACCGAGATCAGCGCCCTGTCGGCGGAATGGATTCAGGATAAGGGTGACAGGGAACTGTTGCTGCTGACTCGTCCGTTTGTTCCCCGGCAGGAAAAGGATGTGCGTTATTTCTGGGCCAGACAGCAGGGCCGCTTGATCGGGCTGGCGATTTTTGATCCCGTCTATCAGGATGAGCACATTATCGGTTATTACCATAATTTTGATCGCATTACGGCCCAGGCTCCCAATGGAACCAGCGCCTTTATCATTCTGGAAGCCATCCGGGTATTTGAAGCGGAAGGCTGTCAGCGGGTTTCCCTTGGGCTGATGCCCCTGTTCGTGCTGCGTCGACATTTCCGGCACAATGAATTCACCATGAAAGCACTCCGGTATGCCTATCGCAGGCTGAACAACCTGTATCCATTTCAGGGCAATGTATCGCACAAGAAAAAGTTTAATCCGATACGGTCGCATGTTTATTTTTCCTCCACACAGGGAAACCGTCTATGGGAGCTGGCCATTCTGATGAAAGCCATGAAAATGTTGTGAAAAAAAACCGTAACAACCTGCTGTATCCTTTATTGCTGATGCTGGCCTTTGCCGGTGGTATCGGGCTGGCCTGGAGCTGGCAGACCTGGCAACGCTCTGCCACGATTGAAAACAGCGCCACTGTTTCCGGGCGTGGCGGGGATTTTGAACTTGAGAGCAGCAGCGGGAAGTTCGGACTGGCTGACCTACGTGGCAAGGTGGTGCTGCTCTATTTCGGTTTCACTTCCTGCCCTGATATCTGTCCGACCAGTCTGGGTAATCTGAAGGTTGCCTTTGACCGTTTGACGCCCGAGGAGCTGGAACAGGTGCAGGGCGTGTTTATCACGATTGATCCGGAGCGGGATACCCCTGAGAAGGCAGATGCCTATGCACGCTTTTTCCATACCCGACTGCGTGGACTATCTGGAACGCCGGAACAGATTGCCCGGGTCGCTGCACAGTATGGCGTACTGTACCGCAAGGTTGAGACTCCGGATTCAGCCCTGAATTACTCCATGGATCACTCTTCCGTGACTTACGTGATTGACCGGCAGGGACGGCTGCAGCAGAAACTGCAGCATGGTGAAACCCCGGATGAAATGGCGACGGTCATACGTCAGTATCTCAGGGCGGATACGGGCAGCGTGAAATGAAGGCACTATCGTATTCACTTCTTCCGGTTATTGAGCCCGCAGGTGGCGTTGCTGGCGCGGGTTCCGGGGCTGGCTTGAGGGCCGGGATGGCAAGGGACTGGCTGTCGCCGGTGTTTCGGGCCGGGCTTGGGCTGGCTGTGATGATGCCGGGTTGGTGAATGGAATCGGGCCTTTCTGACCTGTCAGTGAATAGTCTGCTGTCATGGCACGGGTCAGTTTGCCAGCCTCAAGGCCCAGTTGTTCGATACCGGCCTGATGCACCAGCTGAAACAGACGGGGCAGGGCAATCTTGTGGGTTTGTCCGGTTTGCTGATAGAGCCACAGGCTCAGTGCCCGGAAACGCTGGAATGGGCTGTTTTCCAGCAACAGGGGCAGGGTTTGCTCAAAACGCCCGGAATTACCGATCAGGTCCCAGTAACGTGCAAAACGGTTCATCTGCTGCAGGGTGTTGAAGTCAATACGATCCGTGCGCAGGATATTGTAGGGGGGCCTCGGGTTGTAGCACATGCCAAAAGCCTCGGTGTGGCGGATGATCGGTGTACCGCGCAGGCGCTTGAGGATGCCAAGCTGGATTTCATGCGGGCGCAGACGGACCAGCTGGTCAAAGCCCTGGGCAAAACTGTCCAGATCCTCACCCGGCAGTCCGAAAATCAGGTCAGTATGCAGGTGAACCTGAGTTTCCTCACGCAGCCAGTGCAGATTGGCTACGGTTTTGGCGTGGTCCTGGCGACGACTGATTAATGACTGGACGTTTGGGTTGAAGGTCTGGATGCCGATCTCAAATTGCAGGCTGCCGGGAGGAAAACGCCGGATACGTTCCCGCAGCACCTCGGGCAGGTGGTCAGGAATCAGTTCAAAGTGCAGAAAGGTAGCCTGATCCAGCCGTTCCAGGAAAAAGTCCAGTATCTTCAGGGTTGTGGTAATTTTCAGGTTGAAGGTGCGGTCCACAAACTTGAACTGGCGCAACCCGCGTTGCCACAGTTGTTCCATCTGTTCCAGAAAGGCTTCCAGCTCAAAGGGGTAAGCGGTTTTGTCGAGGGCGGACAGGCAGAATTCGCATTTGAACGGGCAGCCGCGTGAGGCTTCCACATAGATGACCCGGTGTCGGATGTCGTGCGCCGTGTAAAAGGCATAGGGAAAGTTAAGCTGTGCCAGGGCGACGGTTTCACCCGCAATCATTCTCTGCTGCGGTTGCCGGCCTGCCAGCAGTTCGGTACAGAGCCGGTACAGACTGGTTTCACCGGGACCGGTAATAACATAATCCGCCAGTGCCGTAAGAGGCTGAACTTCGGTTTCGTAACTGACTTCCGGGCCACCGAGAATGATGATGCACTCCGGGGCCAGGGTTTTCAGCACTTCCACCACTTGCAGGGTTTCCTGTGCATTCCAGATATAAACACCAAAACCGATAATGTCGGGTTTTTCAGCCAACAGCTGTTCGGCAATATCCAGGGCACGCATGCTGATGGTGAATTCCTGAATCGCAGCCAAAGGCTGAATTTCCCCCAGATTGGCGTACAGGTAACGCAGCCCGAGTGAGGCATGGCTGTAGCGGGCGTTCAGGGTGCTGAGTAGCAGTCGCGGCATGGGTGATAGCCTGTGATCGTGGTTGGGATGATGGTTCGGAGCAGATTTTAACAGAGTCGGGGCAAAATACCCGCTGATGCCCCCGTTTGTGTGGGTATCAAGATTGAGCAGCTTGATTATTGATCAGTTCGCAATCGTATTTGACGGACATATCAATTAATATGATCTATATATAATTATAAATTTTATGAATGTTTAGAAAAAATCGATCAATCCCTGCTGCATGGTAAACGGGATGAGCGGGCAACAGGGAGGGAATGATTCTGTAAAAATCATTACTTTCTGGGTGGATATGGCATCTTTTAGAACCTGAAAATAAGTTCCGTTGATAATTATCAAGCATGTACCATGATTCAAAAATTGGTAGGAACGGTGGTTTATCAGGTACTTATGATCTGTTAATGTTCGCTCCATCTATTTAACAACGTTTTGAGGTTACTCTCATGAACAGGAGCTTTCGTTTTTTTGTCCTGCTGGTACTGGTGGGCTTTTGTGCATCACCAGCGCTGGCAGGAGGAAAAGCGGGCCAAAGTCTCAGAGTAGATGCGACCGCATACAACTCCCTTCCCGCGCAGACGGATGATGATCCCAATGTAGCAGCCTGGGGAGATGAACTGAAGCCGGGAATGAAGGCCATTGCCGTCTCCCGCGATCTGCTGAATTTTTATGGCCTGAAGCACCGCGACAAGGTCAGGATCAGTGGCATGGATGGTGAATTTGAAGTGCTGGACAAGATGCACCGGCGCTGGGAGAAAAAAATCGATATTTACATGGGTAAGGATCGTCGCAAGGCGCTGCGCTTCGGGCGCAAGCGTGTGACCATCAGCTGGTAAAAACCGGCTGTACCTGAAATCCATATTCGGATTTCAAAGCCCGCAAACCGGCGGGCTTTTCTTTGTCCGTCAGGTTCCCCTGATCCCGATCAGCTACCCTTGCTGACCAGCTTGCCAACCGTCAGCCCCTGAACCACAATCGAGAACACCACAATCACATAGGTGATGACCAGAATGGCTTCGCGTTCGCTGCCGGGAGGCAGGGACAGGGCCAATGCAATGGAAATACCGCCACGCAGGCCGCCCCAGGTCAGAATGCGTACCACACGCGGGCTGAAACTGCGGGTCTGTTTCAGGAGCGTGACCGGAATACCGACTGAAATAAAGCGTACCAGCAGGGAGACGGGGATCATGATCAGACCGGCCCACAGGTATTGGGGCTGGAACGTCAGAATCAGGACTTCAAGTCCGATCAGTACGAACAGGACGGCATTGAGGATTTCATCCACCAGCTCCCAGAAGGTATCCAGATGATCGCGTGTTTTTGCCGACATGGCGAACTGGCGTCCGGTATTCCCGATCAGGAGTCCGGCCACCACAACGGCAATGGGGCCGGAAATGTGCATGGCCATGGCGGCAGAATAGCCACCGAGTACCAGTGCCAGGGTCAGCAGCACCTCAGCCTGATAGTTGTCGATGCTGGCCAGCATCCGGTAGGTGACATACCCGATCAAAAAGCCGAAGACGGCCCCGCCGATGGCTTCGGTGGCAAACAGGGTCAGCACCGAGCCGAGGCTCAGTTCCGCACTGCTGTCGCCATGACCGCTGCCGACAAAGCCGAGCAGGACCAGAAACACCACGACAGCCACCCCGTCATTGAACAGGGATTCACCGGCAATCTTGGTTTCCAGCGATTTGGGAGCGCCAACACTTTTGAGGATGGACAGCACGGCAATGGGGTCGGTGGGGGCAATGAGCGAGCCGAATAACAGGCAGTAAATCAGCGGTATGTCCAGCCCCAGCCATCCAAACAGGTACCAGGCAGCGAAGCCGACCATAAAAGTTGAGGCGACCACACCGACACTGGCGAGCACGGCAACCACCCACTTCTGCTTTGCCAGTTCCTCCAGATTCACATGCAGGGCACCAGCAAACAGCAGGGCACTGAGCATGCCATTCATCAGGGTTTCGTTGAAGTCGATACTGGCCAGAATATCGCGTGCTGTGGCCTCAAACTCCAGCCCGAGATGGCTGCTGGCAATAATGCCGAGTGAAAACAGCAGCGAAATCAGCAGCAGGCCGATGGTGGTTGGCAGTTTGATCCATCGGGTGTTTACATAACTGAACAGCGCGGCCAGTGTTATCAGCAGCGCAATCACATTGATCAGGTTCATGCTCAGTGTGCCTCATCCCAGTTATTGCCGATACCGGTATCCACCACCAAGGGTACATCAAGCTGTGCTGCCTGTGTCATCAGTTGACTGATGGTCTGGCTGACATGTTCAATTTCGGCCTCCGGTACTTCAAAGACCAGTTCATCATGGACCTGCATGATCATTTTTGTGTTTGACTCCCCTGTTTGCAGCCATTGATCCACAGCGATCATGGCCTTTTTGATAATATCGGCAGCCGTTCCCTGCATTGGTGCATTGATGGCTGTACGTTCAGCGTACTGGCGCAGCGCTGCATTGCGCGCCTTGATATCCGGCAGGTAGAGACGCCGGCCAAACAGGGTCTCAACAAAACCCTGTGCCCGCGCCTGTTCGCGGGTGTTGTCCATATAGGCTTTGACACCCGGATAGCGTGCAAAATAGAGGTCGACATACGCTTGTGCCTCCATGCGTTCAACACCCAGCTGTCTGGCCAGCCCGAAAGCGGACATGCCGTAGATCAAACCGAAGTTCACGGCTTTGGCGGCCCGGCGCTGTTCGGCTGTCACCTGTGCCTGCGGTGTTGAAAACACTTCAGCGGCGGTGGCCCGGTGAATATCCTGTCCGGCCGCAAAGGCTTCCAGCAGGCCCCGGTCACCGGACAGGTGGGCCATAATGCGCAGTTCGATCTGTGAGTAGTCGGCAGCAAGGATTTTGTGACCGGGCGACGCGACAAAAGCCTGGCGGATGCGGCGACCTTCGGCAGTACGCACCGGAATATTCTGCAGGTTGGGATCGGTCGAGGACAGGCGGCCAGTGGCGGCAACAGCCTGATGGTAAGAGGTATGTACCCTGCCGGTCTGCGGATTGATCTGCTGTGGCAGTTTATCGGTGTAGGTGGACTTGAGTTTGGCCAGCCCCCGATGCTCCAGAATCAGGGTGGGCAGTTCATGCCCCTGTTCGGACAGCGCCTCCAGCACGTCTTCCGCTGTGGAGGGCTGGCCCTTGGGGGTCTTGCGGATCACTGGCAGGCCGAGTTTGTCAAAGAAAATGGCCTGAATCTGTTTGGGTGAGGCGAGATTGAAGCGCTCACCGGCAGCGGCATAGGCCTGCTCCACCACCGTTTCCATGCGTGCCTGCAGTTCCCGGCTCTGCTGTGCCAGCATATTGGCATCCACCCGGACACCATTGCGCTCAATGGTGGACAGGACGCTGACAAGCGGCATTTCCACGTCTTGATAAAGCTGGCGCTGCCGGTCCAGGGCTTCCAGCCGGGGCCAGAAATACCGGTGCAGTTGCAGGGTGACATCCGCATCCTCCGCCGCATAAGGGGCGGCCTGCTCCAGTGCAATCTGGTCAAAGGTGAGCTGGTTTTTACCCTTGCCGGCAATATCCTCGAAATGGATGGTGGTATGGTCGAGGTGTTTCAGGCTCATGCTGTCCATGTCATGCCGGGCATTGGAGTCCAGCACATAGGATTCCAGCAGGGTGTCGTGGGCAATACCGCGCAGGGTGATGCCGTGATTCAGCAGGACGCTGCGGTCATATTTGAGGTTTTGCCCCACTTTGTGTTGCCCGGCATCTTCCAGCAGCGGCTTCAAGCGTTCCAGGGTCTGCTCGCGATTGAGCTGTGCGGGTGCACCGATGTAATCGTGGGCCAGGGGCAGATAAGCCGCTTCACCGGGGGCGGTGGCAAAGGACACCCCGACAATGCGGGCCTCCAGATAATCCAGACTGGTGGTTTCGGTATCGAAGGCAAACAGTTCTGCCTTGTTAAGCTTTTCAAGCCACCGGTCCAGTGTTTCCTGAGTCAGGATGGTGGTGTAGTCCGCTGTTTGCCGGTTTTCTGTCGTGGCATTACCTGTCCCGCCGGCTGCAGCGTCCCTGTCACCTTCGACACCGGCTTGCGTCAGGGCGCGCAGGCGGGTACGGAACTCGTAGCGTTCGTAGAGTGTCTGCAGTTGTTCGGTGTTCGGTGCCGTGAAGCTCAGGCTTGCCGGTGTCAGCGCCAGGTTCAGGTCGCATTTAATGGTGACCAGCTCGTAGGACAGGGGCAGGTGGGCCAGTGCCGTGCGCAGGTTGTCGCCGATCTTGCCCTTGAAGGTGTCTGCCTGTTCCATGATATTGGCCAGCGAGCCGTATTGGTCCAGCCATTTCACCGCTGTCTTGGGGCCGACCTTGTCCACGCCGGGCACATTGTCCACCGTATCCCCGACCAGCGCCAGATAGTCACGGATCTGTTCCGGGGCCACCCCGTATTTTTCCTTCACTCCGTCACTATCGGCGTAGGTATCACTCATGGTATTGATGAGGTGTACACGCTCGTTAACCAGCTGGGCCATATCCTTGTCTCCGGTCGAGATAATGACACGGCCCGGATACCGGCTGGCCAGGGTGCCGATTACATCATCCGCCTCGACACCTTCGATAATCAGCAGCGGATAACCCTGGGCACGGATAATGTCGAGCAGGGGCTCGATCTGGCTGCGCAGGTCATCGGGCATGGGCGGGCGGTTGGCCTTGTATTGCGGGTAGAGCGCATCGCGGAAGGTTTTGCCCGGGGCATCGAAAATGACCGCCATGTGTTCCGGCTCATAATCCTTGCGCAGTTTGTCCAACATGTTCAGCACGCCATGCATGGCACCCGTGGGTTCACCTTTTGAGTTGGTCAGCGGTGGCAGGGCATGGAAGGCCCGGAACAGGTAGGAGGAGCCGTCAACAAGGACCAGCGGTTTCTGATTATCGGTCATGAGCAGAATCTACTTGGCATAGCGTGTGCCAAGTATACGTGATTCTGCCGGGGTCGCCAGTCAGGCGGAGCGTCCCGTGTGGTGTCAGTGTCCGGCGGTATCCGGTTTGACCGTCTTTGCCAGTTTGGCGTTTCCGGTGTCGGAGGCCTGATACTCGGTCAGGAATTTGTGCGGGTCGACATAAAACACCCGATCGAGCCAGAACGGTTTGGCCGGCTCCAGCTCGGAAACCTGTGGTGGCAGGCTGCGGATGGAGTAATACAGGTTGGCGGGCCGCCGCGAGACGCTGTTGCCTTCGGGAGTGCCTACCGCACCGATTTTTTCGCCGGTTTTGACCCAGGTGCCGGGAATGACATCCACTTCGCCCAGATTGGCATAATGATGCACGCGCCATTTGGAACCCAGAACGTAGACCGATTTGTCGCCGTCAGCGTCGGTATTGCGGTAAATCACCAGCCCGCTGGTGCTGGCTTCCACGGGTGTGCCCTGACGGGCGAAGATATTGATGCCTTTCTGGGCATTCTGCCCTCCGACATACCAGAATGAAGCCGGATTCCAGTCATAGGGTTTCGCTCCGTCAACCGGGACATGACGGTCTTCCGGTACCCAGTAACCCATCATGAAAATGGTCAGTGCGCCCAAAAAGAGAAGTGATTTTTGCATGTTATTCTGCCCTCAGATTATTTGGTTGGTACGCGTGCTTTTACGGCCTCCCGTTTTGTGATGTTGCCCACGCGGAAAAGTTCATCCATTGTGGTAAATATCCTACAAAAAAGATGCGGATACCATTTAAGCTGATGACCAGCAACCTGTTCAGGGTCGTTGCAGTGTTGCTACACGGCCATCCAGAACCTGACTGATGGCTTCAATCGGAAAGTGCAGCTCACGGGGGGTATGGGCATACCAGTCGTCCAGGTATTTCTGGAATGAGTGGTCCCCGTTTTCTGCGCCGAGATTCAGATAATTGATGGCTTGCCAGTTCAGGGGCTGCTGCTGAAAAATGGCCAGCAGGTGGGAAGCAAATTTTTCATTCAGCCTGCGATCCTGAGCATAAGGATTGTTTTCCAGTACGCTCCTGTGTTCACGGTACCACTCAGGCAGATTGCTGGCAAGATTCCGGTGCTGCTGATTCAGCATGTTATCCGCATACTTCTGCAGTTCCGGGGCATAATCCTTCCAGCCCGGATAGGGCGGATCGGTTTCCCAGTCACGGGCCATCTGCTCCAGGGTATACAGGCTGAAGGCTTCGCACAGTGACTCCTCAAACCACTGCTGGCGGCTGGAATTATTGGGGGCCAGGTCGTAATTGCTCAGCAGGTGGCAGATTTCATGGGAGAACTGATAGGCGAGCTGGGCCCAGTAGCGTCCGTGAACATCCAGCAGGATGATGTATTCATCCTGACTGCCGCGCTCATAGAGTGAGATGGGGCCTTTGCGGTCATTCCTGACAATAATGTCGTCCAGACTGCGCAGCCCGACGTAGGGCGTCATGGTGAATATGACAGAATCCAGTACGGCCTTGACATCCGTGGGGGAGGCATTGCCCCACTCCGACTCGACCCGGATCTGGAGCGAGGGCGAGAAGGCCCAGGCCCAGACAGGCAGAAGCACAAGTGCCAGTATCAGGTGTCTCAGGAATTTCATGGCGACGGCCTCAATCACACTGCTTTAAGGGGTTTACCTCCATGAAATAGCAAATACACTGGGGGATGAGGAAGGATTTTCAGCCTGATGCGTAGCAAATTACGGAAATCCGGCATTCAGGGTCAAAATGAAGCAGGCTCCCCGATCACTGTGACCGAGGCGGATATGGCCGCCATGAGCGCGCAGCAGGGATGAGGTGATCTCCAGCCCCAGCCCGGTACCGCCGGTATTGCGCCGGGTGGTGAAGAAGGGCGTGAATATCCGCTCGCGGTTGGCTGCCGAAATGCCGCTGCCGTTGTCCTGCAGTATCAGCTGCAGGGTCTGCCCCTGTCGGGTGGCGCTCAGGTGCACGGTGCCGGCCTGATGCTGCAGGCTGTTTTCGAACAGGTTGCCGAGCACGGTTTCCAGCGCTTCCACGCTCATGACCACGGTATGGTTGGCCAGCCCGCTGTAATCCAGTGTCAGTCCCCGGTCACGAAAACGGCTGTGCAGGCTGTCCAGCACCGGATACAGCCGGGTTGTCTGGCGGCTGGGTTCCAGCGCATCGGCCCGTGCCAGCTCCAGCAGGCGGGAGACCAGATTTTTCAGGCGCTGGGTATCGTTCAGCAGGTTGGTCAGAAAACGCTGACGCCGCTCCTCCGGCATGCTGTCCATGTGCTCCTGCAGCAGCTCCAGTGCTCCCTGCATCGAGGTGAGCGGGGTCTTGAACTCATGCGAGACATGGGTGGCAAAGCGGCTGATGTAATCCGAGCGTTCGGCCAGTGCATGTGACATGGTGGCGAAGCTTTCCGACAGCTGGGCCACCTCGTAAGTCACCGGATTCTGCAGTGGTTCGATACTGGTCTGTTCGCCACGGGCCACCCGCCGGGTCTGGAGGATCAGCTCGCGGATCGGGCGTGAAATGCTGGAGGAGACAAAAACCGTCAGCAGCAGGGCTACCAGCCCGAGGCTGAGGGTCGCGAGCCAGAGTTTGTCCTGAACCAGGTACAGGTGCTTGAGAATGTTTTTCGGGGTGCGGGACAGATAAATCACCCCCTGCAGCCGGTTATGCTCCATGACCGGAAAGGCCGTGAACACGCGGATGTTGGTGCCCCGGCTGATGGAATACAGTGGCGGGGGCGGCTCGTCGGAAATGCGCTGACGGATCACGCTGGCATAGTGCCCGCCCAGTGCGGTCCGGACTTCAGTGATATGCGCCAGCGACATGCCGATTTCTTCACGCCCCGCGACCACAATGCCATGGCTGTCCAGAATGCGCATGCCGGCCAGTGTAATCTGTTGGGTGTCACGCAGAATGGCCTGCATATTTTGACCGGCCTGGCGCACGAAGGCTTCCGGCAGCTCGTAGGTCAGGCGTGCATCCGGGCGCGGGCCATGCACCGGCTTGACCAGATCCAGAGTGGGCTGAATGGGGGTCAGGAACGGATCGGCATCCTCCGGGTCGTTTCGGCTCCGACCGGGGATGAAGGGCGAGGTATTGATAATGTAACCATAGTGGTTGCTGTCGGGATTGAGCTGGCGCAGTTCCTGTCGCCAGGTTGCCGACAGTGCCGCTGACTGGGCAATCAGCTCCAGTTCGGTCTGGCGCACCAGCTCGTTTTCATAGATGCGGAAAAAATACAGCCCCAGCAACGGCAGGGTGATAATGGTCAGCATCACGATCAGCAGGATGGTGCGCAAACTGAAGCGCACGCCGCGTGGCAGCGGCAGGCGGGCATTTATGAGCATGCGGCAAGTTTGTAGCCGACGCCGTGCACGGTGTCGATAATGCCCTGACAGCCGGCATCGGCGAATTTCTGGCGGATGTGGCGGATGTGGCTGTCGATGGTGCGGTCGCTGACATACACATTACTTTCGTAAGCCTGCTGCATGATCAGGTCGCGGTTGAACACCCGGCGCGGGTTTCTGGCCAGCAGCAGCAGCATGGAAAACTCGGTCGCGGTCAGGCTCACGGCCTGCTGCTGCCAGTAGGCCTGGTGCTGTTCGGGCTGCATCAGCAGCCGGCCCTGACGTACCTGAGCAGCCTCGTCAGCGGGGCTGGACGGGCTGGCCTGGGCGCGCTTGAGAATGGCATTGATGCGTGCCACCAGCTCGCGCGGGCTGAACGGTTTGGTCACATAATCATCACCCCCGATTTCCAGCCCGAGAATCCGGTCGATTTCATCATCGCGTGAGGACAGGAACAGGATCGGCACCTCAGAAAAGCGGCGTAGCTCACGGCAGACTTCCAGCCCGTCCATTTCCGGCATGTTGATGTCGAGCACGATCAGGTCCGCCGCCTGGTTACGGAATGCCTGTACTGCCTGCAGCCCGTCATTGGCGACCGTGACCTGCATGCCGGCTTTTTCCAGCGCAAAGCTGATCACGTCACAGATATGGGCATCATCATCCGTCACCAGTATGTGCTTGGTCATGGCGGCTCCTGCATGGGTGGTATTTTCAGTATTTGTCAGCCTGCCATTATGGCAGGGATGCTTGCAGGCGTCAGGGACGGAATTTGGATTTTTGGTGCAGGCGGACAGATTACGGAGATTGAGCGGGCCTGATCAGTTGCTTACTCCCTCGTTCTGATCGGTTATCATGAAGCCTTGCCGCAAGGCTTACAGAATCAGGTCGGGAGAAGAAAATGTTGCAGGCAGTGGAAGCGATCATTCATCCTGACGGCACGGTCCGTTTGCTGGAAAATCTGACGGTTACACGTCCCACTCGCGTTGTGTTGACCCTGTTGCCGGGGTCGGGGATGGTAAGCGTCTGGGACAGCGGTAAAGGGCGTGTCGAGGATACGCTGGCCTTTTTGAAATCTGAAAGGCATCGCCTGCGTCCGGCGGGCGATCCGGCGGCGATGGAGCAGGTCATTCAGGAATATCGTGATGAGTGGGATTGAGGATGACGCAATACATCTACCTTGATGCCTGCATCATCATTTATCTGGTCGAAAAGCATCCGGTTTTTGAGCAGCCTGTTTTGCAGAAACTGGAGCAGTTGTCCGATGCTTTACTGGCTGTTTCTCCGTTATCGCGTCTTGAAGTGTTGGCAAAACCCCTGCGGGATCAGGATGATTTATTGGTGCAGGAATATGAGGATTTTCTGGCTTCAAAAATCGGGTTGCCGATGCCTGAAACTGTCTATGACGCCGCTTTGCAGTTGCGCGCCCGTTTCGGTCTGAAAACACCGGATGCCCTGCATCTGGCGACTGCGCAATATAACGGTTGTACGGGATTTTGGACTAATGATAATCGTTTGAACAAGGCGGTAGGTGCTTTTGCAGTCAATGTGCTTTGACGCACAATGCCCCTATCCCTGCTTACACTTTCATCCTGATCGGTTATCATGCGGTGTCGCCTGCTGATTCCGTTTAAATCCCCATGACCGATATTTTCATCAGTTACAGCCACAAAGACGAACCCTGGAAGAACGAGTTGCAGAAACAGTTGCAGGTTTTGCAGCAGCACGGCGAGTTTTCCGTCTGGGATGACCGCCAGATCGAGTTGGGCAAGGCGTGGCTGACGGCGATCGAGGATGCGATCGCGCAGGCCAAGGTCGCCATTCTGCTGGTCAGCAGTGATTTCCTCATTTCCCGTTTTGTCGCCGAGCAGGAAATTCCCCGATTTCTGCAGCGTCGTCAGCAGGATGGCTTGCGGGTCATCCCGGTGATTGTGCGGCCTTGCGCATGGCAGGCGGTGCCCTGGCTGGAGGAGCTGCAGGGGGCGACCACGGATAATCTGCCATTGGCACGGTTTCCGCTGGGTTCGCATCAACTGGAGGAAGCGCTGACCGAGGTGGTGCTGAAGGTGCATGACCTGCTGCAGGCATCGCGTGAGGAAGAGCGGCTGCGGCTGGCGGAGGAGCAGGCACAGGCCGAAGCAGCCAGATGCAAGGCGGAACGGGAAGCGCAGGAGCGGGCGGAGGCAGTCCGACAGGCGGAACGGGAACGTCAGGAGGCCGAGGCGCGCAGGCAGGTGGAAGAGCGGGAACGTGAGGCGCTGGCCAAACGCCGGGCGGAACAGGAAATACGGAAGCGTGAGCAGGCGGCCTTGCGGGAGGCGCAGGAGCGTCGACAGGCAGAAGAGCAGGCCCGGCAGGAGGTGCAGGAGCGGCTGGCACGGGAGCAGGAAGAGCGGGAAGCAGCAGCCCGGCGGGAACGGCAGGCACAAGAGCGGGCGGAGGCTGCGGCGCGGCGCAAGGCGCGTGTGGCTCAATGGATGCAGAAGGGTAAATGGCCGGGGCTGATGGTGCTGGCGGTGGTGGTTGTCTGGAGCGGTAAGGATGTTTTCATAGGGGGCGGCGAACGGGTGATGCAGGTGGATACCGCATCGGTGGCAGCTTTGAAGCCGGAGGCGAAACGCCTGCCGTTCGAGCCGGAGATGATCGCCATTCCGGGTGGCGTGTTTACGATGGGCTGTGTGCGGAAATGGGATAATGTAGAGGGTGGTTGTTTTGATTCGGAAAAGCCTGCGCATGAAGTCACGCTGAAACCGTTCTGGCTGGCGAAGACGGAGGTGACGGTGGGTCAGTTTCGAGCATTTGTGGATAGCAGCAGGGGTTACGAGACGACGGCAGAAGCTCAGGGTTCCTGTTGGTCGTATGACAAGGACGGCCAGTGGGGTGATGTCAAAGGCAACTCATGGCGCAAGCCCGGCTTTGAACAGAGCGATGAACACCCGGCGGTGTGCCTGAGCTGGAATGATGCGCAGGCCTATGTGAATTGGCTGAGCCGGGAAACAGGCAAGGATTACCGGCTGCCGACGGAGGCGGAGTGGGAATATGCTGCCCCGGGGTAGGGCGAAGACAGCGTATCCGTGGGGGAACAGCATTGGTAAAAACGAGGCAAATTGTGTTGGCAGCTTTTGCGGTGATCAATTTGTCTATACTTCCCCGGTGGGAAGTTTTCCGGCTAATGGCTTTGGTTTGCAGGACATGAATGGCAATGTATACGAATGGGTGCAAGACTGCTGGCAAAGTGACTACACAAAGACCCGGCCAGATGGAGGTGCCCGCCCGGGCTGCGGCGCGAACGCGGCGCGAGTGTTGCGCGGCGGCTCTTGGCACGACAGCCCGTGGGACCTGCGCTCCGCCTACCGCAACAACAACTTCCCCGTCTACCGGTACAACGACGTTGGATTTCGCGCCGCCAGGACAAATTAACCTTTACCCTTTATCTTTGGACACTCGCACAGGTGGCCATGCGGGTAATGCAGGCCGGTATCCCCGGTGTCCGGGGGGCACTACCGCGCGAAGCGCGGTCGATGCGTGGCGTGTCGGAGCCGCCACGGCGTAGATTCAGGCCGGACGCGCCGGGGGTACAGGGGGCGGGGCGCAGCCCCCGTCCGCGAGATTTCAAGGGAGGAGATATCTGTGAAAATACAGTTCTTCAGCGTAAATGCCCTGGAGCCGGCCTAAGCGGATTGTGCCGCCAACTGCAAATACTCCATCTCCAGCATCTTGGCCGCCAGATTCAGGCGTTTGTCAAAACACGCGAAAAAGACCGGCAGTTTGGCGTGCCGTTGCAAATGCCGCGCCGCCGCCAGATGCACGCTGTCATAAGTCTGCAGCGAAAACGCTTCCGCCAGTTTGGCGGCGTTTTTCCAGCACGGTGTCCGCCAGGGACGCGCCTTTCAGGCTGGGCAGCAACCTGCCGCCCGCCGGTTTTTCACCATTCCAGGAAACATTGGGAATCTCCCCAAGCATCCGGGAGGTGCTGGGGCTGCTGGCCGCCAGCAGGCGCGCAACGACCCGCTTATGGGCGGTAATCCAGACCGAATGCCCGGCTCCGGCCTGCCGGATGTAAAAGGAGGGATTGGCCTTCAGCTCACGAATGGAGATTTGCATAAGTCGCCTGTTGAGACCACAGATAATGGCATTATTGTAGTTCTTTTTGGTGCGGATTTGTATGGCTTCAGGGCAACAAAAGCATTCACCATAAAAACCATTCCAATTTTCTCGCCTGCATGGCAGGCTCTGCTGATGAATTTCATCTGATCACAGGAGAATACCATGCACCAGGCCATCACTGCCCTGATCAGCACTGAAGACTACCTCACAAGCGAACGCCGCAGTGAAATCCGCCACGAATACCTGGATGGCTACCTCTACGCCATGGCGGGTGCAGGTGAAAAACACAATACGATCAGCCTGAATCTGGCTGTGGCTTTGCGTCCCGCCGCCCGCGCCAGAGGCTGCAAGCTGTTTATCGCCGACATGAAGCTGCGCATTCAGCACCTGAACCGTTTTTATTACCCCGACCTGCTGCTGACCTGCGATCCGGCGGACCGCCACGAGTTCTACAAGGACACGCCCTGCCTGCTGGTCGAAGTGTTGTCACCGTCCACGGAAACCACCGACCGGCGCGAAAAACTGATGGCTTACCAGTCAATCCCGTCGCTGCGTGAATACCTGATGGTGGCACAGGACAGCCGTCAGATTGAAATCCATCGCCGTGAAGGTGCACAGTGGCGGCATATTATTCTGACCGATGATGACCCGGTGTATCTGGATTGCCTGGGGCTGGAGCTGACGATGGCGGCAGTTTACGAGGATGTGCTGGCGGGCTGAACTCCCTCCCCTGCGAAGGGGAGGGCCGGGGTGGGGGTTTCTTCCTTCGCAGGCGGAGGAGTAAGGCTGTAAAATAGCGGTTTTGCATAACCAGCCAGACCAGACCCGTGCCCACATCACCGCAACACAATCCCCGTACCCTGCGCCAGCAGCTTACCACCGTCATGGGTGCGGACCGTTTTCACCTGCGCCGTGCGCTGCAGCGTCTGGAGCGCCAGCCGGATGAAACACGCCTGAGCCAGTGGCAGGAAAAAGCCGTTGCCAGCCAGCAACGCCGTGCCCTGCGTGCACAAAATCTGCCACAGCCGGAATACCCGGATGAATTGCCGGTGGCCCAGCGCCGTGCCGAGATCATCCGGGCCATCCGTGAGCATCAGGTGGTGGTGATCTGTGGTGAAACCGGCTCGGGCAAGACCACCCAGCTGCCGAAAATGTGTCTGGAAGCCGGGCGCGGGGTGGATGGCCTGATCGGGCACACCCAGCCCCGGCGCATTGCGGCCCGCAGTGTGGCCGGGCGTATCGCCGAGGAGCTGCACGGCACATTGGGTCAGCAGGTCGGCTACAAGGTACGCTTCACTGATCGCACGCACAGGGACAGTTATATCAAACTGATGACCGACGGTATTCTGCTGGCGGAAATTCAGTCGGACCGTTTTCTCAATGACTACGACACCCTGATTATTGACGAGGCACATGAACGCAGCCTCAATATTGACTTCCTGCTTGGCTACCTCAAATGGCTGTTGCCACGCCGTCCGGACCTGAAGCTGATCATCACCTCTGCCACCATCGACCCGCAGCGTTTTTCCGACCATTTCAGCAGCGCACCCGTTATCGAGGTCTCCGGGCGCACCTACCCGGTCGAGTTGCGTTACCGCCCGCTGGTGGACATTGAAGGCGAGGATGAGCGTGACCTCACGGATGCGATTCTGGATGCGGTGGACGAGCTGTGCCGGGAAGGCAGTGGTGATGTGCTGGTGTTTCTGCCCGGTGAGCGTGAAATTCGTGAAGCTGCCGAAGCACTACGCAAGCACCATCCGCCTGCGACTGAAATTCTGCCTCTGTATGCGCGCCTGTCCGCCGGAGAGCAGCATCGTGTATTCGAGCCGCACGGACGCCGGCGCATTGTGCTGGCCACCAATGTGGCGGAAACCTCGCTCACGGTGCCAGGGATCAAATACGTGATTGACAGCGGGTTGGCACGGGTGTCGCGCTATTCCTGGCGTGCCGGGGTGCAGCGCCTGCCGATTGAAAAAATCTCCCGAGCCAGTGCCAACCAGCGTTCCGGGCGCTGCGGGCGGGTGTCGGCGGGTATTGCCATCCGTCTGTTCAGCGAGGAGGATTATCAGGCCCGGCCTGAATTCACCGAGCCGGAAATCCTGCGTACCAATCTGGCTTCAGTCATTCTGCAGATGGAAACCATGAAACTGGGTGAGATCGAGCAGTTTCCGTTTGTGGAAGCGCCTGATGTACGCCTGATCCGCGATGGTTACAAACTGCTGTTTGAAGTCGGTGCGGTGAATGCGGATTATAACCTGACACCACTTGGCCACACACTGGCGCGGCTGCCGGTCGACCCGCGTCTGGGGAAAATGCTGCTGACTGCGGAAAGGGAGGGGGCGTTACAGGAAGTGCTGATTATTGCTGCCGCCCTGGCGATTCAGGACCCGCGTGAGCGCCCGATGGACAGACAGCAGGCAGCGGATGAGAAGCACGCCCGTTTCAAGGCTGAAGATTCGGATTTTCTCGCCTACCTCAAGTTGTGGGATTATTTTCACCAGCAGCGCAAGGCCCTGTCCAAATCACAGTTTCGCAAGCTGTGCAAAAAGGAATTCCTGTCCTGGACCCGCCTGCAGGAATGGCATGACATTCATCAGCAGATCCGGGTGGAAATGACGGCAGCCCAATCCCCCCCACAAGGAGGGAGGGCGCTAAAAAAGAAATCTTCACTCCCTTCCCCCCTTGTGGGGGAAGGGCCGGGGATGGGGGGTACTGCCGTCAGGGAAGAAACGGGGAAGATAGCGCCTGAAAAATACGCTGCCATCCACCGCAGCCTGCTTGCCGGTCTGCTGGGCAATATCGGCCTCAAGGGCGAAGATCGTGAATACCAGGGTGCAAACGGACGCAAGTTCATGATCTTCCCCGGTTCCCGGCTTTTCAGGAAATCACCGCAGTGGGTCATGGCTGCCGAACTGGTGGAGACCAGCAAACTGTATGCCCGCACGGTTGCCAAAATCCAGCCGGAGTGGGTGGAGGAGCTGGGGGCACACCTGCTCAAGCGCCATTACAGCGAACCGCACTGGGAGGAAAAGCCCGCCAATGTGGCCGCCTTCGAGCGTACCTCGCTGTACGGCATCACCATCACACCGAAGCGCAAGGTCAGTTACGGGCGCATTGATCCGGTGATCAGCCGTGAGCTGTTTATCCGCCATGCGCTGGTGTATGGGGAATACCGCACCCCTGCCGGATTTTTTCAGCACAATGCCACGCTGGTGGCCGAGGTGGAAGCGCTGGAGGCCAAGGGGCGGCGGCGTGATATTCTGGCCGATGAGACCTTGTTGTATGATTTTTTCGACCCGCTGATCCCGGCACCGGTGGTGAACGGGCATTCCTTTGAGAAATGGCGGCGGCAGGCGGAAAAGACACACCCGAGACTGCTGTACCTGACACCGGACTATCTGATGCAGCGTGATGCCGGGCATGAGCGCAGCAACCAGTTCCCGGACAGCCTCACGGTGCAGGGCATGATCCTGCCGCTCAGTTACCACTTCGAGCCGAATGCGGAAAACGACGGGGTGACGGTGCGTATCCCGCTGCTGGCCTTGAACCAGCTCTCGCCGGTGCGCTTTGAGTATCTGGCACCGGGCATGCTGGAAGAGAAGCTCACCGCGCTGATTCGCGGCCTGCCCAAGCCGGTGCGCAAGCAGTTTGTACCCGCCCCGGATTATGCGCGGGCCTGCCTGGAGGCAATTGAGCCGAGTGAGCGTGTACCGTTGAGCGAGGCACTGGGCCGGCAGCTGTTGCGCATGAGCGGCTCACGTATCGAGCCTGAGCTGTGGGACGCTGTGGTGCTGCCGGCGCACCTGTGCATGCGTTTTGAAGTGGTGGATGATGCCGGGGTGGTGGTGAAGACCGGGCGTGATCTGCAGGCACTGCGCGGTCATGTCGGTCAGCAGGCCCGGCAGGAACTGGTACGCCAGCCCATGCAGCAGATCGAACGTCAGAATCTGACTGCCTGGGATTTTGGTGACCTGCCCCGGCGTCACGCGCTCGACATGAACGGGATGACGTTGCATGCCTGGCCTGCACTGGTGGATCAGCGCACCAGTGTGGCCATCCGCCTGTTTGATAATGAAGCCGAGGCACAGCGTCAGCACCGCATGGGCGTGTTGCGCCTGTGCCTGCTGGAACTGCCGCAGGATGTACGTGATGTGCCGAAACACATCAGCGGGATGCAGCAGCTCTGCCTGCAGTATGCGGCTACCGGCAAGTGCGAAGAGCTGAAAGACAGCATGGTGCGTTATGCCTTCCGGCAGGCGTTCAGTGCATACCTTGATGTGCGCACGCAGGACGGTTTCCGGCAGGCATTGACCGCCGGGCGCAAGGCTGTTTTCCCGCAGGCACAGGAGCTGGGGCGGGTGCTGAAACCGGCATTGGCGCTGTATCACGATATCCGCAAGCAGCTCAAAGGACGGCTCAATCCGGCCTGGCTGGAGGCATTGAACGATATCAATGACCAGCTCGGGCATCTGGTATTCAGCGGTTTTCTGGAGCCAATGGAGCCGGATGTGCTACGCCATCTGCCGCGTTACCTGAAGGGAATCCGGCGGCGGCTGGAAAAACTGGCCGAGGCACCGGCAAAGGATCGGGCGTTGCGGGTGCAGGTACAGCCTTACTGGGACAGGTACAAGGAAAAGGCGGCAAAAGCCGGGGGGGATGCTGCCGCCCTGCAGGAATTCCGCTGGCTGGTGGAGGAGTTCCGTATTTCGCTGTTCGCACAGGAGCTGGGTACGGTCAGACCGGTATCGGCCAAACGGCTGGACACGCTCTGGCAGAGTGTGTGAGCCTGGCGTGCAGTTCAGCCTGGTTCAGCACGGTGCCGAATGCCGGATCATCCATGTCGGTGAAGCGGGACAGGTTGCTTTCCATGGTACTGATGGGTGGCCAGGGCGGCGGTCTGGCCAGCCAGCCGTCCGCTGTGCGCATGTGACGGCGATCACTGCGCAGCCCGGCAATATAGTCCGGGGCCGGGATCAGGCGGAAACAGGGTGCCCACGCCGGTGGCAGCCCGTCAGGATCGGCAAAGGAGCGTGTGAAGTATTCCAGAGCCGGAGTGCAGAATGGCAGGCGGGTGTCAAAGTCCAGGATGTAGTCGCCACGGGCTGCTGTGGTATCGGCCTGCCACAGCAGGATCACATGGTAATCCCAGAATGCCGGTTTGCTGCTGCTGGCAGCACGCTGGCAGAAGATCGGGAAATACGCGCCACGGGCAGCGATAACCAGTACCTCGCTGCACTGTCGGAAGGCCGGTGCCTGACACAGGTGCCAGATGTTCTCTTCGCAATAGCGTGGCTGGTAGCGGTACTGTTCCCGTCGGGGCTGCTGCATCCCGTGTTTCCTCGTATTGATTTGGCGAGTTCAGGTTTGCGTGTCACTGTTGCCGGGAGCCTTCTGCCGTACCGGCAGGGCAGGGAAATCCCTGCTTTTGGCCAAACCGGACCATGGTATCACCTGATGGGCAGGTTGGGCAGTATCTGAACTGAATACCGGCACCGTGGTCCATTGACAGACAAGCTGATAACAATGGGAAATCATCATGCCATGCCGCCTTCTGCCGCCGTTTCGTCTCTGGCTGTTATTGCCGGCTCTGCTGTTGTCCGCCATGCCTGCCCACGCGATTCCACCGCCGGATGTACTGGTTTCCGTCTGGCAGTCGGTGCTGCAGTTTTTGGGCATGGCGGCCGTGTTTCTGGCCGGTACCGTGTTTGCCCTGCGTCAGTGGGTGGCACATTACCTGGGGCGCAGGTTCTGGCCGGTGTTGCTTGGTCTGTTGCTGCTGGGCGTGGTGTTGTTCGGTGCTTACCTGCTGATGGCGCGTGATGCGCGTGCAGCAGAAACGGGGCTGATTCAGGGTGAGCGGGTGCCGATTGAGGCGGTGATCCGGCGTGAACCGGATGACTGGGTGCGCAAATGGAAGCTGCAATTCCTGCAGGAGATGAAGCAGGATGCCGAACGTACCCGCCAGCGCAAACAGCTGCCAAAGGGCAGTTATCAGGTCATGGAATCCTTCCGCCCGACCGCCTTGCAGCAGCTGCTGCGGACCCGTGCCGGGGAGCTTTACCTGCTGGATATCCGCGAAGCCTATGAGCGCAGCCGTTTCAGCATTCCCTATCAGGCCAGCACCCGTTACGGCGATCTGGTGCAGGGCATCATGCCCGCACGGCTGCCCGGGGATAAAATGATTGTGGTGCTGTGCCATTCCGGTCTGCGCGGGTACATGGGGGCGAATTTCCTCCGGCAGGCCGGTTTTACCAGGGTCGCTTACCTGCAGGGCGGACTGGCGCAGTGGCATCAGGAGAAGCTGCCGGTACATGGTCAGGCGGAATATGCCATGGGCCATTATCCGCAGCCGGACAAGGCCGCCGCCCGGGCCATGCAGACCTACAAGGTGCAGCTGGATGCTGACGGAACGCCGGCGGTCAAGCTGGCCGGGCTGGTGCAGATACCGTATGAAACCGCTTCCAGTGCCGATTTGAAGCCGGTTTTTGAAGCGGCAAAGCGTACACCGGTCCTTCTGGCCTGTCGTACCTATGGCGGCTGTTTCCATGCCATCAATCTGGCCTGGGAGATCAGGCAGAAGGGTGGCCGACTGGCCGGCATCTATGACGAGAGCGGTGAGCAGATGAGCCGGTTTCGATGAGCAGCATCCGCCTTCCGCACAAGTACCATTACCTGCAGCAGGCGGCAGCCGCCGGTATCCGCATTCCTCGCTCCCTGTTGCTGGTTTCGGAGCAGGCCGGAGAGTCGACGTGGCAGGGTTTCGTGGCTGCCGCGTCCCGGACGGCGCGCTTTATCGTGCGCAGTGCCAATCCGGGAGAGGATGGGCATCAGCATTCCCGTGCCGGACATTTCTGGAGCTCGCCCCCGACCGGACGGGCAGGGCTGGCGGCACAGATTGGACGGGGCTGGGCCGAGAATCGTGTACGGCTGCAGGCGCTGGGCAGGATGCAGGAACCCTGCCTGCTGCTGCAGGAGTATGTGGAGCATGAACTGGGTGGTGTGCTGTTTACGCCCTGGAGCTTCTTTCCGGATTATGCCGCACTGGAGTTTTCGGATCAGGGAGCTGCTGCCGTGGTGCAGGGACTGGGGCAGTCAGCGCTGATTGCCCTGTCACCACAGGGGGAGGCACCCCTGCCGTTGCCGGATGCCCTGGTGTTTTTGATGCCGGCGCTGCAGGCTTTGTGTCGGGCCTTGAAAGCCGTGTTTGATTTTGCCCTGGATATGGAGTGGGCCTGGGATCATCAGGCCCGGCAGGTGGTCCTGCTGCAGGTACGGCCCCAGACTCATGCCGTGGGCCCATTACTGCCGTTGCCCACCGGAGTGCCTGTTGTACGCGAGGCTGGTAACTGGCGTTATACGGCCCTGTCGGAGAGCCTGGGACGCCTGTCGCCGCTGTCGTTTTCATTGTTACAGCACCTGTATCAGGCCCTGATTCCGGATTTGCGCGCCCTGGGCTACCGGGCTGGTGCCGTGGATTTTCTGCAGCGGCTGCCGGATGGTGCGGTACTGGTGGATAGCGGGCGGGAGCAGGCGTTTTATGCACCAACCCGTTTGGGCGGCTTCTGGAAAGGTTTTCGTGCGCCGGCATTGCGGCAACAGGCCCTGAACACTTTGCATAACTGGCATCGTGAAGCCGGTTTTTCGGCTGAAACCCTGGCAGCCCTGTTCCGGGTCTGGATGGTGGCCAACCTGCTGGCGGCTGGAGCCGGGCGTGCCACCAGCCTGCCGCCTCATGCCTATGAGCTGTCCTGGCTGGCCGGGACGCCGGATTCCACGTTACCGCTACCGGTGCTGCAGCCGGACTGGCCGGGTATTAACACACGGGCGCAGCAACTGTTCCTGTACGAGCTGGAAAAGCTCAAGTGTGAGCTGGCCAGGTATCCGGAGCAGGTTTTTTGTCACTGGGGTGAGTTTGTGTGTGCTGAGGTGGTTGATCAGGCCGGGCTGCATGAGCGCCAGCGGGTTCAGGTGCGACAGGCCCTGTATGATCATGTGACCCCGGTGCTGGCTGACGGTGCGCTGCGTGACAGCCGTTTTGTGGCGCTGGCTGCCCTGAGCGTGGCTGAGGGGCCGGCGCTGGTGGTTGCCAATCCGGCCAGTCAGCCAGCCGTTTTTCCGACAGGCAGCATTCTGCTGGCACCGTATTTTGACAATCGCTGGGTCGGGGCCATGACCGGGCTGCACGGCGTAGTGGTGCGCCAGGGCAGTCGCCTGTCGCATTCGGCCATTGTGGCGCGTGAACAGGGTATTCCCTATTGCGTCATGCCGGGGCTGGATTTGCAGGCTTTTGCGTCCGGCAGACTGCTCCGGCTGGATGCCATACGTCAGACATTGACCACGGCGGCGGTGCGTGAACTAAACTGATGGCATGAAACCCATGGCTGAATGGCGAAGGAAACAGATTATGGCTTATACGCTTGGCGGTTCGGTGGGACAGGATGGTGAAAACCGTCCCGAAGATGTCATCACCGTTTATACCCTGTTGAACCGGATTCTGTTGCAGCCCCTGCCGGTCAGTGATCAGGTCACGGAGGAGCTGATTCTGGGGATTATCACCTTTCAGGAAGGGTTCCTGTTTCGTCCGGACGGGCGGATTGATGTCGGGGGACGGACCTGGCGTGAGCTGCTGCACGTGGTGGAGGCTGCCGAGCGGGAGGAAATCGGCGGCTCGGTCGGCGAGGGTGGGGATAATCACCCGCAGGATGTGCGCATTGTTTATGCCCTGTTCAACGAGCTGCTTTCCAGACCGCTTGCGGTAAGTGACGCGGTGACTGATGAGCTGATCCGGGCCATCCGCGACCTGCAGCGTCCCTTCATGGCGCATCCGGACGGGCGGATTGATGTCGGGGGGCGGACTTGGCAGCGACTGACCGGCAAGGGCGGGACCGGGAAATCGGTGAAATCGGTACTGCTGTCCTTTGATGACGGTCCGGAGCCGACGGGTGCCCTGTATGCCATTCTGGATGTGCTGGCGCGGCATGACATCCGGGCGGAGTTTTATGTGCTGGGGCAGGAGGTGGATGCCAATCCGGCAGCCGTCAGGGCCATTGCCGAGCGTGGTCATGCGGTGCAGAACCATTCCTACAGCCATATCAATCTGGCTCGTGCCGGTAAAAGCACGGTACGCCGGGAAATCAGGAAGACCCAGGAAAGCATTGAAAGGGCGACCGGTATCAGCCCGACCCGAATCCGGCCTCCCTATGGTGCCGGTGGCTGGGCACCTTATGATGCGGAACTGGCGGCGGTGGCACAGGAATATGCCCTGCAGATTCAGAACTGGGATATCGATACCGAGGACTGGCGCTCGCCACGGGGGATCGGCCCGCACAAGCTGGCCGTGATTGAGCGCCAGTTCCAGCAGCGCCAGCACCAGACCGAATTCAATGTGCTGATGCATGTGCTGGGTGACACGGCGGCGGATCTGGAGGAATTCATTCAGTCCCTGAAGCTGTGGGGGTTTGATTTTGCCCGCCCGTGAAGCACATGGTATCTGCCCCGGCCTGTGGCTGGCAGGTATTGCCGGCCTGTTGATACTGTTCATGCTGGTAGCCGCTTGTGACCGGACTGATCCGGCCCTGCAGCAGGCCAGCAGCAGTTACCAGTCCCGGCGTGACTATGCCAGTCTGGAAATCCTTGCCTCCGGGCTGCATCAGGGCATGGCGCGTACTGCGGTGGAACGGCTGCTGGGTGAGGCGGATTACTCGCCGGTTGACGGGCAGTATTACTATGCCGCCAATCCACCAGCGACCCGGAACAGCCCGGTGCAACAGCAACAATACGGGAGTCCGGGGCTGATCCTGGATTACCGGAATCCGGAGGGCGAGCTGACGGGGCAACTGCAGCATTTTGAACTGGGTCTGATCGGCGAATAAATACGCCGTTTCCGGACAGCCCCGGTCCGGAACAGAGTCCGTCAGGAGAAGAATGTCCCCATGTCCATCCGGGGCTCAGCGGGAGAAGCGACCCCGGATCAGGCAGGTATTTTGAACTTTGCATGAATCTTTTCCCTTTTCTATGCTACATATTGCCTCCAAACAAAACGGGGTAATACAGGGAGTAATCCATGCATGAAGAGATTCTGGTCGCGCTGGTTGTCATTCTGGGGTTGGGGATTGTCAGCCAGCTGGTGTCGTGGTGGGTCAAACTGCCGGCCATTCTGTTCCTGTTGCTGACGGGAATCGCACTGGGGCCGGTCAGTGGCGTTATCAAGCCGGATGAGCTGTTTGGCGACCTGCTGTTTCCGATGGTGTCGCTGTCGGTGGCAGTGATTCTGTTTGAAGGCAGCCTGACACTCAATTTCCGCCAGCTGCAGGGCATCCAGCACGTGGTGCTGAGCATTATTTCGGTTGGAATGCTGGTCACCTGGGGGCTGGTAGCGGTGCTGACCCATTATCTGGCCGGGTTTCCCTGGTCACTGTCCTGGCTGTTCGGGGCCATTATGGTGGTGACCGGGCCGACAGTGGTGGTGCCCATGTTGCGTACCATCCGCCCCAACAGCCGGATTTCCCATATCCTGCGCTGGGAAGGCATCCTGATTGACCCGATCGGTGCTTTGCTGGCAGTACTGGTCTTCGAGTACATTGTTGCTATTGATGAAGGGCTGCATGTGCCGCATGGATTGATGCTGTTCGGCGGCACCATGCTGGTCGGTTCTGTTGCCGGTGCTTTTGGTGGCTGGGTACTGGGCCGGAGCCTGCAGCACTACCGCATCCCGGAATACCTGCAAAGCCCGGTGGCGCTGGTATGGGTGCTGATTGTGTTTGTTGCTTCCAATCACCTGAGCGAGGAGTCGGGGCTGCTGGCTGTCACCGTGATGGGGGTCTGGCTGGCCAATACCCGCGGGCTGGATATTGAGGACATCCTGTCGTTCAAGGAAAACCTGAGCATTCTGCTGGTGTCGTTTCTGTTTATTGTACTGGCGGCCCGGATTGACTTTGAGCTGTTCCGTGAGCTGGGTTGGGGTGGTGTACTGGTGTTTCTGGGGCTGCAGTTTGTTGTGCGTCCGCTCAAGATTCTCATTTCGACCCTGGGTTCTTCCCTGACCTGGCAGGAAAAAGCCCTGCTGAGCTGGATTGCTCCCCGGGGGATTGTTGCCGCCTCCATCAGCGCCGTCTTTGCCATCCGGCTGGAGCAGATTGACATGCCCGGTGCCCATCTGCTGGTTCCACTGACCTTCATGCTCATTATCGGCACCGTGGTGTTTCAGAGTGCGACAGCCCGTCCGCTGGCCAATTATCTGGGGGTTGCCGAGCCGGAACCCCGGGGTTTTCTGGTGGTGGGGGCCAATCCGCTGGGACGCATGATTGCCTTGACCCTGCAGGAGCAGGGCTTCCAGGTGCTGCTGATCGGTTCCAACTGGGATGAAATCCGGGCGGCACGCATGGCCGGGATTGATACCTTTTTTGGTGAAGCCACCTCCAGGCGGGCCGACCTGCATCTGGATCTGGTCGGGCTGGGACGCCTGATTGCGGTTTCGGCCCAGGAGGATGTCAACCAGCTGGCGGGCATGCGGTTCCAGAGTGAATTCGGCAAGCCCAATATTTTCAGGCTCTGTCCGGGGCAGCACCGGGAGCGGGAGCACGCCGGCCTTCGGCCGGTGGGGCAGTGCCTGTTTGGTGCCGGGTATGATTATGAGCTGCTGGCGCAGTGGATGGACGGGGGGGCCAAGATACGCCGGACCCGGCTCAGTGACAGTTTCAGTTTCGAGGATTATCAGGCGCAATATGAGGAGCGGGCGATTCTGCTGTTCTGCCGTAATGCCAAAGGCCGGCTGTATGTCATGACCGAAGGCGGCAATACCACACCCTCCAGTGGTTGGGAGGTGTTTGCGCTGGTCAGGCCGGCGGAAGGGCGTCAGGAGGAAGTGGCAGTAACGGCTTCTGCCTGATTGCCTGACAGGCCGACAACAAAAACCCGGAGCCGGTGATTCCGGTTCCGGGTGGGTTGAGCGCTGGTCAGTGACGGATCAGGAGGCGGGTATTGCTGCAATAGCCATCTTCGCACACCACGGTGGCTGCATACTGACGGGAACTGTCAAGCACATGATGCTTTTCACGGTGCAGGCTTATCGGCACCGCAGCCAGTGCAATAACCAGTAGGAAAAAGAGTATTTTCATAATACACACCCTCAACAGGCCCGGCGGTGAAGCAACGACATTCTGATTGTTGTGGCCGGCCTGCCACCATTATCTCTCCTGAGGTTTAATCCTGTCCATCCCGTGAATGGGGGACAAGGGGCAGATGGCTGCTCCTGACGGTTCTCTGCGAAGTCTGTGGCCGCTAGTTGCAGATCAGAAAACGCTTGTTGTCACAGTAGCCGCCCCGGCATTCCATGGCAACGGCGTGCCGATTCTGGGCAAATACCAGCCGTCCGCCATTTTCTTCGGAAATCCAGGGACTCCAGCTGCAGTTGCCGGGGCTTCTGTTGCTGAACTGGGTGCATAGCAGGGAAATATTATCGCAATAGTCACCGTTGCAACGCATGCCGGTTATGTAACCATTGGTGCTGCAACGCTGCATGTTGTCATTCACCCGCACCACAACACCATTAACGGTATCGCGCCCATTGCGGTTTTCCTCGGAAATGTATCTGGCCCACCAGCTGTTGCGGGTGTTGCCGATACGATCCCCGCAATACAGGGACAGGTTGTCACAGTAACGGCCACTGCACTGAATGCCTCGCAGGGCACTGCCGTTTGCGCAGGTCTGTGAAGCTTGTCCTTCTTCGGAGAATGATGAAGTCCATTCAGCAGCATGGAGTGAGACAGCCAGCACAAGAGGAGCCAGTGCCAACAGACAGGCTGATATTTTCATGAGAAGTTTCCTCGTATGGGGGTGGGGGAGAGCCAGCCGCGAGAAGTTTCGGTCTGGCCTGTCGTTATTGTTAATCTTTTGGTTCAATCTTGAATATGCCGCGAATGAGGGATGCCGGATAACATGAAGCTACCCTGAATGAGGGATGGGGGAGGAGGGGCAGTCCGGCCTGTCAGGATACAGGCCGGATGGAAGGCTTCAATTCAATCCCACTTCAGTGCACCACCGGTCTGGTACTCGGTCACGCGGGTTTCAAAGAAGTTCTTTTCCTTGCGCATGTTGGATTGCTCATCCAGCCAGGGCAGGGCATTTTTTGCACCGGGGAACGGCGCTTCCAGACCCAGCTGACGGGCACGGCGGTTGGCAATAAAACGGAACTGCTCGTGGTGATCCTGCCGGTTGTAGCCCAGAATCGGCTGGGGCAGCAGGAAGCCGGCATAGGCCTGTTCGGCGGCATCGGCTTCGTCCCACATCAGGCGCACTTCCTGCGGGTCCAGGGATACCCCTTCCTCCTGCAGAATCTGGCGCACCACACGGATGCCGAAGGAGCAGTGCAGCACCTCGTCACGCATAATGTACTGCAGCTGCTCACCGGTTCCTTTCATCAGGCCGCGACGCTGCAGGGCGAAGATCGGGCTGAAACCGTTGTAGAACCAGCAGCCTTCAAAAATACCGGCAAAAAAAGCGTAGGACAGCACGAATTCCTGCAGGTCATCACGGTTGCGCAGGTCGATATCCGGGCGCATGATGGCATTCAGACGCCGGTTGCCGATGCGGATTTTCTGGTTGATCTCCGGCACCACGCGGTAGCGGTTGTAGATTTCGCTCTGATCCAGGCCGATGGTTTCAATGCAGTGCTGGTAGGTCCAGGTGTGCAGGGATTCTTCATAAACCTGCCGTGCCTGATAAATCTGCAGCTCGGGGGCGGTCATCTTTTCCATAACGGCCAGGCCGATATTGCGCATGGCCAGAATATCGGAAGTGGTGAGGTAGGCCAGCACATTTTCATACACATGGCGCTCTTCCGGCTTCAGGTTGTGATGGTAATCATGCACATCCTGCGCCATATTGATATCCAGCGGGGTCCAGTGGTTCCGGTTGGCATTGATGAAGAATTCCCAAGCCCAGGGATATTTGAACGGCGCGAGCTGGTTAATATCCGCCATGCCGTTGATGACGCGCTTGTCTTCCGGGTTTATGGGGCTCATCGGCGTGAAGGGGGTGTTGGCCGCCGCTTCACGCCGTTGAGCCGCTACAGCTGTCTCAGGCTGCTTTATCGCCCTGGCCTGCGACGCTGAAGTTTCTTCTTGCGTTGCAGGCGTTGCAGCTTGATACGGGCCGTGTTCTGCGTCATTGGCGCTTTCCTTTTCAGTTACAGGGGGTTCAAATTCTGTAGCTGTGGTACGGTAAACCGGCGTCGACTCGGCAATGTGTTGTTTCTGCTGTGCAGGAACCGGTTCGGGGCGCGATTGTACACCCGGAATCGGCGCAGCTAAAGGGTCATCCCAGTTAAGCATCATTTTTTAATCTCCTGTTTCGTGCTCAACCCCGGCTACCCGGCTTTTTCGGATAGCGGATATGCAGGTTCTTCTGGTCATAAAGATTGGCAATATTTCAGTATTGTTACCTGTTACTGACACGCCTCACAATCCGGATCAAGGATCGAGCATGCCGGAGGTGCTTCCGAAGCGACGCTGACCAGGTTCGGGACTGCCTTGATGGCGTTGCTGGATTGCGTGGCCGCATTGCCGGACGCTTCATTCAGCTTCTCGGCTCCGGTCGCTCCCATGGAGCGCAGGTAATAAGTGGTCTTCAGGCCACGCACCCAGGCCAGCTTGTACAGGTTGTCGAGTTTCTGGCCTGACGGTTCGGCCATGTACAGATTCAGCGACTGCCCCTGATCAATCCATTTCTGGCGGCGGCTGGCCGCTTCCACCAGCCAGCGCGGGTCCATTTCGAAGGCAGTGGCATACTTGCGCTTGATGCCATCCGGGATGCGGTCCAGTTTCTGCAGCGAGCCGTCAAAGTACTTGAGGTCATTGATCATGACTTCATCCCACAGCGCCAGTGCCTTGAGATCGGCAACCAGATAGGGGTTGATGACCGTGAATTCGCCGGACAGGTTGGATTTCACGAACAGGTTCTGGTAAGTCGGCTCGATGGACTGGGAGACGCCGCAGATATTGGAAATGGTTGCTGTCGGGGCAATTGCCATCACGTTGGAATTGCGCATGCCCTGCTGCTTCACCTGCTGGCGCAGGGTATCCCAGTCCAGGGTCTGGGTACGGTCAACGATGAAGTAGCCGCCGCGCTCTTCAGCCAGCAGCTCCAGCGAATCAATCGGCAGGATGCCCCGGCTCCAGAGCGAACCGGCAAAGCTCGGGTAGCGCCCGCGCTCGGCAGCCAGCTGGCTGGAAGCCTGAATGGCGAAATAGGACACCGCTTCCATGCTGTGATCGGCGAATTCCAGCGCTTCTTCCGAGCTGTAGGCCAGGTCCATGCGATACAGGGCGTCCTGAAAACCCATGATGCCCAGTCCGACCGGACGGTGCTGCAGGTTGGAGCGTCGGGCCTGCGGTACGCTGTAGTAGTTGTAGTCGATCACATTATCCAGCATGCGCATGGCTGTGGTGACGGTATGCTGCAGCTTTTCCAGGTCCAGCCCGTCAGCTGTGGTATGGGCGGCCAGGTTCACCGAACCCAGATTGCAGACGGCAATCTCGTCATCATGGGTATGCAGCGTGATTTCCGTGCACAGGTTGGAACTGTGCACCACCCCGACGTGCTGGTTGGTATAGCGCACATTGCAGGGGTCCTTGAACGTGACCCACGGGTGGCCGGTTTCAAACAGCATACCCAGCATCTTGCGCCACAGCTGCACTGCAGGTACTTTGCGGAACAGCTTCAGTTCACCCCGTGCTGCCTTGTCTTCATACTCGGCATAGCGCTGTTCAAAAGCCCTGCCGGTCAGGTTGTGCAGATCGGGGGTGTCATCCGGCGAGAACAGGGTCCATGCCTCTTCTTCCGCCACCCGCTTCATGAACAGGTCCGGAATCCAGTTGGCGGTGTTCATGTCGTGGGTACGGCGACGCTCGTCCCCGGTATTCTTGCGCAGTTCCAGAAAATCCTCGATGTCGATGTGCCAGGTTTCCAGATAGGCACAGACGGCCCCCTTGCGTTTGCCACCCTGATTGACGGCCACTGCGGTGTCATTTGCCACCTTCAGGAACGGCACTACGCCCTGTGATTTACCATTGGTGCCCTTGATGTGGGCACCCATGCCACGCACGCGGGTCCAGTCATTGCCAAGGCCGCCGGCAAACTTGGACAGCAGGGCATTGTCGCGGATGGAGCCGTAAATACCTTCCAGGTCATCCGGTACGGTGGTGAGGTAACAGGAGGACAGCTGCGGACGCAGGGTGCCGGAATTGAACAGGGTCGGGGTGCTGCTCATGAAATCGAAGCTGGACAGCAGTTCGTAGAACGCGATGGCCTGTGTCTCGCGGTCAACCTCATTGATGGCCAGTCCCATGGCCACCCGCATGAAAAATATCTGCGGCAGCTCGAAGCGGATGCCTTCGTGGTGCAGGAAGTAACGGTCGTACAGGGTCTGCAGGCCCAGATAGGTGAACTGCAGGTCACGCTCCGGTTTCAGGGCGGCACCCAGCCGCTCCAGGTCATAACGGGCCAGCTCCTCGGACAGGCGCTCGACCCGGATGCCGGTCTGAATGGTTTTTTTCAGGGTTTCCGGATACAGCCGGGCCATTTCGGCCTGGGTGGCTTCCATGGCCTGACCACTGATGAAACTCAGGGCTTCACGGCGCAGGCTGTCCATCAGCATGCGTGCCGCCACCAGCGAATAGTTCGGGTCCTGGTCAATCAGGATGCGGGTGCTGATCACCAGTGCGGTGGCCACTTCTTTTTCGGTAATGCCTTCGTACAGGTTGCGCAGTGCGGTCTGGGTCACCTGCTCGGCATCCACACCGGCCAGACCGTCCACCGATTCCGCAATGATCTTGTGCAGGCGCTCTTCATCCAGCGGGCGCAGTTCGCCATTGTCCATTCTGACATTGATGGTGGCGGCACGTTTGCGTCCGCTGCGTTTTTCCTTTTTGGCGCGCAGGCGGGCGCGTTCTTCACGGTACAGCACATAGCTGCGTGCAATCTTGTGTTCACCAGCCCGCATCAACGCCAGTTCCACCTGATCCTGAATGTCTTCAATATGCAGCATGCCGCCATCGGGCATGCGCCGGAACAGGGCGTTGGCCACCTGCTGGGTCAGGGCCTCCACCGTGTCATGAATGCGTACCGATCCGGAAGCCGAACTGCCTTCCACATCAAGGAAAGCCTTGGTCAGGGCCACGTGAATCTTGCCGGCGTTGAAATCAGTCACTTCCCCGTTGCGACGGATCACCTTGCACAGAGGGGTGCTGAATTCGGGAATCTGGATTTGCACTTCGTGTGCTTCGGAGTAATGGGAATCCGGGTATCGGTCTACAGCTTGCATAAGCATCCTCTGCCACAGCCCTGAGAGCGGCAGCCAGTGTTTATTGATATGATAGGATAAAAGAAGTCAAAAAGTCATGCAGCTACTATAGGATGTGGTTTGAGAGAGGGTCAAGCACAATATCTTGCCTGAAACTTGTGAATTACCTGTGGATAAGCCGGGCAGGTCCAGTCCTGTTGCGGGCCTGGGCAAGCTGGTGTATCGATGAAAAAAATTTGAAACATTGAAGGGGAGATCATCCCCTTTTTTCGATGCCTAATCCCGCCATTCATGTTCGTAGCCTTCGGTAAAACGGATGGGGTCGGTATCGGGTACCAGAACTTCAATCACTTGCGGCACACCGTCCCGATCCAGTACCACCCGGCCCAGGTTGCTGCCATTGACAAGGCGCTGGTGACGGTAGCGTCCGGCATGTTCCGAGGGGCGGCGCGGGCGGATGCGCATGTGACGCCGGCGTGTGAACCAGTTCAGGGGGGACCAGGTGGCAAACAGCCAGCGGTTGAGCCAGTCGAACGGGCGCAGCAGGCGCGGTGGAAACGCATTCTTGACGCCGGAACTGGTGATTTGCCAGATATGGGGCGAGTGGGGGCTGAAGCGCAGCTGGACATCGTAAACAAAGGCGTAGTGCACATCACCGGACAGGATCACGAAATGCTGTGGGGTGCGACGGTGCTGGAAAATGTTCAGGATGGCGCTGGCCGAGCCGGGATGAGCCATCCAGTTTTCGGCATCCACGGTCAATGCATGGCCGAACCAAGTGAAAATACGCTGCACGATCTCAATGAGCTTGACCCCGAAGATGGGGGCGGGGGAGACCAGAATCACGCTGTCTTCATGCAGCAACTCCTGCTGCAGTTCCGACAGGGCTTCCCAGTCCAGCAGACCGGAGGGGAGGCTGGCATGGGTCTGTGAACGCCAGCGCCGGGTGCGGGTATCCAGTACCACCAGCTTGGGACGGGTGGGCAGGCTGTATTGCCAGCCTTCATAGCGTATCAATTGCTGAATCAGGTCATCATGTGCTGTCGGGTCCGGTTGCTGCAGGATATTCCGTACCTGGTCCAGTAATTCCGTTTCAAACTGATCCGGCTGGTTGCCCCAAGCCTGGCACAGCAGGTAGGCAATCAGGGCATTGCCGATAATGCGCAGTGAAAACGGGTGGGCATAGGCACTCTGCTCCCAGCCCAAGCTCAGGTTCCAGTCATCGGTGATGTCATGATCATCAAAGATCATGTACACCGGCAGGTGTGCCAATGTGCGCTGTGTCGCGGGCAGGTCATTGATGAAGCCACGGATTTCCTGCAGCTCAGCCTGATAGCGCTTCTGCAACGCTGGATCAGGGCACGGAAAGTCATCCAGCTGGCAGCCTTCCCACAAGGCAGGTGACCAGACCAGCAGGTACATGGCCAGCATTTCCGCCAGCGTGATCAGGTGGTTATCGGCATTGGCGCTGGTAAAAATCGGCTTGCGCGAACCGGAGAAGAATCGTTCCAGCAGTACCGCATTGGCCTTGGTGTCCGGCAGCAGGCGGGTACGCCGGTAATAGCTTTTTTCATGCCGGTGCAGTTCACGCCCGCTGGAGTGCAGTGCCATATCCGGGGCCTCCAGCAGTTCATCGCTCAGCTGCAGGCGTTCGCTTACCTGATGGATGGCATGCAGCATCGGCCCGGCCACATCGTCGGCATAAATCTGGTCGCCGGTCATGAGCAGCAGGGCCGGTTGCCGGGTGGTGTCCCCGCTCTGACCGGCCTGTTCCAGCAGGTGGTCGGCCAGTGGCAGGGTATCTTTGCTGACGTGATGCGGTTTGCGGCAGGAGCCATGCAGAAGCTGGTCGATCCGGGACTTGAGCACGAACTGGGGGCGTTTTTCGTGCGGGTAGAGCAGCGTCGGTATCAGCTCACGCAGCCACAGGGTACGCCCCTGATCATGCCCCTGGCCAGGCTTTTCATCAGCCGGCAGCCCCAGGTCATAGCTCAGCCAGCCATCAACCGGAAACAGTTCATCCGGTTCCAGCGTCAGGAGGTAGAGATGGGCATGGGTACCGAGGGCGACGTGGTGTGTGCCGGTGGGGGCGAAGGTGCGACTGGCCAGCAGTGTCTCGTCGTCATCACCGGCATGGCAGCGGAATTCCAGCACGGTGCTGCGTGAGCAGACCAGCCAGAGCGTGAGTTGTTCCGGGCTGCAGTGGCGCAGGATCGGGCCTGCCAGGATCAGGGGTAAGTTATCGGAAGATTCCATGGGTAGTCAGACTGGTCTTGCGGTCGATGTCAGTCAACCGCTTCATCACGCCACAGAAAACGCCCGACGGCGAGCCAGGCCCCGATAATGCCGAGCAGGGCGCTGACGGCCAGTATCTGCAGACTCATGATCGGGTTGACCCCGCTCAGGGTGAAGTTGCTGCCGTAAAGATTCGCCAGTTGCCGTACCGGCGAAACCAGAAACAGCAGGGCGACATTGACGATGATCAGGCTGAAGGTGCCCCCGAACAGTCCCAGCCAGAGTCCACCGTAAATAAAGGGGCGGCGGATGTATCTGTTGGTGGCCCCGATCAGGCGCGTGACAGTGATTTCCTCCTTGCGGTTTTCGATATCCAGGCGGATGGTATTGCCGATCACCAGCAGAACGGTCAGGCCCAGCAGTACCGCGACTACCAGCACGACATGATCGGCAATGCGCAGGATGGCACGCAGGCGCTGGATCCATTCCACGTCAATCTGCACACTGTCGATTTCCGGGTAGGACTTGAGACGGTCGGCGAATGTCTGCAGCGCTTTGTCATCTCCGAAACGCTCCAGATTGGGGGTGAGAATCATGACATGGGGTAGCGGATTCTCGTCCAGCGTTTCCAGGGTCTCGGCAAAACCGGTGATATTTTTGAAGTCCGCCAGTGCCTGATCACGGGTGACAACCTGTACATTGGCGATTTCGGACAGCTCCTGCAACAGTTCGGCCCGATCCTTGGTCTGCTGTTCGGAAATGTTTTCCTTCATGAATGCGGTAATGGTCGGGACTTCGCGTTTGTCATCCGTCAGGGTCTGCATATTGGTCAGCAGCAGGCTCAGGCTCGCCGGCAGGGACAGGGCAATGGCAATGGCTGCCAGCGTGATCCAGGTTGAGACCGGATTGAACCACAGACGCTTGAGGCTGAAGCGGATGGCATGCTTGTGCTGGTTGATCCAGCTGGCAAGGGGGCCCTGGTGGGGCTGTGGACGCCGGCGCACATTGTGACGACCGGACCAGTTACCGACCGGTTTTCTGGACGGCTTGTTCCCTGCCATTATTCCTCCACCTTCTGCAGTACGATAATGCGCTTTTTCATGCGTTCCACCAGCATGTGATCGTGGCTGGCGATCAATACCGTGGTACCCAACTCGTTGAACTGGGCAAAAGTATACATGATGTCCTGGGCCAGAGCCGGATCCAGGTTGCCGGTGGGTTCGTCCGCCAGAATGATGGTGGGGCGGTTGACTACGGCGCGGGCAATGCCGACCCGCTGCCTTTCCCCGGCAGACAGCATCAGAGGGTAGTTTTTTTCCTTGTGCATGAGGCCGACCTTATCCAGCGCGGCATTGACCCGACGGCGGATTTCGGTCGGTCCCATACCGGAAATCAGCAGGGGAATGGCGACATTCTCAAAGACCGAGCGGTCATACAGCAGGTGCGGGTCCTGAAAAATAAAGCCAATCCGGCGGCGGTAGGCGGGTACCTGATGGCGGCTGAGCTTGTTCAGCGGCGTGCTTCCCACCAGCAACTCACCTTTGCTGGGACGTTCCAGCAGGGCTATCAGCTTCAGCAGCGTGCTTTTGCCGGCACCGGAATGACCGGTGATGAAAATCATTTCTCCGGCCTGAATTTTCAGGTTGACGTTGTAAAGTGCCAGCTGTCCGGTGCCATAGCGCTTGCTGACCCCCCGGAACTCAATCATGCCGCATGGGTCGGGTTGGTAGTGAGCAGGGCGCTGACAAAGGCTTCGGCATCAAACACCTGCAGGTCGTCAATGCTTTCGCCCACGCCGACAAAGCGCACCGGAATGCCCAGCTCTTCAGTGATGGCGAACAGGATGCCACCCTTGGCGGTGCCATCGAGCTTGGTAACGGTGATACCGGTTACGCCCAGAGCCTCGTGAAACTGACGTGCCTGTACCAGGGCATTCTGGCCGATACTGGCATCGACGATCAGCATGACCTCATGCGGAGCTTCCGGGTCGATTTTCTGCATCACGCGCTTGACCTTCTTGAGTTCTTCCATCAGGTTGCTCTGGGTGTGCAGGCGTCCGGCTGTGTCTGCCAGCAGGACATCCATACTGCGGGCCTTGGCCGATTGCAGCGCATCGAAAATGACCGAGGCCGAATCGGCCCCGCTGCCCTGGGCGACCACCGGAATCTGGTTGCGTTCGCCCCAGATGGTGAGCTGTTCGACCGCTGCTGCGCGGAAGGTGTCGCCGGCAGCCAGCATGACCGACTGGCCCTGCTGCTGGAATTTTTTGGCCAGTTTGCCGATGGTCGTGGTCTTGCCGGCCCCGTTGATGCCGACCATGAGAATAACCACAGGTTTCTGTCCGGGTTTGAAGGCCGGTGGCCGGGCATGGGGGGCCAGCATCCGGGTCATTTTCTTCTGCAGGGCTTGCATCAGCGCTGCCAGATCGCTCAGCTCCTTGCGCTGCACCTGCCGGGTGAGGTCATCCATAATCCGCCGCGTTGCTGCCATGCCGACATCGGCCATCAACAACCGGGTTTCCAGTTCTTCCAGTACCTCGTCATCAATTTTCTTTTTACCCAGAAACAGGGTTTCCATACCGGAGGTCAGGGTGCTGCTGGTTTTGGACAGACCGGACTTCAGGCGTGCAAAAAGGCCCTGTTTTTTCTCCGGGGACTGTGCTTCGGATTCGGGCGATGGCCTGTCAGCATCCTGCCGGTTTTTCTTTCCTAGTCCAAACATCGTACAATCACCTGCATTCGTTTTAGTCATTGCGAGCAGCAAGAACCATGATGACGGGAATACTAACACTAGCTGGCCGAATTCGTAATACCAACAGGCCGGGAGCCAATTTTAATACCGGACTGAGGGTTATCCTGATGGCGGGGCTTTGGGGGCTTGCCCTGGGTGGGGTTCAGGCGGAGACACCAACTGAGCCAGTGGCCGGTGTGCCGGTGGTTGAGGTCAAAAAAGGGGCGGTCAGCCAGTATGAGCTGGGCAATGGCCTGAAAATCCTGGTCAAGCAGGATCACCGGGCTCCGATTGCCGTGGTCCAGCTCTGGTATCGGGTGGGTTCCAGCTATGAATACAGTGGCATCACCGGTGTTTCCCATGTGCTGGAACACATGATGTTCAAGGGCACCGAAAAATATCCGACCGGTGAGTTTGACCGCATTATCAGCGAGAACGGAGCACGGGATAATGCCTTTACCGGGCAGGATTACACCGCCTATTACCAGATTCTGGCCAGTGACCGGCTGGAGGTGGCGATGGAGCTGGAATCGGACCGCATGCGCGGGCTGACGTTGCCGCCGGAAGAGTTCAGGAAAGAAGTGGAAGTCGTCAAGGAGGAGCGGCGCTGGCGTGTGGAAGACAAGCCCAATGCGCTGGTGATGGAGCAGTTCAATGCCACCGCCTTCAACAACAGCCCCTACAAAAATCCGGTTATCGGCTGGATGACGGACCTGGACAACCTGCGGGTTGAGGACCTGAAGCAATGGTACCAGCGCTGGTATGCACCCAATAATGCCACGCTGGTGGTGGTTGGTGATGTGGACCCGTCGCGGGTTTATTCCCTGGCCCAGAAATACTACGCCAACATCAAGCCCAGCGAGATCGCCCCGCCCAAACCCCGGCGCGAGGCACCACAGCGCGGCCTGCGCGATGTGGTGGTCAAGGCTCCGGCAGAAGTGCCGATCATCATGATGGGTTTCAAAGCGCCGGCCATGATTGACCTCAAGGGTACCGATAATGATTGGGAGCCGTATGCACTGGAAGTGCTGGCCAGCGTGCTGGATGGGGGGTCCAGTTCGCGCATGTCACGGGAGCTGGTGCGTGGCCGGGAAATTGCCGCCTCGGCAGGGGCCTGGTACAGCGGTTACGGGCGCATGCCGAACCTGTTCATGCTCAGTGGTGTGCCAGCCAGGGATGTGGCACTGGATGTGGTGAAAGCCGCACTGCTGGAGCAGGTCGAACGTCTCAAGACCGAGCAGGTGACGCAACAGGAGCTGGCACGGGTCAAGGCGCAGGTGATTGCGGATGAGATCTACGGACTCGACAGTGTGTATCAGCAGGCGACCCTGCTGGGTTCGCTGGAATCGGTGGGGCTGGGGCACGGGCTGATGGACCGGTATGTGGAGCGCATTCTGGCCGTGACACCGGAGCAGATTCAGCAGGTGGCAAAACAGTACTTGATTATGGACCAGCTCACCGAAGCCCGGCTGGACCCGCAACCGATTGACCCGGACAAGCCACGCGCTGAACCGCATTTTGTCCGCTGAGCAGGCAGACTGAGCAACAAGCTGAAAAAAGGCACAAAATATGAGAATACTGGGAAAAGTCACTGGCCTGATGGGGCTGGTTGTGATGCTGCTATTGCCACCGGGCAGTGTGCAGGCCGGGCCGAAAATTGAAAACTGGACCACGGATCAGGGCCTGCGGGTTTATTTTGTCGCAGTGCCGGAACTGCCGATGGTGGATGTGCGCCTGAGTTTTGCGGCGGGTGGCGCGCGGGATGGTGACAAGCCGGGGCTGTCTGCCATGACGGCTGCCATGCTGGATCAGGGCGCATCCGGACTGAGTGCGGATCAGCTGGCCGAAGCGTTTGAGTCTGTGGGAGCGCAGTTTGGTTCCGGGGCCGCCCGTGACATGGCCTGGGCCAGTCTGCGTACCCTGACGCTGGAAAATGAAATGAAAACCGCGCTGGATACCTGGTTCAAGGTACTGGCCAGGCCGGATTTCCCCGAGAAGGAGTTTCTGAATATCCGGAAAATGATGCTGCTGGACCTGCAGGCAGAAAAGCAGTCGCCAGAGGCCATCGGTTCCAAGGCATTTTTCCAGGCCCTGTTTGGTGATCATCCGTATGCGTCACCGTCCAATGGTACCGAGGATAGTGTCAATGCCATGACCCGTACCGACCTGCAGGATTTTTTCCAGCGTTACTATGTGTCCCGTAATGCCGTACTGGCTGTGGTGGGTGCCCTGAACAAGACCCAGGTCGAGGCCATTGCCAACCGGGTTTCCGGTGTGCTGGCCGAGGGGGAGAAAGCACCGGCCCTGCCGCCGGTCAGGCCGCTGGCTGAAGCACGTACCATCCGCCTGCCGTTCCCGTCCGAGCAGGCGCACATCACCATCGGGCAGGTGGGTTACAGAAAGGGTGACCCGGACCAGTTTCCCCTGTATCTGGGCAATAATATTCTGGGCAGTGGCTCCACCTCACGCCTGAACAAGGAAATCCGCCAGAACCGGGGGCTGAGCTACAGTGTTTACAGCTATTTCGCCTCCATGGCGCAGAACGGTCCTTTTATCATGGGACTGCAGACCAAACTGGATCAGACGGATGAAGCCCTGCAGGTCATGCGTGAAACTTTGGAGCATTACCGTACCGACGGTCCGAGTGACAATGAGCTGGAAGCTGCCAAAAAGGACATTACCGGTGGTTTTCCGCTCCAGACCGCCAGTAATGATGATATTGTCAGTTACTTGGGCATGATCGGTTTTTATGGCTTGCCACTGGATTATCTGGATACCTTTACCGGCAATATCAATGCGGTCAGTCGTGAGGCTATTGTGGCGGCTTTCCAGCGCCGGATACAGCCTGACAAGATGTTGACGGTTATTGTCGGTGGCGGGAGCGAAGCGGCTGCACAGACCGAGGCGGCGGCCAATGGTCAGGCGGCCACTGCGGAGACGACCAAAGACAAACCCCGAAGTGCGATTGATATTGATGCCGGCAAGCCCGAAACAACCGAAACCGTACCTGAAGCCCGGTAAGGGCGGTGGCCAGCTGCGCATTATCGGCGGGCAGTGGCGCAGTCGCCGTCTGCCGGTTGCGTCCGTGCCCGGTCTGCGTCCAACCCCGGACCGGGTGCGTGAAACCCTGTTCAACTGGCTGCAGAACCGGATTGCCGGCGCGCGGTGTCTGGACCTGTTTGCCGGCAGCGGGGCGCTGGGTTTCGAGGCATTGTCACGTGGAGCGGCACACGTCACCCTGATCGAGCAGCATCCGGCGGCTTTCCGCCAGCTGCAGGCCAATGCCCGGACACTGCAGGCACAAGGGCTGACGCTGCTGCAGCGTGATGCCCTGCACTGGCTGTTGCATGATGGCACTCCGCCCTTTGATCTCATTTTTCTGGACCCGCCCTTTCATCGGGGGCTGCTGGAGCAGGTACTGGAGCGTATTCAGGCACACGGGCTGCTGACACCGAATGGCATGATTTATCTGGAGCATGAGGCCGGGCTGGCACTGGACCCGCAGCAACGGGGTTTTGAGTGGCACCGTCAGACCCATGCCGGACAGGTGGTAAGCGGTTTATGGCAACGGGCTTGATTTTGTTGTTGATCTGACCCTGTTTCCCCTTCTCCTGTTGTGAGTAACGGTCGGAGAAGGGGGGAATTGTATTGATCGGGCGGCTCAGCGCTCCAGCTGTGACACGTCCCGTACTGCCCCGCGTGAGGCAGAAGTGGCCATGGCGGCATAGGCCCGCAGGGCAGCACTGACCTTGCGGTCGCGGTTTTGCGGTTTCCAGGCTTGTGAGCCTTTCTGCTCCATGGTGGCACGGCGTGCGGCCAGTTCCTCATCACTCAGGCGCACGGCAATGCTGCGCTTCGGAATATCGATGTCGATCATGTCACCGGTTTCAATCAGTCCGATGGTACCGCCTTCCGCTGCTTCCGGTGATGCGTGGCCGATGGAGAGGCCGGAGGTGCCACCGGAGAAACGGCCATCGGTAATGAGGGCACAGACTTTACCCAGCCCTTTGGATTTGAGGTAGGACGTGGGGTAGAGCATCTCCTGCATGCCGGGACCGCCTTTGGGGCCTTCGTAGCGGATGATGACCACATCACCGGCCTTGACCTGATCGCCCAGAATACCGGCGACTGCCGCATCCTGAGACTCAAAGATGCGGGCCGGGCCGGAGAAGGTCAGAATGCCGGCATCCACCCCGGCCGTTTTCACCACACAGCCATCCAGGGCGATATTGCCATAAAGCACGGCCAGCCCGCCATCCTGCGAGTAGGCGTGCTCCCGGTCGCGGATGCAGCCGCCGGCACGATCCGTGTCCAGTGCATCCCAGCGTTTGGCCTGGGAGAAAGCCTGCTGGGTCGGGACATTGCCGGGGCCGGCTTTATAGAACGTCTGCACGGCGGCATCGGTGGTGCGCATAATGTCCCACTGATCCAGTGCGGCACCCATGCTGGTGCTGTGCACTGTCCTGCAGTCGCGGTGAATGAGGCCGGCACGGTCAAGCTCGCCCAGAATCCCCATGACACCACCGGCCCGATGCACATCCTCCATGTGGAACAGCTGGGTGGCAGGTGCAACCTTGCTCAGGTTCGGCACCTTGCGGCTCAGGCGGTCAATATCGGCAACGGTAAAGCCGACTTCGCCTTCCTGAGCCGCAGCCAGCAGGTGCAGCACGGTATTGGTGGAGCCGCCCATGGCAATATCAAGACTCATGGCATTCTCAAAAGCCTGAAAGCCGGCAATATTGCGCGGCAGGACCGATTCATCATCCTGCTCGTAGTAGCGTTTGGCCAGCTCCACCGCCAGGCGTCCGGCCCGCAGGAACAGTTCTTTTCTGTCGGCATGGGTAGCCAGCAGCGAGCCGTTGCCGGGCAGGCTCAGGCCCAGCGCTTCGGTGAGGCAGTTCATGGAGTTGGCAGTGAACATGCCGGAACAGGAGCCGCAGGTCGGGCAGGCCGAGCGCTCCATATCGGCGACATTGGCATCGGTTTCATCGGGGTTGGCGGCGGAGACCATGGCATCAATGAGGTCAAGTTTGACTGACTTGCCATCAATAACGGCCTTGCCGGATTCCATCGGGCCGCCAGAGACGAAAACCACCGGGATGTTGAGACGCATGGCAGCATTGAGCATGCCGGGGGTGATCTTGTCGCAGTTGGAGATGCAGACCAGCGCATCGGCACAGTGGGCATTGACCATGTATTCCACTGCATCGGCAATCAACTCGCGTGAGGGCAGGGAGTAAAGCATGCCACCGTGGCCCATGGCGATACCGTCATCCACCGCGATGGTATTGAATTCCTTGGCCACGCCACCGTGTGCCTCGATTTCGCGTGCGACCATCTGACCCAGGTCCTTGAGGTGGACATGGCCGGGGACGAACTGGGTAAAGGAGTTGGCAATGGCGATAATGGGCTTCTTGAAGTCTTCATCCTTCATGCCGGTGGCGCGCCACAGGGCTCGTGCGCCTGCCATATTGCGGCCAGCGGTGGAGGTTCGGGAACGGTACTCGGGCATGGGACGGCTCTCCTGACAATGGGCAAAAGCGGTATTTTATCAGGATGGCCGAAGTTGTCACAGCCAGGCTTGAACCGGGGACAGACTGTCACGGTATTGTCCTGTCATCAGGCCAGGTAATCCTCCCCGCCCCCGCCATTCTGATGTTTCAACAGCAACGGCCCGGCTGGCCGGAAATGCTGCAGGGCATAAGCCCGCAGGATCGGTGCCCCCAGCACCAGCCCCAGCAGCCCGATCCAGACACTGTCCCGGAAAGATTCCAGTGTTTCCGGTTCAAACCCGGAAATAAAGGCCAGATCAGCCCATTGCAACACCACCACCAGCAGGTTGTTGCCCAGGTGCATCAGGATGGGGGCGATCAGGCTGCGGGTCTGCATGGCCAGCAGGGAGGCCAGCAGGCCGAATACCAATGCCCCGAGAATATCCTGATGCAGCAGGGCAAACAGGAGGGAGGACATCAGCATGGCCGGCATGGCCCCGAAGCGCAGGGTCCAGCGATTCAGCAGGTAGCCCCGGAACAGGTATTCCTCCACCACGGGTGCCAGCAGGACCATCAGCACGATACCGGCCAGATTGCCGGGCAGATACAGGCTGTTTTCATCCCAGTACATCAGCACCGGGGTACTGGCAAGCCATTGTTGCACATAATCCGGCGCAATGATGGACAGCGGATAATAGACCAGATACAGCAGTGCCATCGAAACCCCGACCATGGCAAAGCCGAGTTTCAGGTAGGTGCCGGCTTCGGTGCGGGTCGGCAGATTGAGCACCAGTGCGGCCAGTTCGTCGCGCTGCGGGCCTGGAGCCAGCCACAGCAGCAATCCGGTGAGCAGGTAGCCTGTCAGTCCGGCAATGTTGTCGAGTACAAAGCGTACTCCGGGTGAACTGTCCTGCAGCGATGCCAGGCCCTCAGGCACAAAAGCGGGCAGCAGGTAGAAATAGATCAGCAGGCCAACCCCGTAATTGGCGAAAAAAAAGGCGGCCAGCACCAGTCGTGATGGTACCTGATCCAGCGGATTGCACTTCATGCGGGGCTTCCCTGTCGGTAATCCTGGGTTTCCAGTCCGTATTTTTTCATTTTGTCCGCCAGAGTCTTGCGCGGGATATTGAGGCTCTCGGTAATGGCACGCATATTGCCTTGATGACGTTTCAGCGCCTGTCCGATCAGGGCCCTCTCGAAACTGGCGACCTGTTCAGCCAGTGACAGCCCGGTACCGATCTGCTCATCGGATTGCATCAGCGCTGCCAGATCGTAATTGTAATTCTCACCCAGCAGGACATAACGTTCGGCAATATTGCGCAACTCCCGACAATTGCCCGGCCAGTCGTGTCCCGTCAGCACCCGCAGTGCCCGTGCATCAATGGCCGGTACTTCACAGGCGTTATTGGCTGCCGCAACCAGCACGAAATGCTGGAACAGGGTGGAAATGTCCTCACGCCGGGTGCGCAGGGGTGGAATCTCCAGCGTGACTACATTCAGGCGGTAATACAGGTCCTGACGGAATTCCGCTTTTTCACCGGCCTGCTTGAGATCGACTTTGGTAGCCGCTACCACGCGCAGGTTGAGCGGCAACAGGGTATTGGAGCCCAGACGCTCGATCTGGCGCTCCTGCAGTACCCGCAGCAGCGGGGCCTGGGTCGGCAGCGGCATGCTCTCGATTTCATCCAGGAACAGGGTGCCGCCATTGGCATGCTCGAACTTGCCGATGCGTTTGTCGCGTGCACCGGTGAAGGCCCCGGCTTCGTGCCCGAACAGCTCGCTTTCCAGCAGGTTGCCCGGAATGGCACCGCAGTTGATGGCCACGAAATTGCGGTCACGGCGCTTGCTCTGTTCATGCAATGAGCGCGCTACCAGCTCCTTGCCGGTACCGGTTTCTCCCCATACCAGAACATCGGCATCCACATTCGCCAGCCGTGCAATCATGCGTCGCAGGTTCACGATACCGGGTGCATCGCCAATGATGCGCGGCCCGAGACGGCCATTGGCCTGAGACGCCAGTGCCTCGCGCAGGGCACGATTTTCCAGGGTCAGGCGACGTTTCTCCAGTGCGCGCCTGACGGTTTCCACCAGCTCACTGTTGGCGAACGGTTTTTCCAGCAGGTCATAGCCGCCCTGACGCATGGCCTGCACGGCGGTGGACACGTCAGCATGGCCGCTGATCAAGATCACGGGCAGGTCGCGGTCCAGTTTCAGGATGCGTTGCATCAGCTCCAGCCCGTCCATGCCCGGCATGCGCAGGTCGCTGATCACCACGCCTTCAAATTCGGGACTGATCGCGGGCAGCGCTTCCCCGGCACTGGCAAAGGTTTCAACTTCAAAACCCGCCAGCATCAGTGCCTGCGAGGCTGAATCACGGATGGCTTTTTCATCATCGACCAGTATCAGCCGGCTCATCATTTACTCCACTGCGTATCTGCGGGTGATTGTATCACCTTTGTGATAGCCGGCAGTGTGCCGTACCGGCTGCCTGGGGCCGGTGCTGGATTTTGGCTTTGTGTATGTCCGTGAACCCGTTTCCGGAAGCCTGGCATACCGGTATTCTGCAAGCAGACCTTTGGTCGGCTGGTTATGACAGTCGGTCAGAATAGTCGGCTATGCTGACCGGGTCAGCCGGGTACTGCAAGGCGAGAACAGTACCCTGAGCTTGATGATGAGATACCCGATCCCGCCAGCCTGAAGCTGTACCATGGTGTCGCACTTCGGACTGAATCCATAAAAAAATCAACAACCGGAATTGAGAATATGCCCTTAAAAAATCATCAAAATGTATGGGTTCGGAGTTTTTTTGTGGAGAAAACGGTAAGTGCCAGGGAGCGTTATAGCCTGAAAGGTTTTTGTCTGGTTCTGCTGGCGGGACTGTTGGTATCGTTCCAGCCGGTGATGGCGGGTGAGCCTGCCCCTCCCGCCGGGATGTGTACGGTCAATGCGGCGGCCTGGCCATTCAGTTTTAGCGCAGATTTCTCCGGCGAGTCCGGTTACCGGCTCAATTACCCCGGAACCGGCTGGACCTATGATTCCAGTCGCATTCCTCAACGTAATGCTACGCCGGCACCGGTCAGGCAACTGGTACTGGGCCCGAATGATAAGCCCGCTGAACTTTATGACAATCCGGTCTCTTCCGGAACGGGGGAAACCTGGGTGTTGGTCAGCCGCCTTGAAGCTGTCGCCGGTTCGAGTGAAAGCATCACTTTCGAGGATAAAGGTCTGGAGGATCATGATGTCTTTGCCGTGCTTGATTCGGCAGGCAATATCCTGGGGCGTTATCCCGCCAGTGGTTCGGATAATGTGAACAATGATGCCGGCAGTGGTGGTGCGGTGACCATCAGCTTTACCATGCCTGCGGATGGTGTTGCTTATGCCTATACCTGGGTCGCAGACTTTGGTGTGTCCTGGGGGGCTCATGTGAACAATACCTGCCGGACAGACTATTCTGATGCACCTTCTGGCTATGGTACCGCCACGCATACCGTGAAAAAGGGCTTGATACAGCTGGGGAGTACACTGACTGCGGATGGTTCTGCTGTCGTCAGTGCCGACGATGCCTCGGATGACAGCGTAGTGACGGCTCCGCCCCTGTTCCGGAATACCGTCAGTTATACGGTTGAGCTTGCAGTAACCAATATTACCGGTGGTGCCGCGACTTTGCATGGCTGGATTGATTTTGACCGAAACGGTACGTTTGATACGGATGAGCATGCCAGCATTCCCGTTGCCAATGGCGATACAACTGCTTCCCTGAGCTGGCAGGGGTTGACGGGCCTCGGTGTGGGCAGCACTTTTGCCCGTCTTCGCCTGACGACAGATACCCTGACGGCTGCTGATGTGGCAACAGCAGCCTCTGATGGTGAGGTGGAAGACTACACCATTACCATTATTGATCAGGACCTGGATGGTGACGGGCTGACCAATGCGCAGGAAGCCCTGCTGGGCACCGATCCGGAAGATGCCGATACCGACAATGACGGTATCAGTGACGGTATCGAGGATGCCAATCAGAATGGTGTCGTGGATGCCGGGGAAACCAGCCCGCTGGATGCCGATTCCGATGATGACGGCCTCAGCGATGGTGCAGAAGATGCCAACCACAATGGCACGGTGGATACCGGGGAAACCGACCCGCTGAATGCGGATACGGATGCCGATGGTTTGCAGGACGGTACTGAGCTGGGCATGACTGCTGCCATTACCGGTGGCAGCAGTACCGGCACCAACCCGGTCAGCTACACGGGAACCGATACCGGAACCTTCATTCCGGATGCGGATGATTCCACCACCACCGATCCGCTGGACCCGGATACGGATGGTGGCGGGGTGTGCGATGGCAGTCTGGCCGTCAGTGGTACCTGTGAAGCCGGTGAGGACGCCAATAACAATGGCGCAATAGACGCAGGCGAAACCAACCCCAACCTCGACAGTGATGATCCGCAATCACCGCTGAAGCTGCAGGTACGGGCATGGTTGCAGGGTGCCTATAACACCACCGGCATGATGCGGGATGACCTGCGCATCAAGGGCCTGTTACCGCTGCAGCAGCCGTATGGCAGCACGGCTTATGCTCATGCCGGAACAGAAACCACCAACAGCACCGTGCTGGCTGTCACCGGTGCCGATGCGGCGGTTGACTGGATGCTGGTTGAACTGTGGGATGCTGCCGGCACGACGCAGCTGGCCCGACAGGCGGTGCTGATCCAGCGTGACGGCGACCTGATGGACAGCAGTGCCGGCAGTACCGAACTGCAGTTCCCCGGCCTGGCAGCCGGCAGCTATCAGGTACTGGTACGCCATCGCAACCACCTGGATATCCGGACACTGAACGCTGTGGCCCTGAATACGGCGACGGCAACCCTGGTGGACCTGGGCCTGCCGGCGACAGCGACGCTAGGTGATTACTCCCGTCTGGAGGTCGGCACCCTGGCCCTGATGTGGGCAGGGGATATCAATGCCAGCCAGAGCATTATCGGCTCCGGTCCGGGCCTGGACAGCAATGTCATGCTCGGGCAGGTATTGTCAGCAGAGGCCAATACCCAGCACAACAGCAACTATATCCTGAACGGTTACTACAGTGGCGACCTGAACCTGGATGGCAGAAACATCTTCGCCGGACCGGGCAATGACTCCAACCTGTTGCTGGGGAACATCCTGTCACATCCGCTGAATGTCGCTAATGCAGCAAACTACATTATCAGCGGCGGTTTGCGGTGGCAGTGAAAATTGGAGCAACCATCCGGGCGGTACTCGGTGCTCCTTTATCAGCAGCCCGAATGGCTTCTGCAAGGGGAAGGGCTTTGATGGTGTGAACCTGCCGGTGGACGGGACTCAGGTGTGGCCGTAGCCGCAGGCCGGGAGTGGACACCTTGAAAGGGGATGTATATAGTCGGGAATACTCCACAAGCGGGAGCAAAAAACCCTGAAAAGCAGGCGTTTGTGGCTATTCCCGGGTACGCGCAAGCTGCCCTGTCAGTATGGAGGAGTACGACAATGAACAAGCGTGATTTTCTCAAAACAGCCGTTATTGGCGGGGCCGCCGCAGCAGCAGCCAGAGCCCCTTATGTGCATGCGCAGTCCAAAACCCCGATCAAGTGGCGCTTGCAGACCTATGCCGGGCCGGCGCTGGCTGAACATGTGATCAAGCCTTCGATTGAAGCCTTCAACAAGGCTGCCAATGGCGAGATGGTGATTGACCTGTATTTTGCTGATCAGCTGGTACCCACCGGCGAGCTGTTCCGCGCCATGCAGAGGGGCACCATTGATGCGGTGCAGAGTGATGATGATTCCATGTCCTCACCGGTCGATATTGCCGTTTTCGGTGGCTATTTTCCGTTTGCGACCCGCTACAGTCTGGATGTACCGACCCTGTTTCATCAGTATGGCCTGAATGAAATCTGGAAGGCGGCTTATGATGAAGTGGAGGGTGTGACCTGGCTGAGTGCCGGAGCCTGGGACCCCTGCAACTTTGCCACCAAGGACCCGATCCGCAAGCTGGATGACCTCAAGGGTAAACGCATCTTCACCTTCCCGACGGCAGGCAGGTTCCTGAGCCGTTTCGGTGTGGTACCCGTGACCCTGCCTTGGGGGGATGTGGAGGTGGCGCTGCAGACCGGTGAGCTGGACGGGCTGGCCTGGTCGGGTATTACCGAGGATTACACCGTGGGCTGGGCCGATGTGACCAAGTATTTCCTGACCAACAATATTTCCGGTGCCTGGTGCGGTTCCTATTTTGCCAATACCGATGCCTGGAGCAAGGTGCCGGAGCACCTGCAGACCCTGTTCCGCCTGTGTATCGACAGTTCCCATTATTACCGTCAGCACTGGTACTGGGGCGGGGAAGCCAAACTGCGAGTGGAAGGCTCCAAGTTGGAACTGACGTCGATTCCGGATGCGGAGTGGGATACCGTGGAGGCTGAGGCGCACAAGTTCTGGGACGAGATTGCACAGACCAGCGAACGTGCCAAAAAAGTGGTGGATATTTTCAAGCACTACAACGAGGTCATGGCCAAGGCCGGCAGACCTTACCGCTATGGCTGAATGAACGGCTGAGCGCTGCCACCTCACTCCCGGCAGGAAGCCTTCCGGGCCGGGGTGTCCTCTTGCTCCAGGAGTTTTCGTGTACGGTTTTTTCAAGTCCTATGTGCGCATTGTCAGCCGCATCAACCAGGGCATTGGCATTCTGGCCATGTATCTGGTGCTGGCCATGATGGGCATCCTGCTGTATTCCTCCTTTTCCCGTGGCATTGGTTCCTCGCCGTTATGGGTGATCGAGATGGCCCAGTTCGTGATGGCGGCCTATTACACGCTGGGTGGCGGGTATTCGCTGCAGATGGATGCCCATGTACGCATGGATGTGTTTTACGGACGCTGGTCACCACGGACTCAGGCCATCACCGATGCCTTTACCGTGCTGTGCCTGATTGTGTACCTGGTTCTGCTGGTTTATGGCGGGGTTTCCAGCAGTATCTATGCACTGGAAACCGGCCAGAAAAATTACTCGGCTTGGGGGCCTTACATGGCACCGATCAAGCTCATCATGACCTTCGGCATGCTGATGATGCTGCTGCAGGTACTGGCCAGTCTGTTCCAGAATGTCGCGGAAGCCATCGGGCGGCCTTTTGACCTGCCCAGGGCCGTGCAGGAAAAAGGGGGCATGGCATGAGTCATGAAATGATCGCACTCATGATGTTCTCCAGCCTGATGCTGATGTTGATGACCGGGCAGCGGGTATTCGGGGCCGTGGGCTTTGTCGCCGTGATGGCAGCTTTGCTGCTGTGGGGCAATGGCGGTTCGGAGATGGCATTTTCCGCCAGTATCAAGCTGCTGAACTGGTATCCGCTGCTGACCCTGCCGCTGTTTGTGTTCATGGGCTACATGCTGTCCGAATCCGGGATTGCCGGTGATCTTTACCGCATGTTGCATGTGTGGATGGGTTCACTGCACGGCGGGCTGGCGATTGGCACTATTATACTCATGGTGCTGATTTCGGCCATGAACGGGCTGAGTGTGGCCGGGATGGCTATCGGCACCAGTATCGCCATGCCGGAAATGCTGCGGCGCGGTTATGACAAGCGCATGGTGTCCGGTGTGATTCAGGCCGGCAGTTCACTCGGGATTCTGGTGCCGCCCAGCATTGTGCTGGTGCTTTATGGCATGATTGCGCGTCAGCCCGTGGGGCAGTTGTGGCTGGCCGGTGCCATTCCGGGCTTGATCATGGCCACCCTGTTTGTCGCCTATATCCTGATCCGCTGCCGCCTGCAGCCGGCGCTGGGGCCGCCGCTGACTATCGGGGAGCGCGAGCAGATTACCCGTGCCGAGAAAATCCGCCTGCTGGGAGCGGGGGTATTACCGCTTTTGATCATCTTTGCCGTGATCGGCCTGTTTGTGCTGGGTTATACCAGTCTGGTTGAGTGTGCGGCGGTCGGGGCATTGGTGGCGATGCTGGCAGCCCTGTTCAAGCGCCGGCTGAGCTTTGCGGTCCTGCACACGACGCTGCGCAAGACCCTGGGTATCAGCTGCATGTTTATGTGGATCATCATGGCAGCCTTGTGCTTCGGGGCCGTGTTTGACGGGCTGGGGGCCGTGAAGGCAATTGAAACCCTGTTTCTGGACCAATGGGGCCTGAGTCCATGGGAAGTGCTGCTGCTGATGCAGGTCACCTACATCATCATGGGCATGTTTCTGGATGATACCGCCATGCTGGTGATTGTGGCACCTTTGTTCATCCCGCTGATTATTGAGCTGGAATTCAGTCCGATATGGTATGGGGTGCTGTATACCGTGACCTGCCAGATTGCCTACATGACCCCGCCGTTTGGTTACAATCTGTTTCTGATGAAAGCCATGGCACCGAAAGACGTCGGGCTGGTGGATATTTATCGCTCCATCATACCGTTTGTGGGCATCATGCTGCTGGCGCTGCTGCTGTTCATGCTGTTCCCGCAGTTGAGCCTGTGGCTGCCGGAACTGGTGTACGGAAATTAGGTGCAAAATCAATGGGCAAGGAGAAAAACCATGCAAGCCATGTTGACGCTGGAAGTATTGAAACAGGAGTTTGAGGCCGGGCGCATTGATACCGTGCTGGCCTGTCAGGTTGATATGCAGGGTCGCCTGATGGGCAAGCGCTTCCATGCTGCCGATTTCATGGCGCATGCAGTACAGGAAACCCATTCCTGCGTCTATCTGCTGGCGACTGATCTGGAAATGTACACCGTGGAAGGGTACGAGTCAGCCAGCTGGAAACAGGGCTATGGTGATTACATCATGCGTCCGGACCTTGCGACCCTGCGTCGGGTACCATGGCTGGAAGGGACTGCCATGGTGCTGTGTGACGTACTGGATCACCATACCCACGAGCGGGTGGCACATGCACCACGCACCCTGCTGCAGCAGCAGGTGGAGCGGCTGGCCGGGATGGGCATGTTGCCGATGATGGCCACCGAGCTGGAGTATTTCCTGTTTGAGCAGACTTACCGTGACATCCATGCCAACGGATTCCGTAACCTGCGTCTGCTGACGCCCTATAACGCTGATTACAATATCAATCTCACCCATCGCGAGGAGCTTGTGAACCGGGCTATCCGCAACGGCCTGTACGGGGCCGGGATTCCGGTGGAGTGCACCAAGGGCGAGGCGTCCGCCGGGCAGGGTGAAGTCAACATCCGTTATGATCATGCCCTGCGGACCGCCGATCATCATGCCATTGTCAAGGATGCCTGCAAGACCATTGCCTGGTCACAGGGCCATGCCATCACCTTCATGGCCAAGTGGGATTATGAAGCGGCCGGCAGTTCCTCCCATATTCATCAGTCGCTCTGGAGCCTGGATGGTAAAACCGCGCTGTTTCAGGATGAAAATGCCGAATATGGCATGTCGCAACTGATGCGTCATTATCTGGCGGGGCTGCTGAAGTATGCTGATGACATCACCTGTTTTCTGGCTCCCTATATCAACTCCTACAAGCGCTTTCAGGCCGGTACCTTTGCACCCACCAAAGCGGTCTGGAGTCCGGACAACCGTACTGCGGGCTACCGTCTGTGCGGGATCGGGACCAAAGCCGTCCGGGTTGAGTGCCGGATCGGAGGAGCGGACCTGAACCCGCATCTGGCCCTGGCCAGCCAGCTGGCGGCGGGTCTGGCGGGTATTGAAGAAAAACTGGAGCTGGAAGCGGCTTTCAGGGGGGATGCCTATCATGCCGAGGGGGTACGCGAGATTCCGACAACCCTGCGGGCGGCAATCCGGAAGCTGGATGAATCCACCATGCTCCGGAAAGCGTTCGGGGACAGGGTGGTGGATCATTATGTGCATGCGGCTGCCTGGGAGCAGGCCGAGTACGACCGGCGCGTGACCGACTGGGAGCTGCAGCGCGGTTTTGACCAGGCCTGACGGTTGTTGGCCATGGTCAGGACCGGGCTGTGCTGAAAGGTAACTCCGGGCTGGCAGTGACCGGCTGGACGATCGGCGCGGGCTGTGCCAGCAGGAAGCTCTGGCAGTAGTCGATAGCCAACTCGCGCAGTTCTTCAAGGTCCTGAAAACTGTTGACCCATTCCACGATCACCTGAACCTCCAGCGACCGGGCCAGCTGGATGATGGACATGACGATGGCCCGGTGGGCATCATTTTCACGGAAATCCTCGACCAGTCTGCCATCAATCTTGATCTGGTCTATCGGCAGGTCGGCGGTGATGCCATACGAGGAATTGGTACTGCCGAAGTCATCAATGGCGAAACTGGCCCCGTGGTGTCTGGCCTTGTTGATGAATTTTTTAACTTTCTCCTTGTTCTGGATAATGCTGTTTTCCGTGATTTCGAAGCAGATGTGATAGCGGTAGCGGGCTGCCGTTTCCAGCAGGCTGAAAACCGCCTTGACCAGGGACGGGTTGTTCAGGGATTGCAGGCACAGGTTGATATTCAGGGTCTGGCTGTCAATCAGCCGTTTGCGCAACAGCAGCTCGGTATTTTCAATGATGGCCTGATCCAGTTTGCTGGTGTAGTTGAATTTGCTGATGGTATCCATCACCTCATCGGGCATGATCAGGCGGTTGTGATCAAACAGGCGGAACAGGATTTCTACCCGGTCGCTGAGTCCGGGTTTCAAGGCAATGATTTTCTGCTGATACAGCACCAGCCGGTTGCTGTTCAGCGCGGACTTGATCATGCGGATTTTCTGGAAATGCTGGTGCCGGCTTTCCAGCTCCACCTTGATGTCCAGATCGGTATCCGCGATGCTGATGCCGGCCCCGCCAATGGATTTGATCTGATAGCAGGCACTGTCCAGCCGGTTGAACAGCGAGGTAATGTTGTCCTGCTCTCCATTGATCTGGGTCAGGCCGATACTGGCTGTCATCATCAGCTCCTGATCCAGGCTGTCGAGATGGGACATCTGTATTTCGTTCAGGATAGCCTGACAGCTTTCCCGGGCCCGGCTCAGGCTGTTCTGAAACAGAATGGTGAACTCATCGCCCCCCTGGCGTACGGCATAATCGTGCGGACCGATGTGCCGGCTCATGCAGCTGGCCACGTATTTGATGGCTTCATCACCGACCCGGTGGCCGTAGTTGTCGTTGATATCCTTGAAGTTGTCCAGGTCGATCAGGGCAATGCAGTGGGAATGGCGGTGGTTGTCGTGGTCGTTTTTCAGGATGCCAGTGAGTTTTTTCTCCATGGCGAAGCGGTTGTAAAGGCCGGTCAGAAAATCATGGGTAGCAATATAATTGGCTTCACTCAGTTTTCTGGCCGCCGACAGGTCATTGATCATCAGCCCCATACCCAGCTCACCGTTTTCAAGCATGAAAGGGGCCATGGTGATCTTGGCGGGAAACCACTGGCTGCTGCCCCTGACTTTGCAGTTGGCGCTTTTGATGACGGGTTGGCCTTCCGGGAGGGTGGTGTGTTCAAAAAGGGTGGTGGTGTTGTCTGACAGCTTGTCGAACAGGATCAGTTCCTGCAGTTTGATGCCGATCGCGTCAGTGTGCCTGATATTCAGCATATTGGCGGCCTCATCATTGATCATGACAATTTCTGTCTGCCGGTTGAGGGCAAAGATACTGACATCAATCAGCGTGATCATGGTCGCTGTCAGTTTGTATTGCTGATAGACCGCCTGCTCTGCGTCTTTTCTTTTGTTGAACTCCACCTGCAGTTCTTTTTCCTTTTTGTGAATGGAGCTGGAGTATTCGATGTTCTGGGCACGGGTCTTGTTGATGATGTCGGCCAGGAACTGCAGTTCATCATTGCAGTATGTTCTGTTGAGTATCAGTTGGTTGTTTTTTATGGCTGTTTGAGGGGGCGGGTGGACTGCGGTCAGGTTGTCGGCTTCCGGCTGGAAGATATTCTTTTCCAACAGATAATTCACAATGTCAATCAGGTGGCGGGTAATGGTCTGGTTGATGAAAACGACAATCAACAAGGCGAGAAAAATGATTTTTATGAAATGACTGAAGCTGATGATGATGGCCCTTCGGAGAATGGCATCTTTGAGCTGTTTTTCATTGACCTGAATATGCAGTTCACCCAGGTATTCTTTGCTTGCCATGGTTGTGTGTGACAGGTAGTAAATTTTTTCCTGATAACCGCTCACCAGCGGTACACCACTG
>DAOPKY010000001.1:0-229513 GCA_035391465.1 Thiolinea sp. | reverse complement strand
GGGCCAGCTGCACTGCCTGTGCGGGAGAGGCCAGCATGCCGCCGGCCAACACGGCGGACAACGCCAGCGACAGCCGGGTTTTGTGCATAAATTTGAATTTTGACATGAGATTATATCCCCTTACACTTTGTATAAACACATCGCAATATTACTGTTTTTACCTGTGTGCTCACTGAACACAAACAGATAAACAACCTGACAGGGTCACTACCGAAGCAACACTAAAGTCGCCCTACTAGCTTAGAGCAAAAAATCATTTCCTACCAATGCACCTCTTTACTGAGTTATTTGAATTTCAAGCACTTTTTAATTATTAATTGAGAGGATCAATAAACCACCACTCACTATCGGCCCATATCCAGTCTTCATGTAACGTTTTGCTGATCAACCCTAACCCTTCACCGGGTCGCAGACTTTCAGTACCGGGTAATGCCAGCTGGTAAAACAGCTCCAGCGTCACCTTGGCACTAGCACTACCCTGTGCCACCTGTATTGATGTAACCGTGATGGAATCCCAAGCAACAACAGCACCAAAACCGGACGTAAAGACGCTGATTGGATACAACTTGCGGTACCCGGGCGACATATACTGATAGGCTTGGGCAAAATCGCGTTTAATCAGGGCATCCCAACGTCCCTGAACCCGTGAACGCAGCCCTTCTTCCGAAGGCTGCCGTGCCGTGGTTGTGTTTGCTGCTGATGTGACTTTTTCCGCCTGCTGCTGCCCGGATGAGTTACATCCCCCCAAAGCACCCAACACCACAATAAATACCAGCCCTAAATTCCCCTTCAACATTGCCAGATTTTTATCCTTAAATCAAATAACAGAGAAACATGCAAAAGTAAAAATGGTACAATCTGCGCAGATACAAGTCTGTTGTATGATAGCAACACTGTTACTTAACTTCAACAATAAAACGCCAAATTGTAAAAATATTCACCTCTGCTTTGTCAATAACATTTCGATCAGAGCCACAATCCGGGCTGCACGAGCATCAAAACTGTGTGCCTCATGCACTTCCAAAGCACGTCGGTAACGTTGCTGGTGCCGGGAGCGAGTGTGGGCGTCCGGGCCTGATGCTGACAATACGGCATCCCTGAATGCCTCAACCGTATCAGAAGCAAAAACGGTAATACCTGACTCCAATTCCGGCGGTAACCCCACCACGGCATCGGACACCAGCCTCCCGCCACAAGCCAGCACATCAAATATCCGGTTGGAGATAAAGCCTTTCTCACGCATCTCCGGCCAATGGTCATTCAACACCACCTGCGCACTGCGATAATAGCGCCCCAGCTCTCCATTGGGGACATTGTCCCCCCGGATCAGCGTCTCGGGAATGAATTGCTGCCAGCGGGTACCGTAAACTGCCGGCTTCAACCCGGCCTCCAGCGCCAGACGCACGGCATCGCGGTACTGGTTACGGGAATTACCGACAAACAACACCTCATGAGCAACAGCTGCTTCACATTCACCCGGGTAAAAAATGGCAGGGTCCGTACACTGCAGCAAACAGGATATTTTCTCCCTGCCTGCCTCTCCCAACAACGCCTGCAAATGCCCCGCATACAGGGAGGATGCAACAAATACATGATCATAACGTGCGACCTCATCCAGGGTCGCCCGGTCCGGATGACTGATCATCCACATCAGGTTCAACTGATCATTGCGCAGCGGCAGCTCACCACGGCCACGGAGCAGCAGATTCACCTCGTTGGCAGGCGTCTGGCTGCGCATCACCCACTGATCACGCAAATCAATACGGACGCCATAACCCAAGCGCCGCAATGCCGCCCCCAGAGAGCAGGCAAAATGGTAATCCCCCCATTCGGCTTTCTCCCGGTCGTTCGGGCAGGGTACCTTAATGGCAATCAGGGGTTTCTCCCGCTGAGCCTGCCACCCACTCACCAATGGCTGCTGCTGTAACAGGGGTTGCCACTGTGCCAATGTGGCTGGCTCCAACTCGTCCGTCACCCATCCCGTTACCCGAAAACCATCCGCCTGGTAACGGACAAGGTCATCCGCCGGCACCTGACCCTGCCAGCACTGCGCAAAGACTCTGCGGTTCTGGGCCTGGTGCTCTGCACCGGACTGGCGTACCGGCTCATGCAGAATGACCGTTGCTTCCGGCACGTAACGACAACAGTTACCCTCCTCACGTGTCATTCTCAGGGTCAGGTCTTCGGTCTCCCAGCCGTTGATATACAGGGCATGGAAACCGCCCTGCCGGAAAAAATCACCCCGACGCAGCAGAACACACCCTCCAGCCAGTGCCTGTAATGAAAAAGACTGGTTGACACAGGCAGCATACGCCCGCATACCGGTGTAAAGGGGATAAGCCGGCAGGGCCTTTTCGGAAAATACCATGCCGCAATGCCGTACCAGACCATCCTCAGCCAGCACCCGCGGCTGGACAGCAACGGTCCCGGCCTGCGCCAGAGCTGCCAGCAAAGGCGACAACCAGCCCGCCATGACCTCGGCGGCGGGTTGCAGAAACACCAGATATTCAGCAGCGGTCTGGCTCGCGCCCAGATTCCAGCCCAGCGCCAGGGTCTGGCTTCCCGGACAGATGACATGCCGAACAGCCACATGGGCCGTGGCAGCAAAAGCCAGCAGATCCATCATTTCCTGACTACTGCCGTTATCGACCAGCAGAATTTCGTAGCCACCGGAAACGGCCTGCCGGGCAGCCAGCAATGCCTCCAGACAGCGCGTCATCTCTGCAACACTGCCAAATACCGGCACAATAACACTGACCAGGCCGACAGCCAGGGGTGCCTGCTGTGCAGCCTGCCAATCGATGGCATGCTTGTTGGTCACGACAAACCGCCAGGCATTGAATTCATTCGTGGTAATGCGGCTGGTACTTTGCCGATCATCATAATCGGCCCCCACAAAAGGCACATAAGCCACCTGGGTGGCCTGCCGGGTGTAGCGGATAATCAGGTCCCAATCCACTGTGCGGGGCAGATCAGGATCAAACCCGCCCAAACTGTCATAAAAGCGCCGGTGATGAAAAATGGAATTCAGGTCAATAAAATTCTTGAACAACAAATCACCCGGAACAAAGGCATGGTGACGGTAAGCCACCCCCTTGTCCTGTAACAGCCGGATGGCAGAATAGGCAAAGTCGACACCCTGCTGTTCAACATAAGCCAGCATGATCTCCAGAAAACAGGGCACCCAGCGATTATCGCTATCCAGATAGGCTATCCATTCCCCGCCCGCTTTCGCCAGCCCCACATTACGGGCCTGACTGACCCCTGAGGGTGGAATGGATTCAATCCGGACCCGCACATCCGGGTATGTCTGCCGGACAAACTCAAACGTACCATCATCACTGCCATCATCAACGATCAGCAACTCCCAGTGCTGCCAGGTTTGGGCCAATATGCTTTCAATGGCAGAACCGATCTCGGCACAGCGGTTACGTGTTGCCATGACAATGGATACCAGGGGTGCCCCGGCATCCCCCTGCCGCATTTTCTGCCGATGCCTGATACGTTCGATAAATCGGCTTTCCTGCTCACGATCAAAGGCTGCATGCACACTGCGATCGGCAGCCAGAGGGGCAAGGGGCTTTTTTCTGTGGGCCATAAACCGCTTGAGACAGTGTGCAAACGCTGTGTAACCCGCCTGCCCCTCCAGCTCGGGGTACTCGGACAGGTATTGCCCCCGGTCAAACAGGACATGCGCCTCATAGCCAGCCTGCCAGCCAACCTGAACATAATGCTGCAAAGGACTCAGATCACCCAGTGCAACCCCGGAATAACGCTGCATGTAATCACGTCCGGAAAAAAACGGATGCGGCTCACGCCCTTCCCTGAAACCAAGCCGGAGATAATGTACCAGCGGGTTGGCACCCGCCCTGGCAATATCCGGGTAGCTCTTGAGATACCATCCACTGGCGAAAAGTGGATGCGGGTCACGCCGCTCCTCAGCACCGAAATGAAAATAATGCTGCAGCGGATCGACACCTGCCTGCATGACATCCGGGTTGTGTGCCAGGTACCAGTCCGCATCAAACAACCCTGATGCCTGTACCAAAGCCATTTCCGGTGCCAACGTTGCAACCGGCTCTGGCACCACCACAAGCGGCAACGCGGACGGCTCGGGATGATCAGCTGCCTCACAAGGCTCCGGTTCATATGCCGCTCCCTTGCGCTTAAGCCATTGCCCGGACTGTCGTGTCCACTGTCTCAACCTTTGCTCGGCCAGCCAGCCAAAAGACTGCCTGAGCATATCAACCTCAACCTCCAACCGGGAAACTTCCTGCTGCAATACCTTGTCACGGGCTTGCTGCTCCTGTTCCTGCTCCTGCGCACGGGTTGCCAGTAGTGTTTGTTGAAGTTGAAGTTGCTCATTGGCCTTGGCCAGCTGCCCTTTTAACTGCCTGACTGAAGACTGTGACAGTTTTTTGTCTTCATTGAGTGCCCGGATTGTCTTCTCATGCCGCTTCAGCGCCCCCTCCAGACTGCGTAACTGCCCTTCACGCTGCTGCAACGAGCCAAGCACCCCCGTCAGCTTCAAGGACTGCTGTGCCAATGCCTTATCGAGCCGGTTATTTTCCCTGAGCGTTTCCTTGACAGCAGACTCAGCCTGCTGCAAATGACGACTCTTTTCCTTATCGCCGGACGCCAATGCCCCGATTTTCTCGTCGCGGCGCTTGATGGCTGTCTCAAAATCCGCAACACGCCGCTCATAAGCAGACACCTTTTCATCCCGACGCTTGATGGCTGTCTCAAAATCCGTAATACGCTGCTCACAAGCAGATACCTTTTCATCTCGACGCTTGATGGCTGTCTCAAAATCCGCAATACGCTGCTCACAGGCAGACACCTTTTCATCACGGCGTTTAATGGCTGTCTCAAAGTCCGCAAGACGCCGCTCACGGTCAGATAACTGAAGCTCGCACCGATCCAGATAGCTCAGCAGGTCACGCCGGGCAAGCAACCCCGATCGCAATGAAAAAAACACCTCCCTGACACTGGCAGAATCCAGCCTCCATTGATCCATCGCCAGCTTTCTAAAGGCTTCAGAGGCAATAACCATATCACCGGTCAGAATATTAACCTTTTCAAGATCACTATTAGTGTAGTGAGTGTGGCGCAACCTCACATCCAGGTAATCATTGCTATAAACATTCAGTGCTTCAGCCTCTGGTGCCCCCAAGCCCAGATGCTCAGCCACTCGTATCAACTCAGACTCCGGCCGGTCCATTAAAAAGTCATAATCAACTACAACCGCAACATCATCCAGAATGGCTGTTACCGCTGACAGCATATATTCCAGCCATAAATATAAAGACTTTTCGGGGCTGAAATGATTTCTTGCCTGTAAAGAGCGTGCGATGCTCAACGGATGGCGAGTAACAACAACATACTTCACATCCAGATCGGCCTGACTGAAAACATGTTTCCAGAACGGTATCAGCAGGCAGGTACGCGGGTCCTTGAAACCAAAGGCATCCACTTCCTGCACCTTGTTTGCCAATAAATCAGCAGCACGCCAATAAAACGGACTTAACTGCTCAATCAACCGCTCAGGCTCAGGCAGCAGGGACAAAGAATGCCAGTCACGTGCCAAGTGGCGCAACATATCCTGATTCAGTATCTTGATATCCGAATCTTCCCAAAAACCTTTGACATTATCACTTTGGGAATGCAATAACGAAGCCCCCAAACTGACACCCAGTACCGTCAACCCACGTGTAACAGCACTGGTACCGCTGCGGTGCATACCCAGCACAACCACCAGTTTTTGCTTATTGTCCATCAAAAATATCCTGTTCTGATGTTAATGCGGTTTACTCACAACCCCACCGCTCGTGCCGCCACGGCAATCTGGTAGATGATCTGCACAATATCCTTGGTGGCCTGTACGTTTTTGGTATCAATGGCTGGATAAACCACCACCTGATCACCCGGCTCCACATACAGGCTTCCCCCCATCAGCACCTTGCCATTGGGCTTCACCAGTACCAGCCGCTCCCGGTTGGCACGATCCGTGAAGCCGCCCGCCTGGGCAATATAATCCAGCACCCCGGCATTGCGCGCATACACCACCGCCTGTGGGACCTGCACTTCGCCGCTGATGGTGATCACGTCACTTTTCTGCGGAATCACGATCACGTCACCATCTTCCAGGCGTACATTCGCCACCTGCCCGCGTTCGGAGACCACGACCCGCCCTTCCGGCTGTACCTTTTCCGCCCGCTGCACAAACTGCAGCACCAGCTCGGCTTCCCTGGCGCGGATGGTAGCCTCACCGTCGGAGCTGGCCGGGGCTGTCAGCACACTGCGCTCCAGCCGGCGCAGGGCTTCATCAATCTGGCGCTTCTGCTGTTGTGCCACACTTTTGCGCCGGATATAGACATTGGCAATATCAGCCTCATTCGGGTTCACGGCAATGTAATCCAGTATCTCCTGCAGGCGGCTGCCGCGCCGTACCGCATAATAGGCGTTACCAAGGTGGCTGCCCTCCACCCGAATATCCATCACATCCGACGGGGCATCGGTGACAAAGCGTACCACATCGCCATCCAGCAGCCGGGTGCGTAGAAACTGCTCATAACTCAGGTACCGGGAAGTCGGCAGCCCCTCACGCGTCCCCGACAGAGCCACATGGGTCACACTGCTGTCCGGACGGGCATAGCGTACCAGCTGCGACCCCGTCAGCACCGCACTCAGGAACTCGAAGCGATACCCGTTGCGGGCCGCGCCTTCTACATCAACCCTGTTGCCCTGAGGCCGGACCACGATGGTATCGCCATTCTGAAAGCGAATGCGTGGCAGGTTGCCATTATTGATAAAATCATACAGGTCAACGCTGGCAATGCGGGCGTCACCACGCTTAACCATCACATGGCGATAGCTGCCACGTTGCGGGTCCACCCCGCCGGCCTGATTCAGGTAGGCCAGCAGGCTGTCGTCTGGCTGCCCCAGGTACTGCCCCGGCTTCATGACCTGCCCGGTAACAAAGACACTCACGTCCGTCGGTGTCGCAGACAGCAGGCTGGCATAAACATCCACCGCGTCATTATAGACCTTGCCGACTTCGACCTTGATGCGGCTGGACACATCGGCAGAGCGCACCCCGAGCATGCGGATCTCGCCCACGTCCGGCACGAAAATATCGCCATTGGCATCCACGGTCATGACCTCGTTCAGGGTGGTGGCCCCCCAAAGGCGAATGGAAATCCGGTCCCCGGCCTGCACCCGGTAATTCGGGTCCAGCTCGGTGGTCTTTCGCACCGAATAATTACCCTCGAACAAGTTGGCTCCATAAGGCTTGAGTCCGCTGCGGCTGCCTCCCCCTGTCCTCGGCAGCCCCTCATCAAAGGCCTGCACATCGGTAACCACGGCAGCAGAGACCGCATCATCAGCAGCCTTACTGTCACCTGCTGCCAGCATAAGACCGGGGGCCAGCGCCAACAAGCACCACAACAGCAAGCCCGGTAACAGCCACTGGCGCTTTTCTGACTTCCTGATTCTGTTCAGCATCATCATACCCACCCTACATGGTCACGGATGGCCGCCAGTGACAGCGAGCCAATACCCCAGGCCAGAAAACTCAATACCAGTACCGTCAGTACCCCCATGGGCCGATTCGGCTTGGTCGACGCATCCGGCAGGTTCGGCTGTACCGTCACAACCAGATAGCGCTGCTGGCGCTCCACCTCCAGGCGGGTCTGCTCCAGTGTGGCCTGCTTGCTGCGGTAGACCTGCTCCGCAAATGCCAGACGCGACTGCAGCTCGGCATACTCCCCCACCCGTGTTGCTGCCGCCGCATTGCTGGGACCCTGCTGGCGAATCTGCCGGCGGTAACTGTCCAGACTGGCCTGAGCCTTGGCCAGCTCGCCGCGCAAGGCATTCACCTGACGCTGTGCAGCCTTGACCCTGAGTGCATCCGGGCGCATGTAGGCACTGACATCAGCCAGCTCGGCCTCAGCCGTTGCCAGCTGGCCCTGCAACTGGGCAACCAGCCCCTGACGCAGGCTCAGCTCGGTGCTCCGCTCCGCACTGATGCCGGCACTGGCCTCCTGAGTCGGGTCGAGGGCGTTTTCCTCAATCCGGAACCGGGTCAGCTCCCCGCGCAGACGGTCCAGCTCAACCTCTGCACTGCGGGCCTCCTTCCCGGCAATCGCCAGCGCATCATCACGCTGGCGACTGAAAAGCCGGTTCACCAGCTCCTCGCTCTTGAGCAGGGCGATCTCCAGCAGGCTTTTGCTGGTTCCGGGGTCGAAAGCCGTCATCTTCACCGTGCTGACCCCGGAAGTCAGGTCATAATCCAGCTCAATCATCGACTGCCAGTATTTCAGCAGGTCCTCCCGGCTGGCATCCCGGGGCAGGCGCGCCACCCCGTCCAGCTGCACCTGAGAAAAATGGGCCCGTACATCAAATACCGCCTCAATGTCCTGCAGGAAGTCCAGCGACAGCAGGTAATCACGGATGATCATGGCATCCCGCCCTGACCCGGTGGCTGCCGGAATCCCGGTCAGCGCCCCCAGCAGATCACTCTGGGGCGCATTATTGCCCTGAATGATAAAGTGGGCCTCGGATACATACTGATCACTGGCATGTTTGTAGTAATAGGCTATTGCCATGAAGGTCGGCAAGACCACCAGCAGGGCAAACAGCCAGGGCAAACGTGGCCGCCTACGTCGGATCATTTTCATCCCCCCCGGTCAGGCGTTTGTAAGTCCGGATACCCAGCTCAAGGTCCTCATACACCATCAGCCTCTGCTCATGCAGCATGATAATGATATCGGCATATTCACGGATGGTATTCATATTATGGGACACCAGAATCATGTTGGCCCGCTGCCGCCGCTCCTCAAAAGCGGCCCTGCTTTTCTTCCTGAAACTGGGGTCTCCCACGGCCATGACCTCATCAATCAGATAAACATCAAAGTCAATCGCCAGACTCAGGCCGAACGACAGCCGTGCACGCATACCGTTGGAATAGCTCTTGATCGGCTCATTCATGGCCCGGCCCAGCTCGGCAAACTCGCGCACATACTCCGTTACCTGACGCAGGTCGGCATCATAGATACGGGCAATAAAACGCAGGTTTTCCTCACCGGACAGATTGGCATTAAAACCGCCGGAAAAACCCAGAGGCCAGGAAAACTTGCCGGTCCGCCGGATCATACCTTCATCCGGTGGTTCAGACCCGGCAATCATGCGCAACAGTGTGGATTTGCCTGCACCATTGCGCCCCAGAATGCCGATATTCCTGTGCTCGGGAAAGCGGAAAGAAACCCGATCCATAATCACCCGATAGCCACGCTTGAGTGGATAGTATTTGCTGACATCAATAAACTGGATCATACTGGGAATACCTATACCCGCATCAGCTTGTTACGCGACACCCGCTCGGATGCCAGTCCCAGAAACAGCAGCAGCAGAATACAGAACAGTGGATATCCCGGATCAACAAAGCGGCTTTCAAAACCCGGAAAAAACGCACTCCGAAACCCCTCGGTAATATGCAGCATGGGGTTGTACCACAACCATTCCCGCAAGGTTGGTGGCAGGGTATCCGCCAGAAAGAACTTACCGGAAGTAAAGAACATTACCCGTATCAATATCGACTGAAAGGCTCCCCAATTGGAAAAGTAGAGCTTGATGACGCCGCTCACCAACCCACCGCCCACACCCAATAATGCGGCCATGAACAGGTAAACCAGCACCCCGAGCATATTCTCGATACTACTGTTCATGAACCCGGCATAACTGACGCCAATCAGATAGATGACACCCACCAGCAACAAGGTAACAAACTCCAGCACGCTACGGGCAATGACAATATCGATAGACTTGACCTGCGGATAGGTCAACAGTGCCCGATTGGACTCAATCCCCCCGCTGACAGCGCTCAGTATTTTGGAGAACATCAACCAGGGCATCAGCCCGGCAAAAAAGAAAACCAGCAGATGGACACCCGGCAGGGGGGTACCTCGATCCAGCATCCAGAATACACCAATCATGGACAGAATATAGGCCAGTGGCTCAAACAGGGCCCAGAAGTAGCCCAGCTGGCTGCGACCAAAACGGGTGCGGGTCTCACGCAGGATAAAGGCGTTGATCACCCGCATCTGTACCTTCAGTGCTTGCAGAAAATCCGACATCAGGGTTTGACTGTCTGTGTATTGAGCACCGGAGCCGCCAGCTGCCAGCGTCCGTTGACAAAACAGGCCGGCTGCGGCGTTTCCACGGGATTGCGTGTTGAGCGGAAATACTGACAGATATTGCCATTGGCCGAGTAGTAACGGCTGCCACCCAGCTCCACCAGCCCGCTGCGGGGTGGTGGTGCACCGACCAGCCGCTGTTCTGCAGCGCTCAGGGCTTCACGCGCAGGCGCGGCAAACTGAAACTGAGGCCGAAACCGGGCAGAGCGCTGTTCCACAACATCATCCACGCTCTGCTTCTGCATATTTCCCAGCCATGTTGTCAGCCCCGCACAACCTGACAACTGCCACGGCAGAATCCATAAAATCAACATTCTGGCGCACATGGACATGGTAAAAACCTGTTTAAGCCCGAACAACGGCCTGATTCCCGAAATCAAAGCGCGAAGATACCCTGTCTACCCGGTTGAGTGCAAATATCTGCAAGTCGCTATTTTACCCAGGCCATCATCCGTTTTTTCCATACCGGCCACCCGCTCCCCAGTCTTTTCGATACCGGCAAACCACGCTTGGACACAGTATCGCCGGACGATGAGCGGGCCAGCTTCAGGGCCCTGACCCTTTGGAAAGCAGCAGGAGCCAGCGCCGCAAACCCCTGTTGTGCCAGCAGCACCCAGTTCTCACCGGCACAGGCAACCAGACAGAAGGGAGGCTGGCGGGGATTATACAGGTGCATCAGGGCATGGACATCGACCTCGGCCCGGAAGCGGCGTGGCTGTGCCGTTTCCTCCTCACCGGCATCCAGCGCCCGGATCGAAGCCTCAAGCCGGGTTCTGGAATAGCCTTCGGTCAGAAAGAGTTCATAATCAACTTCCCGAGTCACAATCTCAAACGTAAACCAGCAACAGGCCCTTTCCTCATCAAACCCCATCGCCTGAATCTGTGCCTGCATGGCAAAGGGTGGCAGCTGGCGTGGCAATGTGGTTTCATCAACCCCCTTCAAAGCTGCGCTGTACACCGACTGCAGAAAACCGTCATGGCGAAGACCCGCCAACAGTTCATCCTTCCGGGCCAGCACAAACTGGCGCGCCACCGCCAGCTCGGACGCCAAAGTCGACCTCAGGGCATCATACCCCCGGCGATAATCAGCCAGTCTCGACGCATCCACCGACCAGTCCAGCACAAAATCTCCGCCCCACTTCGGTACATACCCGTAACGATTCGATTTCAACCACTCCCGACCACCCACTGCCTGACGACCGTTCAGCAGGCGGGCCAGGTATTCGGCCTGGGAGCGGTACAGCTGGTGACAGATAAACGCAGCATCCACCCTCATGCGTCCGGCACCCAGTAAGGAAGGCTCTTTCCCGCCATCCTCGGGCCGCTGTCCAACGAAGTTACCATCCGGCAGCAGGTGCCGGGCCTGTCGCCCCTGTGTTTCCCCAATAATATGCTTGTGAATTCCAACCTGCCTGACGGCAGCCTTGAGGTTGAGCAGGCTTTTGACATGGCTGCTTTTCTGGTAATGCCCAAGCGCCTGAAAGGGGAAGTCATCCGGGCTGCGCTGATGATCAGGCACATCCAGCAACCATGGAAACAGGCAGCTATCAAAATCCGGCATTGAACGGAGAAAATCCTGGATACTGTGCTGAAAATTGCTGCTCACCCAGTATTCGTCAATATCCAGAAACAGCAGATGAGAGAAATCCTGCGTCAAGGCATTCTGATAAATCCTGTGGTAGGCGTGCGGCTGAAATCCCCGCCCCCGAGCCAGACAGTCCTGCAACTCGGCATCGGCCTCCAAAACCACCAGCCGCGCCCCGTAAAGGGTGCGTAATTTTTCCAGCACGGCCAGGGAATTGTCAGAAGTACCGTTCACCCATATTTCAATGGTATCAAAGCCGAAGGTGAAATGATGATAAACCCACAAAGGCAGGTAAAACGCCTCGTCCTTGGCAACTGCGGCCAGCTTCACCCTGATTTTTTCAGTCTTTTCCGTGATTTTCCCGGTCATTTCCGTTTTACCCCAGAGACCAGACGCTGATACAGCCGCCTCAGTAATTCAGTGTGCGTCCGCCATCCACCACCAGCACCTGCCCGGTCACATAAGCGGCATCCCGCACCAGGTACAGCACTGCCCGCGCAATATCCTCAGGCTCCCCCGGTCGCCCCAGTGCAGTACGCGCCAGAATAGCCTGCTGCTGCTCCGGCTTCAGCGGCTGCTCCGGCCACAGAATCGCACCAGGGGCCACACCATTGACCCGGACCTCCGGCCCCAGGTCCCGTGCCAATACCTGCGTCAGCATCAGCAAGCCGGCCTTGCTGGCGCCATAAACCGCATGCGCCGGCAGGGGGCGCATGCCATGGACATCAATCAGGTTGACAATACAACCCTGCCGCGCCCTGAGTTCCGGCAACGCCGCCCGGACCAGAAACAGGGGCGTGCGCAGATTCACGCTCATCAGCTCATCCCATTGTGCCAGCGTCAGGGTTTCCAGCGGTGTGGGGTAAAAAGCGGAAGCATTGTTCACCAGCACATCAAGCCGTCCGGCCTGCTGCAGGGTAGCACGGACCAGATCATCCGGTGCCGCCGGATCGGAAAATGCCGCAGCGACCAGCAAACAGGAATCCGGACGCACACGGTTCAGCTCCGCCTGTAAAGCCTGCGCTGCGGATTGTGAGCGGTGATAATGCACCACCACACAGGCACCTGCCGCATGCAGCAGGCGAGCCGTCGCTGCCCCGATGCGCCGGGCCGCCCCGGTCAGCAGGACCACTTTGCCTCCCAGCGTTGCTTCCGCCATGAACCGCTTCTCCCTTTGGATCACCGACTGTTTTCCTGCAGCGGCTTATGCCCTATCATGCCCGTCGCCCCGTTATCAGCCAGACCTGCCCATGCACACGCCCGACAGACTGCCACAACCCGATCCGGAAGCCCTGAGCCACAGCCAGGCCCTCAGCACACGCATTCAGGCCCGCATCCGCCAGCAAGGCCCCATTCCCTTTCATGATTTCATGCACATGGCCTTATATGAACCGGGACTGGGTTATTACGTGGCCGGACGCCCCAAACTCGGTCCAGGGGGTGACTTTACCACGGCACCGGAAATCTCGGCCCTGTTTTCACGTTGTCTGGCGCAACAATGTGCGGACATTCTTGCCGGGCTGGCCGGTGCCAGCCTGCTGGAGTTTGGTGCCGGACGCGGGGTCATGGCCGCTGAGCTGCTGCAGGCGCTGGACGGACTGCAGCAGCTGCCACAGCAGTACCTGATTCTGGAGCCCAGCCCCCACCTGCAGCAGGTACAGCATGAAACCCTGCAGCAACAGGCACCGGCCCATCTGCAGCGGGTCCAATGGCTGACACGGCTGCCACAGGGCTTCCGGGGCGTGATGCTGGCCAATGAAGTGCTGGATGCCATGCCAGTAGCGCTGTTTGACATCATGCACGGCCAGCTCCGACAGGTACAGGTCGGCCTGCAGCCAGACCCGGCAAGCCGTTTGGCCCGCCAGCACGATCCATCCCGTCAGCACAAACCGGAACCGGTGCCGGAAACCCTGTGCCGGACCAGCAGCCCGGACTGGCGTGGCACGCACCGGTTCCCCGACGGCATACCCGATTACCTGCACACACTCGCCGCCACGCTGCCCGCCGACTTGCCTTATTGCTCGGAATTCAACCCGCTGCTGCCCGGCTGGCTCAGCAGTGTGGCAGGCAGCCTGGATCAGGGCAGCCTGCTGCTGATTGATTACGGTTATGAGCGGGCCGAGTATTACCATCCTGAACGCCATACCGGCACCTTGCTGTGTCATTACCGTCAGCGCGTGCATGACAATCCGCTGCTCTGGCCCGGCCTGCAGGACATTACCGCCAGTGTCGACTTTACCGCCGTCGCCGAAGCGGGGACGGCGGCCGGGCTGGTGCTGGCCGGTTACACCACCCAGGCACAGTTTCTGATCAATACCGGGCTGGAACAGCAGTTCCTGCATGCCCTGGCAACCGATACCCATCCGCAGCAGCAGTATGCCCTGGCGCAACAGGTACGGCTTCTGACCCTGCCGCAGGAAATGGGTGAGCGTTTCCGGGTCATGGCGTTCAACAAAGGCTTTACCGCTCCCCTGCAGGGATTTAGACTGGGCGACCGCATGCATCGCTTGTAAGCCATGTTGCCGGAATGTCGGGTATTTGGGCGCATTCCGGCAAAAACTGATCAACATTACAACAAGGACATTATGGACATCATTCTGCTGCTGAAAGCCGCCATTATGGGGTTGGTCGAGGGTGCGACCGAATTTCTGCCGATCTCCAGCACCGGCCACCTGATTCTCACCGGTGACCTGCTGAACTTCATGACCCCGGAAAAGCGCGGGGTGTTTGATATTGCCATCCAGCTCGGTGCCATTCTGGCCGTGGTCTGGGAATACCGGGAGCGCTTTGTCAGCACCTTTGCCGGGCTGGGGCGGGACCCGATCGCCAACCGCCTGTTCATCAACCTCGCCATTGCCTTTGTGCCATTAGCCATTCTGGGCCTGCTGTTCGGCAACACCATCAAGGCCTATCTGTTTGCACCGGTACCGGTTGCCATTGCCTTTATTGTTGGTGCCCTGATTATTTTGTGGGCAGAAAAGCGTGAGCACACCGTCACCATTGAGACGGTGGACGACATCGGCCCCAGAGACGCCCTGAAGCTGGGTCTGGCACAGGCAGTGGCCCTGATTCCGGGCATGTCGCGCTCCGGCTCCACCATTATCGGCGGCCTGTTTTTCGGCCTGTCACGCAAGGCAGCGGCTGAATTTTCGTTCTTTCTTGCCGTTCCCACCCTCGGGATTGCCTCCATCTACTCCATGTACAAGGACCGTGCGTTATTGAGCCTGGATGATCTGGGGGCCTGGATTGTCGGTTTTGTCTTCGCCTTCATCAGCGCCATGTTCGCGGTACGCGCCCTGATCCGCTACGTCAGCCATCATGACTTTACCATTTTTGCCTGGTATCGCATTGCCTTCGGCCTGATTGTACTGATCACCGCCTATACCGGACTGGTCAACTGGACCGTGCATTAGGCGCTGGCTGACAACGGGCTGCCAGTCCCTGCCCTGCTGCGGTCAGGGGCCGAATGCTGACAGCCGAATGGCAGCCACTGGCCCGGTCACGTTTCTGCCCGATACGCGCCAGTACAAAGCCGGCCCGCGCCCAGAACGCCTGCATGCCGGGTGTCAGGGCATAGCTGACCCCGAGGTAATCCGCCCCCTGCTGCCGGGCATACTGCTGCAGGTACGCCAGCAGGCGGCAGCCCAGGCCATGACGCTGGTACTCAGGGTGTACCGCAATACGCATGATGCGCTCACAGTGCAACAGGGCGGCCTCCAGCAATCCGGCGTGAAAACACAGGGTCTGCGGCACCGGATGGCCATGGGGACGGCGCTGCCCGGCATGAATCGCCTGCGCCAGTGCCGGATCAAACCCGCCTTCCCGTGACAGCACCGCAACCGCCAGCACCCGTTCATTCTGCAACAGGGTATGTACACTCAGGTCGGGTGCATCCAGCAACTGGCGCAGATCCGAAGGCCGGGTCTGGTAATGGGCCGTTACCAGCAAGCCGAAAACCTGCTGCAACAGGGACTCATCCTGTGCCAGTCGCTCCCGCGCCAGCCGTACCGGAACCATCCCGACACTGGCAGCCTGCACGCCGGCCACGGCCCGGTTCGCCGGTACTGTATCCACCACCTCCACGTCCAGCAGCAGCACCCGGTTCAACCAGCGCTCCAGGGCATCGCCAACGGCCCAGCGCAGCGGCTTTTCCAGCTGCAGCGCCTGCCAGCCGGGAGCCTGTTGTGCCAGCAGGGTCTGGAAGCGCAGCACAAACCCGCGCCCGCTGCCCTCATAGCCATGCACGGTGGTGGCAAACACACTGTGCGGGTAATGCTGCACCATGCGCGCCAGCAAAGGCACCGGAATCGCCGCCGCCTCATCCACCAGCAGGACATCCGCCACCGGCAGGGTTTGCAGTAATTCATCGGGTGCACAGAACGGCAAGGCCGGATCGGCATGCCGGAACACGTTCACAGCCGTCTGGCGTGAAGGCGCACAGAGGATGGGTGTCCGGCCCTGCTGCAGCAGCCGGGTTGCAGCCATACCCAACACCGCTGACTTGCCCCGTCCCCGATCAGCCATCAGGGTCAGGGGAGCCGCAGCCTGCAGAATCGCCTCAACGGCACTCTGCTGGTCAGGCGTGGGACTACCGGTGTTCGCTGCGCCGGCCCAGGGCGCATTTTCACTCCATGCCACAGGCACACCAGGCAGGTCGGCTGATGCGGCATCCAAGCCATCAGCCGGCATCACACCGGACCGGCTCCAAGGTGCCTGTGGCAGCCAGCGCACCAACCGCGCCAGGAACCGCCCCTGCACATCCGCCAGCGTGTACGGCCAGGGCAGAAAACGGCGGTAATCCGGATCGGGAAATCCCGCCCATTCCGCCCAGGGGGGCGACAGCAGGATCAAGGTACCGCCCCCCACCAGTGTTCCGGACACAGCGGCAAAGGCGTTCACATCAAAACCGCTGAAAGCATCAAAAACCAGCAGGCCGCAATCCTGACCCAGCAGGGTCGGTGCCTTGCGTGCCGGCAGCACATGCAGGGCCAGGGTGGCAGACGGGAGGGGAATCAGGGCCTGAATCGCAGCAGGCTCCTGATCCGTGAGCCAGAACACCGGCACACCCGGTGAAACCTGACGGGCAGCGGCACGCAGACAGAGCGCCTGTGTACCGCATAAAGGCAGAAAGTGACGGGGCTGCAAGCCGCCCGGATCAATACTCAAGCCAACAGGGTATCAGGGCACATCAGACGGCGTTATTGCCTTCCTCACCGGTACGGATACGAATGGCCTGTTCCACCGGCAGCACAAAAATCTTGCCATCACCGATTTTACCGGTTTTCGCGGCATTGCTGACGGCCTCGATCACGGCATCTACCTGCTCATCCGTCACCACGATTTCCAGCTTGATCTTGGGCAGAAAGTCGACCACGTATTCGGCACCGCGGTACAGCTCGGTATGGCCCTTCTGGCGTCCGAATCCCTTGACCTCAATGGCGGTCATCCCGGTCACGCCGATTTCAGTCAGCGCCTCACGCACATCATCCAGTTTGAACGGCTTGACAATTGCCTGTACCAGTTTCATTCAGCTCTCCTTGAAAGGTAAAAACTTCCGCCACCGCGAGGTGACGGGATAACGCCAGTCCCGCCCGAAGGCCCGCGCGGTGATGCGTGTACCCGGCGGAGCCTGACGCCGTTTGTATTCATTCAATAGTACCAGATTCACCACCCGCTGCACGGTAGCCCGATCAAACCCGGCGGCCACAATCGCCTCCAGCGCCATGTCCCGCTCGATAAAGCACTCAAGAATGGCATCCAGCACTTCATAGGAGGGCAGGGAATCCTGATCCAGCTGACCGGGAGCCAGCTCGGCGGATGGCGGGCGCTCAATGACGCGCACGGGAACCACCTCCGATCCCAGGCTGTTGCGGTAACGGGCCAGCCGGTAAACCAGGGTTTTATAGACATCCTTCAGGGGTGCATAAGCCCCGCACATGTCACCATAGAGCGTGGTATAACCGACGGCTGACTCGCTCTTGTTGCTGGTGGACAGCAGCAGCTTGCCGAACTTGTTGGACATGGACATGAGCAGCATGCCCCGGATACGGGCCTGCAGGTTTTCCTCGGTCACATCGGCGGCCAGCCCGGTGAATACCGGTTCCAGGGCCTGGGTGAATCCCGCAAACACCGGTTCGATCGGGATAATGTCAAAGCGCACCCCCAGTACTTCCGCCTGCTGACGCGCATCCTCCACACTCATCTGCGCGGTATAGCGAAACGGCATCATCACGGCATGCACGTTCTCCGCGCCCAGCGCATCCACGGCGATGGTCAGGGTCAGGGCCGAATCAATGCCGCCGGACAGCCCGAGCAGCACGCCCCGGAAACCGTTTTTATGCACATAATCACGGGTTCCCAGCACCAGTGCCTGATACACATGCTGCTCCCGTGTCACTGCCGCCGCCGGGTGATGTTCCGTCTGCTGTGCCACCGGCACCGGATCGGGAGACAGCTCACCGATAAACACGCCGGCTTCCAGCAGTGGGGCAGAAAACACCCGCACGCCCTCACGGCTTACCAGCATGGAATCGCCATCAAACACCAGCTCATCCTGCCCACCGACCAGATTGGTATAGGCAATCGGGCAGCAGTTACGCCGCGCCTGTTCCACCAGCAGCTTGTGGCGCTCTTCCGGTTTGTCGCTGCGGTAGGGCGAGGCATTCGGTACCAGCAGCAGCTCGGCCCCGGCTTCCACGCAACGGCGGGCCGGCGCTTCATGCCAGATGTCCTCGCAGACCACGACCCCGCAGCGCACCCCGGCAATCTCCACCACCAGACTATCCTGCCCGGCCACAAACCAGCGCTTTTCATCGAATACGCGGTAATTGGGCAGTTCCTGCTTGGCATAGGTGCCGACGCAGCCCCCGTCCTGCAGTACACAGGCAGCATTATGCACGGCCCCATTCCCTGCAGGCAGTGGCAGACCGACCACGGCGGTAATGCCGGTCGCCTGTTCCGCCAGCGCCCTGAGGCCGGCCTGCATCTGTGCCAGGAAGTCCGGACGAAAAACAAGGTCTTCCGGCGCATAGGAGGACAGGGTAAGCTCCGGAAACAGGATGACATCCGCCTGTCCGGAACGGGCTTCCTGCAGGGCCTCACGGGCTTTCTGCAGGTTGCCGGCCACATCCCCGACACACAGGTTCAACTGGGCCAATGCAACACGCAGGGTTCGATTGTGCTTCTTTGCCATGTCACGGAACGGTAATATTTACAGGATTCGTGACTATACCTTAAATACTCTGGAAACATCATGTCCCGCATCCTTTTTATTATCGTTCTGCTGGTAGTTGGTTATCTCCTGCTACAATCCTGGCAGAGAAAAAAAACCGTTAATCAGAACCGGCCTCCCCGGCCAATTACCAATGACAAGCACATGGTGCGTTGCGCAAAGTGCGGACTGTATGTACCGGAGGAACAGGCGGTGGGCTATGAGGGCAAGCACTTTTGCAGTCTGGAACACGCACAGCTGACCCGCTCGGGTCAGGACAGCTGAATGTACAGCACCAACTGGACCCGTTTTTCCTGCACGAAGATCCGTGGAACCTGCTGAGGCTTTACCACGTTTACCGGCTGGCGCTTGCGGGCGCACTGCTGCTGGCGCTGGTCAGCGATTTCAACCTGATTCCGCTGGGCAGGGACGACCCGCTACTGTTTCGCTGGATTACTGCTGCCTACCTCCTGATTGCCATTATCAGCAACCTGTCCTCCTACTTTGAATGGCCGGAGCTGGCTGTTCAGGGTGTCGGCTATGTGCTGCTGGACATTGCCGTGCTGTTCGGGCTGCTGTACTGCAGCGGGGGCGTCGGCAGCGGGGTGGGGATTCTGCTGATTGTGCCGGTCCTGATACCCTACATCTGCGCGCCGCGTTACCTTTCCATTGTCCTGGCCTCACTGGTCGGGCTGGGCCTGATCGGGCTGGAGCTGTGGCTGGGCCTGCAGGAAAACGACAGCATCCCCATCACCCTCACCCACAGCGGCATTCTGGCGCTGGTCATCATGCTGTTCAGCTGGCTCGGTGAACGCTGGATTCACAAGGCCAGCGAAATGACCAAACTCGCCAACCGGCGCGGTATTGATCTGGCCAACATGTCGCAGCTGAACCAGTCCATCCTCGACCGGCTCGAATCCGGCATCCTGGTGGTGGAAGCCAGTGGTGCCATCCGACACATGAATGCAGCAGCCTGGCACATGCTCGGCAATCCCGGCAACTGGCGCAGCAAGCCCCTGCGGGCTTTCGCCCCGGAGCTGGATGCCCACTACCAGCACTGGATCGACAAAATCAGCCCCCGTGCCGCCGGCTTTGACATTCAGCACCAGCAGACCACCGAACTGCGGGTACGCTTCAGCCAGCTCGGCACCCAGACCCGGCTCAATACCCTGATCAGCCTGGAAGACACCAGCGACCAGCGCGAGAAAGTCCAGGGCATCAAGCTCGCCTCGCTCGGGCAGCTGACTGCCAGTATCGCCCATGAAATCCGCAACCCGCTCGGGGCCATCAGTCATGCGGCCCAGCTCATGAGCGAGTCCCGAAATCTGGACAAGGCCGATGCCCGCCTGCTGCAGATCATCCAGTCCAATGCCCGGCGCATGAACCTCACCATCGAAAGCGTGCTCAACCTCTCGCGCAAGAAGCATCCCAAGCGCGAGCGCCTGCCGCTGAAAGGCTGGCTCTACAGTTTCCTGCGTGATTTCATCGCCCAGCACAAGCTGCGTGAAAAACAGGTGACACTGTTCATTGAGCCGGCGGACTTGATGGTCGAATTTGACCCGGCCCATCTGCACCAGATCATGTGGAACCTGTGCCGCAATGCCGTCAAATATGCCCATGCGGACCAGAACCGGCTGCAGCTCGACATCCAGGGCGGTACCCCGTCCCATACCCGCGATGCCATCCTGAACATCATTGACAATGGCTCGGGTATCCCGGAGGATTCAAGGCAGCGTTTGTTTGAGCCCTTTTTCACCACCAGCACCAAAGGGACCGGGCTGGGCCTGTTCATGGCGCGCGAATTGTGTCTGGCCAACGGGTCATCACTGGATTACATCAACCTGCCGACCGGCGGCAGCTGTTTCAGAATCGTTTTTTCCGGTGCACCGCACTGACCGAAGGCCTACTCCTGCAAGCGCATCACCAACAATAAAGCAGCACAAAGATCATGACAGAACAATGCGTACTTATCATCGACGACGAACCGGACATCCGCGAACTGCTGGAGATCACCCTGTTGCGTATGGGGCTGGACACCCTGACCGCCGGCAATGTCGAAGAAGCCATGGCACAGATACGCGAGCATCAGCCGGACCTGTGCCTGACCGACATGAAGCTGCCGGATGGCAACGGCATCGATATTGTGCGCTTCCTGCAGCAGGACTACCCGCAGATTCCGGTCGCGGTCATCACCGCTTACGGCAGCATGGATACCGCCGTGGAAGCCCTCAAGGCCGGTGCCTATGATTTTGTCTCCAAACCGGTGGACCTGCCCAAGCTGCGTGATCTGGTGCATACGGCTTTGCAGCTCGGCAACAATGGTGGCAGCACCGCCGGCACTAGGCTGGAGTCCACCCCGGATGAGGGTAGCGAGCGCATTCTCGGAGCCTCCGAGGCCATGCAGATACTGAAAAACACCATTGGCAAGCTGGCACGCAGCCAGGCACCGGTCTACATCCACGGAGAATCCGGCAGCGGCAAGGAGCTGGTGGCGCATGAAATCCACCTGCAAAGCCCGCGTCACAAAGGCCCCTTCATTCCGGTCAACTGCGGCGCGATTCCGGAGAACCTGATGGAAAGCGAGTTCTTCGGTCACAAGAAAGGCAGTTTTACCGGTGCCGTGAGCGATAAGGAGGGCCTGTTTCAGGCCGCCAGTAAAGGGACCCTGTTTCTGGATGAGGTCGCCGACCTGCCCCTGACCATGCAGGTCAAGCTGCTGCGGGCCATTCAGGAGCGCGCCGTCAAACCGGTCGGCGGACTGGAGGAAATGCCGGTGGATGTACGCATTCTCAGTGCCACCCACAAAAGCCTGGAGCATGAAGTGGCTGCCGGTCATTTCCGGCAGGACCTGTATTACCGCCTGAATGTCATCAAGCTCAAGGTACCGCCCCTGCGCGAGCGGCACGAAGATGTCATGCCGCTGGCCGATTTCTTTCTCAAACGCATCGCCAAACGCTGGGCCATGGCCCCGATCCGGCTGGCCCGTGAAGCCCGGCAGGCACTGGCAGAATACCCTTTTCCCGGTAATGTGCGTGAACTGGAAAACATTCTGGAACGGGCCTGTACCCTGTGTGAAAACGACACCATTCAGGCCGAAGACCTGCAGCTGCCACGCCTGCCGGATGCCGGCCAGCCGGGCACACCCTTCCCGCTGCCGGCAGCCCCTGTCCCCCAGCACCAGCCACCGCTTGCCACGCCGTCACCTTATCCCGCTGCAGCCCAGTCCCCGGAGTCCTGGAGCCCGCGTACCGATGCCCAGGATGAGCGCAACATGATTCTCGAAGCCCTGGAACAGACACGCTGGAACCGAACCAAAGCAGCGGAGCTGCTGGGCATGAGCTTCCGCCAGCTGCGCTACCGCATCCAGAAATACGAACTGGACAATATGTAAACCGCCTGTTCACCTGCCAGGCGGCGAGGTGACATCGCCTGCTGCCTGATCTGACAAAGCCTGCCGAAACTGTCACATTCTGACAAATCCCTCCCGGCCAAGTACCCCGCCCTTCACGCCCAAATATCAAAAAGATTCATAAAAACAACAGATTGAATAAATTCGCCCTGATTGGCACGTTCCCTGCATCATGAAACCTGCCGGAGGAACACAACCTGACGGTGACAAAATCAAACAACAAAATACGAAAATACAAAAGAAGGAAAGGAACAACACGATGAAACTGACAAACATGAAGAAGAAGGCCCAGGCCGGTTTCACCCTGATCGAACTGATGATTGTGGTCGCCATTATCGGCATTCTGGCAGCTATTGCGTTGCCTGCTTACCAGGATTACACCAAGCGTTCACATGTCTCTGAGGGCTTGAGTCTGGCGGGTGCAGCCAAGCTGGGCGTTACTGAATATTATGCCGACCGTGGTGGTTGGCCTAGCAGTAACACTGATGTTGGTTTGGCTACCAGTATTACCGGCAATGCAGTAACCGGAGTTGCAGTAGGTGCTAACGGTTTAATTACTATTACTTTTAATGAAAAAGTTGAAAGCGGAAAAAAACTTGTCATCAGACCTACCGATGCAGGTGGCTCTGTCAAGTGGACCTGTGGTGCATCTTCTGACACTGATGTTAACCAAAAATATCTGCCAGCCACTTGCCGTGGCAACACTAGTAGTTAATTAATATCTACCAATAGCCCAAGCCCATGCAATAAGCATGGGCTTTTTTCTAAAGGCTACATTCATGAAGAAAGAACAACAAAACGGTTTCACATTGATTGAGCTCATGATTGTGGTTACCATCATCGGCATTCTGGCCTCCATCGCCTTACCCGCCTACCAGGATTATACCAAACGCACCCATGTCGCCGAAGGACTGGCACTGGCCAATGATGCCAAAATTGCAATCACTGACTACTATGCAACCTTTGGAGCTTACCCCGCTGACAACATCGCAGTAGGGATGCCAGCTGAAGAATACATCACTGGCAATGCAGTCAAAGGCATCAAAGTGGAAGCAAACAAAATCACCATCACCTATAATGAAAAAGTCCAGACAGATGGGACTGTCGAGATAGTCGGCAGTATTTCCGATGCAAGCATTACCTGGACCTGTACTGGTGGTAATGTACCGGATATCTACAGACCCAGTACCTGCCGGAACCCTGGCACATGATAACCACACAGAACAATAACAAACAGGTCATAGTAACAGGGGCGCTTTTGCTTGTTTTATCAATAGCCCCTTTTCTGATGCAGGGAGCTTATCATGACTCGCAAAGATTACTCTCTGTCTTCATCACAAGCTCACTGATTGCCTGTCATATCTTTACCAGCAATGCCTGGTCTAAAACATCCCTGAGCACTATAGCCATCATAGCTGTATGGGGAGCACTAGGCAGCGCGGAGTCCCCAAATACCTTATGGAGCCATGTAGAAGTTGCCCTTTTCGTCTCCATAGCCATCAGCACTATTATAATCTTCAAAGATATCAGTGATTCCGCCCTGTTAAAATTAGCCATCTTTATGGCATTGGCACAATTAACCTACATCACAAGAGACTACCTGATCTATTTCTTTTACCTGATGGATAGCAGGGCACCGGACCCTGTTGAAATAATCGATGGCTTTTCCAACAGAAGGTTCTATGGACAATTCCTTTCATGGACCCTGCCATTCCTGATTGCGATTCTGGCCATAAAGAAAGAATTGCCTTTCAGAAAAACCTTGCTGTCCATAGCCATATTGAGCTGCACACTGGTCTATGTCAGTGGTACCCGAGCATTCCTGCTGGGCATGATATTCAGCGTATTGTGTGTTGCATGGGTAAACCCGAACACCTGGAAAAGCTATTTCAGACAAGTCATCATAATCAGTATCGGGGGGCTGGCAGGCTATCTGCTTTTAACCTTTCTTATCCCGCATCTAGCTGGCGTGGATACATCACTGCTGACCAGATATACGATAGAAAGGGACTTTACCAACTCAAGCGGAAGGGTCGCCATCTGGGGGAAAACACTTGACATTGCCCTCGCCAACCCTGTTACCGGCATCGGCCCCATGATGCTTGCAGATGAAAGCATCATTGCATCCGTGGGAGTGGCGCATCCCCATAACCTGTTGCTGCAGATCATGGCAGAATGGGGAATTCCTTTTGCCATGATGTTTTCAGGCCTCATCCTCTACATCACCCTGAAATGGAGAGGTCTGATCAGGCAAAGTCCTGACAGTCGTGAAAAGCTATCGCTACCGATCACCGCATCTGTCAGCTCGGCTGCTGCTGTCAGCCTGGTTGATGGCATTGCCGTCATGCCTGTCAGCCTGACTTATATGGCGGTTATTCTGGGGTGTGGAGCAGCCCTCTGGAGAGAGTGGACCCCCGAAGTCAGGCGCTTCAAACTGCCGATCTGGGTAGCAGGTATTTTTCTGCTGTTTGTGAGCCTTCCACCCGCCTTTTCGGCAAGACACTGGTTAACGGCACCACCAACAGAGTCAATGGAAATGACAACTCGTCAACAAACCCCAAGGTTCTGGGCTGACGGCAGAATTCCTTCTGCAGCTACAGCAAATGAGGAGCAGATTGCATTGCAGAAAGATATTGCTGCCAGATAGTACCGCCCCCAGCCAGTGTGTTTTCCAACCCTGTACCAGGAAAGCACCAAGCCCTGCAGTGGAAACAAAGTCCACAGAAGCTGCCTGGAGCCTGGGTTCTGAAGCGGCTTGCTCTCCCGAATTCACAAGGACAAGCAGCCGGTCTGTCTAATTTTTCACGCTTCCCGGTTATTGTTAAGCTCAGACTTTGATTGATGATTTATCATTGTCCTTCGACATCCTGACAGCACAACAACATAATAATCCATGGGATCACCAACAGTACAACTACCCGGCCACATCAGACAGCTTGTCCTCGCGGGCGCTGTCGAGCAGTCGGCGGCAGAGCGCTCGGTCAAGCAGGCACAGGCCGACAAGGTGCCGGTACTGGAATGGATGTTCCGCAACCGGGTGGCCTCGGCAAAAGACCTGGCCAAAGCCACCGGAGAAGAATACGGGCTGATCACGCTTGATCTGGAAGCCGTCGATGTCCGCCCGGATGTGGCCGACCTGATTTCGGATGAACAGAAAAACCGCCTGAACCTGACACCACTGTACCGTTATGGCAACAACCTGATGGTTGCCCTGGCCGACCCGGTTTACCTGCCCAATCTCGATGATGTCAAGTTCGCCACCGGCCTGCGTCCGACTGCCGTGATTGTCGAGTTTGACAAACTGCACACGTTCCTGAGCGTGGGCAGCGGTTTCAGCGGCAATGCCAGTGCCATCGGCATGTCTGTTTCCAGCGAAGCCATCAACCAGAATATTGCCCTTGACACCAAGGAACTGAAAAAAAACGAGGAAGACGGTGAGGAAGTCGAGATCATTTCCTTCGTCGACAAGCTGCTGTCCCACGCCATTACTGCCAAAGTCTCGGACATCCATATCGAACCTTATGAAAAAAATCTGCGCATCCGCTACCGGGTAGACGGCATGCTCAAGGTCATTGCGACCCCGCCCACCGGCATCGCCAACCGGCTGGTGTCCCGCATCAAGGTACTTGCCCGCATGGACATCTCGGAGCGGCGCGTCCCACAGGATGGTCGTATCCGTTTCCAGCTCAACGAAAAGAAAAACATCGACTTCCGTGTCAATACCTTACCCACCATTTATGGCGAAAAGGTGGTCATGCGGATTCTGGACTCGGATAACGCCACCCTCGGGGTGGAGAAACTCGGTTTTGATCCCAAACAGAAGCAGGATTTTCTCGATGCCCTGTCCAAACCGGATGGCATGGTACTGGTCACGGGACCGACCGGCAGCGGTAAAACCGTCACCCTGTACACCGGTCTCGGCATCCTCAATACCTCGGAAAAAAACATTTCCACAGCAGAAGACCCGGCGGAAATCAACATGCCCGGCGTCAATCAGGTGAATGTGAATCCCAAGGTCGGCCTGACCTTTGCCGAAGCCCTGCGCGCCTTTCTGCGTCAGGACCCGGACATTATCATGGTGGGGGAGATACGCGACCTGGAGACAGCGGAAATCGCCATCAAGGCAGCCCAGACCGGACACCTGGTTCTCTCCACCCTGCACACCAACAGTGCACCGGAAACCCTGACCCGCCTGCTGAACATGGGTATCCCAAGCTTCAATATCGCCTCCTCAGTACACCTGATCATTGCCCAGCGTCTGGCACGCCGTCTGTGTGAAAAGTGCAAACAGCCCTCAAGCGGCATTCCGGAAGACACACTGGTCAGCCTCGGATTTCGGGCCGAAGAGCTGCCCAAACTGAAAATCTACGAAGCCAAAGGCTGCTCCGCCTGCTCCCAGGGTTACAAGGGACGGGTTGGTATTTATCAGGTCATGCCCATTTCCCAGACCATGGCACGCATGGTCATGGACGGTGCCAACTCACTGGATATCGCCACCCAGGCACAACGGGAGCATATTCTCGACCTGCGCCAGTCAGCCTTGCAGAAAGTCCGACAGGGCATCATCTCCATCGCGGAAATGGAGCGGGTAACCAAAGATTGATCCCGTTCTGGTCCGACTGTCCGGCCAGGCTGGCATACTGCTCAGGAAGCGTTAAACTGGCTTGAAGCCTTAAAATCAATAATAAATACAGCACGGTCATGGCAAAGAAACAAGCAAACCAAACCTCTTCCAGCCAGACAATGGAAACCTATGTCTGGGAAGGGATCAACCGCAACGGCGTCAAGATGCGGGGCGAAACCCAGGCGACCAATGCCAACTGGCTCCGGGCAACACTGCGCAAACAGGGCATCAATCCCGGCAAGGTAGTCAAAAAACCCAAACCGCTGATCAAGCCCAGTATCAAGCCGGCAGACATTGCCCACTTTGCCCGTCAGATGACAACCATGATGCGCTCGGGTGTCCCCATGGTACAATCACTGCAGATGGTCGCCAGCGGTGGCAGCAATCCTGCCATGAGCGACCTGATCAAAAAAATTGCCGAATCCATTGAAGGCGGCTCCAGCTTCGGACGCGCTCTGGAACAACACCCAAAATACTTTGATGCACTATTCGTCAACCTGATCAAGGCCGGTGAACAGGCCGGTACCCTGGAAACCATGCTTGACAAGGTAGCCACCTACAAAGAAAAAAGTGAACACCTGAAAAGCAAGATCAAAAAGGCCATGATGTACCCGGTCATCGTCATTCTGGCTGCCATTGTGGTCTCTGCCATCATGCTGATTTTCGTTATTCCGCAGTTCAAGGACGTATTCAGCAGCTTCGGAGCCGAACTGCCCGCCTTCACACTGATGGTGATCAGCCTGTCCGAGTGGTTACAGGCTTACTGGTGGATGCCGTTGCTGGGCATGATCGCGACCGGTTATGCCTTTATTGCGGCACGCAGAAACTCGAAAGCCTTCGAGCGCTTCGTGGACCGCATGGTGCTCAAAATACCTGTCATGGGCAATATCATCAACATGTCAGCCGTGGCCCGCTTCTGCCGCACTCTGTCGACCATGTCCGCGGCCGGGGTACCCGTTGTGGAAGCCATGGACTCGGTCGCCGGCAGTACCGGCAATCTGGTTTACCAGGAAGCCACCATGCGCATGAAGGACGATACCTCCCAAGGGCTGCAGCTGAATGTTTCCATGCAGACCACCCAGCTGTTTCCCAGTATGGTAGTACAAATGACCCGTATCGGCGAAGAGTCCGGCAGGCTGGAAGAAATGCTGGGACGCTCTGCCGAATATTATGAGAACCAGGTGGACGAACTGGTCGACACGCTATCCAAGCAGATTGAACCCCTGATCATGGCCGTCCTGGGGGTACTGGTTGGCGGTCTGGTCGTGGCCATGTACCTGCCGATCTTCCAGCTGGGTTCCGTGGTCTGATACCGGGAGCATGGCCTGTTTTTACCGTTTTACAGGGGCTTGAATGGAACTGTTACAATTGCTGAATACCAGCAGCCTGTCGCTGCTGATCACCACCGGACTGGTCTCACTGCTGATCGGCAGTTTCCTGAATGTGGTTATCAACCGCCTGCCGGTCATGATGGAACGCGAATGGAAACAGGAATGCAATGAACTGCTCGGCCATGCCGAACCGGCCATGAGTGACACGCATGCCTTCAATCTGGTGCTTCCCCGCTCCCAGTGTCCCAACTGTGGCCACGCCATCACGGCACTGGAAAACATCCCGCTGATCAGCTACCTGGTCCTGGGGGGCAAATGCCGGGGCTGCAAGACACCCATTTCCATTCAGTACCCGCTGGTTGAACTGGGTACTGCCCTGCTCTCCATGCTGGTGGCTTATCAGTATGGCTTCAGCCTCACCACACTGGCACTGCTGGGTCTGACCTGGACCCTGATCGCCCTGTTCATGATCGATGCCAAAACCATGCTGCTGCCGGACAGCCTGACCCTGCCCCTGATGTGGGCCGGCATTCTGGTCAGCATGCAGGGGCTGACTAATCTGCCCCTGCATGACAGCGTTATCGGTGCCGTGGCCGGCTATCTGTTTCTCTGGCTCATCTACCATGCTTTCCGGCTCCTGACCGGCAAGGAAGGCATGGGGCATGGTGATTTCAAACTGCTGGCCGCCATTGGTGCCTGGGGTGGCTGGCAGATTCTGCCGTTCGTGATTTTTGCATCCTCTGCATTGGGAGCCGTATTCGGCATTGCCTGGATGCTCATCAGACGCCAGCGTGAAAGTCTGCCCATGCCATTCGGCCCCTGGCTGGCCCTGGCCGGTTTTATTGCCGTGATCTGGCGTCCACAGGTCACGGATTTCATGGGCAGGCTGCTGTTTCCCTGATGGCAACAGCAGCCCGACCCCGTACCGTTAATGCCGGTAATACCGGATTACTGCTGCACGCCGGGAAAAATCAGCCTTGGCCGGATAGCGTCCAGGCTTGGGGCGGGCCACGGGCGGAGACGGTGTACCTCCCCGACAGGCAGACAGTGTGGCACGACTGTCTGCCGGGGATACCGGCTGGCCATTGAAACACCACTGCGGTGGCGACTCAGCCTGTAGCGGGGTACATCCCTGCAGCAACAGTGCAGAAAGCCAGAGTACGGGTGTAAGATAACGGATTTTCATGGTAGCCCTCTTGTTATTGAAGTGATCACTTCATCAGGGATACCACAAACCAGTCACTTTTTCCGCGTCAGCAGACAACCGTCCAAACTGCCGGAACTACTGCTTCCATCCGCGCCATATCACGCCGAGATGGGCTGTGAAATCAGCAGTAACGGTCACAATAGTTGCCGCTGGCTACCTTGCTGGTGTTCACACTCGCACCCCGCTGCCAGCCGGATGCTGCCGGCTGGGGCCGGGGAGCCACCTGCCCGACCATCTGGCTGTGCGGTGCCGGCTGGGCGGCACTCCAGCCCGGGCTGATTACCGGTGCAGGTTGCTGGATCACGATGTTCTGCGGCTCGGGCTGATAATACGATACCTGACGTTGCTGCTGTACCACGACACGCTGCGGCTGGGGAGCAGGACGATGCTGCACTGCCGGACGCTGCGGCTGAACACGCACAACCTGATTGCAATTATAGGCAGCCTGTTGCTGCTGACGCTGAATCTGCTGGCGCTTCAGGGCAGCGGCACGCTGCTGCTGCAACAGCTGCTGGCGCTTGCGGGCCTCAATCTGGAGCTGCTGCTGACGCTGTTGTTGCAGGCGCTGGGCAGCCAGGCGTTTCTGCTGCTGCAACTGTTGCTGTTTCAGGGCAGCCTGACGCCGCATCTGCGCCACCTGCTGACGCTTCCGGGCTTCCAGACGTGCGGCACGCTGATGCTGGGCCTGCAGCAAAGCCTGTTTGCGCTGTTGGGCCTGACGCTGCAATACCAGCTGCTGCTGAGTGGCCGCTGCATTACTGCCGCATCCACCGCTCACCCGGACCATCTGCTGCGGGTGCGTGGGCCGACAATGCAGACCGGGACGCTCCAGCACCCGCCAGCCATCGTCACAGACACCGGCGGCATTGCAGTTCCGTGCCGGACCGTGGTAACGACTCCCGTTCCAGCCATCCACCCGGACATTCGTGACCCGGACAATCGGTCCCTGCTCATTGGCCTGCATGGCACGCATGTCTTCAATACCACCGGACCAGGCCTGTGCCTGGGAAGCTGCGACCAGCCCGAGACCGACTCCGACAATGACTTTTTTCATGATTCTGTCTCCAAATAAACCTGTTGCACTTTGTGTATTCGTTGTTGCGCGTTCTGTGTCAACAGAGCGTGACACCTGCTAGACTAGGGCGAACGTTGAAACAGGAATCCATCATGGACAAGGAGCAAACGACACACTTCGGATACCAGGAGATTCCTGTTTCCGAGAAAGCTAGTCGAGTTGCAGCGGTATTTCATTCCGTAGCCGACAAATACGACGTTATGAACGACATAATGTCATTCGGCATTCACCGGCTCTGGAAAAGACAGACCATTCAGGCCGCCGGTGCCAGACGCGGGAACCGGATTCTGGACCTGGCTGGTGGCACGGGCGATCTGGCCGCAAAATTTGCCCGCATTGTGGGCGAGCAGGGTCAGGTGATTCTCTCGGATATCAACGGCTCCATGCTGGAAAATGGCCGGCGGCGCCTGGTGGACAAGGGGATTGCCGGCAATGTGGATTATGTGCAGGCCAATGCGGAATGCCTGCCGTTTGCCGACAACCACTTCGACATTGTGACCATGGCCTTCGGGCTGCGCAATGTCACTGACAAGGACAAGGCACTGGCATCCATTTTCCGGGTACTCAAGCCGGGAGGCCGTCTGCTGGTGCTGGAATTTTCCAAACCGGTACTGCCGGGGCTGGCACCGTTTTATGATCAGTACTCCTTCCGGTTGCTCCCCCTGATGGGACGTATTGTTGCCAATGATCCCGACAGCTACCGCTATCTGGCCGAGTCCATCCGCATGCATCCGGATCAGGAAACCCTGCGCACCATGATGGAAACAGTCGGCTTCGAGCGCGTGGACTATACCAATATGAGCGGAGGTATCGTGGCCCTGCACAAGGGGTACAAGCTTTAACAGCCTGCCCGGCTTTCCCCCGGCACAGTGACCGGCTGTACCGATGAAACCGCTACTCCCCTTGATTACTGACCACCTTGACCCGCCGGTCTGAGCAGGAGTGGGCTCCCTCCCCGGACCGGACTTTCAGGCCCCCGCACAACTTGGGGGCGAATAACCATTCGGCACGGTTTCAAGCACGTTAATTAGTTTTTTTTATTGACTGTCATTACTTTTAAACCGCTAACCCGATCCGGAATGGCACTGAACTTTCCCCCTGTCTACAGTTGTCCAAACTGAAGTAAACCCCGAATACTCAATAGACCCTACATACCGGATACAACATGAAACGGATTACGACTGGAATCATTGCAGCCAGCCTGCTGTCAATCCTCTCAGGCACCAGTGTCATTGCCAATACGGTAGACCCCCTGAATCTGGACGAGTTGCAGGAAGCCACCCGGCTGGCCACTCCGGCCACGACCGGCAGTACACAGCGCGCCTCACGCTCCCGGAGCAATACCGCCGGCACCACTGCCAGTGTCGAGCTGCTGCTGGTCGAGCGTCGCCCGACGGATAAAGAGCAGCCGGAACTGCGCCAGGCCGATGTCTATTATTACGACTACGGGACCGATGAAACCATTCACAGCATTATTGACCTGCCATCCCAGGCTGTCATCAGCACCGAGCGTGAACAATACGTCCAGCTTCCGCTGACCGAGAACGAAATCATCCGTACCAAAGCGCTGCTGTTCAACGACGACGAGCAGATGAACCTGCTGCAGGCTGAATACCAGCGCATCACCGGTCAGTACCTGACCGGTCCGGAACAGCTGAATGTCAAGGCATTCACCTTCAGCGCCGATACCCTGCCCGGCCCCGGCCAGCTGAATGCCGCATCGGAACAGTGCGGCCTGCACCGCTGTGCCCAGGTACTGCTTTACACCCACGACTCCACCGTGTTCGAGATCAGCCCGATCGTGAACCTGTCTGCTGGAATCGTCACCCAGAACATTGGCTTTTAATCAAAGGCGAAGCGCATGAAACTGTTCATCAAACCGTTCATCCCCCTCCTTGCCATCCTCCTGCTGGCCGGTCTCCATGGCAACGCCCATGCCACGTCCGACAACAGCTGTCAGGGGCAGGTTCTGCAGAAAACCTTTTCATCCGGAGCCAACTGGCGTTTCTGCTGGGACATCCGGGATCAGGAAGGGCTGGTGCTGTCTCAGGTTTACTATCAGGCCCCCGGCAATATCCAGCGCCGGGTACTGGGAGAAGCCGCCCTGTCCCAGATCGAAGCCGAATTTGATGACGGTGCCATTGACCCGGTTTTCATCACAACCACCCTGGGACTGGGCGGCGACAGGCTCCAGACCCGAAATGCCGAAGACTGCCCCGGTGGCCAGATTCAAAATCACAACGGCAGGCCGGTTTTGTGCACCCTTACCCGTGCTGCCGGCTATCTGTACAAATACACGACCCAGCGCCAGACCGAAGCATTTGAAATCAGCACCCTGTCCAGTGTCGGGCCGCGTACCTATATCCAGCGCTGGCGCTTTCTGGAAAACGGGACCATGGAACCGGCCATCGGCCTGAGTGGCGTATTACCGGCGGTCAACGAGAGTTCGATCGACTATGGCTGGCCGGTCACTGCCAGTGGTGCAATCGCCACCGGACTGACAGATCATTACCTGTGGCGGCTTGATTTTGACCTGGATGAAAATGCGGCCAATGATGTCATTGAAGAAATCACCAGCACACCATCCTATAACCGCCTGACGAAGATCAAGGCCATCAATACCATCCAGACCGAAACCGGGCGCAGCCTTGACCCGGAAACCAAACGCTTCTGGCGCATCCGGGATAGCAGTATCCGCAATGGCCACGGCAACTACATCTCCTACGAGCTGGTTCCGACCCACTATGACCAGAGCCGGGCCAACAGCCGTGATGAAAGCTGGCTCAGTGAGGATGTGTATTTCAGCCGCTACCAGGCCTGTGAGCGTTTTGCAGCGGATAATGACAGGACCTGCGGCAGAAATGTCACCGCATTCATCAACAATAACCAGAACCTGAATCAGGAAGACGTCGTGGTCTGGTACAAGATCAACAATCACATCCTGCCACGCAGCGAAGACAGCAACCGCATGGCGGTACGCTGGAGCAGCTTCAAACTGCTGCCACGTGACTGGCACACCCAGAATCCGTTCTAGCCCGGGGACACTTTCATGAAATCATGCAATATCACAGCGCTGAAATCAGCGCTGCAGGCGGGCTTTTGCCTGCTCCTGCTGCAAAACGGCACTGCCCTGGCGGCAGAATTCTGTTCCGATGACTACTACATTGATGTCACCCTGCCCAATCAGGCACGCTGGGATATGTGCTGGGAGCACCGCAAGCGTGAAGGCATCGTGCTGCACAAGATTCACTACACGCCGGCCAATGGCACCCGCCACCTGATCCTGAACGAGGCGACGGTGGCCCAGATTCATGTGCCCTATGATGACAATGGGGCACGCTATCATGATGTTTCCGATTACGGACTCGGCAGCAATTACATGAGTGCACTCACCCGTGGCGACTGTCCCGGCGGGAAGCTGCTGCAGTTCGGCAGCAAACCGGTGCTGTGCCAGCAGACCGAAGCACGCGGAACCGCCCATGCCTACGGGACTGAGCGGCTGCAGGGTGATGCCCTGAGTCTGTTCAGTGTGTCCAAAGTGGGTGCCTATCATTACATCCCCACCTGGCGCTTTCTGGATGATGGCAGCATGGAGCCCACCATGGGGGCGACCGGTGCCCTGCAGCGTTTCGGTAAAAGCAGCCTGAGCCAGCACGGCTGGCTGATCAGCAATGACAAGGTCGGGCTGGCCCATCTGCACAACTTTTTCTGGAAACTGGACTTCGACCTGGGCGGCACCAGCAATGACGACTATGTGGAAGAGATCGGTTACACTGCACAAAATGGCCGTACCACACGCTATAACACCCGCTTCCACAGTGAGGCAGCACGGCGCGTCGACCCGGCCCGGATGCGCAGCTGGGTCGTGGCTGATGGAAACCTGCTCAATGGCAACGGCCAGCCCATGGGCTATGAAATCCGCCTGCCACAGGCCGATCATCAGGATACCGGCCCGGCTACCGAACCGTTCACCCACAACGACATCTACTTCACGCGCCAGAACAACTGCGAACTGTACGCCTCCCACAACCCGGTTGCCGGCGGCTGTGCCGACAATCTTGCCGATTTCGTCAATGGCGACAGCCTGGATGGTCAGGATATTGTGGTCTGGCCCAGCACCACCTTCTACCACATGCCGCGCACCGAAGATGCGCCGCTGATGGATGCACACTGGTCCCATATCAGCATTGTTCCGCGTGACTGGCACGATCAGAATCCGCTCAGTAATGCGCCCCCGACCTCAGGCTCCAATCCGGTCAATACCGACCCGGACACCAGCCAGCATCCGGCTGAAACCCTGGTGTATGCCGAGGATTTCGAGCAGGCATCCGGCTGGCTGGCCAACCCCTACAGCACCGATACTGCCTACGCCGGCCTGTGGGAACGCGGCCAATTGCAGCAGACCCGTTACCAGAACACGGTCCTGCAGCTTGCAGATGCCGCCCACGGCAGCCAGGCACTGGCCACTGGTGTACAGGCCGGCAATCTGGTCGGCTCCCATGACCTGGACGGTGGCACCAGTTCCCTGATTTCGCCCGGCATCCCGCTGCCACAGGGTAAACTGAAGCTGGCTTTTGCCTGGTATTTCGCTCACCTGCAGAATACCAGCGCAGACGACTACCTGAGTGTGAGCCTGATCAGCAGCACCGGCCAGCGTCAGTTACTGCTGGAACAGCGCGGTACCCGTGCCGTGCGCCCGGCAGTGTGGGCAGAGTCCGCACAGGATATCAGCGCTTTTGCCGGCCAGACCATCCAGCTGCTGGTTGAAGCGGCCGATGCCGGCTCCGGCAGCCTGATTGAAGCCGCCATCGACCATATCCGGATTACCGCCACAAGCCCGGACTCCGGCAGCACCGGCACCACTGACAATGCCCCGACAGTCATTTACCAGACCGGCTTTGAAACCGATAGTGGCTGGACCCTGAACCCTCTGGGCACGGATAATGCCTACGCCGGGCAGTGGCAACAGGGCCGTCCCGAACATACCGGCTATCAGGGCACCACCCTGCAACCCGGTGTGGCCGCAGCCGGTAATGCTGCGCTGGTAACGGGAGCCGCCGCCGGGAATGCGGTTGGTGCCAATGACCTTGATGGTGGCATCAGCTCCGTGCGTTCACCGGCAATCCGGCTCGACAGCGGCCATCGCTACCGCCTTGAGCTGGACTATTATCTGGGGCACCTGTGGAACAGCAATGCCGCCGACTATCTGCGTATCAGTGTGGAAACCGGGGCCGGTACACTTGCACCGATCCTGCAGGAAAGTGCTGACCAAACCAGCCGCAGCGCCAGCTGGACCCGTACCGGTATCGACCTGAGTCCGTATGCCGGGCAGACCATTTACCTGCAGGTCGAGGCCAGTGATGGTGACAATGGCAGCCTGGTCGAAGCCGGTATCGACAATGTTGTGATTACCCAAGACTGAATATAAAACCCATTGACGGAGAAACAGCATGAAATCCAGACTCCTGCTCCCCATGACACTGCTGCTTGGCAGCCTGTTGACAGGCTGTTATGCGGAATCCGCCCCACCCCGGTGGGAACTGTCCGGAACCAGTGAACAGGGCAGTTACCAGCTGACCCTGTCCTGCAAGACCCCGCCCGGTACCGATGGCTTTCAGGATTGCCACATTCAGGTACAGGACCGCGCTGGTGCACCGGCAAACCCGGACAATATTCTGGTGGATGGCGGCATGCCGATGCATGGCCATGGCCTGCCGACCAGCCCGGTAGCTACCCGGATGGACCAGACAGGCTACTACCGTATTGAGGGCCTGCGCTATAACATGCCGGGTGCCTGGGTACTCGGCTTCCTGATCCAGACCGAGGAACACCAGGAAAAGGTTCTGTTTGAATTTGTGATCTGAGTGTGGCCTGAACAGCGATGAACAGACGAAAAAGCCTGCTTCCTGCCATTCTGCTGCCAGTCCTGCTGCTGGCAGGCCAGCCCGGCATGACGCAGGAAATGTCACAGGATCAGCAACCGATACACTGGAGTCCGGCAGAACAGGCACTGATCCAGTCCCTGTCCCTGAGCCGGCTGCCGTCCGGACCGGTGGACCCCGGCAATCACCTGCCGGGCCATCCGGAGGCGGAGGCCATGGGACAGAAACTGTTCTTTGATCCACGCCTGAGCAGGAATCAGCGTATTTCCTGTGCCAGCTGCCATCAGCCGGCACAGGCCTTTACCGATCAGCTGCCCGTGGCACAGGGTCTGGATACCGGATTACGCAATACCCCCTCGCTGTCAGGTGTCGCCTGGCAGCACTGGTTTTTCTGGGACGGGCGCAAGGACAGTCTGTGGTCACAGGCACTGGCTCCTCTGGAAACGCCGGAGGAGCATGGGCTGACGCGCACGGAAGTCGTGTCCTTTCTGCTGCAGGACCCGGATTACCGCCCGGCACTGGATGCTCTGGCCGATGAAGCTCACAAGGTCGGCACAGACAGCCCCTTTCCGACCTTACCCGCAGCCATGCCCGATGGCACGGTTGAGCAGATCAGAAACTGGAAAGCACTGGACAACGATCAGCGTCAGCAGGTGGATTATTATTTTGCACTGGTCGGCAAGGTCATTGCAGCCTTTGTCAGCACCCTGAAACCGGCTCACAGCCGCTTTGACACCTACGCTGACGCACTGGCTGACAACAAGCCGACTGACGGCCTGTTATCAGACACGGAACTGCAGGGCCTGCGCCTGTTCATCGGCCCCAAAGCCCAGTGCCTCAACTGTCACTCCGGTCCCCTGCTCACCAACCAGGATTTCCACAATATCGGTACCGGCCTGCCCAATGATGCCGAGGGACGTGCTGCGGCGCTGAACCGGGTGCGCTTTGACCGCTTCAACTGCCTGGGTCCATTCAGCGATGCCGGACCGGACGACTGCCGGGAGCTTCAGTACATGCGTCAGGATCGCTCCCACCTGCGTGGCAGTTTCAAGACCCCCAGTCTGCGCAATGTCAGCAATACCGCCCCCTATTTTCACCATGGACAGGCAACAACCCTGGAAGCGGTGCTGGCGCATTACCACCAGCTCGGCAAGAACCCGGATGCACCGCCCACCCATGCTCCCGGCATTGACCTGACCACAACGGAAATGGCCCACTTGGTCGCCTTCCTCAAGACACTGGCCGCCGATTCCCCCACCAGCACGGCAGGGCTTGACCCCGTTCCCTGAGACGCGTTTAATGCCCCCGGATCACCGATGCAAGGAACCGGGACATGACCAAGACCCTACAACAGCTGCTGTATCCGCAGGGTATCGCACTGGCTCTCTACCGTTATCTGACGGCATTTCTGCTGCTGCTGGGGCTGGCAGTGGCACTCGCACCCGCCGACTACATGGAAGAGCTGGGCTTTGATCTGGCAGACAAGCTCATGCACCTGACCGCTTTTTTCGGCTTCGGCTTTCTGCTCGGGCGGGCAACGGAACAGGATTTCTGGCGCTGGCAGTTCCCGGTTCTGCTGGCTTATGGTGCACTGATTGAAATTCTGCAGTCTTTTACCCCCTGGCGCAGCTTTTCCGTGGCGGATTTTCTGGCTGACGGGCTTGGCGTCCTGCTGTACTGGGGATTACTGGGATACTGGCTCAGGCAACGGAAACAATACTGATCAACACCCGGCAAAACACAGGCTACCAGCTGTTCTTGAACGCATCCAGTTTGCGCCGTTCGCGCTTGTCCGGCTTGCGTACCCGGACATTGACACCATGCAGACGCCGCATCTCGATCTCCGCTTCGCGCTGTTCGCGCTGGTACTCATCTTCCTGATACAGCAGGGCAGCCTCTCTGGCCGGGCGGCGCTTGTCATTCAGGGCCAGCACTGTCACCTTCCAGGTATCGGCCCCCTTGCGGATACGCACCTCATCCCCGATCCGGATATTGCGCGAAGGTTTGACACGCTCCTCATTCACCTGCACATGGCCACCATTGACGGCTTCCACCGCCAGGGCGCGGGTTTTGAAAAAGCGTGCCGCCCACAGCCACTTATCCAGCCGCAGGGCATCAAGCTGATTCCCGTTCAATCCGGTATTTTCAGAGGCCATTCCACAATCCGCTCCTGCCAGTCTTCCTCCGCCACCTCGCGGCTGTACACAAAACGTCCGGCGACCGACTCACCCTGCTCATGAATGCTGGTCATGCTGCCGGATACCAGATGGTGCCAAGGCGGCAGGTCTTTACCCTCCTGCAACAGGCGATAGGCACAGCCGGGCGGCATCCAGTACAGCTGATCCAGATTTTCCGGTGTCAGGCGCAGGCAATCTGGCACCAGCACTTCCCGGTTGGCGTAATCCGAGCAGTGACAGGTTCCCGCCGCCAGCAGGTCACAGGCCACATCGGTGTAGTACACCGTGCCATCCTCCTCATCTTCCAGCTTGTTGAGACAGCACTTGGCACAATGATCACACAGGCTTTCCCACTCCGTGCGATTCATGTCCTTCAGTGCTTTCTGCTTCCACCAGGGTTGGCTCATGGCGTCACACCCCCACCCCGTTGCAGGCGGGCGGTCAGTGCCGGCCACTCCTGTCGTGACGAATAGTACAAAACGTCCTTTCCCGCAGCATTCATTTCGATTGCCAGTCCCCGATCCGGATAAAACCAGAAGGCTTTATCATCCACACCACCCGCTGCCGCCTGTATCGACGCCGGCTCACCAAAACGTTCACGTACCACTTCCGGCTGGTAATCCACCACCGGCAGATAAATCAGGTAGCGCACCCCGAGATCACTGCTGTGCGTGATGTCCTGTTCCCGCAGGGTATAGCGCCAGTTACCGGAAGGCTGGGCCTTGCGCTCGTGGCTCTGGCTGACAAGCTGCTGCAGCCAGTCCGGGTCCGCCTTGAGCTCGGCAATCACCCGCGCCTCAAACAAGCCCAGCTGCAGCTTCCCGAAATACCCCTCCAGCCGGGCCTCATGACCCGCCTGCCCGTCGGCAAATACCGCCAGCTCCGGGTAGGCCCTCAGCGTCTCGCTGACCTCGCGCAGGTTCATCTCGCCAATACACAGGCCGAACACCGCCACACTGCCATCAGCCTGCAGCTGTGCCTGCCAAGGCAGGTTCTGCATCAGCATCCGCTGGCCGGCATCACGACCGGACCACCATAAAGGTCCCAGCAACACCATAACAAGCAGCACCAGCAATACCGCTCCCCCCAGCAACCAATAGCCGGTCTTCATGGACCCGCCCGTTTTCATTCCGGTTTCCGTTGCCACATTCCTTCCCTGTTCAGGCATACCAGTTCTCACTTTCGCCGTATTCCAGTAATAATTCAACCAGCTCGGCCAGATAGGTTTTCATGTACTTGTGCTTGGTCCAGCCGATCAGGGTGGTGGACACCGGAAACAGGTGCGACAGGTCACGCAGCATCAGGTCGTCATCATGCACATGTAAATAAGCCATTTTGGCGATAATACCGGCCCCGAACCCCAGACGCACATAACTCAGGATCACGTCGGTATCCGTGGCTGCGAAGGACACATCCATCTCCAGCCCGGCCTGCCTGAAGGTATTGTGCAGCTTGGAGCGCCCGGTAAAACCGAACACATAGGTCAGCACCGGATGGGATGCCATGCGCTCCAGCGTCAGCTCACCCTCACACAGCGAATGCCCGACCGGTGCAATCAGGGCATGGTTCCAGTCATAACACTTCTGGCTCACGATACCGGGCGCATTGCCGATTTCCTCGGTACAGATCGCAATATCGGCCTTGCCTTCACGCAACATGTCCACCAGCTGGGCCGGTGTGCCCTGCAGCAGGTGAATGGAAATACTGGGGTAACGCTGACGAAACTCCAGCAGAACCTCCGGCAGGAAATACCTGGCCTGGGTATGGGTGGTGGCAATCCGGATTTCACCCGAAGTTTCCATGCGATAATCATCCGCCACTGCCCGGATGTTTTCCAGTGCCTGCTCGATCAGGTTGATTTCCTTTTCCAGCGCCTGGCAGACCGGGGTCGGCTCCACCAGCCGCTTGCCTTTGCGCTCGAACAGGGGCAAACCCAGTTCCTCTTCCAGCAGGCTGAGCTGGCGACTGACAGCTGACTGGACCACAAAGTGCTGCCCGGCGGCACGGGACACATTCATGCCGTTGCTGAGCAGGGTCTTCAGCAGACGCAACTGGAACAGCTTCATTATCTTTTTTCCTGATAAAGTTATCTGATTATATCGTTTTTATTCCATAAGGTCTTGCCCTACCATCCACTCATCCCCTGATAAACACAGTGATGCCCAAGGACTCCCACAATGGAATACGGTAAACACAAACTCTGCCTCCTGCTGGAAGAAAACAAGACAGAAGAACGCCACGACACCCTGCCGACCCGGAACGAAGAAGCGGAAGAAGAACAGGAAATATGGCCATTTGAACCCGCTATCTGTGGTTGAATCCAACTTTCCGGGCAACAGGCTTTCCTGCAGCTTAACAGCGTGTCAGCCTGACAAACCATCTGTCCTGTCCATCTCAGGATATTGACATTCGATCACCAGTTTCCTCTCAGCGACACCGGCGGGGCTTCGGCTCCGCCAACTTGACCTGTCGCGCTGTCACAGCACGCTGCGTGCTTCCAGCCAACTCTCAGCCAAGCTTCATGACATTTTTTCACCCCGGTCTTTACCCCGGATCAATATAAGCATATCATTATTTACTGACATACAATACCACTCCGGCCATTTGAGAGGAAATTCCATGAGTATCGATCGTATGGTAATGGTGCTGGCTGGCAGCATGATTCTGGTCAGCCTGCTGCTGGCTGTCTATCACAGCCAGAACTGGCTCTGGCTCACCGCCTTCGTGGGTGCAAACCTGCTGCAATCCGCCTTCACCGGTTTCTGTCCGGCAGCCATCATCCTGAAAAAACTGGGTTTCAGGGCCGGCAACCAATTCGTCTGAAGCTGACGCACCGGACCGGCTCAGGTACACTGTGACCATGAGCCGGTTACTGATCATTGCCAACACCCCCTCACCCAACACCCTGCAACTGCGGCAGGCCGTTGTCGCCGGTGTTGCCACAACCGGCATTGATTTTCTGGAACTGGACCCGCTGGCTGCCAATGCCGATCATGTTCTCCACTGCCAAGGCATCATTCTCGGCACCACGGAAAACTTCGGTTACATGAGCGGTGTCATCAAGGACTTCTTCGAACGCATCTATTACCCCTGCCTGGAACAGACTCAGGGTCTTTCAGTAGCCACCTACATCCGCGCCGGACTGGATGGCACCGGTACCATCAACAGCATGGAACGCATTCTGGGCGGTCTGCGCTGGAACCCGGTTCAGGAACCGCTGCTGCTCAAGGGTGAATACCAGCCTGCATTTCTTGAGCGTTGCCGGGAGCTGGGGGAAGCCATGGGGGAAGGGCTGAAGCTGGGCATATTCTGACATGCCAACAGCAACCGGCAAAACCGTCATTCACCTTCAACACAGTTTCTTCATGGCTGCCGTCAGGGTGCGCAAATCAGCCTCTGCCATCAGGTAGGCCGGCATCACATATACCAGCCTGCCAAATGGCCTGATCCAGACCCCGGCATCCACCAGCGTCTTCTGGGTTGCTGCCACATCCACCGGCTCCTGCATTTCAAGCACACCGATGGCTCCCAGCACGCGTACATCCGCGACCCTGGGGCTGTCCAGCAACGGCAGCAGCTCCTGCTTCAGAATCGCCTCAATCCGTGCCACCCGCGCCTCCCAAGGCGAAGCCAGCAGCAGCTCGATACTGGTACAGGCCACTGCACAGGCCAGCGGATTACCCATGAAGGTCGGGCCATGCATGAGCAGCGGGGCCTTGCCCTGTGAAATCCCCATGGCCACCTGCGAGGTCGCCAGTGTGGCCGCCAAGGTCAAGTAGCCCCCCGTCAGCGCCTTGCCGACACACAGGATATCCGGCGTCACCCCGGCATGTTCGGCGGCAAATAGCTTGCCGGTACGCCCGAAACCGGTGGCAATCTCATCAAGAATCAGCAGCAGGCCATGTGCATCACACAAATCCCGCACCCCGCGCAGGTAGTCAGGGGAATAAAAGCGCATGCCCCCCGCACCCTGCACGATCGGCTCCAGAATCACCCCGGCCAGCTCATGCTGATGCTGTGCCAGCAGGTGCCGGAAGGCATCCAGGTCCGCCTCATCCCACGGGGCATCGAACCGGGTCTGCGGGGCGGGAGCAAACACCTGCTGCGGCAGAATGCCCTGAAAAATATGATGCATGCCATTGACCGGATCACACACACTCATGCAGGCAAACGGATCACCGTGATAGCCGCCCCGCACGGTCAGGAAGCGCTGGCGTTGTGGCTGGCCCCGAGAGTACCAGTACTGCAGCGCCATTTTGAGCGCCACTTCCACGGCAATGGAGCCGGAATCGGCCAGAAACACATGCTGCAGTGCTGCCGGTGTGAGTTCAACCAGATGCCTGCCCAGGGTGGCCGCCGGTTCATGGGCAATGCCACCGAACATGACATGGCTCATCTTCTCGCTCTGCTCACGCAGCGCCCGGTTCAGCTCGGGGTGGTTATAGCCGTGAATGGCACACCACCACGAGCCCATGCCATCAATCAGTTCACGCCCGTCTGCAAGCCGGAAACGCACACCGCTGGCCGATTCGACCGGATAGCAGGGCAAAGGATCCTGCATGGACGTATAGGGATGCCACAGGTGTGCACGGTCAAAGGCCAGCCATTCCGCTGCCGAGGCAAACAGGGGTTTCATGAGCGATCAAATCCTTTCAGAATCCAGATAATGGCCCAGAACAGCGCATTCGGCACAACGGCCAGCAAAGCCCAGGCAATCCAGGCATTGCTGTCAATGTCGGCAAACTGCCAGCGCTCCTTGGCAAACATCAGCAGCAGCGGAATACCGATCCAGAACGCCGAGATCATCCAGGCCAGCCGCCGGATACCAGGACCGGGATGACGGACCAGAAGCAGCTGTGCCCCCTTGTACATGGCAAACAGGGCAGCCATGAGGGCCAGAAATGCAACAACCCGGATCATATTGACCTCCTGACAATCCAGAAACAACCGAACCGGCACCATTGTACAGGAACCGGTTCTGCTGCCTGAATGCCGGCAAGCGGCATCAGGGGAATGACTCTAATGGCGGTCAGCGGGCAGCTGCCATCAGTCGCGTGACAGCTCGATCTCTGCGCTCACCGTCACGGTCAGGGTCTGCTTGCCGGAATCCAGGGTCGGTGCCGGTACCGGGCGCGGGCCTGCATCAGCGACCATCGCCATCATGCGCGGCTGGAATCCGCCGCCATCATTCGGGGTATTGATCGACAGATTGACGACCCGATACTCGCCACGTTCCATATTGGCCTGAACCTGGGCCGCCCGGCGTTTGAAGGCCGCCAGTGCCTCGGTGATCAGCTCTTCCTCCACGCCCCGGCGCACGTCGGTGGAAACACTGTATTCAATCCCCTGAATCCGCAGATTCTCCTGCAGCACACCCAGCAGACCGCTCAGCACTTCACTGTCGCGGCTTTTCAGCTCGATACTCTGGCGCACCTGCCAGCCGTCCACCTTGCCGTCCCGGTAGACCGGGCTGGTGGTATAGGCCAGGGTACGGCTTTCCACCGCATCCTGTTTTTTGGCCTGTTCCATGGCCCAGCTGATGGCCTCATTCACGACGCCAGCCATTGCAGCCGTATCCTGCCCGCTCTGCTCGGCAAACAGGGTCGCGGTGAGCTCATCATTTTCCACCGCCTTTTCCGCACTGACCACAAACGAAACCCGATCGTATGGCAAGGTATCCTCCGCCTGTATCCCGCTCGACAACAGGGCCAGAAACCCCATGAGCAGCCACTGCTGCCGCCAGCTGCCGACTGATTTCATCACTGATTCCATCATTGTGTTCTCCTGCCCTGATCCGGGCCGGGCCAGCCTCAAAAATTATCGGTGGAAGTAAACAGACCTACGCGCAAATCCTGAGCAGTGTATATTTCCCGGCCATCCACTTCCAGACTGCCATCCGCAATACCCATCACCAGCTTGCGGGTGATCACGCGTTTGAGACTGAGGCGATAGGTCACAAGTTTCGCTTTGGGCAGCACCTGACCAAAAAAGCGCACTTCACCAACCCCCAGGGCCCGTCCGTGGCCCGGATTGCCCAGCCAGGCCAGATAAAAACCCACCATCTGCCACATGGCATCCAGCCCCAGACAGCCGGGCATGACCGGATCGCCGGGGAAATGACAGTCAAAAAACCACAGGTCCGGCTTCACGTCCAGTTCTGCCCGGATTTCCCCCTTGCCGTAGGTCCCTCCTTCCTCACTGATATGAACAATGCGGTCCATCATCAGCATATTGGGAACCGGCAGCTGGGCATTACCGGGGCCGAACATTTCTCCGCGCCCGCACTGGAGCAATTCTTCTAGGCTAAAACTGGATTGTCGGGACATGATTGATACAGAAACCTGAATGAAATAAAAAGAATCCGGATTGTAGCCGAAAACAAACGCTGCTTCACATTAAACCAGGCCGGTCCGGCTCACTCCCAGCCTGCTTTCGGGCCGACTTTACAGCTTGTCCAGCGCAATACCGAGAAACACCATCATGCCGACCCAGTTATTATTCAGGAAAGCCTTCAGGCTCAGCCAGCGGTCACGGTCACGGATCAGGTAATGCTGGTAAACAAAGAAACCGGAGGCCGCCAGCAGCCCGAGCCAGTACCAGACCCCCATGCCATCCAGTACCCCGACCCAGCCCAGCAGCAGCAAAGTCAACCCCTGGGTCAACCCCACTATCAGGCGGTCATGATCACCAAACAGAATGGCAGTGGACTTTACCCCGATCTTCAGGTCATCCTCACGGTCACACATGGCATACATAGTGTCATAGCCGGTGGTCCAGATGACATTGGCCAACAGCAGCAGCCAGGCCATCAGCGGCGGCCATTCCCCGGTCACGGCAGTGAATGCCATCGGGATACCCCAGGAAAATGCCACACCCAGATAAACCTGTGGCAGGGAATGCAGACGCTTCATGAGCGGATAGGTCAGGGTCAGCACCAGCGCACCGACGGACAGCAGCAGGGTGCGCGCATTCAGCTGCAGCACCAGCAGCACGGCCACCACCAGCAGCACCAGCATCACCCCGAGCGCCTCCTGCACCGAAATGGCCCCCGCCGGCAGGGGCCGCTCACGGGTACGCGCCACATGCCCGTCCACCTTGCGGTCCAGCACATCGTTCACCGCACAGCCTGCCGAGCGCATGATAAAGGTGCCAAGGGTAAAAATCAGCAGCAGTTTCCAGCCCGGAAAGCCATCCGCCGCAATCCACAAGGCCCAGAACGTCGGCCACAGTAGCAGATAGGTGCCAATCGGGCGCTCAAAACGGATCAGCCGGCCATAATGCGGTAAATTTTCAAGAACCAGCATGGCATCACTCCAGCATCAGGCGCTTGACCGGCTCACCCTTGAGCAGGTGGCTGTCGATGATTTCGTCGATATCTTCACGCTGCTCCCAGCGATACCAGACGCCTTCCGGATACACCACCACCACCGGGCCACGGGCACAGCGATTCAGGCACCCGGCGCTATTGATCCGCACCTGGTTATCCTTGTGCAGACGCAATGCCTTGCAGCGCTGCTTGGCATAATCGCGCATGGCCTGCGCGTCATGATCCTGGCAGCAGGCTTCCCCATTGCTGCGCTGGTTGGTACAGAAAAAAACGTGGTACTGATAAAATGACATAGACAAGGCTTCCATCCTGATGATTACGGTCCATTATGCCAGAAAGGAATCCACTGCAGGGGCTGAAGAGCCTGAGCCTGCGTGTGCCCGTGCATGTGGAAAATGCCGGGCAGCGGCTCCGATGGCTGGGCCAACAGGACAGGGCCGGGTTAACTCTCCGGGTCTGTCACCACCTCCTCACCATGCGCTGGCACTGCAACTCCGATACTTATTGTAAAAGCTGGCGTTTTCCTGTTTGCGGAGATACTGTTGTATTTCTTCCGGGTTAAACGGAAACTTTCACTTTCACCACTACACTTAACATCCGATACTCCATTGGCCTTTTCTGGTTTGATAACTACTTTATGAGCAATCCCTTTTTCGATCAGCCCATTCTGAACTCACCCTATAATCACCCGGCCCGGCACTGGGAGCTGGATAAAAACGGGCAGCCCACCCAAAATATCATTAAACACCGTCGCCGGGCTGATTTCATCACGCCCATTCCCAAACCAAAAAAGCGCAAGGAAAGCAATGTCCAGCAGGATTTGAGCTTTGATCTCAAGGAGATGGCGGATGGTGACCAGAAATATGATCCGACTCCTCTGATCAATGAATTGCGCAAGCATATCGACGACTGGCGCAAGCTGCCGCCCGGCGAATGGAAGGTGACGCCCGAAACCGCCCGCCTGCTCCAGCACTGGCGGCAGCATGAGTACAGCGGCATCCGCCCCTTTTTCTGTCAGGTCGAGGCTGTGGAAACCGCCATCTGGCTGACCGAAGTCGCGCCCAAAATTCCGAAGATGAAAAGCCGTTTCCTGCAACATCTGGAAAATGCCAACAACGAAGCCAACCCCGAACTGATGCGGCTGGCGCTGAAACTGGCGACCGGGGCGGGCAAGACCACCGTGATGGCGATGCTGATTGCGTGGCAGACCATCAATGCAGTGCGTTTCAAGGACAGCGACCGTTTTACCCGAGGCTTCCTGATCGTCGCGCCCGGCCTGACCATCAAGGATCGGCTGCGGGTGCTGCAACCCAATGATCCGGACAGCTATTACCAAAGCCGCGAACTGGTTCCCCCCGACCTGTTGCCTGATCTCGAAAAAGCCAAGATCGTCATCACCAACTACCATGCCTTCAAGCTGCGTGAACGGCTGGACGTGTCCAAAGGCGGGCGTTCGCTGCTGCAAGGCCGGGGTGCGCCGCTGCAAACACTGGAAACCGAAGGGCAGATGTTGCAACGGGTCATGCCTGACCTGATGGGCATGAAGCACATCATGGTGCTGAATGATGAAGCCCACCACTGCTACCGCGAGAAACCGGGCGAAGATGATGTGGCCACCCTGAAAGGCGAGGACAAGAACGAAGCCAAAAAGAATAACGAAGCCGCCCGCCTGTGGATTTCCGGCCTGGAAATCGTCAAGCGTAAATCGGGCATAAACCGGGTCATCGACCTTTCCGCTACACCATTTTTCCTGCGCGGCTCCGGCTACGCGGAAGGTACCTTGTTCCCGTGGACAATGAGCGATTTCTCGCTGATGGATGCGATTGAATGCGGCATCGTCAAATTGCCGCGCGTGCCGGTGGCGGACAATATTCCGGGGCAGGAAATGCCGATGTACCGCAACCTGTGGGAACACATCCGCACCGCGATGCCGAAGAAAGGCCGGGGCAAGGCCAGGGAACTTGACCCGCTGAGTTTGCCTGTGAAGCTGCAAACCGCGCTGGAAGCCCTGTACGGGCACTATGAGAAAACCTTTCAGGCATGGCAGGAGCAGCACATTCCGGTGCCGCCCTGTTTCATCGTGGTGTGCAACAACACCTCGACCTCCAAGCTGGTGTATGACTACATTTCCGGTTTTGTGCGGGAAAATGAGGATGGTTCTTCCCAGATCGTGAATGGGCGGCTGGCCCTGTTCCGCAATTTCGACGCGTATGACAATCCGCTGGCGCGTCCGCGTACCCTGCTGATCGACAGTGAGCAACTGGAATCCGGCGAGGCGCTGGACAAGAATTTCCGCGACATGGCCGGACCGGAACTGGAACGTTTTCGCTATGAAATGCGCGAGCGTGGCGACCACAAGGGTGCGGAAAACATCAGCGATCAGGACATCCTGCGCGAAGTCATGAACACGGTCGGCAAACAGGGGCGACTGGGCGAATCCATCCGCTGCGTGGTGTCGGTGTCGATGCTGACCGAGGGCTGGGATGCCAACACCGTCACGCATGTGCTGGGCGTGCGCGCTTTCGGCACGCAATTGCTGTGCGAACAGGTAATGGGGCGGGCGTTACGGCGACAATCCTATGAACTGAATGAAGACGGTCTGTTTGATGTGGAATATGCCGATGTGCTGGGCATCCCGTTTGATTTTACTGCCGAACCGGTGGTGGTCAAACCGCAGCCGCCGCGCAAGACCACGCACATCAAGGCGGTCAGCCCGGAACGCGATCATCTGGCGATCCAGTTTCCACGGGTGGCAGGCTACCGGGTGGAATTGCCGGAAGAACGTTTGCTGGCCGAATTCAACGAGGATTCCACCCTCAAACTGACGCCGGAAATCGTCGGTGCGTCCCAGGTGCAGAACTCCGGCATTGTCGGCGAAGTGGCGGATTTGAGTCTGCAACACCTCGACGACATGCGCCGTTCCACCTTGTTGATGCACCTGACCAAACGCTTGCTGTACACCAAGTGGCGCGATCCCGGCGAGGAACCCAGGCTGCACCTGTTCGGCCAGCTCAAGCGCATCACCAAACAATGGCTGGATAACCATCTGGTGTGCGTCGGCGGCACTTTTCCGGCACAACTGATGTATCAGGAACTGGCGGACATGGCCTGCGAGCGCATCACTGCGGGCATTACCCGCGCGTTTGCAGGCGAGCGCCCGGTCAAGGTGATGCTGGACGCCTATAACCCCACCGGCTCCACGCAACACGTTGGTTTCCACACGGCCAAGGCGGAACTGTGGACAACCTCCGCTGCCCATTGCCACATCAATTTTGCGGTGCTGGACAGCGACTGGGAGGCAGAGTTCTGCCGCGTGGCGGAAGCGCACCCCATGGTCAAAGCCTATGCGAAGAACCACAACCTGGGGCTGGAAGTGCCGTACCAGTTCGGTTCCGAACAGCGCACCTATATCCCCGATTTCATTGTGCTGGTGGATGACGGGCAGGCTGACCCGCTGCACCTGATCGTCGAGATCAAAGGCTACCGCCGCGAAGACGCCAAGGACAAACGTGCCACCATGGAAAACTACTGGATTCCGGGCGTGAACAATCTCAAGCAGTACGGGCGTTGGGCGTTTGCCGAATTTGGCGATGTGTGGGAAATGCAGGACAAGTTTGCCGAGAAGATCAAGCAGCAGTTTGAGAACATGATTGAAAAGGCGATGCTGTGAAGAAACCCCTGCTGCAAACAATACTGAATGGATGAAACATGGCTGATAGCACGAAAAAAACCGTCACCACCCTGACCCACTCTGACGCCAAGCGCAAAAACATCCCCACCGCCGAATACCAGTCGGTGCTGCGGCAGGATGAGTCCGACCCGATCCGGGTGGCGTATGAACGGCGCAACCGTGATCTTGATCCGCAACTGGTGTGGCGCGGCAAGGATGAGCAGGACTGGTCGGATCTGGTGGTGAATGCGCCGCCACTGTACATCCAGGAAAAAGTGCATCCGAAGGTGCTGATTGATGACCTGCGCCGCCAGACAGAGGCCAAGGAGCAGACGCAAGCGGTGCAGGCGGATTTGTTCGCCGATTTCAACGGCGTGCCGAGTGAGGAAGCGCGCACCGAGTTTTACCAGCATGATGCGCACTGGACCAACCGCATGATCCTCGGCGACAGCTTGCAGGTGATGGCGTCGCTGGCGGAGCGAGAAGGCTTGCGCGGCAAGGTGCAGTGCATTTACCTCGATCCGCCGTATGGGATCAAATTCAACTCCAATTTCCAGTGGTCGACCACCAGCCGCGACGTGAAGGATGGCAATACCGCGCATATCACCCGCGAGCCGGAACAGGTGAAGGCGTTCCGCGATACGTGGCGCGACGGCATCCACTCCTACCTGACCTATTTGCGAGATCGGCTGACGGTAGCCCGCGACCTGCTGACCGAATCCGGCTCCATCTTCGTCCAGATCGGCGACGAAAACGTCCACCGCGTCCGCGCCCTCCTCGACGAAGTTTTCGGCGATGGGAACTTCGTTTCTATGATTACATTTAGGACACATAGTGCGCTCGGCGTTAAGTACATAGCAACACCATATGACTACATCCTCTGGTTTTGCAAAGACATTGAAACGATCAAATATCACGAACTTCTGACCGAAAAACTTCACGGAGCTGGTACTCAATATCAATATGTTCAGGAGCATGATGGCCGCCGTCGTAGTATGACCAAGCGTGAAAAATCTGGTGATGATCAGATTGAGATGAAAAATCGAGTTTTCAGACTAATTAATCTACCTTCTTCTGGATATACGCCCAGTTGTACATTTCATTTTGAATTTGAAGGTAAGAATTACCCCCCTTCCAATGGGCGGAGTTGGAAGACTACTAGGGCTGGAATGGAAAAGCTGGTTAAGGCATCTCGTGTTCATTCAAGTGGAAGTTATCTCAATTTCGTTTTGTACCACGATGATTTTGCTGCGATGAAACTAACGGGAGCTTGGGATAATACGTATGCTGAGCTTAATCGTAGTTACGTTGTACAAACTAGTCTGTTGCCAATTCAGCGGTGTATTTTGATGGCGACTGATCCGGGCGATCTGGTGCTTGACCCGACTTGCGGCAGCGGCACAACGGCGTATGTGGCTGAGCAGTGGGGACGGCGCTGGATCACGGTGGACACCTCTCGCGTGGCACTGGCGCTTGCCCGCGCCCGCATCATGGGCGCACGCTACCCCTACTACCTGCTCGCCGACTCCCCCGAAGGCCAGCACAAGGAAGCCGAAATCACCCGCAGCGTCCCCTCATCCCGCCCCACCAGCGGCAAACTCAGCCAGGGCTTCGTCTACGAGCGCGTCCCCCACATCACCCTCAAATCCATCGCCAACAACGCCGAAATCGACGTAATCTGGGAAGACTACCAGCAAAAACTCGAACCCCTGCGCCAGCAACTCAACGCAACATTGGGCGAAAACTGGGAAGAGTGGGAAATCCCGCGTGAGGCTGACGAAGACTGGCCAAAAGCCGCTAAACAACTGCACGCCGACTGGTGGCAACTGCGCATCGCCCGCCAGCAGGAGATTGACGCCTCCATCGCCGCCAAGGCCGACCACGAACACCTCTACGACAAACCCTATGAAGACAAGAGCAAAGTGCGCGTCGCCGGGCCATTCACCGTGGAAAGCCTCTCCCCGCACCGCGTGCTGGGCGTGGACGAAAACGACGAACTGATCGACGAAGTACGCGACAACGAAGCCCAATACGGCGAAGGCCAGGACTTCGCCAGCATGATCCTCGACAACCTGCGCACCGCAGGCGTGCAACAGGCGCACAAGGACGGCAAGATCGACTTCACCACCCTGCAACCGTGGCCGGGTGAAATGATCTGCGCCGAAGGTCGCTACTGGGAAGGCGACGCCGACAACGGCCAGGAACGTCGCGCCGGAATCTTCATCGGCCCCGAATTTGGCACCGTCGCCCGCCCCGACCTGGTGCAGGCCGCCCGCGAAGCCGGGGACACCGGGTTTGACGTGCTCATCACCTGCGCCTTCAACTACGACGCGCACTCCACCGATTTCCAGAAACTCGGGCGCATCCCGGTGCTCAAGGCGCGCATGAACGCCGACCTGCACATGGCCGACGACCTCAAGAACACCGGCAAGGGCAACCTGTTCGTGATCTTCGGCGAACCCGACATCGACATTCTCGACACACAAGGCGGCCAGCTACAGGTCAAGGTCAACGGCGTCGACGTGTTCAAACCGCAAACCGGCGAAGTCATCAGCGACAGCGCGGACGGCATCGCCTGCTGGTTCATCGACACCGACTACAACGAAGAAAGCTTCTTCGTCCGCCACGCTTACTTCCTCGGCGCGAATGACCCGTACAAGGCGCTGAAAACCACGCTGAAGGCAGAGATAGACGCAGATGCCTGGGCAACGCTGAACAGCGATGTTTCGCGTCCGTTCGACAAGCCGGCGTCAGGAAGGATTGCGGTCAAGGTGATCAATCATCTGGGAGATGAGGTGATGAAGGTGTTTCGGGTTTAAATCCCCTCTGTCTCCCCTTTTCCAAAGGGGAGTACCCTTCGACAAGGTATCGGGGTTTCTGCTGGAGAATCTCCCCCTTTAAAAAAGGGGGAACAAGGGAGATTTAGTTATATCCCATGTCCAGCTTCTGGGATTCACTCACCAGTTCACGTAGGGTTTCCAGACGGTCTTTATATTTGTACTTGAATACATTTAGTTCAAATTCAGCGTCTGCAAAAGCCGTGAAATTTTCCGGCCACGGTGATTCAAGCCTGCATAGCAACCGATATTGCAAAGGTGCAACCAGATTAACCTTGCCGACTGTCAGGCGCACATCCACTGCTGGCAGGATTTTCAGTAATCTATTGATGTCTTGAGTAAAGAAACTGGGGCAGTAGCCAATGATTTCCGGTGGATCATCTGTCCTGATCGCCAATGCCAGAGCATCTGCCCGGTTTTGCACATCCTTCATCAGGAACAACCCGTCGCCGCTTTTCAGCGCACTAATCCTGTCCATTTGGCGGGCTGGCACATAGCGGATGCCATGCACAAAAAATTCCACAATGTATTTGCCATCCTGCTCTTCCGGGTAAGGGAATAATTGCAGGTTGTCAGTTGCCCGGATGCCCCCTGATTTGGAAAGCTCATCCATATCACTGGCCGATTCCCTGTCCAGGTTCAGCCAATCCATGTATTCCGCGAATTCCGGGCGATTCTTCGCCAGCAGCCGGTTCTTGAAGATCGGGAACAACTCCCGTGCCTCATAGGTTTTGCTGAGGTCGTTCATGACGCCAAACGGGATAAATTCGGGTGTTTTTTGAGCCGACAGGCTATAATGGAACGTATAGACATCTTCACGCTTTTCCAGCAAGCCCAACGTCATCCAGCGCCGACTTTGCGGGTTCTGCCAGAATAACAACAGCCTTTTGTTCATAGCGTCACATCCAAAATCAAGTTCCTGTTTGCTTGCAGGTATCGCAGCGTAAATTCAACCGTAATCTCATCCATCCCGAATTCAGCAGGAATCTGCTCAAGGATACCTGCAATACTCTCCTGCCCGACTGCTGCAAGCCTGTCCATCCATTGCCTCACCCGTGCCTGTTTCTTGCTGAGTATGGCAGCATGGCGGAAACATTCCAGACTCTTTAAGCGCTGCGAGCCATCATGGTTGAAAAAAGGTGTTTTGGCTTTGCGGGCAAAGGCTTCCACAGAGTACCCCGCATCTCTGGTCGTTAACCGCATTTTCTTTTCTTCCGCTGCCAAACGGCAGGCCAGACTGGATGCATGGTCGAACGATGGCGCAAGAAAACCTTTCCCGACTTTTTCCGTATAGTCCAGAACCACACCCCAGTTCTGGTCATGTCGATCCTGATTGCCAATCCAGCAGTCAAACATCAAGTATGCGACAAACAACCCCGACACATCATGAAGACCTTCATCAATTGTGGGTTCATAACCAATTGGTAATCGTACAATTTCTTTGGTTTGCCAATGCCGCAACAATGCCATGACGGTATCGAGCCGGTACTGACGCAACTGGAACGCCTGATTTTCATCATAACCTTGTGCGACTTTGGCCAGAATTTCATTGCCGTGCACCAGTCGCCCATTTTCCGGAACAAATGATGCTGACACCACCGCCTGTTGGTTTTGCCATGTAGCCAGCTCATAACCTGCGCTGGGCAGCCCGATCAGTCTGGCCAGTTCAAAAGCAACTTTTTCTGCCCAGTTTTCGCCTGTTCCGCTACGGCCTGCCTTGCACAAGGTCTGGATATCCGATGTTTCATCATGAAACCAGAACTTCGGTTTACTGCCAAGCTGTTCCAGCTGGTGGCGCTCCGTAACTTTAACAACCAGGTACATCGGCATCATCCTGTTTGAGTGGTTTTTATTCCGGTTAATGGTAAAGTCTGATGTCAGGCTGAAAACCTCCACAAGGTAACACATGAACTTCCTGATCGCCGACACTTTCACCGACAGCCTCGCAAAACTCACGGGTGACGAACAGAAATCCGTGAAAACCACTGCCTTTGATCTGCAAATGAATCGGACCAATCCCGGTCTGCGCCTCCACAAGCTGGATCGTGCCAAAGATCCGAACTTCTGGTCAGTCAGCGCCAACATGGACATCCGCCTGATTGTCCATCGCACGGAAAGCAGCCTGCTGCTGTGTTACGTCGATCATCATGACAAGGCTTACCAATGGGCAGAACGGCGCAAGCTGCAAACCCATCCCAAAACCGGTGCAGCACAACTGGTGGAACTGCGCGAAACCATTCAGGAAATCATTAACCCGGTCTACATCGAACAAGTGCAGACCAAACCGGCATTGTTTTCACATTACCGTGATGAAGAACTGCTGGCTTATGGCGTTCCGCAGGAATGGCTGGATGAAATCCGTCAGGCCAACGAGGATTCGATCCTGGAACTGGCCGACCATCTGCCCGCCGAGGCTGCTGAAGCCCTGCTGGATCTGGCGACTGGCGTAACGCCGGAAAAGACCGTTGTTTCCCCGGCCATCACTGACCCATTTACCCACCCGGACGCCCAGCGCCGTTTCCGCCTGCTGAACAATGTCGAGGAACTTGAGCAGGCCTTGAATTATCCGTGGGAAAAATGGACCATATTCCTGCATCCCAAACAACGCAGGTTCGCCGAACAGTCCTACAGCGGGCCAGCCCGGGTATCCGGTTCTGCCGGTACGGGGAAAACCATTGTCGCCCTGCATCGGGCAGTCAATCTGGCACGAGCCAATCCGGATGCACGCGTATTACTGGCCACATTCTCTGATGCACTTGCCAATGCGCTGCACGTTAAACTGAAACGCCTGATCAGCAACGAGCCCCGTCTGGGTGAACGGCTGGAAGTCCACGCCATGCAGGCCATTGGCAAACGCCTGTATGAACGCAATTGTGGTCAAGTGAAACTTGCCCAGCGCGAAGAGATCAGCAGCTTGTTGTCAGAAGCAGTCCGACAACAGGGTGAGCAGTCTTTCAACCCCAACTTCCTGATCTCCGAATGGGAGGATGTGGTTGATGCCTGGCGGCTGGATAGTTGGGAAGCCTACCGCGACGTCAAACGGCTGGGGCGTAAAACCCGCTTGCCAGAAGCCGTGCGCGCCCGTTACTGGCAACTGGTCGAAACGGTTCGGGGCAAACTGACCGAACAAGGCATGATTACGTGGTCAGCCCTGTTCCATCAATTGGCTGATACTTTGGGCAATAGCAAAAACCCTCCCTTTGATTTTGTAGTTATTGATGAAGCTCAGGACATCAGTGTTGCCCAATTACGTTTTGTCGCAGCCATTGCCGGCAGTAAACCCGATGGCCTGTTCTTTGCCGGAGACCTGGGGCAACGTATTTTTCAGCAGCCGTTTTCCTGGAAAGCGCTGGGTGTCGAGATTCGAGGGCGTTCCCGCACCCTGAAAATCAACTACCGCACCTCTCACCAGATCAGGATGCAGGCCGATCGTCTGTTAACCAGCACAATTACTGATGTGGACGGTAATAGCGAAGACCGCAGCGGTACGGTTTCTGTCTTCAACAGCGACAAACCCGAGGTACGGATTTTCAACACCCGAGAGCAGGAAGCACAACACGTTGCCGCATGGCTGCAAAAACGTCGTTCTGAACATCTGGAAGCCCACGAAATCGGAATTTTTGTACGCTCCAAAGTTGAACTGGAGCGAGCGATCCATGCAGCCAATCTCGCTGAATGTCCATACAAGGTTCTGGATGAGAACTTTGAGCTGGCACACGGCAACATCCTCATCAGTACCATGCATCTGGCCAAGGGGCTGGAGTTTCGTGCCGTCACAGTCATGGCTTGTGACGATGAAGTGATTCCCCTTCAATCCCGTGTCGAAGCCATCACGGATGAAACTGATCTGGATGAGGTGTACCACACTGAACGACACCTGCTGTATGTGGCATGTACACGGGCACGGGATTTTCTGCTTGTGACCAGCGTTGATCCCGCCTCGGAGTTTCTGGATGACTTGGGCGGGAAATAGTACCAACACATCGGCAGGAATCGAAAAAGTCCCTGCTACCCGCCCCCTTTACGGAAGTAAAGATCAAACTGCTGCAGAAAAGTCCGGAACTCCGGCTCCGGAATGGCTCCATAATCGAAAGTCACCGGCAGCCAGGGCAAAGACAACAGGGCAATGCGGCGCTGCTGCTGCTCACCCAGGGTGATATGCAACTCCCCCGAGGGCAGCTGCACCCGGATCAGCCCATCTTCAATGGTATGAGGGTAGCCATGCAGGGCCGCCGGCAGGGTCCGCATGAACTCTGCCTGTTGGTATCCCATTTCCCGTGCCAGCAGTGCCACTCAGCCTCCGGCCACGGGTGGCCAGACAGCCAGCACATCCCCGGCCTGGATCAGGCCGGGCTGGCCACGTTTGTCGGCATCCAGAAACACGCCATTGAGCAGCACCAGATGTGCCAGCGGGGGCGGAATCTGAAAACGGGCAAGAATATCCGCCACACGCACAGTCGCATCAACCTCGATCTCAATCCGGTTGTCACGCGCCTGAGGCGGCAGCAGGTCACTCAGGGTGGCATACAGTTTCAGGGTGATTTTCATGCTTGATACTCAGGGCACATGATGCGCCAGATAAGCCTCCATCACTCGGGTCGGGTCCTCCATCAGCCGGTTTTTCCAGCGCCCCAGACGGGTACGGCTCTGAATCAGGCCGCGCAGGACACCGACATGCTGAGTCAGCCCCAGGGTATTGGCCCCCACCAGAACATCCGCCTCAAACTGCAGATTCATATAGCGGTAGCCGGCCGGATTGTTCAGGGTCACGGAATCCCCGCCATCAGCGCCCTGCCACAGGCCGAAAGAGCCGGAAATCAGCCCCATGGTATCGAGCACGTTCATATTGATACTGCCACGATGAATCGCCTGCTGCGCCCCGCTCATATTGGCGGCGGCGAGGGCACCATGCTGCACGGCGGTGGGCTGGATTGCCTGCACACTGTAACCACCGGTGGAAAAATCCCGGCCCTCGGCCACATCGCCGGCCGCATAGATATCCGCATGACTGGTCTGCAGGTGCTCGTTTACCACAATGCCCTGTCGACACTCCAGCACCCCTTTAGCCAGGTCAATGGCAGGCCGTACACCGGTAGCGCTGATCAGCAGGTTGACCGGAATCGGGTCACGCCCGTCCAGATGCACCCGCAACCGTCCGTTTTCCTGTGTCACGCCGGTAACACGGGTGGAGGTCAACACCCGGACTCCCTTCGCTTCGCACCACTGTTTCAGCAATGTGCCGGAGTTCCCGTCCATCATGCGCGGCACCATGCGGTTTTCCATTTCCACCACGGTCAGGTTGATACCGCGCCGGGCCAGTGCCTCCAGAATAATGCAGCCGATAAAGCCCGCTCCCATCAGCACGACATCATCACCAGGCCGGGAACCGGCAATGATCTGTCGCGCATCGGCCAGGGTCCAGCAGTTCACCACCCCCGGCAGATCCATACCCTCGACCGGTGGCTTAACCGGGTATGAGCCGGTCGCCAGCAGCAACCGGTCGAAACTGACCGTATTGCCGTTATCCAGCATCAGCTGCTTCTGTGCCGGATTCAGGTTCGTGACCCGGCGCTGCAGCAGCTCGATACCCAACTGTTCATAATAGCCTTCCGTCTTGCGCAGGTAGGTACCCGACTCACCGATATTGCCGATCAGGTGGTAAGGAAGCGCCATACGGGAGTATGGCGGCTCCGGTTCATCCCCAATCAACACGATATCGGCCTGCGGCATGCGCTTGTGCAGGGTCTCGGCAGCGATCACCCCTGCCGGCCCGGCTCCGATAATCACATGTCTCATGGCAGCCTCATGCAGGCAGGTTGAATTGACTGCGCACCTCATCGGTCAGGCGGCCGTCCGGGGTCCAGCCGCGCAGCTCGTAATATTTCGGCAGCATCTGATCCAGACCGGCCACCTTACCGGCAGCAGGGCCGACATTGGCCGCATCCTTGAGCAGGCGTTTGGGCAGGGTATCATCTGCACCGGTCAGGCCCGCCTTCATGTTGAAATCACGCTCCAGTTGCCAGATACGCGCCCCGACCTCGGCCACCCGCTCCACCGACCAGTCCCCCTCACAGGCAGCATCAATCTGTGGTGCAATATTTTCCAGTGACCAGGCAAAGGTGGTAAAAATGCACAACCCGGAGGAATCCACTGCCGCCGTGGCATCCTGGAAGGCGATGACCAGTTCCGGTTTGCCATCGGTTTCCAGCGGGTCGGTCTTGACCGGAATACCCAGCACTTCGGAGGAAACGGTATAGCTGCGCAGGTGGCAGGCACCACGGTTGGAAGTGGCATAGGTCAGGCCCATCCCCTGAATCCCGCGCGGATCATAAGCCGGGAACTCCTGGCTTTTGACCGTCATGGACAGCTCCGGACGGCCATACTTTTCACACAGCCGTCGGGAACCCAGCCCCAGCACCTTACCGAAACCCTCGCCACGCGCCGTCAGCTCGGTCACTGCAACCAGCGCCTCTGCCGAACCGAAGCGCAACTCGATACCGCCGGTATCTGCCGTGGTAATGGCACCCTCCTCAAACAACTCCATGGCCGCCGCCACGGTGGAACCAAAGGAAATCGGGTCCATGCCATCTTCGTTGCAGAGAAAGTTCACATAAGTCAGTGCATCCAGATCATCCACGCCGGTATCGGGTCCCAGCGCCCAGGCCGCTTCGTACTCCAGTCCGCCGGAGTTGCCCCAGTATTCGGGCTTGTTGGCTACCGAGAAATGGCCCCGGTCGATGGTGGAAATACGCCCGCAGGCAATGGTGCAGCCAAAGCAGCCGGCATTGGTGGTGAGGTTGGGCTTGCCGTCGGAGCGACGCGGCTCGTGCATGGCCTCGGCAGAAACCTTGCCCGCCCCCTCAAAGCGCACTTCCCGCATATTGCGTGTCGGCAGGGCACCGATTTCATTGATGACATTCATCAGCACCTGGGTGCCGTAGGCAGGCAGACCCTGACCGGTCACGGCATTATCAGCAAGCACTTTTTTCTGTTCCCGGGTCACATTCATGAAGCGGATCGGGTCCTTGATATTACCAACCCCCTGCGTGCCACGGATTGCCACGGCCTTGAGGTTTTTCGAGGCCATCACGGTACCGACCCCGGAGCGCCCGGCGGCCCGGTGCAGATCATTGATGATGCCGGAATACAGACAGCCGGTCTCGGCAGCACGGCCCACGGTGGCAACACGCAGCTGGGGATCCTGATGCTTCTTGTGCAGCAGCTCATCCGCTTCCCATACCGACTTGCCCCACAGGTCATCTGCCGGGTGCAGCTCGGCCTTGTCGTTTTCCACATAAAGGTAAACCGGCGTCGGCGACTTTCCCTCAAAAATAATCATGTCCCAACCGGCATTCTTCATTTCCGCACCCAGAAAACCACCGGAGTTGGAACAGGCGATCGCCCCGGTCAGCGGGCTTTTGCAGATAACGGAGTAGCGTCCGCCGGTAGACGCCATGGTTCCGGTCAGCGGACCGGTCGCCATGATCATCTTGTTATCCGGCCCCAGGGCATCCACCCCAGGGTCCACTTCCGCCACAAAGTAACGGGTCGCCAGACCACGCTGTCCAAGGTACTCCTGCGCCCATTCCCGGTTGAGCGGCTCGGACTTGACGGTACCCTCAGTCAGGTTGATGCGCAGAATTTTTTGTGTCCATCCCATCTTGCTATCCTCCTCAGGCTGCTGCCCGCTGGGTATCGGTTTTGCCGGCCCACTGGCGCATGCGCTCCAGGCCGGTGGCATCGGCATCGATATAGGTAATGGCCCCGGTCGGGCAGGCTTCGGCACACTGCGGGTTGCCACCGCACAGGTCGCACTTGATGACCTTGCCGGAGGCGGAGTTGTAATTCACGGTCCCGAACGGACAGGCAATGGTACAGACCTTGCAGCCCACACAGCGGTCATTGACAATATCCTTGGAGCCGGTCACGGCATTCAGCACAATGGCATCCACCGGACAGGCCTGCATGCACCAAGCTTCATCACACTGGGTGCAGGTATACGGTACAAAACGCCCTTCTTCGTGGAAAGTGAAAACCTTGATCCGGGATTTTGACGGATTGAATACGCCTTCGTTCTCGAAAGAACAGGCCATTTCACACTGCAGGCACCCGGTACACTTGCCCGGATCGATATAGAGCGATTTCTGCATCTCCAACCCTCCTTCAGAAAATCTTGCAGCTCAAAGCAATATGATGCTGGCTGCGGGGTTGGTGAAAGGTAGGTGCGACCCCGGCACACAGCAAGCTCGCGACTTTCCATGCTATGCTTCCGCCATGGATGACCAATCCACAGCATGATAAAGGTTGGGACAATGAAACGGTATTCGGATCAGGAGCTTGTCGACTTGCTGGATTCACCGGAATCCGACCGGGTGGAACGCAAGGCATCCTTTAAAGGTGATGTGCCCAGAAAAGCACGCCAGGCTGTCTGTGCCTTTGCCAATGACCTGCCCAATCATAACGAGCCGGGCGTCCTGTTCATTGGTGCAGAAGATACCGGCGAGCCCAGCAGGCTGGCAGTGACCGACCAACTTCTGCTTGCACTGGCTGACATGAAAACCGATGGCAATATCCTGCCCCTGCCGGTCATGACTGTGGAGAAACGTTCATTAAAGGGGGCGGAAATGGCCGTAGTCACGGTCATGCCATCGGATATGCCACCCGTCAAGTATGACGGGCGCATCTGGGTACGTACCGGTCCACGCCGCTCCATTGCCAATGAGCAGGATGAGCGCATCCTCAATGAAAGACGACGTTACAAGCATCTGCCTTTTGACCTTTATCCCATACCGACAGCCCGACTTTCTGACCTGTCACGTGTCATTTTCGAGAATGAATATCTGCCTGCTGCTTTTGCGCCTGACGTGCTGGAAGAAAACGGGCGCAGCTACGAGCAGCGTCTTGCTTCCTGCAAGATGATTGTTTCTCCCGATGACACGACACCGACAGTCACAGGACTGCTTGCTCTCGGTAAAAGCCTGCAGGATTTTCTGCCGGGTGCTTTTATCCAGTTTCTGCGCATTGACGGTACGGAACTGGCTGATCCGGTGATTGATGAAGCCGACCTCGGCGGGGCCTGTGTCGAAATGCTGAGGCGTACCAAAGAAAAACTGCGGGCACACAATCACATAACCATCGACATCACTTCTGCACCGACACATCAGAAAGCGATGCCCTACCCGCCTGCTGCCATCCAGCAAATCCTGTACAACGCCGTGCTGCACCGCAGCTATGAAAGTACCAATGCCCCCGTGCGGGTATACTGGTTTAATGACCGTATTGAAATCAACAGCCCCGGTGGCCCTTATGGCAATGTAACCCGTGAAAACTTCGGCCAGCCCGGAATCACTGACTACCGCAATCCCAATATCGGTGATATGCTGAAAACTTTCGGCTTTATTCAGGCTTTCGGGCGTGGCATCGCGGTCGCCAGACGGGAAATGGCACGCAACGGCAACCCGGAACCGAAATTTGAAACCAGCCAAAGTGCTGTTGTTTGCATCTTGCGGAGCAAAACATGAATCCACCGATCCTGACCTTCTTCAATAACAAAGGCGGCGTGGGGAAAACCTCCCTGATTTACCATCTGGCCTGGATGTTCGCCAGTTTACGCAAACGGGTTGTTGTGATTGATCTTGATCCGCAGGCCAACTTGACAGCCGCCTTTCTGGATGAGGACCGGATTGAAAGTATCTGGGATACCCCGTCTCCCGGCTCAACCATTTATGAATGCGTCAAACCATTGACAGGTGTCGGTGACATCGCTGATCCGGATATGCAATCCATTGCCACCGACCTTTATCTGCTGCCTGGTGATGTCAGCCTCTCCGGTTATGAAGACCCGCTTTCCGGCGAGTGGCCCAACAGCATGGGGGATAATCATCTCTACCGTCCCATGCGTATTCTCAGTTCCTTTTGGCAGGTGATGCAAATGGCTGCCGACAAAGTTCAGGCTGACCTCATTCTGGTGGATGTCGGCCCCAACCTGGGGGCAATCAACCGCGCAGCCCTGATCGCAACTGATTATGTCGTTATTCCACTGGGGGCAGACCTGTTCTCGCTGCAGGGCCTGCAAAACCTGGGGCCGACCCTGAAAAGCTGGAAAAACCTGTGGCAAAAACGGCTGGAGAACTGGCGGGATAGCAGGGAGTCGTCCCAATACCCTGATTTTCGTTTACCCGCAGGAAAAATGCAGGTCATTGGTTATCTCTGCCAGCAACACAGCGTCCGTCTTGACCGGCCTGTCAAAGCCTATGACAAGTGGGTCAACCGCATTCCCGGTGTATATCGGGAGGCCGTACTGGATAAACAGGAAGCACAGGCCCTGCCCCGGAAACAGACAGATGACCCGTATTGCCTGGCCACCATCAAGCACTATCGCAGCCTGATGCCCATGGCGCAGGAGCATCGCAAACCCATTTTCAACCTGACCTCAGCCGATGGTGCCATCGGCAGTCATGCCAGTGCGGTCTCTGATGCGCGCAAGGACTTTAAACAACTGGCCGAAAAGATAGCCGGGCTGCTCGGGGTGAGTCTGTGAGGTGATCCGGCAATGCCCCCTCAACGCTGCGGAACGCCCCTGGCCACCGATTTCACCACCAGATATACCCCCAGGATCGTCAGCCCGATACCGCCAACAGCCAGCAGCGGCAGGTGCTCATCAAACAGGAGCCAGGCCTCGACGCTGGTCACCGCCGGTACCAGATAGAAATAACTCGCCACCTTGGCGGCCTCACCCTCACGAATCATGTACATCAGCAGCAGAATCGCCGTTACCGAAAGCCCGAACACCAGCCAGGCCAATGCCAGAACCAGCTGCGGGTTCCAGGTGACTTCACGGGTTTCAAAGCCCCAGGCCAGCAGTCCCATCATCAGCGCCGTGCTGACGTATTGCCAGAATGATCCGGCCAGCAGGTTGACACCGGCCCCGAAGTGTTTCTGGTACAGGGTACCGATGGAAATCCCCACCAGCGCAATCAGGGCCGCCACCACCGCCGGCCAGTGCAGCCCCTCAACCCCGGCATCGCGGGTACTGAGCACAACAACCAGCACGCCCAGCAGCCCGAGCAGCAGGCCCAGCCATTGCCGCCGGTTCAGCCGTTCACCCAGCAGACGCCAGCTCAGCAGGGCTGTCAACAAAGGCTGAACCCCGACAATAATGGAAGCAATGCCGGCAGGCATGCCGAGCTTGATAGCGGCAAACACCCCGCCCAGATAGGAACCGTGCACCAGTACCCCCGTGACCATCTGGTGCCCGGCCTGGGTCAGGGTCGGCCAGCGCACCCGGAAAATCAGGCACAACAGCACAAACACGCCGATAGTCAGCAGCATGCGGATAAACAGCAGGTAAAACGGCTCAATAAACGGCAGGGCATACTTGGCCCCGATAAAGCCGGTGCTCCACAACAGGACGAAAATCAACGGAATAATACGGATCAGGAACGGGTGGTGACGAGTCATGTCTTGGCCTTGCTGTTGACTGCCGGGTTGGTGGACCGGCATTGTGTACCGGGAAAGGGCAGAAATCAAAACCCTCATATTGACGTTAACACCAGTGAAATCTATGCTCAAGACTCGTCAGCACCACAGAGCCAGCATGAGCCTGCTACCCACCCATATCCATACCCGCAGCCCCGAGTTCCAGGCCAACACGGCCCGTATGCAGACATTGGTGGATGACCTGTGTGCCAGGACGGCCCGCATCGCACAAGGAGGCAGCGAGAAAGCGCGCCAGAAGCACCTGGCGCGTGGCAGGCTCCTGGTACGTGAACGTATCCAGGCCCTGCTGGACCGGGGCACACCGTTTCTGGAACTGTCGCAGTTTGCCGCCTATAACATGTACGGCGGCGAGGTGCCAGCCGCCGGCATCATCACCGGTATCGGGCGCGTCAGTGGCCAGGAATGCGTGATTGTGGCCAATGACGCCACGGTCAAGGGTGGAACCTACTTTCCCATGACCGTGAAAAAGCACCTTCGCGCCCAGACCATTGCCAGGGAGAATCACCTGCCCTGCCTGTACCTGGTCGACTCCGGTGGCGCCTACCTGCCTGAACAGGATGCCGTTTTTCCGGACCATGACCATTTTGGGCGCATTTTTTTTAATCAGGCCAATCTGTCCGCCATGGGCATCCCGCAGATCGCCGTGGTTATGGGGTCCTGTACCGCTGGCGGTGCCTATGTCCCGGCCATGAGTGACCAGAGCATCATTGTCAGGGAACAGGGCACCCTCTTTCTCGGCGGTCCACCCTTGGTGCGTGCAGCCACCGGTGAAGTGATCAGCGCCGAAGAACTGGGTGGTGCAGATGTGCATACCCGCATTTCCGGGGTGGCCGACTATTACGCCCTCAATGAGAGACATGCGCTGGAAACGGCGCGCGGAATCGTGGCCAATCTCAACCGCTCCAAACCGGCTGCACTCAAGCTGCGTGAACCCCGTGAGCCGTGCTATCCGGCGCAGGAGCTTTACGGCATCATTCCCGAGGATGCACGCAAGCCGTTTGACATCTGCGAAATCATCGCCCGCCTGGTCGATGGCAGCGAGTTTGACGAATTCAAGCAGCGCTACGGTACCACTCTGGTGTGTGGCTTTGCCCATATTCACGGTTATCCGGTCGGGATTGTGGCCAATAACGGTATCCTGTTTTCCGAGTCCGCCCTCAAGGGGGCGCACTTTATCGAACTCTGTGCCCAGCGCAGTATTCCATTGATATTCCTGCAGAATATCACCGGCTTCATGGTGGGTAAAAAATACGAACAGGGCGGCATTGCCCGTGATGGAGCCAAGATGGTAACAGCGGTTGCCTGTGCCAGGGTACCGAAATTCACCGTGGTCATCGGGGGCAGCTTCGGGGCCGGTAATTACGCCATGTGCGGGCGTGCCTATGGCGGGCGTTTTCTGTGGATGTGGCCGAATGCCCGTATTTCCGTCATGGGCGGCGAACAGGCAGCACGGGTATTGAGCCAGGTGCGGCGTGACACCCTCGCGGCTCAGGGACAAGCGTGGTCTCAAGCAGATCAGGAAGCCTTCGAGCATCCGATCCGGGAACAATACGAAACCCAGGGCCACCCGTACTATGCCAGCGCCCGGCTCTGGGATGATGGCATTATTGATCCGGCAGATACGCGGCGGGTACTGGCACTGGGGCTGTCGGCAGCACTGAATGCACCTGTCGAGCCCAGCCGTTTCGGAGTTTTCAGGATGTGAATATGCATAGCGCCACCTTGCTGCTGGAGCAGGATGAGCGGGGTGTCGCTACCCTGACCCTGAACCGGCCTGAAGTCCACAATGCGTTTGATGATGCACTGATTGCCGACCTGATTGCCCGACTGGGACAGCTGGAAGCCGCTCCCGGTATCCGGGTTCTGGTTTTACGCGCCAGAGGCAGGAGCTTTTCCGCCGGGGCGGACCTGAACTGGATGCGGCGCATGGCAGCTTATGACACCGAGCAGAACCGGGCTGATGCCCGCCAGCTGGGACAGCTGATGCAGCAGCTTGATACCCTGAGCAAACCGGTCATTGCCGTGGTACAGGGTGCTGTCTTCGGGGGTGGTGTCGGACTGGTGGCCTGTTGTGACATGGTGCTGGCCACACCGGCTGTACGCTTTGCCCTGTCGGAAGTACGGCTGGGCCTGATTCCGGCGGTCATTTCACCCTATGTGATCAAAGCCATCGGTGAACGGGCCGCACGGCGCTATTTCCTCAGTGCAGAAGCTTTTGATGCGCAGGAAGCCCGACGCCTCGGGCTGGTGAGTGAAGTGGTGGCAGAGGAGGCACTGGAAACACGCCTGCAGGCGTGGCTGAAGGCTCTGCTCCGTGGCAGCCCCCAAGCCCAGCGGGCGGCCAAAAACCTGATCCGGGCCGTTGTCGGGCAGCCTGTCACACCGACGTTGATTCAGCATACCGTGCATCAGATTGCCGCTATCCGGGCCTCGGCGGAAGGCCGCGAGGGGCTGGAAGCTTTTCTGGAAAAACGTGAACCCGCCTGGTGCAAAAAGGAAAGCCGCTGAAAACAGTGGCTTTCCGAGTCAGTGCAGCAGACTGCACTTATGCACTTGCCGCTACCGGTGACTTTGTCAGCTACAACCGGAAACGGTAATCCGACACTGCATGGCCAGTTTTAGCGTGAACCGAACCAGACGTCTTCGGTCATGACTTCATGGCCATTGATCACTGCCGAAGAACGCATCAGGTCTTCACCACGGGCATTCTGCTGATTCTGCATCCCGACCTTCATGCTGGTCAACCCCAAATCGGCCACATCAACCAGTTCGGCAGCTTCAGCCATCCCGTCACCGTTGTCGATCCAGGCCTGCAGTCCCTGCAGCTCGGCACCGGCCAGCTGGCCATCCTGATCGGCATCAAGCCCGGCCAGTTTTTCATAGCCATTATTGAACTTTCCGCCTTCATCACCAAACAGGCGGGTACCGTCGATCCCTTGCGCCAGTGCCTGGCCATCACGATTGTCAACCAGCATGGCATCACCATCACCCTTCAGCCACTCGGTCTGTTCGGCTGTGCCATCCGCATCCAGATCCATGGCCACGGTATTACCCAGACCGGTACGCTGACCCTCCCTGGCCGTGGTTTCACCGGTCACACCGATCCCCCCGTCACCATTCAGATCCAACGCCACCGGAGAGGTGATCTTCAGCAGGTCACCCAGAATCGGCACATTGCCAAACAGGCGTGAACTGGTGCCGCCAACCGGTCCCAGCAGGTTTTCCAACAGCCCTTTGGGTTGTTGCTCCTGCTGGACTTGCTGAACCTGCTGGCTCTGTTGCGGCTGCTGAAAGGTTTGCTGCTGGAGCTGCTGTAGCAACTGTTGGGGTATCTGCTGTTGTGGAGCCTGAGTCGGCTGTTGCGGAGCCTGAAACTGAGGTGCCTGCCTGTGTGAATACTGTGCACCAGAAAAATTCAGATTTGCATTGAGATTAAACTGGCTGTTGAACTGGTTATTGATGGTTGTTACACCACTGTCCAGCCGCCCTGGCATGCCGCCGCTACCGAAAGTCCCGTGAGTGGTACCCTGACCGGCTGAAAAAGTCTGGCCACCACCCGGCAGACCATGGGAATGGGAAGAAACACCATGATTGTGTCCCCAACCACCAGACGTACCCGTACTGGTACTGCCCCCTCCACCGCCGGTACTGTAACCCTGGCCACTGTTCAAGCTTTGCAACAGCTGGGTGAACAGGTTGTTCATGGAGGCTGTCGGGCCTGCCCCGGTGGTTGATATACCACCCTGGAAACCCTGACCACCACTCATGATGGTATTGAACTGCTGCATCTGCAGCGGGGATACGCTTCCCTGCATCGGGGCATGCAGGTACTGGATATTGTTGATGGGGGCTGCCGAGCCGTTTGAGGCCAGCCCCGGAAGACCAAATGTCATATTAACTGTCCTTGTGTTTATCTGTCTGGATAACCCACCGGTATCCGGGTACACAGAAGATCACCAGATCACTGAATTACCGGGGGAGCACGTCCTGTTGCATCAGTCTGAAGTGAAACCTGAGGAAGCTGCCATGCTCCATTGAAACGAAAGCTGGAACCTGCATCCTTATCTTGCAGTATTCAGGTGCTTTCTCAGGGTAGCTATATCGCAAGACCCGGCAGGATTAATGGCAATTCAGCCTGATCTGCAGGATTTACAGGACAGGTGGCGTGGTGTCGCGAAGAAAATGGCAGGGGAATCAGCATCATCGAAGCCGGTCAGCAGCTTGGGCGGTAGCGGTACCGTGAGGTTTTCAGGAAACAGGGGTATCCAGAACGGCCTGGGCACTCTGGCAGACTCGCTCAATTTCTGCCAGCGTCAGATCAATGTCACGACGTTGCTCCAGCAGCTTGTCCCGGCGTGCATGCAGCTTCTCCAGCAGGCGGTGCAGTTGATGCTCCTGATCCTGCGGATGACTGTACATATCGATCAAATCACGCGCCTCTGCCAGACTCATACCCAGCCGCCTGACACGCAGGGTCAGATGCAGGCGCACCCGGTCACGCTCGGAATAGATGCGCCGCTTACCCTCACGCTGCGGATTCAGTATCCCCCGCTCTTCGTACAGACGCACCGTGCGCGGTGTGATGCCGTACGCCTTCGCCAGCTCGGAAATGGTGTAAGAGGTATTCTTCATGTTTATTGATGCTTACGTTAACATTGATCATTTTATGCCCTTGCCTGTTGCAATGCAAAGCCTGAATTTACCGGAATAAACGGCCCCCCGACCGGCTTGCCAGCTGACATCCGTGCTCCATCATGGCCTTAACCGTCGTTCAGGCCATGATCGTAAACCCGGTAGGGTCCGTAGCCCGCAAGCCCTGTACACCGGGCAATCCGGAGAGCTGCCGACTACCAATTTACTTAAAAAATCGTCAGGCTGCCCGACTGCGTGCCGCCACCAGTTCAATCGCGGGACGGAAGCTGGTGGTCTGTGCCGCTGCCCACCAGTCGGCATACAGCGTATCTTCGGGTGCATCCAGCAGAATCCCCGGCGGCAGGAACGTGTGGATACGATCCAGCGACATGGCTTTTTCCGGCCCGGTGCGGTGCATAATGTGATGCGGCTGCAAATCCTTGGGATGCTTGAAACCTGCTGCAGCCACAATATCGGCCAGTGCCTCCAGTGTCTTGGCGTGGAAACGGGCGGCACGCTCACCCTGTACTTCGGGAACCAGCCCACGCTGGCGACCCGGCTCCTGACTGGTGACACCGGTTGGACAGGTACCCAGATGGCAGCGCTGCGCCTGGATGCAGCCGACCGACATCATGAAGGCACGTGCGGCATTGCACCAGTCTGCACCCAGCGCCAGATTCAGCGCCAGCCCCATGCCGGAGTACACCTTGCCGCCAACTGCCAGCTGCACCTTATCCTTCAGGTTGGCCCCTACCAGCGCATTGCGCATCAGCACCAGTCCTTCCGTCAGCGGCATTCCCACCCAGTCACTCAGCTCCAGTGGTGCAGCACCGGTACCGCCTTCGCTACCATCAACCACGATAAAGTCAGGATAAATGCCGGTTTCCAGCATCGCCTTGACAATGGCAAACGGTTCGTGCGGCTGGCCGACGCAGAGTTTCAGTCCCACCGGTTTGCCACCGGACAGCTCCCGCAGCAGGGCCGCAAATTTGAGCATTTCAACGGGAGTGGAAAAGGCGGAGTGCCCACGCGGTGACAGGCAGTCCTGGTGTACGGGCACATTGCGGATACGGGCGATTTCCGCCGTGACCTTGGCAGCAGGCAGCATGCCGCCATGGCCCGGTTTGGCCCCCTGACTGAGCTTGATCTCGGTCATTTTCACTGCGTCATGTGCCGCATTGTCACGGAACCGTTCCGGATCGAAATGACCCTGCCGATCGCGGGCACCGAAATAGCCCGAACCCAGCTCCCACACCAGATCACCGCCATGCTCAAGGTGATAATCCGACAGGCCGCCCTCACCGGTGTCATGGTAAAAGCCGCCCTGCTTCGCCCCCAGATTCAGTGCCCGCACCGCATTGGCCGACAAGGCCCCGAAACTCATGGCCGAGATATTGAAGATGGAAGCCGAATAGGGTTTTGCGCACTGTTCATTGCCGACCAGCACCCGCGGGCGGGTATCCGGCTCCGGCTCGGGTGCGATGGAATGACAAACCCAGTGGTATTCCGCACCTTCGACATCGCGTTCCGTGCCGAAGGGGTGGGTATCGGTGTCACCGCGGGCCCGTGACTGAATCAGGTTGCGGGCCTCAAACGAATAGGGCCTGCCGCCAAGATCATCTTCCACGATATAGGTGTGCAGATAGGGGCGCAACTTGTAGAACAGCCAGCGAATGCGTCCTGCCACCGGGAAATTCCGGGTGATGCTCCAGTCACGCTGAACCCAGTCATACAGGCCGAGCGCCACAATGGCGAACAGCAACAGCGCCAGCCAGTACCAAGCATTCGCCAGCGCAACGAGAGCCAGCAGGGCAGCAGTGACAGGAATAATGGCGCGTTTGAGCAGATCAAGCATGAAGGGCCTCCGTGCCGTGTTTTAATGGCACGCCACAAACGTACCAAGTGAGACAAATGGCGGATACATGACCACCCGAAGCGGCTGTACTATAGTCACGCCGAAGCGGGATGTCGAGTACCGCTCACAGCACCCATACCACTTTCAGCTGCAGGCTGCGCTGCCCGCGAAACGCGTTCACATCCAGCTGATACACCAGCTGCACCCGTTCCCCCACACCCGGCCAGCGCTCAAGGTCGGCAAAGAAATCAATCGCATCCACCGGCGTCACCGGCAACCCGTCGGCAAAAACCGGCATCAGTTCAGCCTTCAGGTGCAACTCCTTCAGCACCCGCCGGCTCACGATCTCGAACTCGCCCATGAACTGCGGCTCCGGAAACCACTGCCCCCAAGGTGCCAGCAGACGCAGGGTATCTGCACTTTCCAGACAGAACTCCGTCGGCTCCAGTTCGCCATCGGTATAAATCACCTCATGAAAGGTATCGGCCCGCACATGACGTGCCACCACTGCCGTCATCACCTCGGCAAACTCATCCAGGCGCTCCTCCTTCAGGGTCAGTCCCGCTGCCATGGCATGCCCGCCAAAACGCAGGATCAGCCCCGGACAGCTGGAGGCCACCTCATCCAGCAGATCGCGGATATGCAGCCCCGTCACCGAACGCGCCGAGCCTTTAACCACCCCGCCATCACCACTGGCAAACGTGATCACCGGGCGATAATGGCGCTCCCGTACCCTGGCGGCCAGAATGCCGATCACGCCCTCATGCCAGTCAGGCTGGTGCAGAATCATGATGGGCGGTAATTCAGACTGAGGCTGATCAAACACGGCGGCCTGAATAATCGCTTCGGCCTCCTGCTTCATGTCTGCCTCAATGCGCTTGCGCTCCCCGTTGAGCCGGTCCAGCGCCTGTGCCAGCTGGCGCGCTTCCTGCTCATCATCGGTCAGCAGGCAGCGAATACCGATTGACATGTCATCCAGCCGCCCGGCCGCATTCAGGCGCGGACCGCAATGAAAGCCCAGATCACTGCTGGCCACCTGCCCCAATGGCCGCCCGGCCAGCTGCAGCAAGGCAGTAATCCCCGGCTGGGCCGCGCCGGCACGCATGCGCCGCAGCCCCTGCTCCACCAGAATGCGGTTGTTACCATCCAGCGGCACCACATCCGCCACCGTCCCCAGCGCCACCAGATCCAGCAACTGTGTCAGATTCGGCTCCTCCCGCCCCCGGCGGGCAAAGTATCCACGTGCACCCAGCTCCTTTTTCAGCGCCAGCATCAGGTAAAACACGACCCCGACTCCCGCCAGCGCTTTGGAGGGAAAACCATCGCCATGCAGGTTGGGATTGACCATGACATCACAATCCGGCAGCTGATCACCCGGCAAGTGATGATCGGTAATCAGGGTGCGATACCCCAGCGCCCTGGCTGCTGCCACCCCCTCGATACTGGATACCCCGTTATCCACGGTCATCAGCAGCCAGGGCGACCTTTCCTGCGCCAGTTCCACAATCGCTGGCGTGAGGCCATAACCGTATTTGAAGCGGTCCGGGACCAGAAAATCCACATCGGCATGCCCCATCAGCTGCAGGGCACGCAGCGTCAATGCCGTGGCGGTGGCACCATCCGCATCATAATCACCCACCACCAGAATGCGCCGCTCCCCTTCTACGGCCTCGGCCAGCAGGGATGCCCCCGCATTGACACTGCCGAGCTGCTGCACGGCATGCAGCTGATGCAGCTTGAAAGCCAGTTCGTCGACATGATCAATCCCGCGCCCGGCCAGTACCCGGCGTGCCAATGGCGAGAGTTGCGGGCTGGTATCGGAGAGAATATTGCCGGAACGGGGGCGGGTGAGTATCTGCATGCCTGTCACACGGGTAGTCAAAAAAACAGGCTGATTCATGTGATTCATGATCCAGCCGTGAAAGTCCAGACCCGCCAGTATAACAAGCCGGGGAAGGGTTTCAGCAGTGATTTATAACAGACATCCTGCAGCAGGCTGGAACCGGGCACGCCACAGCCACTCAGCCGCATCCCCTATCCCGAAGGAGCGGGTACTTCGGGCAAGCTGGCACTTTACGCTGTCGAATCAGCAGAGTATAACAAGTCAGGAGAGAGGCTTTTCCAACAACCAGCGATACTTTTCCGGCCTGCGCAGGGCATGCCATCCGGATTTGTCCCTGTGTGCGCATCCATAACCTATCGAGGAGAGACAACATGAAAAATGATCCCCCTGCAACCCCCTCACAAACTGCCACAGAACAGAACAACTCCCGACGCCGCTTCATCCGGGCCGCAGCACTCGCCGGTGGAGCCACCATGCTGGGTGCTCCCCATATCCGCAATGCCGAAGCCGCTGACGGCCAGACCTGGAAAGTCCAGACCACCTGGGATGCCGGTACCACCGGCTATACCCTGTTTGAGGAGTGGTGCAACAGTTTTCAGGAAGTCAGCGGTGGTGAGCTGATCCTGAAACCCTTTCCGGCCAAGGCGGTCGCTGCTGACAACAATGCCCTGTTCGAAGCGGTCAAGACCGGCGTGCTGCAGGCCATGAATCCGTTCACCCTGTACTGGGCCGGCAAGATTCCGGCTACCGTCTTCCTGTCCTCCTACCCGGTCGGTCCGGATCAGCCCGCACAATGGGATACCCTGTTCTATGGCCTCGGGATGCTGGAAATGGCGCGGGAAATCTTTGCCAAACAGGGCATGCACTATGTCGGCCCGATCCAGCATGATGCCAATATCATCCACTCCAAAAAACCGGTCACCAGTCTGGCAGACTTCAACGGCCTGAAACTGCGCGTTCCCGGCGGCATGGTATCCGAAGTGTTTCAGGCGTTCGGGGCCAGTACCGTTGCCATGCCCGGCTCCGACATTTTCCCGGCCCTGGAAAAAGGGACGATTGACGCTGCTGATTATGTCGGGCCGGCGGTCAACTGGGACCTCGGTTTCGGGCAGGTCACCAAGTACATTCTGTTCGGCCCGCCCGGCATGATGTCACTGTATCAGCCGGTTGACCTCATGGACCTGACTGTCAATATGGGAGCCTGGAAACGCCTGTCACCCAAACTGCAGCAGTTTGTCGAGGAACAGGTCAAGGCCTACTCCATCAAGCACTATGTCACCATTCAGCGCAGGAATATTGAGGCACTGCAGAAGTTCAGGGAAGACGGCAGCGAGGTCAGCCGCCTGTCCTGGGACGATGTGGCCGAATTCCGGCGCAAGGCGGTACCGATCTGGTTCAACTGGGCCAGGAAGGATGAGGATGCCAAGCGCGTGTTCAAGCTCCAGCTGGACTACATGATGAGTGATCTGCTGGGCTATGTTACCGCCGGGGACATTGAAGGCCAGTCACTGGACGGATAATGGCGTCACCCGACCCACAAGCACCCAGGTACCGGGACAGCCTGCGCAGGCTGTCCCGTATCCGCCCTGCCCGTCAATCCCGACAAGGACCCGCCCATGAATGAGTTGCAAGGTTTCGGTTTTGTGCTCCCGCACTGGCTTTACTGGGGCTGGCTTGCGATCATGCCCCTGATCCTGATGACACTGACCGGTGGTACCCGTGCAGCTGCCAATGCCGGTGATGAGGAACGGCCTCCCGGTACTCATGAGACCGGCACGCTCCTGCCCCATGAAGGCAATGCCTTCACCCGTGCCATCGACTGGCTCAGCAATGCCTCCGGTATTTTTGTGGCATTCTGGACCATCAATGCCGTGGTGTTCTATTTTTATGAAGTCATCATGCGCTACTTCTTCAACATGCCCACCATCTGGGTGCATGAATCCTCCTATCTGCTGTTCGGCATGCAGTACCTGCTGACCGGAGCCTTCGCCCTGCTGCACGGGGCACATGTGCGCGTCGACATTCTTTACGTCAAGCTGCCTGCGCGGGGACAGGCGGGCATGGACATTCTGACCTCGGTGATCTTTTTCGTGTTTGCCCTGGCCATGGTGTGGACTTCCTGGACCTTCATGCTCAGCTCGATCGGGATGAAGGAGGTCAGCCTGGAGACCTGGCAGATTCAGTACTGGCCGGTCAAGGTGGTCATGTTTACCGGCTCGGTGCTGATCCTGCTGGCCGGCCTCTCCAAGCTGGTAAAGGACATTCTGCTGTTCCGCGACCTGGGCACAAGGGAGGTGGCAGCATGAATACGGCAGTACCTTCCCGCTCCATGGCATCGCGGCTCTGGGGCACGCTCTGGACCTGGCTCATGATCGCCGCTTCTGTCAGTCTGGCGGTCGTGGTACTGGTGGAAGTCATCAATATCACCTTTTACGATCCCTACGGGGATGACTACTTCCTGTTCCGCACTGCCGGCAGTCTGGCCAGTGTCGATATTGCCGACCTGACCTGGATCATGTTCGGCTCACTGCTGGTGGTCCTGCTCATGGGGCTGCCGCTGGCGTTTGTCACCGGGGGGCTGGGTGTGGTGTTCATCTACCTGATCGGCGATCAGAACATGCTCAACATCATACCGGGGCGTATCTTCCCGATGATGACCAACCCGGACCTGGCTGCCATTCCGCTGTTTATTTTTATGGCATCCATGCTGGAGCGTGCCGGACTGATCGAGGAAATGTTTGATGTGGTCTACAAATGGATGGGAGGACTCAATGGCGGTCTGGCTGCTGCCACCATCCTGGCCTCCACCATTCTGGCCGCCATGGTCGGTGTGATCGGGGCAGCGGTCGTGACCATGGGCATTATCGCCCTGCCTGCCATGCTCAAGCGCAAATATGATCACCAGATTGCCCTGGGTTCGATCATGGCCGGCGGTACACTCGGCATCCTGATTCCTCCTTCGATTCTGGCCATCCTGTATGCCGTGGTGGCGCAGCAGTCAGTGGGTGAACTATACCTGGGCTCCATCGTCCCCGGTCTGCTGCTGTCCGGCATGTACATTGCCTACGTGTTGTTCCGTTCCTGGAAAAATCCGGCCATGGGACCGGCCATTGCCGAAAGTGAACGCGCCGGCTTCAGCGAGAAACTGGCCATGCTGCGCAACCTGATTGCGCCTCTGCTGCTGGTGTTTCTGGTGCTCGGACTGCTGTTTGCCGGGGTGGCGACACCGGTGGAGGCCGCCGGGATCGGCTCTTTCGGTGCCATTATCGTGGCGCTGCTGCACCGGCGCTTTTCCCTGCAGGCACTGCGCGAAGCTTCCATTTCCACCGCCAAAGCCTCGGCCATGGTGCTGTGGATTATTTTCGGTGCCTCGATTTTCGTCGGCTTTTACATCCTGCAGGGTGGGCAGGCTTTTATCACGGAAATGCTACTCGGCACCGGCCTGTCCTCCTACGGCATCCTGTTTCTGATGATGATACTGCTGGTGATTCTCGGCATGTTCCTGGACTGGGTTGGCATCCTGCTGCTGGCGGTGCCCATTTTTGTTCCCATTATCAAGAGCCTGAGCTTTGACGGCCTGCTGGGGCTGCCGGCGGTACCGGGTGACAAGGTGGCGCTGTGGTTTGGCGTACTGTATCTGGTCAACATGCAGATGTCCTTTATCAGCCCGCCGTTTGGCTATGCCCTGTTTTACCTGCGTGGTGTCTGCCCGCCGGAAATCAGCATGGCAACCATCTTCCGCTCCTCGCTGATCTTCCTGCTGCTGCAGACGGTGGGGCTGGCCCTGTGCATCCTGCTGCCAGGACTGATCACCTTCCTGCCATCACTGGCCTACGGCTGATCGCTGATGGGTTGATGGCTGACGGATAATCACCTGCCACAGGTTCCGGGAAGGGTATGCCTGTACTCCTCCCGGAACCACTGCGGTCTGATAACACCGGAATGCACAGTGTACAGTCTGCCAGCGCCAGTACGGGCCACTTTTCATGCTGCAACCGACTGCCTGTTTCTACTGTACAAGGCCCTGAACTGTGTTAGCATCCATGAATCAAGAATAATTATACCCAAATAATAAGATATTGTGCCGGTCACATTAATGAATCGAAAAGATGCCGCCACAGACCAGATTTATGACCCCCTTGATCGTTTCCAGCCTGCGCTCATTATTCTGGGTATTACCCTCGGTCATTCGATTGTCGCGTTACTGATCAGTAACAATCTGGTACGGGAAACCTGGTGGCAGTTTTTCAGCAGCATCCTGCTGTGCGGCATCCTGCTGGGCGGCATGAGCTGGCTGTTTTGTCAGGGTAAAAATGCCTGGCCGCACTGGGATCAGGAATTTGTCCATATTCCCGCCATCAACCTCTCCCTGATCATCAGCTACTGGCTCTACCTGCTGCCTGAAATCCGTGAGGGAGTGCTGCTGACCTGGCTCGGGCTTTATCCCTGCCTGCACGGACGCATCACACTGCGCCAGTGCATGCTCTACTCCGGCAACATCATCGCCATTTACCTGTGGTTCTGCGCTCCCGGCTGGGCTGATGATCAGGCCCGCTTCACCACCAGCTTCGCCTTTGCCCTGAGCAGCCTGGCGCTGTGCTTTTATCTGGGGCTGATTTCACTGCAGGAGCGGGCGCGGGACCGGAAATACCTGGCCGCCGAACAGCGGCTGGCCACCATCCAGAAACAGCTGAAACACATTTCCGAACATGATGCACTGACCGGACTGCTGAACCGGCGCGGGCTGTCTGTGCGCCGCCACCTCCAGTATGAAAGCATTGCCCTGCTGGTGGTCGATATTGATCATTTCAAGCTGTATAACGATCATTACGGGCATCTGCAGGGTGATAACTGCCTGAAACAGGTTGCACGGATACTCCTCGCCACCACAGAGGAACTGGGTTATGTCTCGCGCTATGGCGGCGAGGAGTTCGTGATTCTGGTTTACGATTTCCACCCGCACCAAGTCATTCATCTGGCACGCCAGTGTTGTGATGCCATCCATCAGGCCCGGATTCCGCATCCCGGCTCACGGGTCGCCGACACCCTCACCATCAGTCTGGGTGGCTGGTACGGCAAACGCCGGTCGATAACACTGGAATACCTGTGGGGTCAGGCTGACAAGGCGCTGTACCAAGCCAAACAGCAGGGGCGTGACCGTTTCAATATCGTCTTTGACGACACGCCCCGGACCGGAACGGAAAGGCCCGACCCGGAGCCATGCCCGCTGACGCAGGAGCTGTTGTCCTGAGCCGGGTGCAAGTTAATTACCGTTTCCCGGCGTCAGTTTCCAGATGTCACGGTTATATTCCTGCATGGTGCGATCAGTGGAAAAGAAACCGCTGGCAGCGGTATTGAGAATACTCATGCGGGTCCAGCGTTCCTGATCCAGCCATGCGGCTGCCACCTGCTCCTGAGCCGCCACATAAGCAGCAAAATCCGCCAGCGTCATCCAGGGATCATGCGGACTGAGCATCGCGTTGAGGATATTGTCAAAAATGCCTTTTTCACAGGCATTGAAATGGCCCGACTTGAGCAGCCGGATTACCGCACCAAGGTCGGGGTCACGCTCCACAAACGCCCAGGGACGGTAGTCATCGCGCATGTGCTGCACATCATCCGCATGCAGACCGAACAGGAAGAAGTTTTCCTCACCCACCGCCTCCAGTATCTCGATATTGGCACCATCGTAAGTCCCGATTGTCAGGGCACCATTCATCATGAACTTCATGTTGCCGGTTCCGGACGCCTCCTTGCCTGCGGTTGAAATCTGTTCGGACAGATCCGCCGCCGGTGCAATCACCTCCATGCTGGAAACGCGGTAATTGGGCAGGAACACCATGTGCAGGTGCTCACTGACCTCCGGATCGCTGTTGATGACTTCTGCCAGGGCATTGGCAAGTTTGATAATGTCCTTGGCCATGCGATAACCCGGTGCCGCCTTGCCGCCGATCAGGACACAACGATCCACCCAGTTGTCCAGCCGTCCCTGCTTGACCCGGATATAAAGGTGGATCACATGCAGCAGGTTAAGCAGCTGACGCTTGTATTCATGAATGCGCTTGACCTGAATATCAAACAGGAAAGCGGTATCAAAGGTCACACCGCATTCTTCCTGCACCAGTGCCGCCAGCCGTTCCTTGTTGCCGCGCTTCACGGTACGCCACTGCTGACGGAATGCCGCATCGTCCGCCAGCTGGCGCAGCTGCGCCAGCTGTTCCAGCCGGGAAACCCAGTCGGTGCCGATCTGCCCGGAAATCAGTGTCGCCAGTTCCGGGTTACAGTTGGCCAGCCAGCGCCGGGGTGTCACGCCATTGGTCTTGTTGTTGAACTTCTCCGGCCACAGCGTATAAAAGTCGTGGAACAGGCCCTGAATCAGCAGCTCTGAGTGCAGCGCGGCCACCCCATTGACCGAGAAGCTGCCCACAATGGCCAGCCAAGCCATGCGCACCTGCCGTACCGGACCTTCCTCAATGATGGACATGCGCTGCTGACGCTCGGTATCCCCCGGCCAGCGTCGCGCCACCTCACGCAGAAAGCGTGCATTGATCTCATAGATAATATCCAGCAGGCGTGGCAGCAGGCGCTCAAACAGGTGTACCGGCCAACGCTCCAGTGCTTCCGGCAGCAGGGTATGATTGGTATAGGCCATGCATCGGGTGGTCACATCCCAGGCATCCTCCCAGCCCAGCCCCTTGTCATCCATCAGGATACGCATCAGCTCGGCCACGGCAATGGTCGGGTGCGTGTCATTCATCTGGAACACATTGTCTCGGGCAAAGTGGCGGAAATCGGTATGCTCGTCCCGTTCCCAGATACGCACGGCATCCTTGAGACTGGCTGATGCCAGGAAGTACTGCTGGCGCAGGCGCAGCTCCTTGCCGTTCTCGCTGCTGTCATTCGGATACAGCACCATGGAAATGTGTTCGGCGCTGTTTTTTTCCTTCACCGACTCGGTGTAGTCACCGGCATTGAACTCAGCCAGATTGAATTCATCCGTGGCCGTGGCTTTCCACAAACGCAGGGTGTTCACGGTATTGTTGCGATAACCGACAATCGGCATGTCAAAGGGAATCGCCAGCACATCGGTGGTATCAACCCAGCGCACCTGCATATTGCCCCGGGCATCACGCACGTATTCGGTACGCCCCCCGAACTGAATGCGCTGAACATACTCCATGCGCTCGACTTCCCAGGGATTGCCATCCCGCAGCCAGTGATCCGGTGCCTCATTCTGGTAGCCGTTTTCGATCACCTGCCGGAACATGCCGTATTCATAGCGGATACCGTAACCGACAACCGGCAGCTTCAGGGTGGCACAGCTGTCCATAAAGCAGGCGGCCAGTCGCCCCAGGCCGCCATTGCCAAGACCGGCATCCGGTTCGGTGGCCTCAATGATTTCCAGGTCGGCGCAGTAGTTATACAGCGCCTTGCGCACGCTGTCTTCCAGGTCGAGGTTCAGCAGGTTGTTGCCCAGCGAGCGCCCGATCAGAAACTCCAGCGACATGTAATAGGCCCGCCGCCGCCCCGGTTGCAGGTAATCCGCCCAGGTCTTGCGCCAGGCCGGCATCATGCGGTCACGCAGGGTGTAGGACAGGGCTGTGTACAGGTAGATATCGTGGCTCCCCTGAAAACGCCCCAGATGGTAGGACAGATAACGCTGGTAATCCTCGCCCAGCGCTTCTGCATCATTCGGCAACGGTTCCAGCATAACCGGAATGACGGATGACTCCGCCGGTGGTTCGTTGAGCATGCCGCTCTCCTGTTTGTCTTATTGATACAGCTCCAGATAACGGCTTGCACTCTGTTCCCAGCTGAAATCGTGCTGCATGCCGTTCAGTTGCAACTGCCGCCATAAGGGCTTGTTGTCATACAGTTGCAAAGCCCACAGCAGGGTTCCCTGCAGGGACTGGGTATCCGGAGAATAAAATACAAATCCGTTCGCCGTTCCGGCACGGACATTTTCCGCCGTAGCATTCACCACGGTATCGGCGAGTCCACCGGTATGATAAACCACCGGCAGGGTACCGTAATTGAGGCTGAACATCTGGTTCAGGCCACAAGGCTCAAAACGGGACGGCATCAGAAACAGATCCGAGCCAGCCTCCAGCAGGTGTGCCAGCCGTTCATCATAACCAATGAACCCCAGTACCCGCCCCGGATAACGCTGTGTCAGCTCGCGGATGGCATGTTCAAAATGGTGCTGCCCGCTGCCGACCAGTACAAAACGGGCCTGACTGTGCTCCAGCAGGAAGGGAATGGCTGCCAGCACCATATCAATGCCCTTCTGCTCCACCAGCCGTCCGACCGCTCCCAGCAACGGCTGCTCCAGCATGGCCTGATCCGGCTTCAGGCCGAAATGTACCAGCAGGGCCTGCTTGTTGGCCTGCTTGCCAGGCTCAATCTGGCTGGCGGAGTAATGCATCGGCAGGCAAGTATCCAGCGCCGGATTCCAGGTCCCGACATCAATGCCGTTCAGGATGCCATGCAATTTGTACTGGCGTGACTGCAGCAGGTTTTCCATGCCGTAGCCAAAAGCCGGGGTACATATTTCGCGGGCATAGGTGGGACTGACCGTGGTGATGATGTCGGAGTAGACAATACCCGCCTTGAGCATGGAAAAGCCGCCGTAGAACTCCACTCCTTCCGGATGCCACCACTCACCGGGCAAACCCAGCAGGTAGTAAAGGTGCCGGGAAAAATGTCCCCCGTAGGCCAGATTGTGAATGGTGAAAATCCGCCTGGGCCGCTGTGCAGCGTCCTCCAGCAACGGTGCCACCAGCCCGGCCTGCCAGTCATTCAGGTGCACGGCATCGGCGTGCCAGCCCTGTCCGAACACATCGGTCGCCATGGCAGCCGCCGCCCGTGCAAATACCGTGAAGCGTTCACCATTATCCGGCCAGTCCAGCCCGTCCGGCCCCAGATAAGGATTACCGGGACGATCAAACAGCGCCGGGCAATCGACAATCCAGAGTGGAAACGGATACGCGCCATGCCGGGCTTCCAGCACGCGTACCGTATGCCGGTGGCCCGCGCCCCACAGCTCCAGCCAGCCCAGAATCCGGCTGGATTCCAGCTTCAGCAGCAGATCGCGGTAGCCTGGCAGCAACATGCGCACATCCAGCGTCTGTTCATGCAGGGCCAGCGGCAGGCCATGCGCCACATCGCCCAGCCCGCCCGTTTTCATCAGGGGATAGGCCTCACTGGTGACAAACAGAAGCTTCATGCACGCACCTCTCCCGGTACGGGAGCCACCTCCCCGGCAGCCGGCTCCTGCTCCGTATCGACTGCCACGACCAATGCCTCATGTTCAGATTCAGCCCCGGAATCAGCATTTTCCAGTGCAACAGGCCCTTCCACTTCCTCCGGCAGGGCCTGTAAAACCGGCTCTTCATGCACCGCCTGCAGGAAGACACAACCGAGTGGCGGCAGCGTCAGTTCAATGGACTGATCAAAACCCATCCAGGGGCTGGCCTGAGCGGGCAACTGGCCCTGATTGCCACAGTTGCTGCCACCATAGTATTCGCTATCCGAATTCAGGACCTCCCGATAAGCCCTTGCCGGCGGTACACCGATGCGATAGCCGTGGCGGGGCACCGGTGTGAAGTTAAAGACCGCAACCAGCTCATCCTCCTGTGCCGGCCCCATACGCAGCAGGCTGACCACCGACTGCTCGTAGTCATGGCAATCAATCCAGCGGAACCCTCGCCCGTCAAAATCATAATGATTCAGGGCTGGTTGTGTGCGGTACAGGCGGTTCAGGTCCCGTACCAGTGCCCGCAGCCCGTCATGAGCCGGAAACTGCAACAGGTTCCAGTCCAGCTCACGGGTCTCGCTCCACTCCTGCCACTGGCCGAACTCCCCACCCATGAACAGCAGTTTCTTGCCCGGATGGGCATACTGCCAGCCATAGAACAGGCGCAGATTGGCAAACTTCTGCCAGTAATCACCCGGCATCTTGTCCAGCATGCTTTTCTTCATGTGCACCACTTCGTCATGCGACAGCGGCAGTACGAAGTTTTCGGTAAAGGCATACATGAATCCGAAGGTGAGCTTGTTGTGGTGGTACTTGCGATAAACCGGGTCTTCCTCGATATAGGTCAGGTTGTCATTCATCCAGCCCATGTTCCATTTCATGGAAAAACCCAGCCCGCCGATATCCACCGGACGCGACACCGCCGGCCAGGCGGTGGACTCCTCGGCAATGGTCAACACGCCCTGAAACCGCCCGTGCACCACCCGGTTCAGTTCATGCAGAAACTCGATCGCCTCCAGATTCTCACGCCCGCCATGGCGGTTCGGCACCCACTGCCCGGCCTGACGCGAGTAGTCCAGATACAACATGGAAGCCACCGCATCCACACGCAGACCGTCGATATGAAACTCCTGCAGCCAGTACAGCGCATTGGCCAGCAGGAAGTTGCGCACCTCATTGCGCCCGTAGTCAAAAATCAGCGTACCCCAGTCCTGATGCTCCCCCTTGCGCGGGTCGGCATGCTCATACAGTGGCTCATCGATAAAACGTGCCAGGGCAAAATCATCCTTGGGAAAATGGGCCGGTACCCAGTCCAGCAATACACCGATACCGTTCCGGTGACATTGATCAACAAAATGGCGGAAATCATCCGGACTGCCCAGACGGGCTGTCGGCGCGTAATACCCGGACACCTGATAACCCCAGGAAGCATCCAGCGGATGCTCCGACACCGGCAGCAGTTCAATATGGGTATAACCCAGGTCTTTCACATACGGAATCAGGCTGTCGACCAGTTCATTCCAGCTGTAGAAACTGTCATCCGGATGACGACGCCAGGAAGCCGCATGCAACTCATAGATGCTGACCGGCGCGTGCAGCCAGTCAAACTGCTCGCGGGCATCCATCCAGCCCCCGTCCTGCCAGCCATGTGTCGATGGTGCCGGAATACAGGAAGTGGTTTCCGGGCGCAGAAACATCTGGCGCGCATAGGGGTCCGTCTTCCGGACAATCCCGCCATGACGGGTCAGAATTTCAAACTTGTAAGACTCCCCGGCTGGCAGTCCGGGAATGAAAAGCTCCCAGATACCACTCTCGCCCCGTGAACGCATCGGATAACAGCGCCCGTCCCAGGCATTGAAATTGCCGACCACGCTGACCCGCTGCACCCCCGGTGCCCACACGGCAAACTGGCAGCCCGCCACCCCGTCAACCGTCATGAGGTGTGCGCCCAGCACCGTCCAGATGTCATGGTGCCGCCCCTGCCCGAACAGGTGCAGGTCCAGATCACCAATCAGGGCCTCAAAAGTATAAGGACAAACCGTTTCCAGCCATTCACCGCCAGCCTTGTCCTTGTATTGCAACACCGGATGCTGACCCAGCTTTTCACGCGTGATGCCGGCCTGGGACAGGCTCAGTTCAAAGCAGTCGGTTCCCTCAATGCGCTCAAAGCGCTGTCCGCCACTGCGCACCCGCTCGGCAGCCGGAAGAAAAGTACGCAATACCCAGCCCTGTTGGTCAGGATGCCAGCCCAGCACGGAAAATGGATCATGAAAACTGCCTGACTGCAGTCGTTGGATCGCCTCAATCATAAATCACCTCTCCACAGCAGTTAATCCGGATCGGGTCGTCACTGCTGCAGGATCATGATTTTTTATGGATAACAGCATCTGCAACGCTCCATTTCCGCCAAAACAGCCCACAGGGTAACATCGCCGAAATACCCCGGACAGCAAATCCTGCAGTCTCACCTGATACCATGCAGGTCTGCGCTACACACGCCGGCGGGTGGTTCAGGTATTACTGCGCATGGTGCCGGCATTTTCAGCCGCCCCGCCCCCGCTGGAAACGGGCTGACTCAGTGCAGCCGGAACCGTCTGCCCGAGCAGGGAATACAGGCGGCCAAGCTGACGCCGGTACAACCCTTCAAAATCACGCACGCTGTCAGCCGGGTTGTAATCACCGAACCACCAGAACCAGTCCGAACCCTCACACACCCCGAGCTGGCGCAGAATTTTTTCATGCTGCTCCGGTTTCAGCTGCCCATCAGCAAGCACCCGATCCAGGCAATGCTTGGCTTCCACCAGCAAATCCCAGCCCCGATTCTTGTCCGGACTGCCGATCCAGGTTGAAAATGAGCCATAAACCCAGCTGCCGGCACATATCTTCGGCAAGTGCTGGCCGGGCAACTGCGCTGCCATGGTGCGGAAATGTGTCGGTGCCAGCAGTGGCGACTGACTCAGGCGTTCATACAGGGCAGACAGAAAATGACTGCCATTATCGGGGTAATATTCCCAGGCATTTTCCCCATCCAGAATAATGGGCACCACCCGCTGCGAGGCCTCATCCCCCATAAATCGGGTAATACTCTCCAGATGATGGACAAAATCACCGGCAGCATCGCTGGCACCCCAGTCACTGTATTTGAATCCGATCAGGTCCGAGAGGCCGTCATCCCGGAAGAACAGCCTGACACCTTCCGGCTCCAGCTGGTAAGGCCGGAACAGATCACGTTTGGAACGAATGCCCTCATCATCCAGACCGGACAGATGGCAGCTGCTGCGCCAGACCCCCTCACCCGATGCGGTCCAGCGAATATCCGATGCCTGCAACAGCCTCAAAGCGCTTTCACTGACAGCGCCTTCAGACAACCAGACCCCCTCGGGCCGAAAGCCAAAGAAGCGCTCAAATACTGCAATTCCCTGCTGCAGGTGCCAGACAGCCCGTTCAGAGCCACCGGGATAAAGCCCCGTTTCCGGCAGCGGATCATCCGGCTGCGAGCAGCGCATCTGCCCGAAATCCTGCAGCAGCGGCACAATGGGATGCATATAGGGACTCATGGACAGCTCGACCTGACCGGACTCGGCCAGGGCACGGTAACGCGGTACCAGCCCCTCCATACAGGCCTGCATCACTTTCAGCAAATCATGGCGGTCCTGCTGCGAGTACGCCCGCCCTTTCTCAAACAGGCGTACCACTTCCGGCAACTGGCGCAGTGACTGCCCCAGCCAGACCAGATGGTACCAGACCAGCAGATCGATGAAATACTGCTCACTCAGGTAGACAGGCTCCAGCAGCAGCGATCCGGACTTGTTCTTGGCGATCTCCGGTGCACCACTGGCTGCCAGCAGCTGGCGAAAAGCCGGATAGGGATCAATCATGCGCGGGCCATTGCAACGCTGGCACTCCACCATCAGCTGGCGACGCCCCTCGTCAGTCGCCGGAATCGGCTCAATCCCGGCCAGCTGGTTCAACAGGTGATCCTGCATCGGCATCCCGTGTGTCAGGTAATCCCTGATCTGGCGAGCGTAGTCTTCCAGCTGCTCCAGCAATACAGGTGCAAAATTAACCACAGCATTCATGCTCCGGTGCTGCTCCAGATGGGCAGCCATGTCGCTGTAATCCTTGATGGCATGCAGATAAACCCAGGGAAGAATGTATTCACCTTCCAGCCCTTCCCGATACCAGGGTTGGTGCATATGCCAGCAAAGCACTACATTCAGTTTGCCGTGTTCCATACCTTGAATCCTTCAATTCATGAGCCCTTCACCTCCCCGACAGTCCTCGGTGTGCAAGTGCTCCGATGGGCAGATGAAAGCCCGCTTGTGACTATAAAACGATCAAATTATAACCCAAGCGGTTTAATTCTAATGTCAGACACGACACTATCCTTGATCACAAGCCACCTTTCAACTATTGAACAAAAAAAGAACAACACAAATCCGTTTTCACCAGGGAAAGCACGAAAAACCGACACTCCGACATACACTACTCAATGACAGACCAGACAAGCTGACCAGCCAGTCACTCAGTCACAGGCCGAGCCGAAACAGGTTTTCGCCCGTCCTGTCATGCTGATGGATATTTTGCTCAGCAAGGTACTTGTATCTGCCGAAGCTTTCCGGACCTCAAAACTGGTCATGAGATTCGCCCTGCCATTAGCCCCGAAACTGATTGATCGCCGACTGGCGACCCGATCGGCCAGCGTCAGATTACCCTTGATCCCTTCGACCACCTGCAGGATTTCCTCCGGTGACTCATTGACACCATCATCATCCATATCCCCCAGCAGATTACCGGGTGCATCCACCTGTTTATTGTCATTGTAATCAGTAAACACAATCCAGCCATTGGTATAGCCACTCGCACTGGTATCACAGGCCGTTCCAAGGGCATTACTGGCACAAACGACTACGGGATAACGCCGCTTGGCGGCTTCACTGCGGGCCAGATACAGGCTGGAGACAAAATTGTTGGTTACAGTGCGGACCTTGTTGTTCTCGATCATGGACTGCAGTCCCGGCATGGCCATGGTAGCAATCACGGCAGCAACGGCAACGGTCACAAGCAGTTCAACCAGCGTGAGACCGTCCTGTCTGGATGGATACATGTACTGACACCCTGAATTTTTGTTATTTGGCCTGCAGATTTTATCAAAATATCCCGGCAAACGGGACCGGAGCATGACAGGCGGATGGAAAACTCTGCATGAGCAACGAATTTGCAGGCTCAGGGTGAAAAAAACCGCCAGTCGCCCGGCTGTAAAGCCGGGTCCAGCATCCAGTTGCCAATCCGCTCACGATGCAGTTCCAGCACCCGATTACCCACGGCGGCAAACATGCGCTTGACCTGATGATATCTTCCCTCGTGGATAGTCAGGCAAACCTGTCGCTCACCCACATACTCCAGCCATGCCGGAAGGGTCGGATGCGCCTCCCCGTTCAGCATCAGCCCTGCGCACAACTGTCGGGCGGCCTGCGCTGGCAGCGGCTCAGCCAGTGTCACGCGGTAGGTCTTGGCCACATGGTGCCGGGGCGAGGTCAGACGATGAGTCCAGTCACCGTCATTGCTCAGCAACAACAGCCCGGTGGCATCCTTGTCCAGCCGTCCGGCCACATGCAGCCGGGTACGGCAAGGGTGATCAATCAGGTCAAGCACGGTACGCTCGGCATTATCCACCGTGGCACTCACGACACCGGCAGGTTTATGCAACATGATGTAGATCGGCCCCGGCGGTGCCAGCAGTACCCCATCCAGCCGGATTGGTTCCTGTCCGCCAACATGCTGCCCGGCTTTAACTGCCACTGAGCCATTAATGCTTACCTGTCCTGCGCGGATACAGGCACCGGCCTGCCGGCGTGACATTCCGGTGGACTGACTGACGAACTGATCTAACCGCATGCCGGTTTGCTGCTATAATATTTTAAAAAATGGCTTGAACCATCAGGCTGATATGAATACAACATCATCACCAAACTAACCATTTAAATAACAATAAAGGACCCAAGATGGAAATCCATGACTACCTGCGCATCCTGGCCGGCCGTGACGGCTCCGATCTTTACCTGACAGCGGATGCCCCTCCGGCAGCCAAATTCCAGGGTTCCCTCAAGGCACTCGCACGCGACAAACTCACCCCGGAACAGGTACATGCCATCGCCCAGAACCTGATGAACACGGAACAACGCCAGCAGTTTGAGCAGAAACCGGAAATGAATCTGGCGCTGGATGTTGCAGGAATCGGTCGTTTTCGTGTCAATATATTCAAACAGCGCCACAAGGTAGCACTGGTAATCCGTAATATCAAAACCGAAATTCCCAATGCCGATGCCCTGGGTCTGCCGGATATCCTGAAAGAAACCATCATGGCCAAACGCGGGCTGATCCTGTTCGTCGGCGGCACCGGCTCCGGCAAATCCACCTCGCTGGCGGCCCTGATTGATCACCGTAACCGCAATGCAGATGGTCATATCATCACGATAGAAGACCCGATCGAGTACATCCACCCGCACCGGCGCAGCATTGTCAACCAGCGCGAAGTCGGTGTCGATACCGACAGCTACGAAGATGCCCTGAAAAACACCCTGCGTCAGGCTCCGGATGTCATCCTGATCGGTGAAATCAGAAGTCGGGAAACCATGGAGCATGCGCTGGCCTTTGCCGAAACCGGACACCTGTGCCTGTCTACCCTGCACGCCAACAATGCCAATCAGGCACTGGACCGTATCATCAATTTTTTCCCGGAAGAACGCCGTCACCAGTTGCTGATGGACTTGTCCATGAACCTGCGTGCATTTGTCTCACAACGCCTGGTTCCCACTCTGGACGGCAAACGTACTGCAGCCATTGAAATCCTGCTGGGTACTGCCATGGTCAGTGACCTGATCCAGAAAGGTGAAATCCATGCCATCAAGGAAATCATGGAAAAATCCCAAGAGATTGGCATGCAGACCTTCGACAGTCACCTGTACCGGCTCTACAGGGAAAAGCGCATCTCACTGGCTGAAGCCCTGCGTAATGCCGACTCACCGAACAACCTGAAACTGCGCATCAACCTGTCTGCCAGTGAGCGTCCGGAAGCACCATCACCGGATAAAGCTGATGCCCCCCGCCCGAAAACAACAGCGACAGGTCTTGAACTGGCCCTGGAACCCAAGCCCAGCGAGGAAGAAGAGGAGCTGGTCTGAAGACAGCATCAAGCACTATGCCCTGAGCCGGGTGACAGCCCGGATTCAGGGAATATAAAGAAAAACACCCCACCGAAGAAGGCATCAGACAACGGCACGCTCCATGCGCAGCGCCTTGACCATATGCTGCTGGAATTCAAACTCAAATTCGTCCACTTCGGAAAAGCCAAGCCCCCGGTAACAGGCCATGGCAATCCGGTTCGACTTGACGATGGTAATTGTCGCCTTGCCGCCCAACTCACTGATAACATGTGTAATCAGGCGTTTGCCGATTTTTTGCCCCCGATGATCGGGGTGTACATAAAGCCAGATGATATGGTCTTCAATGTAGCCAACAAATCCCTTGATCAGCCCCTTTTCCTCAAATACATACATGACCGAATGATCAAACAACACTCCCAGCTTCGGGTTCTCACAAATGGGTCTGGGGCTGAACTGCCCATCCTCACCGGAATATTCATCGAGGTGGGCAGCCAGGTAAATGGCATGCACATCCTTAATATCATCAGGCTGCATCAAGTGAATCATTGGATAATCCCCCTTACCGGTCAACCACCCTTCAGTTGGGCAGGAATCATGACTACCGACACCTTGTCATAGCTCAACCCTTCGATACTTTTTTCAACAATCAGTTTGATTTCAGACTTCATGCTTTCAAGATCATAGGCAGGATGGTATTTGATAAAAACTGATGCTGATGAAGGCTGAGGCCTGGTACCGGAAGAGTCCGTCTCGGGTACTACGATATGTACCCTGGCAACCAGAACGCCATCAATCTGCGTCAGGGTCTCCTGAACACTTTGAGACAAGGCATAAATGAAACGAACACGCTCTTCCAGTGGCGATGATATCAGCCCATCCTTCTGAAACATCTGGTCCATCGTGGTAACTTTTTCACGAGGATAACCGTGCTCCCGCAAAATCCTTATGGCCTGGGGAATTTTGGAATCATCAATATTCAGTGCATAGGTGCCTGCTTTTGCGTTAGATATTTTTTCAGCATCAATACGGTTATCCAGCATGATAGCCAGCATATTATTGGCATCATTTTCATTCAGGCCACTGAAAAGCTCAGTTTTACAACCAGAGAGCAGAACTGCCAGCATTAAAAAGATGAGACGGACCATACCATTTATTGTTTTCATATTAATCGACCCCTGGAGACCGGCACTAGCCACTGGCACGGAATAAAGTCTGGAATCCCTGTGATATTTTACTTGCTGCAGCAGAAATGACTTCCACACCGGTAGACCACATGCGGAAAGACATGGACCACTGATTGAGATCATTCTGATAGGCAAGTGCTGCATTATTGCTGGCATTCATCCTGTCTACGATGCCGTCATAAGATGACGCCAGACTATCACCTCCTCCCGTGGCAGGGACGTTCGGATAGGTTCTGATCCGGTCGGGCTGAACCCCTGTCCCCGAAGGAGAAGACAGATAATTTTCCAGTGATGGCCTGTTGGCCATCTGGTCAACCAGACCATGATAACTGGCATCAATTTTGGAGGCCCGCTCAATAAGAGCCTCAGCCAGGCCACCCGAACTTGCAGCTTTTTCACCGTCAACAAATTGCAACACCGGCTCGGAACGACCGATGTCCGTACTGGCATCAACTCCTCCAGGGGCGCTTTTGAGAACATCCTGAAATCTGCCCGCATCAGCAGACTGGGCCAATGAAAGGGGTTGCTGCTGTTGGGGAGACTGGAAAACACTGCTGGCAACCTGTCCCGCCACCAAACCTGGATCAACCATTTCCTGTTACCTCCACCCGATTAGTTTGCCAGATAAACATTGGCAATACTTTGCTCATCCGGATTGCCATGTTTCGCCACTTCCTGAAACAGGGCCATGGCACCCGCCTTGTCACCCTGCTGATTCATGGCAATCCCCAAAAAGCATTTGGCACTCATGTGATTCGGCTCACGAGCCAGCACATCATCCCGCAAAATCGCAATAGCCCGATCAATGTCACCGGCATAAATCTTGGCAATTGCTACCCCCATCTTGATGGGAGTCTGCTCTCTCCCAACGGCTTCAACACCTTCCATGATGACCTGTGAACGGCGTGCATCACCACGAAAACAGGCCATATAACCGACCTCAGAAAGGAGTTGTAACAGTTCACTGCTTACATTCATTATTTTTTCTTCACATTATCTGTTTGCAAGACCCTGCCCCACAAAGGGGCAGGGCATTTGGCAGTAACCAATCAATTACTGAATGGTCTGCGCCATACCGGAAACGAGACTGGCAACCTTGGAAGAGATTGCATTTTCCATTTCCAGGCCGGCACTTTGAGCATCAAAATCACGCTTGGCTTCATTCAGACCTTGCTGAAGCTGAATGCCTTCCTGCTGGGCCTGAGTCACACTGTTCAACAGGTTGGTGAAAGCACCTGTATTACCTGCTGCTGCTTCTGCTGCCATAACGTATCTCCTTTATATGAAAAAAATAATTTTAAAAATTCCCGATGTCATCCATCAAACGCAGGGAATTTCCATATTCACTGCGGCACTGCGTTTCGTGCCAGAACGGACGCTTTGTTATTTTTGCGCCCAAACTTCTTCAACAACTTCCACACCAGATTCAATCGCCTTGAGAAACCGGTTGAGCTTGTCATACTGATCAGGATCAACACCCTGACTCAACTCAAATCTAACCTCGGAAGCTGTCTGATTCAGCTTATCAAGCACTTCGTTTTTGTAAATTCCAGAGACATCATTTTTCAGATTTTGTTCTAATTGTAGCATCATTACCTGTTAATCCTCTGCTCCGTAGAAAATGGGTATTTCTACACCACCATTGGAAAGAAGCACATGATCCGGCGTAATCTTCCTGATAAAATAATTATTACCAAGTGTTGCCCCTTCCATGTATTTCTTCCCATCCTTGGAGACCAGAAATGGTGTCTTGCCGACACTGACACTCCTGATCACCAGCTTGATACGCTTTCTTGCATCAAACAGATTTTCAATAATTGCAGGGCCATCGCCATTCAGTACCAGAAACTCCTTGTAAAGGTCACTCCAGCGACTGAGTTCACTCTGTGTCAACTCTCCATCTACTTTAATGCGATCCTGCTCGATAGTAACCCTGATACGGCTGGAAAGACCTTTTTTCTCGATGAACTGCTCCAAAGCCTCCTTGCGCTTGCGCAGAGTCTGCACTTCGGAGTCATCAATGGAGCGGATACCACTGACATCGCCCATGATATTGGTCTTGATCCGGGCCCAGTCCTCTTCATTACTGACATAGCCATGGGCAGACAAGCGCCCCTCTCCCAGGCTTTTAAAGCCCAAGTCCGCCTGTCCCAGTGCATGAGCGACTGACTTCGCACTTTCCACCAGCTCCGTCATGACCCAGATACGGTAATTCACGCCAACCTGGGAGGCGCCCGTTCGGCTCATGAGGTTACGTTTTTCCTCTACGGTATCCACATAGCCGGTAATGAGGACATTATTGCCGGCCTCCATCACCTGCAGCTTGTCACTCTTCATGTCGGCCACAATCGCATCCGCCCGCTGGCGTGTCGATTCCCGCAAACCGACCTGCTCGGCCATGTTCATCAGACTGGGCATGAAATAAAGCAGATTGGCCCCCAGCAACAGGGCACCGCCCAGCCAAAGGTATTTTTTACTCCCGGTACGTGCCTGCCGCGCTGCCAGCGCATTACGGCCAGAATCTGCACGCCGGGTGGCAACCGGTACCGGATGCGATACCTGCCCGGTATCAACGGCCTCATGTCCGACTGTGACCTCATCCTCCAGTCGGCCGGGTCTGCGCACATCCGCAATGAAGAAATCCACACTGCCGATAGTCACGACCTGATAGGGACGCAACAGCTTTTCGCTGGCCTCCACTTCCTGGTTGTCAATGAGAACAGGATTTGCCAGAACTTCCAGCAGAATCGAGTCCAGGGATATTTTCAGCCTGAGGTGTGAATCGGCGATGTTTTCATCATGCAGGATAATGTCACTCGACATTGACTTGCCGATCAATATCTCGCCAACCTTCAGCCGGACCAGTGCACCGGCATTGCTGCCACTCAGCACTTTCAGCAGAAAAGGGGTTTGTTGCGTTACCATACTGACTATCTTCGGTTTTTATCTTTCAATTTGTTGTAAGGCCTGGCCTGTTCACAGCCAGAAACCGGCGAGCTGTCGGGCAATCTCATCGTTTAATGACATCCACCACATCAAATCCGGGGAAACGCTCCTGCGTTGTGATATCCGTCCCGGCCTGCAGTGTCTGCACAGGCTTTTCATTGCTGTAGTTGACCCTTCCCTTCGCATCGACCCATTTGTAAATCTGGGTACGCTGGGGCGACTGGTTCTCCATCAGCTTGGCCATGTCAAGAACCGCCGAGACAAAACGCTCGGGGCCATTGAAGTAGATCATGTTGTCAATCTCTGATACTTCCCAGTGGAACTGGCCATCCAGAATCCCCAGACGCTCAAGCGCAGTCGTGAACTCCCTGGGCTTCATTTTTTCCAGACTGATCGACCCCCTCTGAGCCTCATCCTCCTTGTAGACATAAAGAGTCTCGCCATCGTAGTACCAGATCAGGCCGTAGGTTTTGGCAAGGTCATCAAAAATGAAACGGGGCGTCTGGTCCCGGTAGTGCATACTCACAATGTCCTTGACCATCGGACTGACAACAATCGGTGTCTCCTCGTTGGCGGCCAGTGTCTTCAGCATTTCACCCAGTGGCTCCTCATCGGAAAAATGTGAATACTTGCTGTCACTCCAGTTCAGCGGGGCAGACAGGCAGGCTTGGGATGACAACAGAATAGCCAGGGAGAGAGCCCGGAGAAGCATAGGAATACCACCTTCAAAAAATTATTTTATACCCCCATGATCCGCTGACTGTGCATGAAAGTCGAGCCACCTCAGGACGAGCGCACCCAAAAACCGGAAAACTGCAGCAGATCATCAGCCACAACCTTCCACTTATCTTGTTTCAGCAACACCACCCATCGGCAGAATTTTAGAATGATCACAAAGCTTGACTGAGAGACAAGGCTACAGCTCCTATCCTTATATTTTGTTGTGTGTAGCAACAGGGAAGCAAAATGTCTATTTGGAATCCGTACACCAGTATCGGCCAGAACAACTTTTTCACACCATCACAAAATTTTTATTATCCGGGTGAAGGGTACGCCTCCGGCAATCTGTCATCCGTCATGATGATGTTTTATGAAAGTGCCCTGCAGCTGTACATCAACCAGCTGGTGATGCAACTGCTGGAGGAGCTTCTGACCAGCCTGCTTAATGATGATGGCAGCGCCCTTCAGGAGCAGCAGGGCGACGAAACTCTGGCCACTGACAGCACTGATGGAAATGCCGCAGGGACGGAAACCCCTCAGCAATCCGCCGATCCGACCAGCGACTGATACCCCCGAAAACCTGCCCTGGTGGCTCAGGACGCTTATCCACTGATCCGGTTTTTTTGCAACACAAGTGACTTGCCGATAGTTTTTGTTTCTGTGCTGTTCATGCTTGCTGATGTAATCTAGGACATGACGCCTTAACCAGGACCAAGCCCGGTACAGTGACTTCCATGCCCGTATCTGGTGTCACCAACAGAACAACTACAATGAACAATCGCCGCCAAATCAAGATACGACCGTTACAGCTGCAAGCCTGGACCCCTTCGGGGATGCGCCTGAATAATATGGCGCTGAACAAATCACAGGCTTTCACCTTCAGTCTGGATGAAAACCGGATGTTCCGGTTACGTCTTTTTCCGGGAGACAAAAGCCGGCAGCCGCTGTATGCCATCAACATGACACTCGGCATCGGAGATACCACCGCAGGACTCTGGCTGTCCGACTGGCCACTGCTGGACAATATCCGTGAATACATTCCGGAGGCCATGTTGCCACGCCTGCCGGAAAATCTGGGAATCGCCCTGGCAGAAAATGCGCTGGAACCGCTGATCAATATTGCAGAGCACGGGCTTGCCAGCAAAATCAAGCTGCAATCCCTGTCCGCCCAGCAGAACAGCCCGGTTTACACCCTGCCACTGGGTTTTGAGCTGCTGGAAGCAAACCGCAACAAGCCGGATCCGAACAGCACACATGCCGTCCATGGCCTGCTGATGCTGGAGGAGCAGCTGTATCCAATGCTGCAACAGCGCTTGCGTCTCTGGCCTTCGGACCTGAATGAGGCGTGGGAAAGCCTGGAAACCAGTGTTTTTCTCGAAATCGGACAAATTGCCCTGACCATCCCGGAAATCAACAGTCTGGGCAGTTCTGATGTCCTTCTGCTGGAAAACAGCCGTTTCCGGGAGGAAGGAGCCATCAGGCTGCGGGTTAACCACAACCTGTATTGTGAGGCAGAAATCAGCAGCGGTGATTCCAATAAAATTTTAACCATAGCGACAGGATGGACCACCATGGCAGACCATGATGCACCCAACAGTATCGACCAGCTCAACAAGCTGCCGGTCAAACTTTCCTTCGACCTGGGGCAGAAAACCATTTCATTCAGTGAAATCAAACAACTACGCCCCGGCTATGTAATTGACCTGCCACACAGCCTGCCGGAAGTCGTACAGATTCACGCCCAGAACAAGCAGATCGGCACCGGTGAACTGGTGGAGATCAGCGGCAGAATCGGCATCCGCATCATCAGCCTGTTTGGCGCACGCCCCAGCAACTGATCTTCCTACAACCTGCAGATTACCGGCATTTAAAAATAATGGATTCGTTTCCCAATCCCATACTCCTGATGGGGCTGCTGCTGCTGCTTGGACTGGCACCGTTTGTTGCCATCCTGGTCAGCTCCTTCATCAAGATAACTGTGGTCATGCACCTGACCCGCAGCGCGCTCGGGCTGCAACAGGAGCCGCCCAACATGGCCATCAGCGGCATTGCCATCATCCTGAGCATTTACATCATGGCCCCGGTGGGCATGGAGACCTATGAAATATTCAATGGCTACGGCATTGAGGTCACGGACATCAAGCACCCCGAGTTTCCACAGGCGCTGCGGGAAAGTTCACGTCCGTTACAGGACTTCCTGACCAGGCACTCCTCACCCGCAGAGCGCAACTTCTTTATCCAGACCACCCAGAAAATCTGGCCGGAGAAATACGCCCGTGACGTGGATGAAAGCAATCTGCTGGTGCTCATCCCGGCCTTTCTGGTCAGTGAGCTGACCGTTGCCTTTCAGCTCGGTTTCCTGATCTACCTGCCTTTCATCATCATCGACCTGATCGTTTCCAACATCCTGCTGTCACTGGGCATGATAATGGTATCGCCCGTCATCATTTCCTTGCCTTTCAAGCTGCTGCTGTTTGTACTGGTTGATGGCTGGTCACGCCTTATCCACGGCCTCCTGCTGAGTTACTCCTGACCATGAACGAAAATTCATTACTTCATTTCACCTCACAGGCCATGCAACTGGTACTGTACCTGTCACTGCCATCCATTGCGGCAGCCACTCTGGTTGGCTTGCTGATCGGCCTGTTTCAGGCGCTGACCTCCATACAGGAGCAGACCCTGCCCCATGGTTTCAAGCTGGTTGCGGTGATTTTCGCCATCGCCGCCACCATACGCTGGTTCGGACCGGAACTTTACAGTTACACCATCCAGGTTTTTGATCAGGTCACTCAGCTGAAAGGCAGTGGCTAGTGGAAGAAATTTCGGCGATCCAGCCATGGTTCCTGGCTCTGGTCCTGACAACGCCCAGAATACTGGTGGCGTTTTCGATTCTGCCCATGTTTACGCAGCCCATTTTTCCGGCCCTGATCCGCAATGGCGTCATGGTGGTCATGTCACTGGCCTTGTTGCCGCTGACTCACGAACAGCTGCTGGACATGGAACTGAACATCGCCAGCATCGCCCTGCTGCTGGTCAAGGAAAGTGTCATCGGGCTGGCCATGGGCTATGCCATGAGCATTCCATTCTGGGCTTTGCGGGGGGCCGGCTTCCTGATGGACCTGCAGCGCGGGGCCATGAGCGCCCTGTTTTTCTCCCCGACCGTTGCGGGTATGGTATCGCCTCTGGGCAATCTGATGGCACAGCTGGCCACGACCATGCTGTTCACCAGCGGCGGCTTCCTGATGCTGTTGCAGACCCTGATGATGAGCTATCAGCTGTGGCCACTGGATACCTTCTTTCCTTCCTTCAATGCCGGTACCGCCAAATTTTTTCTGCAGCAGATGGACAGTCTGATGTACACGCTGGTGCTGATTGCCGGTCCTTTTCTGGCGCTGATGTTTCTGATTGACTTCGGCACCGGTCTGGTTGGACGTTACCTGCCACAGCTGAACATTTTTCTGGTTGCCATGCCGATCAAGAGTGCACTGGTGTTTTTTGTTCTGATTTTCTACGTCAGCATTGTCGGGCATTACCTGCATGATATTTTCATCAACTTCGGCTCCAACCTCCACATACTGGATCAATTAATCAATGAGTCAGGACAGTAGCAGCGAAAAAACCGAAGAGGCCACCCCCAAAAAACTGCGGGATGCCCGCAAAAAGGGACAGGTGGCCAGCAGCAAGGACGTGCCCTCGGCCTTCATTCTTGCGGTCGGAGTGGTTTACTTCGCCATACTGGGTCCCTGGTTCCTGCAGAAGCTGATGGAAATATTTCTGCTCGCTGCCCAGCTGTACGGCTTTGATTTTGGACAGGCGCTCAGCGGCATCATCCGGATCACCCTGGAACTGGCGGTCATGACCCTGCTCCTGCCCTTCATACTGATCACTACACTGGCAGCGATTCTGAGCTTTATTGTCCAGTTCGGGTTGGTATTCTCCTTCGATCCGGTAATGCCCCGGATGGAGAAAATCAATCCTGCCAGTGGCTTCAAACGCATTTTCTCCACCAAACAGCTCGTGACCACCCTGCTGTCACTGGTCAAGACCATCCTGATTGGCACCGTACTGTTCTTTGTGGTGCGCAACGGCGTTTATCAGCTGATGAATGAAATCAACCAGTGCAATATCCTGTGCCTGGGACAGCTGTCAGCGGAACTGTTCGGTGACATGATGCTGTTCATCCTGCCGCTGATCATCACCCTCGCCATTATCGACTATCTGTTCCAGCGTACCCAGTTCATGAAGGAACAGCGCATGACCAAGGAAGAGGTCAAGCGTGAAATGAAAGAGATGTTCGGCGACCCGCATGTCCGGGGGGCGCGCAATGAGATGCGCCGGGAACTGAGCGAACAGGACATTCAGTCCCGAATCAAGACAGCTCGTCTATTGTTGATCGATATCGGGATTGCAGTCGCATTACACTATGAGCAGGATGTCACGCCCCTGCCGATCATCGTTGCCATTGGCAAATCGACCATGGCGCGCAAAATGGTGGAAATTGCCCAGGTTGAACGGGTTCCGGTCCTGACAGATGGCCGGCTGGTGCAGGATTTGCTCGAAGACGGGAAACTGGATCAATACATTCCAACCTCAACCATCGACCGGGTTGCCTACGCCATGCGCAAGACGAGCAAACAGCAGTAACACTGAAAATCAACAATTATTAATCAATTATTCGCGAGTGGGACCATTATGGCAGCAACAGATCAGCAACAACCCCAACAGGCCGAAGGTCTGGGACGCATCGGCAAGGCTTTATCCGATCTGGGTGAACGGGCACGCTCCGGCGAGCTGAAAGCCAGACTGCAGTATTTTCTGTTCCGGCAAAGCCAGCAGGCCCGGCGCTCCGATAGTCTGCTGTCGAAGTATAAACGCCGCCTGCAGGAAGACTGGGCCAAATGGCTGGGGATCGCCGCCGGCCTGACCGCCCTTGTGATGTTCCTGAGCCCGGACAGCTTCTGGTTCTGGCAGATACCCTTGGTCCTGCTGCTGACCATTCTGGCTCCCTTCTTTTTTGAACTGCCGAATACCCTGAATGCCCTGTTCGGCAATACGGAGCAGCAACATCTGGTCGGCTCCATCATCACCCTGACCCATCCGGTTGTGGACGGCCAGGGACAGACACAGCTGGAAGGCAGGGACTGGCAGGTGTCAGGGCCTGACTGTGTGGCCGGTTCATCAGTAAAAATTGTCACACTGGATGCCCGTACTCTGTACGTCACCCTGGCCGGCCAGGATGCCCACAACTTCGGGAGTCACTGATGGAAGGCAGTATCCGGCTGACACGACAGGATGACCAGACCACAGCCATTACCCTGCAGGGACCGCTGGATCATGACATGGCCCAGAACCTGGGTGCGCTTGCCATCCGGAACCAGACTGCCGTGATCCTGAACTGCCGGCAGATTCCCTATATTACCGCCGCCGGATCACTGGCACTGCTGAAGCTTTATCAAACCACCCGGAAAAAACCGGTACTGCAGGAAGCCGGCCCCGAGCTCATCAGTACCCTGCAACTGACCGGTACGGCAGGATACGTGATCCTCAACCCGGACGCCGATCCGACAACAGTCAGCTGAACAGAAAAATGTCAAATAAAAATTCACAAAGCCTGATAGCCCGTCTGATCCAGCGCAGCGATGTTGCCGTTGCCATCCTGCTGGTCCTGATCATCTTCATGATGATCCTGCCGCTGCCGACCCTGCTGATCGACACCCTCATCGCCCTGAACATGGGGCTGGCCATTATCCTGCTGATGCTGGCGGTCTACCTCCCCTCACCGCTGGCCTTCTCGGCCTTTCCATCAGTACTGCTGCTCACCACGCTGTTCCGGCTTGCGCTGTCCATATCCACCACCCGCCTGATCCTGACTGAAGCAGATGCCGGCGAGATCATCCAGACTTTCGGGGAATTTGTGGTTGCCGGCAACCTGATTGTCGGTCTGGTCGTGTTTCTGATCATCACCATTGTACAGTTTGTGGTCATCACCAAAGGTTCGGAACGGATTGCCGAAGTCAGTGCCCGCTTCTCCCTGGACGCCATGCCCGGCAAGCAGATGAGTATCGACAGCGACCTGCGTGCCGGTGTCATCACCATGCAGGACGCACGCACCCGCCGCAACAACCTCGAAAAGGAAAGCCAGCTGTTCGGCTCCATGGATGGCGCCATGAAATTCGTCAAAGGGGATGCAATTGCCGGCCTGATCATCATCATTGTCAATATTATCGGCGGCATCTCCATCGGCAGTTTCCAGCGCGGCATGGATATCGGTGAAGCCATGAATATCTACTCCGTGCTGACCATCGGGGACGGACTGGTCTCCCAGATTCCCGCCCTGTTTGTCTCCATCACGGCCGGCATCATCGTCTCCCGCGTCACGGTTGATGATGAAAGCAACCTGGGTGAAGACATTGGCCGCCAGCTGCTGTCCCAGCCCAATGCCCTGCTCATCGGCTCTGCCGTCGTCACCCTCATGGGGCTGATCCCGGGCTTTCCAACCCTGGTATTTTTCATACTGGGCGGACTGCTGGGCTTTACCGGCATGATGCTGCGCCGGGTACAGAACCGCTATGAGTTCGCCGACACCGAAGAGGTGACTGTAGTCGGGCATGAGCGTGCCGCCGGAAAAGGCGGTGGTAGTGCACTGGGCCAGGATACTGCCGCAGCACTGGAAGAAATGCAGCCGCTGTCATCGGTACACGTTGAACTGCCGGAAAATGCACGTCAGCTCATGTCACTCCCGGACCTCAATACCAGCTTCACCACGGTGCGACAGGAATTCTTCAAGGACCTGGGGGTACCGCTGGACGGCATCAGCATCAGCATTTCCAATCACCAGCCATCCGACAACTACCAGATATCCATTCATGGCATTCCGGTCGGCAAAGGTCAGCTGAACAGCAATGCAACACAGCGACAGAATCCGGAACAGGATGCCATTCAGACAGACAGCAACTCCCTGCTGGTAACACCGGCCCGTAACCAGGACCTGCCCCCGATTCAGATACTGACACGCCACATCAACTATATCCTGCACCGGCATGCCAGTGAATTCATCGGCATTCAGGAAGTACACTCCCTGATGGGCAAGCTGGAAGGAGCCGGTTACGCCACACTGGTTCAGGAAGCCCAGCGTGCCGCCCCCAACCCCCGCATTGCCGATATTCTCAAACGCCTGCTGAATGAAGGAGTCTCCATCCGCGACCTGCGGCGCATTCTCGGTACCATCGTGGAATTTGGCGAGGCGGAAAAAGATAACGGCATGCTCACGGAGCGGGTACGCATCAGCATGAAACGCCAGCTTTCCTATGCCTTTACCAACGGCACGGGCAAACTGCCGGTCTACATGCTGGATCCGGAGAGTGAAAAACTGCTCCAGACCAGTATCCGTCAGACACAGGCAGGCATCCACATGGCCCTGCCTCCGGATGTCAGCCGACGCCTGTCAGAAAGCCTCCGCAACCTGGAAGAACAGCATGCCCGGAATCTGGCTGCCGGTGCACCACGCCCGGTGGTATTGACCAGCCTCGACCTGCGCCGTCATATCCGCAGTCATCTGGCCGCCGAATTTCCACAGCTGCCGATTCTGTCCCTGCCCGAACTGACGCCGAATGTAGCAGTGCAGCCGGTAGGGGAAATCCGGCTGATGGTACCACCAACCACAGGGCAAACAGGTTAAATACATGTCACTGGAATACGTGCCGGAACGCCTGCGGGCAGCCATCAAGGCCACGACCACACTGGTACTGCACGGACGCATTGTGCAGGTCACCGGGACCGTTGTGCGCGCCATCATTCCCAAGGTCCGACTGGGGGAGCTGTGCATTCTGCGCAATGCCGGAGAAGAGGGTTACATCCCGGCAGAGGTCATCGGCTTTGAACAGAACATTGCCCTGCTGGCTCCGATTGGCGACATGCAGGGGGTTTCCATTCATACCCAGGTCACAGCTACCGGTGAAACCCTGCGGGTTGCCGTGGGCGAAAGCCTCAAGGGCTGTGTTCTCGATGGCGTGGGACGCATCCAGAGCAATACCTTCAATCATGCCCTTAACCTGCAGGAATCCTATCCACTCTACGCCTCACCACCCGACCCCCTGCAACGACAGATGGTGCACCAGCCCCTGTCGCTGGGTATCCGGGCGCTGGATGGGCTCGTCACCTGCGGTATCGGTCAGCGTATCGGCATCTTTGCCGGAGCCGGGGTGGGTAAAAGCTCCCTGTTGAGCATGCTGATCAAACACGCGGCCTCGGATGTGAATGTCGTGGCCCTGATCGGTGAGCGGGGGCGTGAAGTGCGCGAGTTCATTGAAGACTCACTCGGCAATGAAGGCATGAAAAAGACCATTCTGGTGGTCGCCACTTCGGATCGGCCACCGATTGAGCGCCTCAAGGCCGCCTATGTGGCAACCGCTGTCGCGGAATACTTTCGTGACAAGAATCAGAAAGTGCTGCTGCTGATGGACTCACTCACACGCTTTGCCCGTGCACAGCGTGAAATCGGACTGGCTGCCGGTGAAGCACCGGCCCGGCGCGGCTATCCACCTTCAGTTTTCTCCGAATTACCCAAGCTGGTTGAGCGGGCCGGCAGTGGTGCCAACGGCTCCATTACCGCCTTCTACACCGTTCTGATCGAGGGGGATGACATGTCCGATCCCGTCGGTGATGAGGTTCGCTCCCTGCTGGATGGACATATCATTCTTTCCCGTGAGCTGGCCGCTGCCAACCATTATCCCGCTATTGATACCCTGGGCAGCCTGAGCCGCCTGATGGCCAGACTGGCAACACCGGCCCAACGCGAAGCCGCTGCCCATATCCGGGGATTATTGTCCAAGCACAAGGAAATCGAATTTCTGGTTCGTGTGGGCGAATACCAGCGGGGTGCCGATCCCCAGGCTGATGAAGCACTGGACAAGATTGAAGCCATTCGTGCCTTTCTGAAGCAGAAGCCGGATGAACACAGCAATTATGAACAGACACTGGGCCAACTGGTCCAGCTGGCCGGGTTCCAGCAATGAGCCTGGAAAAACTGCAGAAAATCCGTGCCCGACGGCTGGACAAACAGTTATCGCTGGTACAGGAGCGTAAAAGCCAGATGCTGGCCGCCGAGCAACATCTGCATCAGGCCCGTCAGGAACTGGAGCAGTTTCATCACTGGCGCATCAACCATCAGGAAAGCCTGTTCAAGGGTTTGCAGGGGCAGACCTTCGGCCCGGAAGCCATCTTTGAGTATCGCAATACACTGGAGTCACTGGGACAAAAGGAAGAAATGCTGCATGCAGCCATCCAGCAGTCCAATGAACAGCTGAAACGGGCGCAGGAAGCCTATGCCAACGAGCGACAGGTCGCCAATGCGTTGGCAATGAAGAATGAAAAAACCAAGGAAATTGTCGAAATAATGAATAAGGAAGATGCCCAGATCGCCCTGAGCAAGGAAAACACCCCTGAAAACTGACCGGCTCTGGCTGTACACCGGTCATGCCGTTCTATCGGCAATCCCGGTACTCTGCAGCATCAGCCCACTTCAGTTCACTTTGGAAAAGCCTTGCGGATAGTCTTCACCAGAACATCGACCTGCTGCTCAACGCTGGCATTGACAATACCGACATCAGACTCCAGAACACACTCATCCAGCTTGAGGTGTGCATCACCGATCACTTCAATATGGTTGAAGCTCTGGTGCACTTCACGCAGTTGCTCATTGACAGCCTCCAGCATCTGGGGGTGAGCACGGACCGTCAGCTTGTTGCCATTGCGGATCAGCTCCAGTCCGTTATGTACGGCACTTTTCACCAGTGTTTCATTATCAAACCCGTTGATGACTTCTTTGATGGTATCCACCACCATATCAACCATGGACTGCTCGACCTGCTGCAGCTTCTGGTGCATGCGCAGGGAATAGCCAAACAATTCTTCTGCCTGCTTCTGGCTGGCCTGCTCCATGCCATCGGCAAAGCCCTGGCGGATAGCCCCGACCCTGGCCTGATCCAGCTCCAGAGCACGCTGCTTTTCACGCTGGGCCAGCTTCTGCATCAGCTCCTCATAACCCAGCAGCTGCTTGTAGTCTCTGGATTTGAGAATGGTCTGTCCCGGCTGAAGCTGGGTCTCCAACGGCCTAACTGAAACGAATTTGTCCATCTATTCCAACCCCCATGCGAATCTCTATGGCTGTTTTTTGTATCAATGCCGAACATTCTTTCTGCTGCAACCCTTGCACCATGGTATGAGCCCGGAAACGCCGGTGCAACTCATACCAGTCCTGCGGTAATTTCAGCAACAGACGCTTGCGCAGGGCCGGTGGATAATCCTGCAGGGCGGTCATGAAGCAGGCCATGCCTGCCAGCACCAGCCACTTGCGTGGCGGCAGCTTGCGCGGCAGGTCCAGCTCCAGGTCCATCTTGCCACGCAGGTGGTTGGCACTGCGCTGCATGAACATGAAAATGTCTTCCCCCACCAGCTCACGGATTTTCTGTACATCTTCACGCACGATAATATGCTGAATTTTAGGATAATACAGGACAGAGCCGGTATGGAGCACCAGTTTTTCCAGGTCCTTGCCGGACCACAGGGCAATGCGGGTCAGGGAATTGGAGAAGTGGAAAAATACCTGGTTTTCCAGCCCGAAACGCTGGAACAGATGCTGGACAATACGCTCGGCACTGCGATGCTTGCCCACCAGCTTCCGGATCAGGGGCCCGTCAGGCATTTTTTCAAGCCAGCTGTCATGAATGTAATGATCCGGACGGAAATTAAATTCCCATACCAGACTGGACAGCTTCTTATTGCTCCGTATTGTATCAGCTTGTTCGTTACTCATTGTTTGCCATGAAACCCAGATTCAACCATTATCAGTCCATTTCAGCGTCAGATCGAGCACCAGAATGATGGCCGGAAGGTTGAGCTGAATAAGCGCTCCGTGATTTTACGCTCCAGAAACCGCTGGCTGGACGGGCTTCCCGGCAAAACCGGCGGTTCCCTGTCCAGAGCCAGACCGCTAGAATAGTCACTTTTTCAGGCCACAAAAGCTACCAATGGAAGACATAGGGTTATCTTTAAGGGACAAGCTCAATCTGGAGACAGCACCGGTCAGCTGGCATGAACTGGCGCTGTTTTTTGCCCGTGGGCAAATTATCGAGGTCAGCAGTGAGCTGGACCTGATTGAAGCAGCGACTGCCCTGACCGAAGACAATACGACACTGTTCAGTTGCTGGATCGAAAGCAGCAGGATCCAGCATCTGCCGGATGAAACAGCCAGGGCATGGGCACAGGATGACAGCGGCCTGTGGGCAATCGTGGTTGCACCCTGGGTACTGGTGCAGGACCGACGCTGACAAAAAAATGGCGGCAGAGAATCCTCATGCCGCCAGACAGACCCTTGCGGGTTATTCCTCCGATCCTCAGGTATTCTTGCGCTCGGCAATCAGCCCCTCGACAACACCCGGATCGGCCAGAGTCGAAGTATCACCCAGACTGTCCAGCTCATTGGCTGCAATCTTGCGCAGAATACGGCGCATGATCTTGCCGGAGCGGGTCTTGGGCAGACCGGGAGACCACTGGATGAGGTTGATTTTGGCAATCGGCCCGATTTCCTTGCGTACCAGATTGACCAGCTCTTTCTCCAGCTCGGGCGTACCCTTGACACCGGTCATCAGCGTGATGTAGGCATAAATGCCCTGGCCTGTCAGCTCGTGCGGATAGCCAACCACGGCAGCCTCGGCCACCTGTTCGTGCAGCACCAGTGCCGACTCGATTTCCGCAGTCCCCAGACGATGCCCGGAAATATTAAGCACATCATCCACCCGGCCCGTGATCCAGTAATAGCCGTCTTCATCACGGCGCGCACCGTCACCGGTGAAATAATAACCGGGATACATGGCAAAATAGGTTTCATAGAAACGCTTGTGGTCGCCGTACACACTCCGCATCATGGACGGCCACGGGAACCGGATGGCCAGATTGCCTTCAGCCGGGCTGGTGGTTATTTCATTGCCCTGATCATCCAGCAGCACGGGCTGGACACCGAAGAACGGATTGGTGGCGGAACCCGGCTTGAGCGGTGTGGCCCCCGGCAGTGGCGTAAGCATGTGGGCACCGGTTTCAGTCTGCCACCAGGTGTCAACGATCGGGCAGCGTCCCTTGCCAACCACGCGGTGATACCACTCCCAAGCTTCCGGGTTGATCGGCTCGCCGACCGAACCCAGCAGCCGCAGTTTATCCAGACGGGCACTTTCCACAAACTGGTTGCCCGCCCCCATCAGCATGCGGATGGCGGTCGGTGCGGTATAGAAAATGGTGACATCATGCTTGTCACAGACATCCCAGAACCGGCTGGCACTCGGATAGGTCGGGATACCTTCAAACATCAGGGAGGTCGCCCCATTGGTCAGCGGCCCGTAGACGATATAGGAGTGGCCCGTGACCCAGCCCACATCGGCAGTACACCAGTAGACATCGCCATCCTTGTAATCAAACACGGTCTTGTGGGTCATGGCCACCTGCAGCAGATAGCCTGCCGTGGTATGCAGTACCCCTTTGGGCTTGCCGGTGGAACCGGAGGTATAGAGGATAAACAGCGGGTCATCGGCTTCCATGGGTTCTGCAGGACAGTCTGCGGAAGCGTCCGCCATCAGATCATGGTACCAGACATCCACATCATGCCACTCAACCGGATCACCGCCACGCTTGACCACGATACAGGTATGTACGTTGGGACAGGTTTTGAGGGCAACGTCGGCATTGGTTTTCAGGGGAACGCGCCTGCCGCCGCGCATGGACTGGTCGGAGGTGATAACCACGGTACATTCGGAGTCCTGAATCCGGCTTGCCAGCGCATCCGGAGAGAATCCCCCGAAAACAATGGAGTGCACGGCCCCGATCCGGGTACAGGCCAGCATCGCCACTGCGGCTTCCGGAATCATCGGCAGGTAAATGGAAACCCGGTCACCCTTTTTGACGCCCCGGCTTTTCAGGACATTGGCAAACTTGCAGACTTCCTCATGCAGTTCACGATAAGTGATTTTGCGATCTTCATCCGGACTGTCACCTTCCCAGATGATCGCGACCTGATCACCCCGGGTGGCCAGATGACGGTCCAGGCAATTCTCCGATACATTCAGCTGCCCGCCCTTGAACCAGTTGATGTGCAGATCCTCCTGCTCAAAACTCCAGTCCAGAACGGTGTCCCATTTCTTGCGCCAGGTGAGGTAATTATCGGCCTGCGCACCCCAGAAGGCAGCAGGGTCATCGACAGACTGTTGGTACATGGACTGGTATTGCTCAGCCGTGACATTGGCCTGGGCAGCAAAACCGGCAGGTACGGGATAGGTCTTTGAATCAGACATAAATGTGACTCCTCACTACATGAATGTTGCAGAATTCGGGGCACCTTTATTATAAGTTCTTCTCAGCCGTCCGTATGGTTATACAATCCGATTAAAAAGTCCAGAAAAACAGCAAAAAATGCTTAAAAAGAAGTAGAATTGTCGACAATCACACCTGATCCAGCCCATCCCGCATCAGGGGACGCATAGCTGTTGCCAGACTTTTAAAGACATTGGGGTTGGCAAGCTCTTCACGCCGCAGCAGCTGCTTCATGTGCTCACGTTGCGTCGGCATGTCAAAACAGGCCGGGCAATTCTCCCTGATCACCGGCAAGCCGGCAGTAGCGGCAAAATCAGCCGTCTGGCGTTCACGCACATGCACCAGAGGGCGGATAACGCGCAGATCACCGGCATCAATACGATAATGGGCTTTCATGGTTTTGAGCCTGCCGCCATGGAAAGCCGACATCAGGAAGCTCTCCGCCAGATCATCCAGATGCTGTGCCAGGGCCAGTACGTTATAACCATGCTCGCGGGCGGTGCGATACATCAGGCCGCGCTTCATGCGCGAACAGAAGGCACAATAGGAATTATTGTCCATGTGCGTTTCCGCCAGTTCCAGAAGCGGCTCACGCACATAGTGATAGGTCACACCCAGGCTTTCCAGATAGGGAATCAGGGGGGAGGGATCAAATGCTCCCGACTGCGGATCAATCGTGACGGCGGCAAACTCGAAACGTACCGGTGCCTGACGCCGGAAATGGTGCAAAAGGTGCAGCAGCGAGAGCGAATCCTTGCCCCCGGACAGGCCAAGCAGTATCCGGTCACCTTCCCGGATCAGGTCAAATTCACCGATAGCCCGCCCGACGGCGCGTATCAGGGTTTTGGGGGGACGGACAAAGATGCCGGCACTGCTTTGCGTCACTTTCGTATTACCATCAATCATCGGGGACAATATTGCATTCATGTCCTGAACATAACCGATTTCAGGCTGACTTCTCAATGAGAAAATCAGGCGAAAATACGGATGATGCCGTGTTACAGAACGCTACGGCTTCCACCCGTCAGACGGATAAAGGTCTCAAGGTCAACATTCCCGCCAGACAACACCACGACAACCGTTTTTCCCTGACAATCGGTCTGCCCGTCCAGCAAGGCAGCCAGCCCCGCCACGCCCCCCGGTTCGACCACCAGTTTGAGGTGGGCAAAGGCCAGCCGCATGGCTTCACAGACCGAAGCCTCAGATACCGCCACCGCACCCGCCAGGGTCCGGCGGTTGATGGCGAAAGTCAGCTCACCCGGTGTGGGCGTTACAATCGAGTCACAGATCGAACGCTGTGCCGGATCATTGGCAAGCCGCTCGCCGGCCAGCAACGAGCGTCGGGTATCATCAAAATGCTGCGGCTCTGCAGCAAATACCGCAAGCGTCGGCATCAGCTGCTGAAAAACCAGCGAAACCCCGGCAACCAGCCCGCCACCACCACAGGGGCAGAACAGGGCATCCGGCCTCACCCCCAGTTGCGCCAGCGCCTCAGCCAGCTCCAGGGCCACGGTTCCCTGCCCGGCAATCACATCCGCATCATCATAAGGCGGTACCAGAATACGGCCTTCGGTACGGGCGATTTCCTCTCCGATGGCCTCCCGGCTTTCCGTATGGCGATCGTACAGGATCACCCTGGCCCCATAACGGCGGGTATGGTCAATCTTGAGCGCCGGGGCATCACGCGGAATCACGATGGTGGCACTGACCCCCAACGCCTGTGACGCCGCAGCCACGCCCTGGGCATGATTCCCGGAAGAATAGGCCACAACCCCGCAGGCACGCGCTTCCGGGTTCAGGCGGCTGATGCGGTTACAGGCACCACGGAACTTGAATGAACCGGTACGCTGCAGGCATTCGGCCTTGACCAGCACCCGGCAGCCCAGCGCCTGATTCAACAAGGCACTTTCCAGCACCGGTGTGTTGACAATCTCACCGGCAAGCCGCCCGGCAGCCTGCCGGATGTCATCCACAGTCGGGAGCTCCATCACCATACTGACCACACTCCTGTTACATTCCAGTGAAAACCCGACACCAGCATAATGGAAAACCAGCCGGAGACAAACCGTGCTTTCACACCACTTGAGTCCGCCTGATCATGATCCCATAATGAAACCTGTTCACGCAGGCTGTCCCCAGGAGGCAATACCGGCCATGCACTATCCCGCATCCAAACTCCCCCATATCGGCACCACCATTTTCACCGTAATGTCACGCATGGCCAATGAATATGGTGCCATCAACCTGTCCCAGGGATTCCCCGACTTCAATGGTCCCCAAGCCTTGCTGGAACGGGTCGGCCATCATATTGCCCGGGGAGCCAACCAGTACCCGCCCATGACCGGTGTGCCGCCCCTGCTGCAGGCCATTGCTGCCAAGGTGGAGCGCCATTACGGGCGCAGCCTTAATCCGGAAACTGAAATCACGGTCACCTCCGGTGCCACCGAAGCCCTGTTCGATGCCATCAGCAGCGTGGTGTTTCCGGGAGATGAGGTGATCCTTTTTGACCCCGCCTATGACAGCTATGTCCCGGCCATTGCAATGAACGGTGGCAAGCCGGTATCCATTCAGCTCAGCCCGCCGCTGTTCCGCATGGACTGGGCCAGAGTGGGCAACGCCATCACACCGCGAACACGGCTGATCATCCTGAACTCGCCCCACAATCCGACCGGTGCCGTTCTGGATGCCGATGATATTGAGCAGCTGATCCGCCTGGTAGCGGGTACCGACATTCTGCTGCTGGCGGACGACGTGTATGAGCATATCCTGTTTGACGGGCGGCAGCATCACAGCTTTGTCAGTCATGATGCACTGTTTGAGCGCAGCTTTGTGGTGTCTTCCTTCGGCAAGACCTACCATACCACCGGCTGGAAAGTCGGCTATTGTGTGGCCCCCGCAGCCCTGAGTGCTGAATTCCGCAAAATCCACCAGTACGTCACCTTCACCACCCCGACACCGCTGCAACTGGCACTGGCGGATTACATGCAGCAGGACCCGCAGCACTGTTTTGATCTGCCGGGCTTCTACCAGCAGAAACGTGACCGCTTCTGTGAAGCGATGCAGGCCAGCCGCTTCCGTTTCACCCCGTCAGCCGGTACCTATTTCCAGCTCATGGATTACAGCGCCATCAGTGACCTGCCGGATGTGGCTTTCTGTGAGCACCTGACCAAAACCGTGGGAGTGGCCGCCATTCCGGTATCGGTGTTCTGCCAAAAACCACCCGCCATGCAGCTGGTCCGGTTCTGCTTTGCCAAAAGCGACCAGACCCTGCTGCAGGCAGCAGAAAAGTTGTGCGCCATCTGAAATCCCCAGAAAACAGGAAGTCATCATGCAACAGACAAACACCTCCCGGAATGATCTGCGGGTCAGCCTGATCCAGAGCGAACTGGTCTGGCATGATCCCGAAGCCAACCGCCGTCATTTCGCTGCCACGCTTGCACCGCTGCAGGGCCGAACGGACCTGGTGGTACTCCCGGAAGTTTTCACCAGCGGTTTCAGCATGGAACCGGAACGGATTGCCGAACCCTGTACCCGCACTCCGGACGGTCTCAGCGCCCCTACCATCACCTGGATGCAGGCACAGGCTGCCCGACTCAATGCCGCCCTGTGTGGCAGTGTGGCCATGCGTATTGATGAAGACGGTGTCCGGGGCTGCGTGAACCGGCTGCTGTTTGTCACGCCGGACAGGCAGGTACAATATTATGACAAACGCCATCTGTTCCGCATGGCCGGTGAACACGAGCACTTTCTGGCCGGACAGCAGCGCCTGCTGGTGCACTTCCGGGGTTGGGACATCCTGCCGCAGGTATGCTATGACCTGCGCTTTCCGGTGTTTTCACGCAACCGGAATGATTACCATCTGGCCCTGTATGTGGCCAACTGGCCGGCCCCGCGCCGTCATCCCTGGCGGACCCTGCTGCAGGCCCGTGCCATCGAGAACCTGAGCTATGTGGTCGGTGTCAACCGGGTCGGCAGCGACAGTGCCGGACAAAGCTACAGCGGTGACTCCATGGCGGTGGACTTCAAGGGGGAGCTGCTGGTGGATCAGGCGGCCGGGACAACCTTCACCGAAACTGCCACCTTCAGCATGATACAGCTGCTGGCATTTCGGGAAAAATTCCCGGCCTGGCAGGATGCCGACACGTTTACCATTCACCCCCCAAGCCCCTGAAAACGTCAGCAGCACCGGAATTGCATCAGATACTGGTTTTTCTGCGCCGGAATCGGTTATGGTCTGCAGTTCCACAACCAGAACCAAAGGAGAGAAGCGTATGGCCACCGTAACCTGGCGCATGGCGGACGGGAGTGAAATTACCGCAGATGCCATCAACGGCAACAGCCTGATGGAAGCAGCCCTTGACAATGACGTACCCCGTATTTTCGGCGACTGCGGCGGCAGTCTGGCCTGCGCCACCTGTCATGTCGTGGTCGACGATGCCTGGATCGGCAAATGCGGCTCACCGGGTGAAGAGGAAAACGACCTGCTGGAAATGACGGATGCCCCCCGTCAGCCGAACAGCCGCCTGAGCTGCCAGATTGTGGTCAGCGAAGACCTGGAAGGACTGGTGGTCAACGTACCGGAGCCCTGAACCGGACGCCTGGAAAACAGACTACAGACTTCCAAAAAACCGGCCGGCACAGCACCGTGACTGGCCGGTTTTTTTATCTGTTCACACCGCACCTGACCGGTTTCTTCTTTGCCGGTGCCTGCCGCACACCTACAGCAGAACCAGGGTCGCCAGCCCGAGAAAACTCATGAACCCGACCACATCCGTCACCGTGGTCAGAATCACCGAGCCGGACAGCGCCGGGTCAATCCCCATTTTATCCAGCACCAGCGGCACCGACAGGCCGGAAACGGCAGCAGCAAACTGGTTGATCACCATGGCCGAACCCAGCACGGTGGCAATTTTCACATCCTGAAACCAGAACCAGGCAATCACTCCCACCACCAGCGCCCACACCAGTCCGTTGATACCGGCAATCGCCACCTCCTTGATGGCCAGCCAGCGCGTATTGGCCGCATTGATCTGCCCCAGTGCCAGCCCGCGAATGGCCAGCGTCAGGGTCTGGCTGCCGGCAATACCCCCCATGCTGGCCACGATCGGCATCAGTACCGCCAGTGCCACCACCTTCTGCAGCGTGGCCTCAAACAGCCCGATCACCCAGGCCGCCATAAAGGCCGTGATCAAATTAATCCCGAGCCAGAACAGACGGCGTTTGGCAGAAGGAATAATGGGGGCGAATAAATCCTCGTCATCTTCCAGGCCCGCCATCTGCATGACCTGATGATCCGCCTGCTCCCGGATGATGTCGAGCGCATCCCCGACCGTAATGCGTCCAACCAGTTTGTGCTCCGGATCAACAACCGCAATCGACTCGGATTCATATTGTTCAAACAGCGGCGCAAAATCAGCCGAGTCCATCGTGACCTGCACATACTGATCCTGTGCATCCATCACCTCGCTCACCAGTGTCTCGTCCCTGCCGGTCAGCAGGCGGCTGATGGGCAGCTTGCCCTGGTAAACCCCCTGACGATCCACCACCATCAGGCCGTCGGTATGCGGCGGCAACTCATCCAGACGCTTGAGGTAGCGGGTCACGGTTTCCAGCGTGACATCAGCCCGCACCGCAATCCACTCTTCACTCATGTAACGTCCGGCTGACTCCTCCGGATAGCTCATGCGCACCTCAATCGCGCTGCGCTCATCCTCGCTCAGGGACTGCAGAATCGCAGCGGCCAGCTCATCCGAAACCGATTCCAGCACATCGACCAGCTCGGACTGATCCATCTCGCAGGCGGCCTGTACCACCGACTCCGGCGTCATGCCCTCCAGCAGGCTGTTGCGCACGCTGTCATCCAGCTCGTCCAGTACCTCGGCCTGCAACCCGACCGGAACATGGGTCCAGATTTCCTGTCGCACCGGTGCCGGCAGCGCCGCCAGTTCATGTGCAATGAGCACACCATCCTGGGCAGCAAGCAGCGCATCCAGTGCCTGCACATCTTCTTCCTCCACCAGCGCCATGAGGCGGGCGATGGTATCGGAATCCAGCTCCAGTTGTGGTTGTGGTTGTGGTTGTGGTTGCTGATTATTTTCACTCATTGCCTGCTGCTCCTGCTTCTCCTGATGATCCTGAATCGCCACTCTCTGCATCCGCCTGCCACTGCGGGCTTTCGATCAGGGCACGCTCGACCCGGTGGCTGCGGGTTTCCAGCACTTCCATGCGAAAACCGCCGACACGGATCACATCGCCGACTTTGGGCATGCGCTGCAATTCCAGCATGAACAGGCCGGACAGGGTATTGGCATCAGTATCGTCCGGCACATCAATATCGGTAATGCGCTCCAGGTCGCTCAGGGAATACAGTCCGTGTGCTTCCCAGCGCCCCGGCTCCAGCCCGACAATCGGATATTCGCTGACCATCAGGTCGGTTTCATCGGCAATTTCCCCCACAATCTCCTCCAGCAGGTCCTCCATGGTCACCAGCCCGGCAAAGGAACCGTACTCATCCACCACAAACGCCATGTGCTGCTGCTGGGTCCGCATGCTTTCAAACAGGCGGGCCACCGGCAGGGTCTCAGGCACGACCAGTGCCTCACGCACATAACGGGTCAGGTGCTCCCACGGACGCTCCACCCCCTCCACCATGGCCAGAAACAGGTCCTTGGTCAGCACAAAACCCAGCAAGCGGTCCGGCTCGCCATCCACCACCGGAAAGCGTGAATGGGAGGTGCCGTGAATCATCTGGATATTCACGTCCGGTGGACGCTGGACATCCAGCACATCCACCTCCTTGCGTGCCACCATCACCTCTTCCACCGTGCGTTCGTCAAAATCAAACAGGTTATGCAGCATTACGGCCCGGTCCGCTTCCAGCTCGCCATGCTCACCCGAAACATCAATCATGTCGCGCAGTTCCGCACCGGTCATGACATCGGCGTGTGACGCCTCCTCCACCCCGAAAAAACCCAGAATGGCCGAAGTCGACCAGCTCAACAGGCGGTTGAGCGGCCAGGCCAGCAGATAAAACCAGTAAAGGGGGTAGGCCACCCAGATCGAAACCGGTTCCGGCTTGCGGATGGCAAAAGTCTTGGGCACCTGCTCGCCCACCACAATATGCAGGGAGGAAAAAATCAGGAATCCCAGCAGAAAGGCGGTGGTGGACAACATTTCCTGCGGCATGCCGAACTGGTGAAACAAAGGCTCCAGCAAGGCCGCCACCGCCGGCTCCCCGACCCAGCCCAACCCCAGTGAAGCCATGGTAATTCCGAGCTGGCAGGCGGCCAGATAGGACTCCAGATTCTGATGGATACTGCGGGTCAGCCGGGCCGCACGCGACCCCTGACTGGCCATCTGCTCCAGACGCACCACCTTGAGCTTGACAAGCGCAAACTCGGCAGCCACGAAAAAGCCGTTAATGAACAACAACAATACAACCGCAACCAGACTGAGAGCGATGTTATCCATGAAAACTCCCTGGAGCTCATCTATTCGGATTGATTTCAGAGGCAGCCGGTTTCGGGGACGGCAGCCCGGTCGGGCGGTTGTTTTGCAAATTTCCTTCCACAACCCGCTTCAGCCGGACAAATTTTCCAGTACCATTGGGCCTCTACTGAGGAGCAATATACCATGATGGACGTTTTACGCATCCGGGGCTTCAGCGCCTTTATCCTTGTCGCCTTCCTGAATGCCTTCTTGGACCTGGGTCACAAGATCATGATCCAGAATACCATCTTCAAGATTTATGATGGCCAGACCCAGATCATCCTGACCGCGATTGTCAATGCACTGATCCTGCTGCCCTTCATCATGGTGTTCACACCGGCCGGGTTCCTGTCCGACAAATATCCCAAAAACCGCATCATGCGGCTCAGCGCCCTGGCCGCCTTTGTACTGGTCCTGCTGATTGTCCTGAGCTACTACATGGGCTGGTTCTGGTTCGGTTTTTCCATGACCTTCCTGCTTGCACTGCAGAGTGCCATCTACGGACCGGCCAAACTGGGCTATATCCGCGAGCTGGTGGGTGAAATGCACCTGTCCCAGGGTAACGCCCTGGCCCAATCCGTGGTCATGGTCTCCATCCTGCTCAGCACCTTCGTATTCTCCCTGCTGTTTGAGAGCCGGCTGGCCGACATGGTCTATGCCGGCAAGGCCGACATCCTGCAGCTCATCGCCCCGCTGGGCTGGCTGCTGCTGCTGATCTCCGCCCTGGAAGTCTTTTTTGCCTACCGCCTGCCCGACACCGGTCAGAGCAACCCGGAACTGGTTTTTGACCGGCACGAATACCTGCATGGCCGCACCGGGCGCGAGAATGTACTCATGGTCTGGAACAACCAGACCATCTGGCTCAGCATCATCGGGGTCTCGATCTTCTGGGCCCTGTCCCAGGTGGTGCTGGCCACCTATCCGGCCTACAGCAAGGAACACCTCGGCATCACCAATACCGCCCAGCTGCAGGGCATTATGGCCTTTGCCGGGATCGGCATCATGGCCGGCTCACTGCTGGCGGGGAAACTGTCACGTTCCCATATTGAAACCGGTCTGGTTCCGATCGGCGCCATCGGTATCCTGATCAATATCACCCTGATCACCTGGTTTGAAAGCCCGCTGCTGCAAATACTGAACTTCATGCTGCTCGGCACCATGGGCGGCCTGTTCATCATTCCGCTCAATGCCCTGATGCAATACCACGCCCCCAAGGCCCAGCTGGGACGCGTACTGGCCACCTACAACCTGATCAGCAACCTGATGATGCTGGGATTCCTGATCCTGACCATCCTGCTGGCACAGGCCGGTGTCAACAGCCTGCACCTGTTCGGCTTTCTGACCCTGGTGGCGCTGGGAACAGCGGTCTATACCGTGTACAAACTGCCCCAGTCCCTGCTGCGCTTCATCATCAGCCGCCTGTTTCAGGCCCGCTACCGCCTGAGCGTACTGGGGTTTGAACACCTGCCACCGGGCGGAGGGGTGCTGCTGGTCGGCAACCATATCAGCTGGATCGACTGGGCCATTGTACAGATGGTGCTCCCGCGTCAGGTCCATTTCGTGCTGGAGCAGGGCTATTATGAACAATGGTCACTGAAACTGGCGCTGAAACTGTTTGATATCAATCCGATTCTGGATGACAATCGGCCCGCCTCACTGGAGAAGATCAACCAGCTGCTGCGTCAGGGTGAAGTCGTCTGCCTGTTTCCGGAAGGGCACCTGAGCCGTACCGGGCAGCTGACCCGGTTCCGCGACAACTACCGCAGTGCCATCGAGGATACCGATGCCTGCCTGATTCCGTTCTACCTGCACGGGCTGTGGGGCAGCCGCTTCTCCCATTCCAGCGGCTTTTTGCGCCAGATCCGTCAGTCCGGCTTCACCACCGATGTCATGGTTGCCTTCGGCCCCGCCCTTCCAGCCAACATCAGCCCGGCCCAGCTCAAGCAGAAAGTCTTCGAGCTGTCCTGTACTGCGTGGGAAGCCTGGTCCTGGCACATGCCGCTGGTACCGCTCAACTGGCTGCGGGTCGCCAAGCGCAGGGGCTTTCACATGGGCGTGACCGATGCCCTGGGAGACCCCTTGAGCAACAACCGCTTTATCACTGCCGTGATCCGCTTTTCAGCCCTGATGCGCCAGCTGAATCCCGAACAGCATGTCGGTCTGCTGCTGCCCACCAGTACCGCCAGCGCCATTACCAATATGGCCGCCCTGTGCCTGGGCAAGACCGTGGTCAACCTCAACTACACCGCCAGTGACGATGCCATCCGCAGTGCCGTGCAGCAGTCCGGGCTCAGACGCCTGTTCACCTCGCGCCTGTTTCTGAAGCGCCTGCAGGAGCGTGGTGTGGACATACCGGCCATCCTGCCGGACATCCAGCTGATCTATCTGGAAGACCTGCGCAGGGAGATCAGTCAGGTGCAGATGGTCATCACCCTGATTCTGGTGGTGGTCCTGCCGGCCCGGCTGCTGCAGCTGCTGTTCGTCAGGACACCGCAGCATGATGCCGTGGCAGCCATCCTGTTTTCCAGCGGCAGTGAGGGTGCCCCCAAGGGTGTGCTGCTGACCCATCGCAATCTGGCGGCCAATGTGCGCCAGGTCGCCGATGTGCTCAACACGCTGGAGAATGATGTACTGATGGGAACCCTGCCGGCCTTTCATGCCTTCGGACTGACAGCCGGCATGCTGTTGCCGCTGACGGAAGGCATTCCCGTGGTGTATCACCCTGACCCGACAGACGGCGAAAACATTGCCAAAGGAGTGGCGAAATATGAAGCCACAGTACTGTTTGGTACGGCGACCTTCCTGCGCCTGTATGCCCGCAACCGCCGTATTACCCCGATGATGCTGCAGAGCCTGCGTTACGTGGTGGCCGGGGCAGAGAAATTGCCGCAGGAAGTACGGGAACTGTTCCTGCAACGTTTCCATAAAAGCATTCTGGAAGGGTTCGGCACCACCGAAACCTCACCGGTCGCCAGTGTCAATGTCCCCGACCGGCTGGAAACCTCGGACTGGTCAATCCAGCCGGGCAGCCATGCCGGCAGCGTCGGCCTGCCCCTGCCCGGGACCAGCTTCCGCATTGTCGACCCGGAAACCCTGGAAGAGCTGCCAGCCGGTACGGACGGCCTGCTGCTGATCAGGGGGCCACAGGTCATGCAGGGCTACCTGGACCAGCCGGAAAAAACAGCCGAAACCCTGGTCGATCTGGATAATCAGCGCTGGTACAAGACCGGCGACAAGGCCCACGTGGATGAAGACGGCTTCCTGACCATCGTGGACCGCTTCTCGCGCTTTGCCAAGCTGGGCGGGGAAATGGTCAGCCTGAGTGCCGTGGAGCGGGAAATCTGTCAACTGCTGCAGGAACCCGAGCTGGAGCTGGTGGCTGTCAATCTGCCGGATGAAAAGAAGGGGGAAAAGGTTGTACTGCTGCTGGCCGGCGAGCATGATGCCAAAAGCATACGCCGCCAGCTGATTGAAGGAGGGATGAGTCCGCTCATGATTCCGGCCAGCATCCACGTGCTGCCGGAAATCCCGAAGCTGGGCAGCGGCAAGACTGATTTCGGCACGGCACGCAAGCGTGCGCTGGCACTGGAAGCGGCATGACGGGGACAATCCGGTGCTGCCATCCCGGTAACTTGCCCCTGATCCGGTATTGGCCGGTATAATGCCGCCCTCTTTCAAGCGGTTGGGAATTTGCCATGAGAACTGCAACAAAACGGTTGCTGATGTTTTTTGTGCTGCTGCTGATCATTGGTCTGGCAGCCTTTCTGATCCAGGTCAACTACCTGAGCCGGGACAGTAAACTGAATCTGATCCCGATTGAGGGCAAGCAGTTTGGTGGCGACTTTTCCCTGAGCAGTGACGGTCAAACCGTTAATCTGCAGGATTTTCGGGGCAAAGTGGTGGCGATGTATTTCGGCTATACCTCCTGCCCGGATGTCTGCCCCACCACACTGGGATTATTGGGGGCCGCCGTCAAAGCGTTGAAGCCGGAAGAGGCAGCACAGGTGCAGGGGCTGTTCATCAGCGTCGACCCGGAACGGGATCAGGGCGAAAAGCTCACAAGCTATGCCCGGCATTTCTATCCGGATTTTGTCGGTGCCACCGGAACGGAAGACCAGGTGCGTCAGGTTACACGCCAGTACGGGGTATTTTTTGAGAAGCAGTCCAGCAATTCAGCCCTGGGCTATCTGGTGGATCACAGCTCCCAGATTTACATCATCGACAAACAGGGGCAATTCAAAACCGTGCTGCCGCATGACATGAGCCGGGACGACATCCTGAATGCCCTGCGGGCAAACCTGTAGTCCACGGCAAACTCCCTTTATACAAAAAGCCCCGGATAACCAGGGCTTTGTTGATACTGAAACCTGAACAGTCAATCAGTACGGTGACTCACAGGACATATCAAAGCCGTAGGGACTCTCCCGATTCGGCGGGTCGGACTCACAACTTGCTGTGTCACCGGCAGCAACCCCCAGCACAAACTTCGTGCTTTCCATGAACTCCGTTCCTTCCACTGTCGTGGTGGCCGTCAGTCTGACCTCATTCCACCAGCCATGGCTTTGCGGGTAGGTGACCGGCACCGTCAGTTTGCCTTCAGTATCGGTCAGGCCGGAGCCCGTTACCGTTGCGGCATGGGTTGGGTCCAGTGTCTGGTTGTTATTATAATCCTCACCCGCATCCATCCAGCCATTGACATTGGTATCTTCCGATTCACACCAGACACCGGCATCCAGATGCCAGCTGCTGATCGTGGTGCCATCACTGTGTGTATCACCACAGGAAAGCTCACCTTTCAGGTAACGGGTCGGTGTGATGGCAAACTTGACCTCCTGATTGGCCACCGGATTACCGGCACTGTCCGTCACAATCACGCCGAAAGACTGGCGATAATACACATCACTCACTTCCACCTTGGCATTGGTTCCCATGACAATGCGCATGGACCGCTCACCAACAGTCAGACTGAGCGTATCAGACATTGCTGCATTGGTCTGCAGGGCCGCCCTGATCCGGACACCATCCAGTGCACTGCTGCCATCACCGGCGGTATAAACCACACTGGCACGCCCGAGGGAATCGGTAATGGCGGAAGGTGAACTGAGCCGGCCATTAACGGTATCGGCCTCAATCACGAAATTGACGCGCTGATTCTTGACCGGGTTGTGATCAGCATCGTGCACAATGGCAAACAGCGTGACCTGTCCGTTCGGTGCCAGCATGGTACGTTCGGTCTGCAGGCTCAGGTCATTCGGTGTAATGGCAATGAACTCCCGCACCATGCTGGTCGTCAGGCTGGTGCTGTTGTCAACCGCCGTGATGACCGTACCGCCTGCCGTGGAAGAGCTGAAACTGAAGCTGGCCCTGCCCTGCGAATCCGTAATCACCTGATGCGGCACGGTACCGCGGGTAGTGGCCAGATAAATGGTTCTGTTGGCCTGCGGGATACCGTCACGGGTCCAGAGCAGACTGACGGTCCCGGTGGTATTGACGATGATTTCCTCACGCGGGCTGCTCAGGGAAAAGTTGTCACCTGAAATGTCTACTGAATGTGAAAAATCCGCCCCCAGCGCGCTGACCCGGATGGTATCGGAGCCACTGACAGAAGCGGTATAGTCGAACTGGACCTCACCATCACTGTCGGTGTAATAATCATCAACAGGTGTGATCAGGTTAGCGCTGTCTGAACTGACTGTCACCAGCTGGTTGGACAGCCCCTTGGAGGCGGCATCCTTGAGCTTGATCGTGAAGCGGGTGGGAGACTGGCTCACAATCCGCTCCGGACCGTCAATCAGCAGGGTGGTACCCACCACATCCACTTCCAGTGTCCGGGTCAGGTTGCCGGCAGTCACCGTCACCGTCAGGGTCCGGTTCTCCGGGCGGTTCAGTCCCGGCGTCAGTTGCGCTGTTTTGAGCGCACTCAGTACTACGGCGGTACCCTCTTCATTCACAACAACCTGCTCCGGCTCAATGGTTGCACCGTTATCCACCGCAAACAGGATGTCCGTATCATTGATGGTGTTATTGTTTTCATCCTTGGCGATAGCCGAAATGATGACCGGATTACTGCCATCAGAAGCCAGCTGGAAGGAGCTGGCCGTGATCTCAAGCTCTTTCACCCGGCCATCAACCGTTGTGCCGGTATCCGTACCGGATCCGTTATCTGTCCCGCTACCTGTCGTATCGGTGCCATGATTGCCACCGATGAAAGTATCGCCTCCACCGCCACATGCTGTCAGAAACAGCACCAGCAGGGTGATGGCCCCGTACCTGAAGAAACCCGCCATACCTGTGATCTCCCTGTTATTATAATTATTTAATAAGACAACTTGATCTTATAAATAAGCAGGATCAATCACAAGCAGCAGCCGACGAATTACCCGGAGCCGAAAACCTAAAACCAGTTGATGGGGTATTCCCTGACCGGTTTATCGCCCCGACGGTCACGGGTAAAGGAATCACTGTCGGACAATCCGCCTCCCTTTGCTGGAGCAGCAGCGGCTTCCTGTGAGGCCGCCGCTGGAGTCGTGGATGCGGCCTGTGGTTCCTTCTGCTCAGGCCGGGCCTGCTGTTTCGGTTCTGAAGCAGAAAACAACCCAAACAGGTTAAAGGGGTGTTCCCGTACCTCATCACGCTTGTTGGCCGGGGGCGGGAAGGCGCTCAAACCGGTGCCGGAAGAAGCAGAAGTGCCGGCAGCAGTACCAGGCTGCCGGGATGCAGCTGCCGTTTCCGGTGCCGCTGACCGGGAGCCCAGCATACTGTCAAACAGACGCAGGGGATGCTCACGTGCCTGATCACGCTTGTTGACCGGCGTGAACGATGAGCTGCTGGCCAACGGACTGTCTTCATTCACACTGGTCCAGGGGTACTCGCGTCCATCCTCAGTGACAACCACGCCCCTGTCGGCTGCCGGAGCGGTAACAGGCAGCGGCTCAACCGCTCCCCCGCCAGTCGGCCCACCCTGTACAAAAAACGGATGCAGGTCATTGTCTGCGGCAAAGACGATACCCGAGTGCATCAATACCAGCAGGCAGACAGCCCGTGGCAGGATCAGGCGGGACAGTTTCATGCAGAACCTCGCACAGATAACTTGAATTGAGTGCAGATTAACACTGCCCTTCCAACTTCACAAAACTTTACCCAAAGACCGTAATCAGGCAATACGGCAGCGGCATGATAAGCCCATGTCAGCCAGACACCGGCAGCAGGCAAAAGCCGAAAAGCCAGTGACTGACGACAATCTGTTCACCCCATAATGGAGTCATTATCATGACAGACAATACCGTAACCAATAACCCCGACCTGGAAAAACAGACCACAGCCTCCCCGGAAAACCATTCGGGAAACAATGCCGACACTGCAGCCCAAACCGAAACGGCACAAGCGGAAACACCCCGGCAGGAAAACGGTCAGGGTTCAAAGCCGCCCTGTCAGTCCCGTTGCAGCCGGCATGACGATCCCGACCGGCAGCGGCGCTGGAAACGCATTGGTGCAGTCATTCTGCTGCTATTTGTGGGCTTTTTCTTCGGTCGCATGAGTGCACACCACGCTGGTGATCACGGCGGCTGGAAGCATGGCCGATACGAGCGCGGCGGATATGCAACCGAGCTGCGCTCAGGCTACCCCAACTCCATGAGCCGGATTCTGGACGGGATTGGAGCCACTCCGGAACAGCGTGAGAAAGCCGTGAACCTGTTCCGCTGAGACAGCCAGCGGGCACTCAGGGTGCCAGCCCCACCAGAATGTGGCAAAGTAGAACGCTTTCAGGGCCATCATGCATGGCCCTTTTCCCTTTGACAGGATCACGCCGATGCAGGAACCGCTGCTGCTGATTGACGATGATGTACGCCTCAGTGCCATGCTGGAGCAATACCTGGGTGATGCCGGCTATCCGGTCAGCAGTGCCCATACCGGTCGGGAGGGTCTGGCCATGGCCCAACAGAGTGGATGGTCACTGATTATTCTCGACTTGATGCTGCCGGATGCTGACGGCCTGGACCTGTGCCGTCAACTGCGCAGTACCCCGAGCACGGCAGCCATCCCCATCCTGATGCTCACTGCACGTGGTGATGCCACCGACCGCATTATCGGGCTGGAAATCGGTGCCGATGATTACCTGCCCAAACCGTTTGAGCCGCGTGAACTGCGTGCCCGGATACGGGCCATCCTGCGCCGGGGGCTGCATGGTTCGCAGTCACAGGCCTTGCTGCGTTTCGGACGCCTGGAAATCGATCGGGACGCACGGGAAGTCCGGGTTGATGGCGAGGTTCGCGAGATGACCGGCTATCAGTTTGATCTGCTGCTCACCCTGGCTGAACATGCCGGGCGGGTGCTGAGCCGTGAACAACTGCTGGATCTGGTCAAGGGCGAAACACTGGAAGCTTTTGACCGCTCGATTGATGTGCATATTTCACGCCTGCGGGCCGCCATTGAGGACAACCCCAGAAAGCCCCGGCGCATACTCACCCTGCGCGGTGCCGGCTACGTCTTTGCCCGGCATCAGGACAGCGGAGACATGGCATGAAATCAGGGCGACGCACCTGTCCGTTCCGCCGCCATCCCCATACTGCGGAACGACCCTGTGGTCAGGGTCAGCATAAACGCCCCGGCCGCCTGCGTCGCCAGCTGTTCTGGCAAATCTACCTGGTGGTGGTCGGCTGCGTCATGGTGGTATCCCTGCTGGTGGGTGCCGGCCTGCATTTCCGCGACAAATACCAGAACGATCAGAACCCGTTCCGATATGGTCCTCCAGCGGATGTTCAGGAATCATCATGGCGCGAAAACCGCCGTCCCTTCCCGCTGCTTCCACTGTTGGGCATCACCGCCCTGATCGTATCAGTGGCCGCCTATCCGGTCTCACGCCGACTCACCCGTCGGCTGGAGCAGCTCAAAGTCGGCGTCGATGCTTTCGGTGCCGGTGATCTGTCGGTCCGCATCCACACCCGTGGTTGTGATGAGGTGGCGGCATTGGCTGAAAGCTTCAACCGCTCCGCCACCCGGATACAAAACCTGCTCAATGGCCACCGTCAACTGCTGGCCAATGCGTCACATGAACTGCGCTCCCCGCTGGCACGCATGCAGATGGGACTGGCCATGCTGGCTGAGCAGTCTCCCGCCCCCGATAGTGTGCGACTGCAGAATCTGCAGCAGGATATGCGCGAACTGAATCAGCTGGTGGAAGAAATCCTGCTGGCCAGCCGGCTGGATACACCGGACCTGCCACTGGAGTTGAAACCGGTGGACATGGCGGCCCTGCTGGCGGAGGAATGTGCCCGTCTGGATGCCGACTGTGAAGCAGCACCGCAGCTGATCACTCCGGGTGACGAACGCCTGCTGCGGCGACTGGTACGCAACCTGCTGGAAAATGCCCGACGCCATGGAGGCGGTCAGGTGGAGGCCCGCCTGAGTGCTCGGGGGGATGCATTGCACCTTGAGGTCATGGACCGGGGCCAGGGGATTCCCGAGTCTGAACTGACACGCATTTTTGAACCGTTCTACCGCCCCCGTGGCCATGGTGAAGGCCAGGGGGGCTGGGGGCTGGGCCTGAGCCTGGTACGCCAGATCGCCGAACGTCATCAGGGCCGTGTCACCTGCCGGCAGCGTGAAGGGGGCGGTTCACACTTTGAAGTTTTGCTGCCACGTCAGGGCTGACACCATCTCAATCTCAGTCTGCACCGACAAAATGTAGATAGGCCCTGCCTTCCTGATTCAGGATCACGCCCAGCGCCTGCAGGCGCTTCTGCTCCAGCACCGACAGGGGGCGGGTAGCCGAAAGTTCGGCCAGCATCCCGCCCTCCAGCCGGTGACTGACAACCCGGATATCCAGGGCAGCCACATCAGCAGTCAATGTACCAGGAGCTGAATGGCCTGTACCTCATGCAATTTCAGGGCATGAAGGAGCGGGCAAAATCCAGCATGCGCCGGGTTGAGCGCAGGGCCTTGACCCTCACCGACTCATCCACATGAATCTCGTTATGCCCCTGCTCCAGCACGGCCAGCAGGTTATGCAGGCTGTTCATGGCCATCCACGGACAGTGGGCACAGCTCTTGCAGGTCGCACCCTCGCCCATGGTCGGTGCTTCAATAAACTCTTTGTCCGGGGCCAGCTGCTTCATCTTGTAGAAAATACCGTGGTCAGTCGCGACGATGAAGCGCTGATTGGGCAGGGTCCGGGCCGCCTTGATCAACTGGGAGGTGGAACCGACAACATCCGCCAGCTTCACCACCTCCTCCGGTGATTCGGGATGGACCAGCACCGCTGCATCCGGATACTTTTCCACCAGATCACCCAGAGCACGGAACTTGAATTCGTCATGCACGATACAGGCTCCCTGCCAACGCAGCATTTCCACCCCGCTGACACGCTCAATATAGCTGCCCAAGTGCCGGTCCGGCGCCCAGATCACCTTCTTGCCTTGTTCATGCAGCCAGCTGACCAGCGGCAGGGCAATACTGGATGTGACCACATAATCAGCACGCGCCTTGACTTCGGCACTGGTATTGGCATAAACCACCACCACATGATCCGGGTGGGCATCACAAAAGGCGCTGAACTCATCCGCAGGGCAACTCAGGTCCAGCGAGCATTCCGCCTCCAGCGTCGGCATCAGCACGCGCTTTTCCGGGTTGAGAATCTTGGCGGTCTCGCCCATGAAACGGACCCCGGCGACTACCAAGGTACTGGCCGGGTGCTCGTTGCCGAAACGGGCCATGTCGAGCGAGTCCGACACATAACCGCCCGATTCCTCCGCCAGTGCCTGAATATCGGCATCCACATAATAGTGGGCCACCAGAACGGCGTCCTTCTCCCGGAGTTTTTGTTGGATTTTCTCCTTCAGCTCCTGCTTCTTTTCCGGGGTCAGGTAAGGACGCAGGGCTTCAACCTGGGCGGTCAGGGGCGCTTTGATACGGGGAATCAGGGGCAACTGGGTGGTCATGACATTTACCTTGTTCACTGCTGCTTGCGATCAGCAACCATGATACTACACTGTCCCCGACAACAAACCATTTCGGTACACCACCTGACCATATCCGTATCCGTCCGCCCATGCACCGAGATACCCGGCGAGGTGCCAGGCAAAGCGCATTTCGTCGGTTGTTATTGAACAGGATTTCCTTGCTGAGTTAAGGTTTCAGGACGCCTCCTAAAGTAAAATAACAACAAAAAATGGACGCAAAATGAACAATATGAAACTTGTATTTTTTCTGGCATTCACGGGCCTTGGCCTGACCGCCTGCAGCCAGACGCCAACCTCAACACCCGACGAACCGGATACTGTTGCCAAGGCACTGGAGCTGGAACAGGCCAAACCGCAGCCGGCCATTCCACAGGCACTGCCATTGCAACAGGCGCAGATTGCCCGCATACCGCATTACAACCAGCCACCGGCCATGGTACAACTGCCACATTATCCGCTGCCTTCTGCACCGGTCTATCCCGCTCAACAGCAACGGCCCCGCATCATCCCTGCGGTGGTAAGCCAGCCAAGCCAGCGCGGTCCCAACCTGTCCCACAATGAACTGCAGGCAATCGGCCACCAGATTTTCGTCAACGAAGGCGGTGGTAACCCCCTGCGACTGGTGCACTGGAATGATGGTGAAGATTTTGCCTCCATGGGAATCGGTCACTTTACCTGGTATCCGTCCGGGCGCACCCAGCGCTTCGGCAGTACGTTTCCGGGCCTGCTGAGCTACATGGAGCAGGAAGGCGTGCAGCTTTCGCCCTGGCTGCAGCAGGCCAAACAGACCGGAGCCCCCTGGCGCAGTCGCAGTGAGCTGCTGAATGCACGCAGCTCATCCCGTGTCCAGGAGCTGATCCGGCTGCTGAACAGCACCAAGCACCTGCAGGCCAAGTACATTGTGGAACGGGCACAACGCGCCATGCCCAATCTGGTCAAGGCCTCCTCCGGCAATATGCAGCCACGGGTTGCCCAGAACCTGAATGCCGTTGCCAATACACCGGGTGGCTGGTATGCCCTGATTGACTACGTGAACTTCAAAGGCGAAGGACTCAGCAACCGGGGCGGTTATCGTGGCCAGAACTGGGGACTGCGTCAGGTACTGGAGGAAATGCAGCCCTCAGCACCCGGACGCCAGGCACTGCACGAATTTTCCGATGCCGCTTTCCGCGTGCTCCAGCGCCGGGTACAGAACTCGGACCCGAGCCGAAACGAGGCCCGCTGGCTGCGGGGCTGGAAAAACCGGGTGGATACCTATCGCAACCCGATTGTCTGATCGCCACCACAGAGTGCCTGTAAATCCCACAATTTTTTGTGGGATTTTTATTTTACAGCCGGCCCTGTTGCCGATAAAAGACAATCATTCTTTTTTTTCAGCTTTTCTGGTAGCGTTAGGGAACTTCATACTGGAGGAGCAACAATTATGAAAAAACAACTGGCCCGGACCGGGCTGGCAACCATCATCAGCGGTGCGTTACTGGCAGGTACGGCACACGCAGCCGGTTTTGCCCTGATTGAGAACTCCGCATCCGGCATGGGCAATGCCTTTGCCGGTGCAGCCGCCATCGCTGAAGATCCCTCAACCACCTGGTTCAATCCCGCCGGCATGCTGGAGCTGGGTCCGGGCACCCGCACCTCGGTCGCCGGGCACATCATCATCCCTTCAGCCGATTACACCGACAAGGGCTCCTGGGTCAACCCGACCCTGACCGGAGGCAATATCAGTCAGGCCCAGACCGCCATGAACGGCAGCAATGATGACGGTGGCAAAGTCGCCGTTGTCCCCAACAGCTATCTGGTCCATCAGGTCAGTGACGAGTTCAGCCTCGGCCTTGCCATCAACGCCCCCTTCGGGCTGGAAACCAATTACGATAATGACTGGATCGGGCGTTATCACGCGCTGGAATCCGCCATGATGACACTCAATGTCAACCCTTCATTCGCCTACAAAGTGAATGACCGCTTCAGCATTGGTGCCGGTCTCAATGCCCAGTACATTGATGTCAAACTCAGCTCCGCCGTTGATTCCGCTGCAGCCTGCCGCAGCATCGCCAGTGCCGCCAACAATGGCGACCTGCTACTGGCCTGCCTCAAAAACCTGCCCAAACTGGCTGATGCCGCTACCGACACCAAAGCCACCATCAGCGGTGATGACCTTTCCTGGGGCTACAATATCGGTGCCATCTACAAGATAACACCGGATACCCGGATCGGGCTCAGCTACCGCTCCGCCATCGACCATCAGCTGACCGGTGATGCCGACTACAGCGTCAATGCCGCCCTGCAGTCGATCCTGACCGCCACCGGCGTGACACGCTTCAACGACACCGATGTCACGGCTGCCGCCAATCTGCCGGAAACCGCTTCGCTTTCGATCGCCCACAGGGTTAATGACCGCCTGGAGCTTCTGGGTGATTTTACCCGTACCGGCTGGAGCAGTTTTGAACGCCTGACGGTTGTCAACGCCAATGATGGCAGCATCGTCACCGACGTTAACGAGAGCTGGAAGGATGTCAACCGCTATTCCATCGGGGGCAACTACCAGTATAACGACCGTACCAAACTCCGTTTTGGCGTGGCCTACGATGAAACGCCGGTGCCGAACGCACAGCTGCTCACACCACGCACACCCGATACGGACCGCACTTGGGTGGCACTGGGAGCCAACTACCGCATCAACAAGCAGATGTCGCTGGATCTGGGCTATGCCCACCTGTTCATGGACCAGACCGCCATTGACCATACCAGCGAGGACAATGGCTATGCCCTGCGTGGCCTGTATGACTCCAGGGTGGATATTGTCAGCGCCCAGTTCAACTGGTCATTCTGAGTAAGGGGACAAGCATGCAAAACCTGATGAAACGTCACTGGCCGGCCCTGTTGATGGCTGCCAGCCTGCTGGGTCTTTCTGCCTGCAGTGATGACAGCAATTATGACTTCGACGCCAGCGCGGATGCCGCCCAGACCGCCGCGAACGAAAGTGCCACCCTGGCTCCGCTGTTCGATCCGGCCAACGGCATCATTCCGCAAACCAACGACCTGCTGTTTCAGGGCAGTACCGACGGCACCCTGAACATTCCCACCACCGGTGCCAGTGGCGGTACACTGGCACTTTACAACACCCTCAATACCCTGGACGGCTTCGGCCTGACGACCCCGATCACGGCCGGCTTCAGCACCGGCATGGACCCCGACTCGGTCAGGATCGGCAAAAGCGTCTACCTGTTTGAAATCACCAAAGATGCCGGTACCGGGGCGGTCACCGCCGTGAAAAGTTCACTGGGTTCCGCCCGCATCCATGCCGGGACCAATGCCACCGCCGATACCGTGGTGCTGATGCCGCTCAAACCGCTCAGGGAAAGCACCAGCTACATGGTGGTGCTCACCAACAGCATCCTGGATACCGACGGTGCAGCCGCCGCCAGCCCGTCTGCCTACCTGCTGGCCAAGGCCGGCACCAGCCTGACCGGTACCGCCTACGCTGCCCTGGAGCCGCTGCGCCAGCTGATTGCCACCCAGGAAGCAGCAGCCGCCGCCGCCGGTGTTGCCAGACAGCGCATCATCCTGAGCTGGACCTTCACCACGCAATCGGTAACACCGGTCATGACCGCAACCCGCGAACTGGCCAAAGCCGGCAGTACCCTCCAGCTATCACAGGCCGTTGCCACCACTGCCGATATCAATGCCAGCCTGTCCGGCCATGCCAATATCCATGCCGGCGTGCTGCAGGTTCCTTACTACCTGGATGCCGTGGCCCCCCTGTCTGGCTACTGGCAGGGTGCGGGCGGCTCCTTCCTGACCCGCTACAATCCGACCCCGGTTGCAACCGGCACCCAGACCATTCCGGTGCTGATGACGGTCCCGAATGCCAATGCCCTTGCCGGTGGCACGGCGCCGGAAGGTGGCTGGCCAGTGGTTATTTTCCAGCATGGTATCACCCGCAACCGTACCGACCTGCTGGCCATTGCCGATACACTGGCTGACGCCGGCAAGGCCGTGATTGCCATCGACCTGCCCCTGCACGGCGTCACTGACACCGGCAACCCGTTCTATGCCGGCACCGGTGAACGCACGTTTGATCTGGACCTGCAGAACAACGCAACCGGTGCCACCGGTGCCGATGGTGTCATTGATGACTCGGGGGCCTACTTCATCAACCTCGGCAGTCTGCTGACCACTCGTGACAACGCCCGTCAGGCCATTTCCGACCTGCTGATCCTGCGGCGCTCTCTGGGCAGCGTCAGCACCGTGAGCCTGAATGACAACAGCGTCGGCTTTGTCGGTCTGTCGCTCGGTGCCATGGTGGGCACCAGCTATCTGAGCCAGGAAAACCGCGTCACGCCTGCCTCACTGGCAGCACCCGGTGGTGGTGTGGCCCGCCTGCTGGATGCCTCACCGACCTTTGGCCCGGTCATTCATGCCGGACTGGCCGCCAATGGCGTCACTCAGGGCAGCAGCGCCTATGACAGCTTCATGGCCGCCTTCCAGATGGTCGTCGACCCGATCGATCCGGTCGTACTGGGCGCAAAAGCAGCTGCCCGGCACCCGGTTCACCTGATGGAAATCGTGGGTGTGAACGGGCTGGGTGCCGATGACGTGGTGGTCAACAGCGTGGATGGCTGGCCGCTGTCGGGTACCGAGCCGCTGATCCGGGTCATGGGCCTGCCCGCCATTACCGAAACCACACCCAATACCAGCGGTGCCGTGCGTTTCAGTGAAGGCTGTCACGGCTCCCTGCTGAGTCCGGAATGCTCACCGGCGGCAACGGTGGAAATGCAGACCGAAACCGCTTTCTTCCAGGCCAGCGGCGGCAATGCCATCGTTATCAGCAACCCGGCGGTCATTGCCACAGAGTAAACCTCCGGGAAGAATCACCTGAAACAAAAACGGGGAAATAAAAGGCGGATGTGCTTTTCATCCGCCTTTTGCTATGTTGTAGGGCCATCAATCGTTGCCGGACGGCAGAAAACAGCATGAGCAACTCACCGGAACCCAGCCGCCTCATCTCCCCTGCAAGTGCTCAGGATGAAGCCCACGTCGATGATCACCTGCGTCCGCGCCGCCTGCAGGACTATATCGGCCAGCCGGTCGTGCGCGAGCAGATGGAGATTTTCATCCATGCCGCCCGCGCACGGGGCGATGCACTGGACCATACCCTGATTTTCGGCCCACCGGGTCTGGGTAAAACCACCCTGTCCCACATTATTGCTCAGGAAATGGGGGCCAATCTGCGCCAGACTTCCGGCCCCGTGCTGGAAAAGGCGGGGGATCTGGCGGCCCTGCTGACCAATCTGGAACCGCATGATGTGCTGTTCATTGACGAGATTCACCGCCTCAGTCCGGTCGTTGAGGAAATCCTGTATCCGGCCATGGAAGATTTTCAACTCGACATCATGATCGGTGAAGGCCCGGCAGCCCGCTCCATCAAACTGGACCTGCCACCGTTCACACTGGTGGGGGCAACCACACGCGCCGGCCTGCTCACCTCCCCGCTGCGGGACCGCTTCGGGATTGTACAGCGTCTGGAGTTCTATTCCGTGTCCGATCTGGCCTATATTGTGCGCCGGGCTGCCGGCATTTTGGGCGTACCCGTTGACGAAGAAGGTGCGCATGAAATCGCACGCCGCTCACGCGGCACCCCGCGGATTGCCAACCGCCTGCTGCGTCGGGTACGGGATTATGCCCAGGTCAAGGGTGACGGACATATTTCCCGGGTCATGGCTGATCGCGCCCTGAACATGCTCAATGTGGATGAGCAGGGCTTTGACCACATGGATCGCCGCCTGCTGCTGGCCATTCTGGAGAAATTTGATGGCGGGCCGGTCGGTGTCGACAGTCTGGCTGCGGCCATCGGTGAAGAACGTGGCACTATCGAGGACGTACTGGAACCCTACCTGATTCAGCAGGGTTTCATGATGCGCACCCCGCGTGGCCGGGTGGCAACCCGGCATACCTGGCAGTATTTCGGCCTCAACCTGCCGGCTGACCGCCCGCAGCCGGGGGAAACCCTGAACCTGTTCGGACAGGCAGAAGGTGACTGAACCATGGACCGGTATCCTCCACAAATTCGCCACAATTTCCTGCTGCCAGTCCGGGTATATTATGAAGACACCGATGCCGGGGGCGTGGTCTATCACAGCAAGTACCTGAACTACATGGAACGGGCGCGTACCGAGTGGCTGAGCGCACTCGGGTTCGAGCAGGACTGGCTTGCCAGTGAGCTGGGCGTGCTGTTTGTGGTACACAGCCTGCAGCTGTCCTATCTGAAGCCGGCCCGTTTCAATGACCGGCTGCAGGTTGAAACCCGTATTCGGCAACGGCGTGCCGGCAGTCTGGTGTTTGCCCAGGATATCTGGCGTGTGGCACGGAAAGCACAACAAACTGTTGCAGAAAAGGAACATCTGGTCAGTGCCGAGGTCAGAGTAGCCTGTATCAGACAGCAGGATTTCCGCCCAACCGCTATCCCCACCCTAATCAAGGATGCTTTTCGTGACGACTGACTTATCCATTATCCAACTGATTCTCGATGCCTCACTGGTGGTCAAAATCGTCATGGGACTGCTGGCACTGGCTTCGCTGCTGTCCTGGACCCTGATCATCATCAAGGCCGGCAAACTCAAGGCCACACGCCAGGCAGCAGAAGAGTTCGAGGAGCGCTTCTGGAGCGGCATCTCGCTGAACACCCTGTATGACGGGCTGGCCCAGAAACCGGCACGCAGCGGGCTGGAGCGTATTTTCTACGATGGCTTTCATGAATATAAACGGGTGGCCGCCCTGAACACGTCAGCACACCTGTCGGTCAGTGATGCGGTACAGCGTGCCATGCGGGTGGCAACATCCAGGGAAATGGATGGACTGGAGCAGAATCTGGCCTTTCTGGCCACGGTCGGCTCCACCAGCCCTTATGTCGGCCTGTTCGGTACCGTATGGGGCATCATGAACTCCTTTATTTCACTGGGGAAAATGCAGCAGGCCACCCTGGCAGTCGTCGCACCGGGTATTGCCGAAGCCCTGATCGCCACCGCCATCGGCCTGTTTGCCGCCATTCCGGCCGTCATCGCCTACAACCGTTTCAGTGACCAGATCGAGCGCCTGAATGTCACTTACGACAACTTCCGCGAGGAATTCACCGCCATGCTGGAGCGCCATGCGGCCACAAAGCGGGATGAAGCATGAGCAGCCGCTCCCGCCGCAAGCCCATGGCCCAGATGAACGTGGTACCGTATATCGATGTCATGCTGGTACTGCTGGTCATTTTCATGGTGACAGCCCCGATGATGCAGGCCGGGGTGGAAATTGACGCGCCCCGGGCTGATGCAGCCCCGCTGACAACCGATAACCAGCAGGAACCTTTGATTATTTCTGTTGATCAAATGGGGAATTATTATCTGCCGGATGGCTCCGGCATACAGGAACCGGACATCGGGTCCTGGGTCACCGAGCACACTCAGGCGGGCAATGCACCCGTTTATGTTCGTGCCGACGCGGGGGTCGAATATCGGTATGTCATGGCTGCCATGGTAGCCATCCAGAAGGCCGGGGCACGAAAAATCGGCCTGATGGCCGATCCCCCTGCTGATGACACATTACGCTGACATGGCTGCCATAACAGCCACACGGATACAACAGACAGAATCGGAATCAGCCAGATGCTGAAAGAACTTTTGAAAAATCCGGTCGCCCTGTTCTGGGCCATCGCCTTGCACCTGCTGCTGATCATCCTGCTGATCTTGGGGTTTCAGGCCAACCGGGAAGCCCGAACGCCGGAGTCCACAGTCGGTCAGGTGGAAATCCTGGATTCAGCGCTGCAGCCCATTGCTGCCGATGATGCCGGTATGCCGCCGGATCAGCACATACCGGACGCTGAAACGCAGGCTGCCGCCGAACGGGTCCGGGAAGCCAGTCAGGCCGAAGCGGAAATCCGGCAGGCGCAGCAGCAGCAAAAGCAGGCACAGGCGGCCCGTGAACAGCAGCAGCGTGAAGCCGAACAACAGGCGGAAGCCGAAAGGCAGCGTGCCGAACGGGAGCAGCAACAGGCGGAAGCCGAAGCCGGACGCCTGCAGGAAGAACTGGAACAACAGCGACGCGAAGCCGAACGCCTGGCTCAGGAAGCCCGGAAAGAACAGGCTGAAGCCGAGCGCAAAAAACAGGCCGAACTGGAGCAGCAGCTGGCCGAGGAAAAACGCAAGGCCGAAGCAGCACGCCAGAAGCTGGAACAGGCACGCCAGCGCCGTGAAGAAGAGCAGCGCAAACTGGAAGCGGAACAGAAGGCCGAGGAACAGCGCCAGCGCGAACTGGAAGAAAAGCGCAAGCAGGCCGAAGCCAGGCGGCTGGTGGAAGAGCAGCGTCAGCAAGCGCTGGAAGCCGAACGTGAAGCCGAAGAGCGTCGTCAGAAAGCCCTGGCGGAAGCCCGCAGAAAACTGGAGGCACAGCGCCGGGCCGATGAAAAGGCACAGCAGGAAAAAGAGGAAGCCGCGCGTCAGGAGCGTATCCGCTTTGCCGAGGAACGCCGTCAGAAAGCGCTGGCAGAAGAGCGTGCCCGACAGGAAAAGGAAGCGGCAGAAAAACTGGAGCGTGAGCTGGAAGCCGCACGACAGGCCCGTCTGGAGCGCGAACGGCGTGAAGCTGCCGAGCGCCGCAAGGCTGAAGAAGAACAGAAACGGGCTGAATACCAGAAAAAATGGGAAGAAGAACAGGCACGCAAAAAACGGGAGGCCGAAGAAGCCCGTCAGCGTGCTGAAGAAGAGAAAAAGCGTCAGGAAGCCGAGGCTGCACGCAAAAAACAGGAAGAACTGGACCGCAAGCGGGCCGAATATCAGCAGAAATGGCACGAAGAACAGGAGCGCAAAAAACAGGAGGCCGAAACAGCTCGCCTGAAAGCCGAGGCAGACAAAAAACGTCAGGAAGAGGCATTGGCACGCCAAAAGGCCGAAGAAGAACGCAAAAAACAGGAAGCACTGGACCGCAAGCGGGCAGAATATCAGCAGAAATGGCAGGAAGAGCAGGATCGTAAAAAGCAGGAGGCCGAAACAGCTCGCCTGAAAGCCGGGCGGGACAGGCAGCGTGCCCGTGATCTGGCGGAATGGCAGCAGGCCGAGGAAAAACGGCTGGCCCAACAACAGGCAGCAGCCGACCGTGCCCGTGCTGCACGGGAACGCCAACGCCAGCAGGCGCTCCAGTCATCAGGCCAGTCATCAGCTGCTGACTCACGGGCCCTGGAACGGGCGGCCCTGGCCTGGGGCGAGAATATCAAGGCACGGGTCAGTGCCAACTGGATCGAGCCGGCAGATACTTTCGGCATGCGCGCCATCGTGACCCTGAAGGTACGCCCACCCGGCATGATTGAACGCCTGCGGGTCTCGGACTGCAACGGCACACCCCAGTTCTGTGACTCCCTGATTGCGGCCCTGCGTAAATCCGAGCCTTATCCGCGACCGGATACGGCGGAACTGTACAACCAGACCCTTAGGTTAATATTTGAGCCATAGCCATGCACAAGAAGTCATTCGCAACAACCATACTGCTCCTGTTCAGCCTGCTGCTGTCCCTGACAGTCCGGGCCGAACTGGTCATCAGGATCACCGATGGCGTCAAGGATGGCGTTCCGGTCATTATCGCGCCGTTTGAGGGAGGTGATCTGGCCAGTATTGTTGAAGCCGATCTGGCCCGCAGCGGGCGTTTTACCCTGATTGACTCCCTGCGTGCCGGCCCACTGCAAATGGGGCAGGTCATTCCACGCGAAATTCTGCGCGATACCGGTGCTGAATACATCGTCACCGGACGTGAAGCCGGCGGGCTGGAGTTCGAGATCATCACGGTCGCCACCGGCCAGCGGGCAGCCAGCTTCCGTATCCCGCCCCACCCCAGTCCCCGCCGCATGGCACACAAGGCCGCCGACCTGATTTTTGAACGCCTGACCGGTATCAAGGGAGCTTTTGACACCCGTATTGCCTATATTGCCAGCTTCGGCCCGCCCCAGGGGCAAACCTACCAACTCGTGGTGGCCGATGCCGATGGCTTCAATCCGCGCACCGTACTCAGCTCCGGCAAACCCATTATGTCCCCAAGCTGGTCTCCGGACGGACGCCAGCTGGCCTATGTTTCGTTTGAAACCGGCCAGTCCGCCATCTACATCCAGGACCTGGTGAGTGGCTCAAAACGGGTACTGACCCAGGAGCCGGGCATGAATGGCGCACCGGCCTGGTCTCCGGACGGCAGCCGGATCGCCCTGAGCCTGTCCGAGGGCGGCAATGCCGATATTTACGTGATCAATACCAGCGGCACCGGTCTGCGCCAGATCACCAACTCACGCGCCATTGAGACCGAGCCAGCCTGGGCCAATGCCAACACCATCGTCTATACCTCGGATCAGGGTGGCAGCCCCCAGCTGTACCGCACCAGCGTGGCCGGCGGCAACGGTAACCGCATGACCTTCTCCGGCCGCTACAACTCGGCTCCCAGCATAGTCGGCAATACAGTGGCCATGGTCAGTGGTGACGGAAACCGTTTCCATATTGCCCTCATGAACGCCTCCTCCCGACAGGTCAACGCCATCTCCCGTGGCGGCGTGGATGAATCACCCGTACTGGCCCCCAACGGTGCCATGGTGCTTTACGCCACCCGCACCGGCGGCCGGGAAATTCTGGTGGTTGCCAGTGCCAACGGCAAGGCACGCCAGACCCTGACCGCCCCTGTCGGTGATGTGCGTGACCCGGCCTGGTCTCCTTACCTGAACTAACACCCTAATCCTTGAGCATTGCAGGAAATCCTTCTATGAATACGTGTGTCAGATTTAATGTTGAGCTGATGAAACCGGGCCGGCTGCTGGCGGGTCTGGTGCTGGCATCCTCTCTGGCAGCCACCGGCTGCACCCCGCAGGTGGCCCCCATGAACCCCGGAGCAGGCATCGGCAACGATACAGGTTGTGGTGGTGCAGGCTGCAGTCCCGCCAATGGCGGTGCCGGTGCGGGAGATACAAGCCAAAATGGTGGCAACAATGGCGGCTCCGGATCGGGTGGTTATGGTTCCGGCCGGGGGGGCACTGGCAGCGGTAATGCCAGTAACGGCGGTGGCTCCGGTTATGGCAGCGGCAACAACGGTGGCAGCCAGGGCGGTTACGGTGGCAACAACGATGGCGGCGGCCAGGGCGGTTATGGCGGTAACAACTACGGGGGCGGCAGCGGTAATAATTACGGCGGGGGCAGCGGTAACAACAACTACGGGGGCGGTCAGGGCAACTATGCCAACAATAATTACGGGGGTGGCAGCGACAATTACGGCGGGGGCTACACCGGTGGCAAGGGTGGCAGCTACGCGCCCTCCGACCTGCGCAATCCAGGCTCCATCCTGTCCCAGCGCACCATTTACTTTGATTACGACCAGTCCGGTATCCGGGCTGAATTCTATCCGGTACTGGACGCCCACGCCGCCCTGCTGTCAGCCTACCCCAACTTGACCATTCGTCTGGAAGGGCATGCAGACGAACGTGGGTCACGCGAGTATAATGTGGCCCTTTCAGAGAAACGCGGCTATTCAGTCCTTGATTACCTGAAAATCAAGGGGGTTGGCGCCAACCAGGCCGATGTGGTCGGTTATGGCGAGGAAATCCCGGCTGCGCAGGGGCACACTGAAAACTCCTGGAGCAGAAACCGCCGGGTGGAAATCATCTACGCAGGGGAATAAACCCATGTCAAAACAATTAAAATCGGGCTTGCTGTTTTCAATACTTGTCGGGGCGACGATCGGGCCGCCCGCTCATGCCGTATCCGAAGAAGTGGCGGTCCAGCTGCTGGAGCGCCTCAACCAGCTGGAGCAACAGGTCAACAACCTCCAGGGTGAAAATGAAGTCCTGAAACACCAGCTCAACGAAATCCAGACTGACCAGCCTGCCGGTACCGGGGTGGCAGAACCCGCCGGCAGCGTCATTATGACGCCCGAGGAACCTGCCATCGAAGGGGTCAACACCCTGACCGAACCGCTGGACCTGGATACGCCGGATTTACCGGTCATGCCGTCTGCTGCAGGACAGCCGGAACCGGACCTGTCCAGTGACGCCATGGGTGTGGACGACATACCGGCGCTGGAAACCGCCCCCGGTACCGGGAGCCATCTCAATCCCCCGACAGCAGGTAATGCCGAACCGGTCACGGTGGTCCCGCCTCCGGTTGCACCGCTGGACAGTACCGGGACAGATGCAGCGACACTGGTCCCGGACAGCCCGGATAGTACAGTGACGCCTCCTCCTGCCGGACTGAGTGAAAACCCTGCTCCACAACCGGATGTCACGGTCAATCTGGAACAGCCATCCCCCGAGAAAGTTGATCCGCAAAGTCCGGACAGCTATTACTACTACGGTACCGTCGAAAAACAGGCTGAAAATCAGGCCACGGCAGACACCGCAACACCTGCAACGCCACAGCCGATTCTGGCCAGCAGGGTCGACCCCAATCAGGCCAAGTCCGAGTACAACGACGCCTACCGCCTGCTGGTTAACGATCCGGCACAGGCCATCCCGGCTTTCCGGGCCTTTCTGAGCCGGTATCCCGCCCACGAACTGGCCGCCAATGCCCAGTACTGGCTGGGAGAGGCCCTGTATGCCCAGAAAGACTTTGCCGCCGCCTCGGACGAGTTCATGCAGGTGCTCAAACTGCACAAGGACAGCCCCAAGGCTCCGGGAGCAGCCCTGAAACTGGGTTACTCCTTCTATGAACTGGAAAACTGGGAGTTTGCCCGCCGTACCCTGGAAGACACGATCCGCTTCTTCCCGGACAGCAACTCGGCGACTCTGGCACGGGAGCGCCTGCAGATGATGGAGAGTGCGGGCCGTTGAGTCATGAACCGGTTGCCGAGGCAGTCTATCACACCCTGATGCAGGATGGTGAGCTGCCCTCCTGCCATGTGGTGGCACTGGGGCAGGCAGCCGGGGCCATGTATGCCGGGGTCCGGCGCTATCTGGAAAACGAACTGAAATCAGCCCTGTTGATCAGCCAGCAGGGGCAGTTTGAAGCCGGACTCATGGGCAACCCGCATCTGGTACTGCGCGAGGTGGGGCAACCGGCCCCCAGCGCTTCGGCCCGGCAGGCCGCCGCCACCCTGCTGCGCTATCTGGAAGCCATTCCAGCCAACGCGGCCTGCCTGTTCCTGCTGTCTGCCGGGGCCTCACGGCTGTGCGAAACCACGCAGGCACTGCTGACCACCTTACACGCCCGGCTGGATCAGCTTCACTGTCACGGGCTGAAACTGCAGGATGATAACTGGGACCAGCCGGCTCCGGATGCCGGCGACTGGGCGGTACTTGATGAGCAACTGCACTGGTCCCCCATCCAGTCTATCGAGACAACCGGGCTGCCAGCCTTCAGCTTCCAGCGCGGAAGGCCTGCCTCATGAGTAACCCATGAACAGTCTTTTCCCGCTGGCTTACCAGTGCCTGATGCAGACCGACCCGGAACGCAAGTTGCAGCAGGCCGGTGCGCTCTGGCAGCAATGGCAACAGGGCATGCTGAACTGTGACCCGAGCGGGCAGCCACCCCCCGAAACCATCCCGGTCCCCGGACGCCCGCCCCGTCCCGTGCTGGTACATTCACGTGCCGTGAAACAGCGTAAACTCACGACCACCGCCGGGCGTATTGCCCTGCTGCACGCCGTGGCACACATCGAATTCAATGCCATCAATCTGGCCCTGGATGCGGCTTACCGCTTCCGGGATATGCCGGCAGACTACTACGGGGACTGGCTGCAGGTGGCTGCGGAAGAAGCCCTGCATTTCAGTCTGGTCCGCCAGCGCCTGCGGAAACTGGGAGCGGATTATGGTGATCTGCCGGCCCATAACGGCCTCTGGGAGCAGGCCTGCAAGACAGATCATGATCCCATGGTGCGCATGGCACTGGTCCCGCGGGTACTGGAGGCACGCGGGCTGGATGTCACGCCCGGCATGATGGAGCGGCTGCGTTCAGTGAATGATACTGACAGTGTGGAGGTACTGGCGGTGATCCTGCGTGATGAAATCGGCCATGTACGCATCGGTTCACACTGGTTCCGCTACCTGTGCCGGCAGCGCGGTCTGGAGCCGGAAAGCACATTCCGTCAGTTGCTGCGGGAAGTGATGCAGGCCCCGGTACGGGGTCCCTTTTATACCGAAGGCCGACTGCAGGCCGGCTTCAGCCCCGAAGAACTGGAGCAGCTGTTATTGCTGGAGCGCCACTGGCAGGCAGAAATCCGCTCCTGAAAGTAGCCGGCCATGGCAGTCAATCACCGTGCACACGCGTCCGGGAACGCCACCGGCTCGTTAACTCAGGAAGCGGTTCACCAGCGCAGCAAAAGGCTCCGGCACCTCGACGTGCGGCAGGTGCCCGGCTTCGTCCAGCCGCTCCCGACGCGCCTTGGGGAAATAATACCGGGCGGCTGCCCAGCCATCATCCTGCATGTAATTTGACTGCCCGCCGTAAATGAACAATGTCTCCCCCTGAAACTGCTGCTGACCGGCGGGGAAAGCCGTGATATTGAGATAATGGCGGGCAATTTCCGTCAGGTTACAGCGCCAGACAAAGCGCTTATTGTCGCCCCACATCAGGTTTTTGAGCAGAAAAGCCCGCTCCAGTGGCTGTGACACGGTCGGCTCCAGCCACTGGTCGGCCTCACGCCGGTTGCTGAAACTGGCCAGCGGCATGGTCAGCATGGCCTGCAACAGCGCCTGGTGCCGTGGCGGGTAACTGACCGGTGCAATGTCCACAACCAGCAGCTGGCGCAGCACCTCCGGCTGGTTCAGCGCCAGCGTCATGGCCACCTTGCCGCCCATGGAATGCCCCATCAGGTCGACCCGCTCCAGCTCCAGATGCCGGATCACCTCCACCACATCCTGTGCCATCAGGCGGTAGGACATGCCACTCACATGGGGTGAATCCCCATGATTGCGCAGGTCCATGGCAATAATCGGTCGATGGTCCATGGCCTGCTTGCGGGCAAAAGCATTCCAGTTGTCCAGTGACCCCAGCAAGCCGTGCAAGACCACCAACGGTGTTGCGATCCGGTGCTCGATCTGGCCAAAAATACGGTAATTCAGCATAACGTTCCCCCTCAGTGAATGGTGCGACTGCCCGGCTCCACGGGAACACGGGTAAACAGACCGGCCACATCCACCGGGTCCAGGCGGTATTGGCAGTTACAAAACTCGCAGGTTACTTCAATCATGCCCTGCTCGGTCAGAATTGACTGCGCTTCGTCCTCACCCAGCGACCGCACCATGTCACTGACTTTCTGCAGGCTGCAGCCACAGTGAAACCGGACTGACCGGCCTTCAAACAAACGTGGCTCGTCTTCATGAAACAGGCGGAAAACCAAGGAAGCGGCATCCAGCTCCCGCAGTTCCTGCTCACTCAGGGTCTCCAGCAGCAGCGAACAACGCTGCCAATCCTCATCCAGAGCCACCGGCCCGGCTGCCGGAGGCCGGGTACCCGGCAAACGCTGCAGCAACACACCGGCAGCGACCTGCGCATCACTGAACAGGTGCAGCCGGGTCGGCAGCTGTTCGGAGCGGGCAAAATAGCCTTCCAGTGCCTGAGCCAGATTTCCACCCTCCAGGGCAATAATGCCCTGATAGCGCTCCTGATCCGCTGAGGCTGCTTCCATGGTAATGGCAATGTGTCCCTGCCCGAAAATACCGGCCAGATCCTGCTGCTCCGGCACCCGACTCCAGCGCGCCAGCCCCCGCACGGTACCTTCCGGCGTTGCCTGTACCACCAGCAGATGTACCGGCCCGTCTCCCCGTATCTGTAAAATCAGGGACCCCCGGTGCTTGACCGTAGCCGACAGCAGCACCACCGCTGCCAACGCCTGCCCCAGCACCTCACACACCGGAGGCGGATAATCCGCACGGGACTGTAACTGCTGCCAGACCTCATCCAGATGTACCCACTCACCACGAATATCGAGCTGATCGAGGAGGAAACGGTGCAGGCTGTCCTTTTGCATCATCTTGTCAAGTACTTCCATCACAAATCGGTCAGAATCGACCAGACTGCACAGTTTAAAGCAAAAAGCCCGCACAAGGCGGGCTAATTCCATACGTCATCAATACTTCCGGATTGAACACCCCTGCTGCCTTATCCCCAGGTGTCGCGGGTAATGCTGTCATACCATGCCCTGGCAAAAGTGGCCTCTGCAGGGCGGATGCTCAGGTCATTAATATCGCTGACCCCGCCGGCACCTTCAACCTCGGCAATCCTGTCATCCCTGATTTCATAGACAGCAGCCACCGAAATGCCATAATCCTCGCCCACCAGACTGTAGCAGGTGTTGACCCAGGAGGGACTGACAGCCTCCTGTTCACGCAGCATGGCAACAATATGGGCGGCACAAACCTTGGCCTGAGAGTTGGCAGCATAACCGGATTTGGGCATGGCTCCCTGAATTGAAGCATCCCCGATGACATGAATGTAGGGGTGAAAAGTCGACTCACTGGTTGCCGGATTCACCGGGCACCAGCCACTGTCATCCGTCAATCCGGCTTTCTGGGCAATGATACCGGCTTTCTGGGCCGGAATGATATTGATGACCTGACCGACATGTTTTTCCTCAAAATCCCCGGCAATTACGCTCATGTCAGCCACATCCAGCCGCAGAACCCTGCCACCTTCCGCAGCCGGAACCCATTCGATCATGCTGTTTTCAGTACCATAACCGTATAAAGCCTCCCAACCCTGCTCAAACAGCCCTTTCTTGGAAAAAGAGTCCTTGGCATCCAGCGCCAGAATCTTGGACCGGGGTTTGTTCTGCTTGAGGTAGGCGGCAATCATGCTGATTCGTTCGGGAGGGCCGGGCGGGCAACGGAACGGATTTGGTGGACAGGCGATAATGATGGTACCGCCATCCTCCATGGCCACGATCTGGTCCCGCAGCAGGGTAGTCTGTGGCCCGGCTTTCCAGGCGTGTGGCACCTTGTCATAAACGGATGCGTCATAACCCTCCACGTTATCCTGCAGGGCAATACCGGGTGACACGATCAAACGGTCGTAGCTCAGGGTACTGCCACCTTCCAGTTTCACGGACTTGCCGATGGCATCAATATCCGTCACGGTGTCATGAATGACCTCGACCCCCCAGTCCTTTCCGAGTCTGTCATAACGCTGGGTCAGACTGGACAGCTCGCGCATCCCGGCCAGTACCCAGTTACTGCCGGGGCAGGTGACATAGGTTTTGCCCGGTTCGATCAATGTAACCTTGATACCCGCATCAAACTTGCGAATGTATTTGGCAGCAGTAGCCCCGCCAAACCCCCCGCCGACGATAACGACATGCCCGCCGCCTTGAGTTCCGGCAGCTGCTGCCTTGTGACTGGCCCCCAATATCCCCAGCCCTGCCGGTGCAGCAGCGGCCAGCCCGAGAAACCGTCGTCTGTTGAATGTGTGTTTGTTCATGATTTTCTCCTTCGCGATACACGGATCAGTCTTGCAGACTGGCAAAATAGGCGGCAACGGCCTTGATGTCAGCCGCTGAATAGCCTTTGGCAATCCGCGGCATGACCGAGCCGGTCCGCTCTCCGGCCTTGTATTCCGTCAGGAGTGCTTCCAGTGACGCGGCATCCTTTCCTTTCAAGGTGGGAATCATATCGCTGCCAACCCCGTCAGTACCGTGACAACCGGCACAGGTAACACCGATCGTCCGGCCCCTCAGCGCTTCATCAGCATCCGCCACCGACGCAACAGACCAGCATCCCAGCCAAATGACTGATAACATGATCTTTTTCATTTTCAATACTCCTTTGGTGGTAATAACCCTCTGCCACTATACCCCATCACACTTCACCACTTTTAAAAGCCATTTATTGACTCAGGATTTATTGACTTTATTATCATGCACTTAAACACCATTTTCACTCACCGGAGATGGCATCAGGGCAATCCGGCGTCCCGGCCCTGGAAAAGTAGTTTAACACTCGGCGGAATACTCAGGGATCAAGCTTCCCGCAACCGCCCGGACAGGCTCTGGCAAGGTGGATCAAAGAAAGCATTTCATCGGGTCAAGCACAATTTTTCCTCTGCCACGAATAGCCATCCACAAGCCTCCTGTGATAATCTTGCAAAAAAAACAACACTTCAGGGCTGCTTGACATGAGTAACAATCAGAAACCGGACAATATCCCGTCCCGCGGGAGAATGGCTACTTGCCCTCAATCAACACGGTTGTTAAATTTAGCACTCTTGAAATTCCCCCCAGCCTTGCCGGCATGGAAGAAGCCGAATCACACAGGATGTTCTCTGCGATTCAATCATGATTTTTATTTAACTACCGGACGTTAACAGCAATGTTCAAAGCCATTTCTGGTTTGTTTTCCAACGACATCTCTGTCGATCTTGGAACGGCAAATACCCTTATTTACATGCGCGGCAAGGGGATTGTGCTGGATGAGCCTTCCGTTGTCGCCATCCGCCAGGATCGTGGCCCGGGCGGCCCGAAATCTATTGAAGCTGTCGGTATCGAAGCCAAGAAAATGCTGGGACGAACTCCGGAAAACATTACTGCCATCCGTCCGATGAAAGACGGGGTCATTGCCGATTTCACCTACACGGAGAAAATGCTCCAGCACTTTATCCGCAAGGTGGATTCCGGCCGTATTCTGCGTCCCAGTCCCCGTGTACTGATCTGCGTACCCTGTGGTGCCACCCAGGTTGAACGTCGCGCCATCAAGGACTCCGCCCTCGGGGCCGGTGCACGCAAGGTTTACCTGATTGAAGAGCCCATGGCGGCAGCCATCGGAGCCGGCATTCCGGTGGATGAGGCCATCGGCTCCATGGTGCTGGATATTGGCGGCGGCACTTCCGAAGTGGCCATCATGTCCCTGCGCGGCATTGTTTACTCGGCATCCGTGCGTATCGGTGGCGACCGGCTGGATGAAGCCATCATCAGCTATGTGCGCCGCAACTACGGCATGCTGATCGGTGAGGCCACTGCCGAGCGCATCAAGTGCGAGATCGGCTCGGCCTATCCGGGCAAGGAACTGCTGGAAATCGAAGTCAAGGGCCGCAACCTGTCTGAAGGTGTGCCACGCAGCTTCACGCTGACCAGCAACGAGATTCTCGAAGCCCTGCAGGAACCGCTGTTCGGCATTGTCAGCGCCGTCAAGACCGCACTGGAACAGACACCGCCGGAACTGGGAGCCGATGTGGCTGACCGGGGTATCGTGCTGACCGGTGGAGGCGCACTGCTGCGTGACCTGGACCGCCTGCTGATGGAAGAAACCGGCATTCCGGTCGTGATCGCCGATGACCCGCTGACCTGTGTGGCACGCGGTGGCGGCAAGATACTGGAAATGCTGGAAGCAGAGGGCGATGCCTTTCTTGCAACGGACTGATCACTGACCAGCCCGAAATAATCCGGTCACCGAATAAAAGACTTCTTTCCAAAGCACAGGCGGATTGGCATCCAGCTCATGCTGGAGAGTGGAGGCTACCATTAACGACATTGATCACCATTCAACACCGGGACTTTCGTTCCAGTTTGTTGTCTTTTCCCTGATCGCGCTGACGTTGATGGCGTTTGACTACTTTGACCGCACTTCCGCTCCGGCACAGCGCTCAAACATTGTCCCTGCCGTCAGGACCGGCTTCAATATGGTGTCCTACCCGCTGCAGGTCATGGTTGACTCCCCCTTCAAGATGTATGACTACACCACGGCCTTTTTTGCCGATCACTCCCTGATGCTGGCGGAAAATGATGAGCTGCGCAGACAGCTGCTGCGGTATTCGGTCAAGTACCGGGACATGGAGATACTGGAGCAACAGAACGAGCGCCTGCGTGCCCTGCTGAAAGCCGAAAAGCGCCCCGGCTATACCTTTACCATGGCAGAAATCCTCAGTGCTGCCGAAAACCGTGGCCGTCAGGTTGTCACCCTGAACAAGGGTACCCGTGATGGCGTGTTTGAAAAACAGGTTGTCGTGGGTCAGGGCGGCAATATCTTCGGTCAGGTCATCGAGGTGACACCCTTCAGTTCCAATGTCCTGCTGCTGACCGACCGCCTGCACACCATACCGGTACGGCACCAGCGCACCGGCATGAAGGCACTGGCCAACGGCACCGGCAAGCCGACCATTCTGGACCTCAAAAGTGTTGAAGCCACCACGGATGTACGGGAAGGGGATCTGTTCGTCAGTTCCGGACTCGACAAGCTGTTCCCGCCGGATTTTCCGGTGGCACGGGTACTTCCCAACGGGGTGCAGTATGTGCCGGGCAGCCAGTTTGCCAATATCCGGGCCGAGCCGCTGCTGAATTTCGATGATACCCGCGAGGTTCTGCTGCTGTGGCGCGTGGACCCGATACCGCAGCAGACACCCGTTGCCACGCTGCCGCAGCAACCGGCCAATATACCGCCGGAAAGGCCGCAGAACAGCACAACACCGGGTACCCTGGCCCCGGCCAACACATCACCTCAGGAGCCTGTTGGCAATGACGGATAACATTCCGCGCTTCACCGGTGCCGTATGGCTTTCCCTGCTGATTTCGGTCGGCCTCAACAACCTGCCGCTGTCCGGTACCTGGGAAGTCTGGCTGCCGGACTGGGTGGTACTGGCCCTGGTTCACTGGGCACTGGTGATCCGCCAGAAAACCAGCCTGTTCATGGCCTTTGTCATCGGGCTGATGACAGACGCCATGTCCAGCTCGCTGATGGGGCAGCATGCCTTCAGCTATGTGATGGTGGCCTATTTTTCCATACGGCTGGGCCTGCGCATGAGTCCGGAAGCCTACCTGCAGCAGTTTGCCCTGCTGTTCATCGTGGTGGGTATTTTCATGCTGGTCAACCTGTGGATACGCAGCATGACCAGCTACACCGGACAGGGTTTCAACTACTGGGCCCCGCTGGTGGGCAGTCTGGTACTGTGGCCGTTCTATCACTGGCTTCTGGGATTTTTCCACAGTCCGCGCAAGCTGTCCTGAGCCGGTTTTTCCGGCAGACAGCCACAGCCAGCAAGGCAGCTCCTCCCCCGACAGCCCGCCATCAGCCATCCCCGCAGAACCACTCCCGTGCGGACAATGTGCCATACCCGGCAGGTAAATTATCACCGTGCCTTGTGTTCTGATACTGTCGGCACCATGATAACCCTGTTTTCCCCATTTCACAGTCTCAGGAGCTTTACATGAGCGCAACCAATGCCTGTCAGGAACTGCCATGCAACGTCATGCCTGACGTCGCCAATCAGCCACACGCAGGTCCCAAGGGCACCCTGAACTGGGTGGGCATGAGTGACATTGAGCTGCCGGTTTTTCTCACCGGTCCGGATGGCGGACAGATTCAGACCCTCGCCAAAGTACAGGCCTATGTCAATCTGGCCGACCCGGACAGCAAGGGCATTCACATGTCACGCCTGTATCTGGCTCTGGACAAGGTGCTGGCCATGAACACACTGGAACCGGAGCTGCTGCGTCAGGTCATCAGCCAGTTTGTCGGCTCGCACCAGGGCCTGAGTGATGCCGCCTATCTGGAATGCCGCTTCAACTACTATGAAAAGCGCGAATCGCTCAAAAGCGGGAATTCAGGCTGGAAAAACTACCCGGTACGCCTTGTTGCCACCCTGCGCCATAACCAGTTTGAAACCGAAGTTCAGGTGGAAGTCCCCTATTCCTCAACCTGCCCCTGCTCCGCCGCGCTGGCACGCCAGCTGATTCAGGAAGGCTTCCGCGACACCTTCGGCAGCAACGGCAAGGTCAGCACGCATGAAGTACACGAGTGGCTCGGTACCACGCAGGGTATCAGCGCTACCCCGCACAGCCAGCGCAGTATCGCCCAGGTCCGGGTCAAACTGTCCGAGAAACTGCGCAAACTGCCACTGACCAGCCTGATAGACCGGATCGAGAATGCCCTGCAGACCCCGGTGCAGGCCGCCGTCAAGCGCGAGGACGAGCAGGAGTTTGCCCGCCTCAATGCCGCCAACCTCATGTTCTGCGAAGATGCCGCCCGCCGCCTGAAACTGGCACTGTCAGAGGATATTGCCGTGCGCGACTTCTGGATCCGGGTCAACCATCTGGAAAGCCTGCATGCCCATGATGCCGTGGCTGTTGCGGTCAAGGGAGTGGAGGGTGGTTATCGGGATGATCCGCGTGATCTGCATTGCTGAAAAGGGTAAAGTGCCTGCTGAGACAGACCGGGTCAGACAGTCTGCGCCAGACACGCTGACAGCTGCGCCAGCCGCTCGGGAGTGCCGATGTCCATCCACGTCCCCCGGTACAGCTCGCCACTGACCTGCCCACGGGCAATCGCCGCCTGCCACAACGGCAGCATCGGGCGCTTGCCCGGCCCGGTCCCGGCAAAGAAAGCCGGGTGGTAGCAGGAGATGCCGCTGTAGGTGTAACGCGGCTCCTCGTTCAGGGCAACGCGACCATCCTGCAGGCTGAAATCGCCCTCGGGGTGCTGCACCGGGTTGGGCACCATGACCAGATGGGCCAGAAAACCGTCCGGCGGGGCCTGGGGCAGGCAGGGATAATCACACCAGACATCCCCGTTGACAATCAAAAACGGCGCATCACCCAGTAACGGCAGTGCCTTGATGATGCCACCAGCCGTTTCCAGCGCCCCCTCAGCCTGCTCATCGGAGTAATGCAGCTGCACCCCCCAGCGTGCCCCATCGCCAAGCGCTTCCGGAATCATCCAGCCCAGCCAGGCAATATTGATGACAATCTCCCGAAACCCGGCTTGGGCCAGTTTCTCGATATGCCAGACGATCAGGGGTTTGCCACCGGCTTCCAGCAGCGGTTTGGGGGTGTGATCCGTCAGGGGACGCATGCGCACGCCATGCCCGGCAGCCAGGATCATTGCCTTCATGTCATTCCTTTATGCAGCCGCAGCGGCAGCAACCGGAGCCAGTTCGGTAATACGCTCGGTCAGCTGTTCCTGACGCATCCATTCGGCCAGGGTCACGGTCTCCGGATGCTGCAATCCCACACTGATCACATAATCCAGCACCCGTGGCAGGTCCTTCAGGTAACCGGGCTTGCCATCCCGATGAAACAGGCGGCAGAAGATGCCCAGTACCTTGATATGACGCTGCAGACCGGTCAGGTCAAACCAGCGCAGAAAGGAAGTTTCGTCCACGGGCGGCAGGGTACCTGCTGCGATGGCTTCCTTGTGAAACGTCAATGCCCAGCGCGTCATCCGCTGCTCCGGCCAGGTGATATAGCAATCGCGCAGCAACGATACCAGGTCATAAGTGACCGGCCCGTAAACAGCGCCCTGATAATCAATAACCGCCAGCGAATCATCATCCTGCACCATGAGATTGCGGGAATGAAAATCACGGTGCATGAAAACATAAGGCTGAGCGGTCACGGCACTGACGAGGTTGTCGATGGTACGTTGAATCAGTTCCATCGGCAGCGCAGCCTCGGCAAACGCCAGGTGCCGCTGCAGAAACCACACCGGCATCAGGTGCATTTCCATACTCAGCTGGGCAGCACCGTAATGTGGCAGATGGGTGGTATCAGCGCGCTGCAGTTGCAGCAGGACATTCATGGCTTCCCGATAAAGATTATCGGCATTATCCGGCATCAGGGCATCCAGCAGCAGGGTATCCCCCAGGTCTTCCAGCAGCAGAAAGCCATCCAGCAGGTTCCGGGCCAGAATCGTCGGGGCATGGATGTTCAGGTCCAGCAGACGCTGGGTGATATCGACAAACGGAAGCGGGTCCTCCCGGTCCGGCGGGGAATCCATGACAATGGCCGTGCGTCCATTCTGACTGGCGCGGAAATAACGCCGGAAACTGGCATCAACGGACGCGGGTTGCAGCCGGGCGGCTTCCCAGTCCGGCAGACCCTGCACCCAGCGGGTCAACTGCTCGAAACGCAAATCCTGTATCATAACTTACCTGGAAACATCCTTGTGGGCGGGTTGCAAGTAGTCTGCACAAGTGGAAAGCCCTGGCAGTCCGGTGATCACGTCAACATTTTTATCATAGCATTCCCGGCTTTCTGGAAATTGAACAATGTCTTGCCAAAACGATGCGAATACGGCTGACCCGGCAGAAACCGACAACGGACTCTGGCCTGCCGCAGATTATTTCACAGCCCTGCAGAAACTGCAGGCAGTGGTTGGCCAGCCGGTATTTGTGGCTGAAATCAACATGACGGACATTAATGCCGGAATAAAAATTTCCGGCACACCCCTGATCCTGCTGGCCATTGTCGACTTTCCCCGACCCGACCCGTACCGTCAGCTCGCCCCGCACCTGCTGATCTTTGATGATGGTCGGGGCATCAACCTGGGACGTATCGCCAGAATCAGCCGGGAATCGGCCTTCGATCCGGGCACCGAACAGATCCTGTACCTCAACCGCCCGTTCACACAGGCACAGTTATTCGCCCCGCGCACCCTGAGCCGGGAGCAGCTGGGTCAGACTTCACGTGCCCTGCTGGCGGAAATGTTCGGTCCCGAACCGGGGCGGCTGCTGGCCAGCCTGGATCAGACACCGGTGACCCCGCCGGCAGCGGATGCCCCCGTGCTGCGTCATGAATATGACGACAGCTGACAAGTTGTGATAAAAATGATGCCATAACGGATAAACAACAGCTAAACCTCTGGAGGAATCATGGAAAAAGTCTGGCTGCAACACTATCCCGCTACGGTGCCTCAGACCATTGATACCGCCCCTTACCCTTCCCTGCTGAACATCTTTCATACCAGTGTGCAGCAGTATCGGGACAAGCCGGCCTACAGCAATATGGGCAAGGTACTGACCTATCGGGAGCTTGACCGGCTGACCCGTGATTTTGCCGCCTACCTGCGCCATGAGGCCGGCCTTCAGCACGGAGACCGGATCGCCATCATGATGCCCAACCTGCTGCAGTATCCGGTCGCCCTGTTTGCGGCCTTCCGTGCCGGGCTGATTGTAGTGAATACCAACCCACTGTATACCGAACGTGAGCTGCGACACCAGTTGCAGGATTCCGGTGCCAAAGCCATCGTTATTATGGACAACTTTGCCTATGTACTGGAAAAAGTGCTGCCGGATACCGAAGTCAGGACAGTCATCCTCACCGGCGCCGGGGATCTGGTCGGTGGCCTCAAGGGCTGGCTGGTCAATTTTGTAGTCCACCATGTCAAAAAAATGGTACCGGCCTACACCCTGCCGACGGCAGTCAGTTACCGGCAGGCACTGCAGCAGGGCGCTGCCCGCAAGCTTGAAGATGCCTCCCTGACCCATCAGGACATTGCCTTCCTGCAGTACACCGGCGGCACCACCGGTATGGCCAAGGGAGCAGCTCTGACCCACCGCAACATGATTGCCAACCTGCTGCAGGCCGAAGCCTGGACCGCACATGACCTGAAACCGGGACAAGAGGTCTTCATCACTGCACTGCCGCTGTATCATGTGTTTGCCCTGACCGCCAATGCCCTGTTTGCCCTCAAGATCGGAGCCAAGAATATCCTGATCACCAACCCGCGTGATCTGCCTGTTTTCATCAAGACCCTGAAACAGGAAAAATTTTCCTTCATCACCGGAGTCAACACCCTGTTCAATGCCCTGCTGCATACGCCCGGTTTTGACAGTGTGGATTTCTCGGACCTCAAGATTGCCCTGGGTGGCGGCATGGCCGTACAACGCGCGGTGGCGGAACAATGGCGCAAGATCACGGGCACTACCCTGCTGGAGGCTTATGGCCTGACGGAAACTTCGCCGGCAGCCTGCATCAATCCCCCGGACCTTCCTGAATACAATGGCATGATCGGCCTGCCACTGCCCTCAACCGAAGTCAGCATCCGCAATGCAAACGGTCAGGAGCTGGGTTTTCATGAAACCGGTGAGCTCTGGATTCGCGGCCCGCAGGTGATGCAGGGCTACTGGCAACGCCCGGAGGAAACCGCCAAGGTGCTGGGAAGCGACGGCTGGCTGCGCACCGGCGATCTGGCGGTCATCAATGAGCAGGGCTATGTAAAGCTGGTGGATCGGCTCAAGGACATGGTGCTGGTCTCGGGTTTCAATGTTTATCCCAACGAAGTGGAGGACGTGCTGACCCTGAATGACAAGGTGCTGGAGGCGGGTGTAATCGGTGTGCCGGATGAACACTCGGGCGAAGCGGTCAAAGCCTTTATCGTCCGACAGGACTCCGACCAGAGCGAGGATGAGCTGGAAGATGCGCTGAAAGCCTGGTGCAAGCAGAACCTGACCGGTTACAAGCGTCCCAAATACTACGCTTTCGTGGATGAGCTGCCCAAAAGCAATGTCGGCAAAATACTGCGCCGGGAACTGCGGGAATCCAGCCCTGACTGAACTGCTGCCACCTCTGCAGGATATCCGACCCTTACCAGCCAGCCGTACAGGATGGCCGGGATCACAAGGCAGCATCATACCCCTGCTGTGGTTGCTGCTGCTGATTTCGGCCATCACCCTGCTGACCGCCTTCTATCTGGCGCAGACCAGTGCGGTGGCAAGCCTCAAAACCACAGCCAGCCATCACATGGCCCGCCTGACCAGTGCCGTGGATGCCTACCTTGCCAAACATGAATACCTGCCGCCCCTGCTGGCCGATAACCCGGCCATCCGTGATTTTCTCGAATACGGGCGTCCGGATGAGCACAACCTGATCAACAAATACCTGGCCCGCATCAATCGCATTGCCGGGACGCTGGATGTCTACCTGCTTGACAATCAGGCCAGGACTCTGGCCAGTAGCAACTGGGACCAGCCCACAAGCTTTATCGGCATGAATTACGACTTCCGCCCCTATTATGATCAGGCCATGGCCGGCAAACCCGGCCATTACTATGCCCTCGGCACCTCATCCAATGAGCGCGGCTATTACTTCTCCCATGCGGTCACCGGCAGTTTCGGGGAGCAGGTCGGCATTGTCGTGGTCAAGGCTAGTGTCGAGGCCATCGAGGCCGAATGGCGACGCGAGCCGTTCGAATTCCTGATCACCGACCCGGAGGGTGTCATTTTTATCGCCAGCCACCCCGAATGGGTCATGCAGACACTGATGCCCCTGTCCGACAGGACGCTGGAGACCCTGAAGCACAACCGCCGCTACTCGGATACCACACTCGCGGCACTGGACAACTTCGCCACCCTGCAGCTGGATCAGGACTTCTACAAGGCGGAACTGGCCGATCACACCTACCTGCTCACCAACCGCCTGATGCCCAAACAAAACTGGTATGTGCACCTGCTGCTGGATTGGGGTGAGGTCAACCGTACCACCCGGCTGGTCATGATTATCACGAGCCTGCTATTGGGGCTGAGCAGCCTGCTGATAATGGTCCTGTTTCACAACCACCGCAACCGCCGCCGCTATGAGCAGCAGGCCATGGAGCAGCTGGAAACCAAGGTCGAGGCACGTACTCTGGAATTGCGCCGCACCCAGGAAGAACTGGTGCAGGCCGCCAAAATGGCTGCACTGGGTCAGCTTTCCGCTGCCATCAACCATGAACTCAATAACCCGCTCGGGGCCATCAGGAGCTATGCCGACAATGCGCGCCAGCTGCTTGCACTCGGGCACACCGACATGACCGCCGCCAATCTGCAGGAAATTACCGCCCTGACCGAACGCATGGCTGCCATCACGCACCAGCTCAAGGCTTTTGCCCGCAAAAGCCAGGGCCAGCTGGAACCCTGTCAGCCGGATCAGGCGCTGGATGCCGCCCTGCTGATCATGCAGCCACGTCTTTCACGCTCATCCGTGACACTGGTTCAGGAGCGTCTGCCCGACCCGCCGCAGGTACTGGCTGACCGGGTCTGGCTGGAACAGATTCTGGTCAACCTGCTCAGCAATGCCCTGGAAGCGGTGGGCGAAATGCCGGCGGGCCTTATCCGGCTGTCCACAACCCGTCAGGGCAATACGCTGACTTTTCTGATCGGGGACAATGGCCCCGGTATCCAGGCCGAAGACATGCAGCACCTGTTTGAAGCCTTCTTCACCACCAAGGCCAGTGGCAAAGGGCTGGGACTGGGGCTGTCGATTTCCTACCGATTGGCACGTGATATGCGGGGCAATCTGGTGGCCGCCAACTGCCCGCAGGGTGGTGCCTGCTTTACCCTTGAGCTGCAGGTGGCAGCACATGACGGATGACGGCCTGGTGCAATAACCGCTTTCATCCGGACCCGGCAGCACCTTCATCAACGGCCAGCGGCGGCAGGCTCATCAGCAGCTCCCGCCATAACAGGGACTCCGGTTGACCACAGCCACGATTATCGATCCTGAGTCGGCTTTATTTCATCGCTCAGCACTTTTCAGCAGAGTGAGCTGCACCGTTCGGCTCCACAATTGCCAACACCTCACCGGTAACAAACCATCAGCGAGCGGGGTTCCGCCCGACCTTTTCACATGAAGCCATCTCCAGTCAGGTGCACCGGTCTTCCGGCCACCCGCCACTGGATCAGGCTACTTTGAAAGCGGTGGCAGGCTGGTCATTCGTCCCTGCCATTCGCAATGCCCAGAACATTGCCTCACTGGTACAGGTTCCCTGTGGACTTCACTATCCACTGATAATGCAAGGTTCACAGATTATCGATTGTCAGGAAGAATTATTTGCTTTTTCAAATGAAAATAATTATCATTAACATATTATTCTGATAATGATCACCAGCCAGATAATGCGCCATTGACACAACCCGAATGGTCTTATCAGCCACAATCTGATTGTTCCGTAATCGAACCAGAACAAGGTACTGTAAGCTTGTGCTTCATGTGCCGAGGAGTATTAAAAGTGAATACAGCGGACTCAAAGCCCGAACTGGATGTACTGCTGGCTGCCACCAGCTATCTCATGACTCGCTATAGCCTGCAATCTGCAAAAAATCCGATGACTTACGACACCGGTAAACTGGCGGAAAGCATTTGTCAGCACCTTGCCCTGCTGCTGAAGCAACCGGAGGTCCAGGGATCCCGGGTTTTTCGCACCGCCTACCACAGTCTGGCTTATGAGTGGGAGCATATTCTGGTCCAGCACCGACTGAATGCGACCGGCAGCCACGAACAGCCGGCCAAAGAAAGCACCAGCAGCGCAATCAACCAGACCAGCCTGATGGCCCCGGCCAGCCAGCGCCTTCATTAAGGTCTGATCTGCCGCGTCCGGTTGTGGTGGCTGTGCTCCGCCTGACGACAACCGGTTCTGGACTGCCCAGCCATCCCGGATTCTCTCACTCCTGATCTATCGGGTAGCCAACAGTCCATTATTCATCGGCCATCTCGGTCAGCCTGTGCTCAAGCAATGCCTGCACCGGGTTCAACGGCATCAGATTGAATTCCTGAATCACCCGATGCGCCATCCACAACGAATGGGCTGCCGACTTCCTGGCTCCCGTATGTATCTGGTTTCTGGCCTGATCATGGTGGCCTGTTGCCACATTCCGGGCCAGATAACGGACTTGGCGATTTGACGGGTCAATGCGTCGCAGCAGGCGAATGAAATAGATTGCGCCCTGGCCCGGATACTCACCCAGTTGTCCCTGGCGAATGGCCGCATTGGCCCTGCGAATCAGCTGATCACGATTCATCCCGGCAGCTTTTAATCGGTCGGCATCCCCTGCTGGCTTTGCTGCTGCCGTCGCCACCGGTGCGACTTCCTGTGATGGTGCAGCTGCTGATTCCGGTGGTGCTTCAGGTTTGGCTGGCTCCGATGATCGGGAAGGCATTACAACCGGTGGCCTGACCGGTACTCCGGCCCCAGCCACTGTAGCTGATGGCTTCTCAACCACCGCAGGACGCACCGGCACCTTGTCCTGATCTTCCAGCGCCACACCGGCCAGCTCCGGCACCGCTGTCGCACCCGTTCTGTCAGCCGGTACTGATCCCTGCAACTGCGGTGCTGCCGATAACGGATCCAGGCTGTGGGCGGATTCTGGCATGGGGTCGAACTCCTCGCGCACCGGAAGCATCCGGTCCCGTAAAAATGCCGAGCCGAACTGCCCGACTGACAACCGGGAGTCCGCCACATCGCTGGCATCAGTATCATGGGAAGCCTGCGCAGCCGGCACCCTGCGCCTTGAGTCCAGCGGTGGATCAGCCACCCTGGCAGAGGGTGGGGCCGGAAGCAGCAAAGGCCCCAACCGTCCGTCAAACCGGTACAAAACCCAGCCAACAACCATGGCCATAGCCCCCAGACTTGCCAACAGGACCAGGAGCGATACCCCATGCAGATGGCGCAGCAGAGGTGGAGAACGTGGCCGGGGTTCCGGCAGTACCTCACCAGCCAGAGCCGTCAGCTCCGACAACAGCACAGTTCCCGGCACCCGCAACTCACCTTCAGCCGTCACCAGGAACCAGTTCGGATGCAGGTCTGCCACCGGTATCAGGTTCTGTTCATGCAAGCGTTTCCCGATCAGCAGCGCCTGCTGATGCAGACGCGACCCGGCATGATCGCGCCCGTTCAGCAGGCTGAAAGACCAGGCTCGCGGCTTCTGCAGCACAAAACAGGCGCAACCCTCCAGCCAACCACAGTCCAGCACCGGCAGCAGCCCCTGCTCCTCAAGCCTGCCCCCCTGCTGGCGAAGCATGCGACAACGGCTGGCAAGCCGGGTATCATCCAGCACACCCGGCGGTATGCTGTGTACCAGAACTTCAGTATTGATGCTCCGGTCCGCAGCACGCACAACCCGCGCCAGATGAATCTGGCCGACAGGGCCGCTGAACAGACATTTTGTCAGCACATAGCGGTTATTAAGCAGCCGGTAACCGGCCCTGTCTTTTGGTATTACACTCTCCATGCCTTATATATAGTTCGTGGGTAAGGTATTGATCCGCGTATTCCGGGAAATTTCCAGAACATGAAAGCAGATCGTATTTTTGATGGTATAAGTGAACGGTTCAGACGGCAAATTTATGCCAATGACAACCCGAAAGGAAAAATCCGCCTGCATATCCTGCAACGTGACCTGTCGGCACTTGTCTGCCAGGCATCACCACTGCATGTTCTTGATGCCGGAGCAGGTATGGGGCAAATGTCCGTCTGGCTGGCAGGCTGCGGGCATCAGGTTACTACGCTGGAACCTGCCCAGGAAATGCTTGACCATGCGGTGGCCAATATACAGTTGCATGGCCTGCAGGATCGGGTTTCCATACAGAAAAACACCATTCAGGAATGGGTGGCACAAGCACCCGGCACCTATGACCTGATCATCTGCCATGCAGTGCTGGAATGGCTGGCCGAGCCACTGGCCACCCTGCAGCGCCTGCTGTCCCTGCTGAAAGACGGTGGCAGGCTGTCCCTGATGTTCTTCAACCAGCACTCCCGGACCATGCGCCACCTGCAGGCCGGGCAGCTGAAAACCGTTCTGGAACCCCGCAGCATCACCCCTGACACCCTGACAAGCCTGAGCCTGTCGCCCATTTCCCCCCTGCTGCCACAGCAGGTGCTGGACTGGCTGAAGCAGGCCGGGCTGGCGCTGGAATTGTGGAGCGGGGTCCGCTGCTTTTACGACTACACCTACCCTCAGCTCCGCAAACAGCTGGACCTGCAGCAGGTACTGGCTCTGGAAGCACGCTACTCGCAGCAGGAACCCTGGCGCAGTCTGGCGCGCTATCAGCACATGCTGTGCAGGCGTCCGGGCTGATCCCCGGAACCGGCCAGCTGCCAACCTGCCACCCTCCCTACTCGGCCAAACGGTGTTTAAGCAGCTCCTGCACCGGGTTCAGTTGTACCAGATTGAACTCATTGATCAGGCGATGTGCCACCCAGAGCGAAAGCCCGGCCTGTCTTGCGTCTCCGGTTTGCATCTCCCTTCTGGCCTGGTCGTGGTAGCGGATGGTGACATCCCGAGCCAGATGCCGGACCTCGGCGCTGGCCGGTTCAATACGCCGTAACAGACGGATAAAATAGACGGCCCCCCGGCCCGGATGCTCATCCAGCCGCCCCTGTTGAATCGCACGCTGCGCATTACGGACCAACTGCTCACGGTCCATACCCGCAGCCTGCAGGCGACTCCCTTTCAGATTCTCCTTTGCCTGTTGCCCGGTAGTGGCCGGCTGTCCGGTATCGGCTATTAACGGCATGGGCACATCATCCCTGGCCTGCACCGCTCTGGCGGGTGTACCGCCAGCCGATACGCTCCCGACCGGTGCCCCCCTTGAGGCCAGGACCCGTAACGGGGCTGGAGCCTGGATCGCAGTCGGCACAGCCACCTCATCCGTTGCCAATGCTGCTACCGATGCAACAACCGGCGGGGCCAGGTTGCCGGTTTCTGATGCAATCGCGGCAGGCAGTACAGCCCCTGCCGTCCCGGCCTCGACCCCTGCCGTCCAGCCCGGCCTTTCCACTGATGTGACTGCATCGGTAATCGGTGCTGTCTCCAGCGCTGCGGTGGTAGCCACCCCGGAATCAGCCGCCGTCTCATCCGTGATACCGGGACCTGGAGCGGTGGCAACCGGTGAAGTCGGTAACGGCAGACTTTCCATGACGGTATCACCATCAGCAATCAACGGCATCACAGATGGCATCATGGACAGTGTCAGGTCGGTTCCGGACCGTACCGGAATGGCATGCGACGGATGCAACGGGTTTTCCGAAAACGGCAGGGGTATCCGGTCAGCAGCCAGTGCCGGGGAAACCGCCGGTATGGCATCATTCTGCATGGCACTGTCAGCAATGCTGCCTGTGGATAGCGCCCCCCTGGTCATGACCGCATCCACCGTAGCGGCATCCGCCGATGACAGGACACTTGGCCACCCCCTGTCAGACAAACCGTTAAAATGCTGCAAACTCCAGCCGGTAGCCATGGTCAGGGCAGCCAGGCTGCCAAATGCCGTCATCAATGGTATCCAGCACAAACGTCGCCGCCAGCCTGTGTGTAACTCAGGCATTTTCGGTGCCACCGGATCAGCCACGGCCAGTCGCGCCAAGGCCGGGAATAATACAGTACCCAATACCCGCAATGCGCCCTCATCCGTGACCAGAAACCAGTTTTGCGACAGGTCTGCAGTCGGAATCAGGTGCTGCCGGTGCAAATGGGCGCTGATCTGCCTGGCCTGCCGGTGCAGGCGCGCCCCGGTATGACTCTGCCCCGTCAGTGCGCTGACAGACCAGACATCCGGTACCTGCATGACAAAGCATGCCATACCGTTCAGCCAGCCATGGTCAAGAACGGGCAATACCCTGAGATCATGACAGGCATGTTTCTGATAACCAGGGGCATGAAGATGGCTGGTCAGCTGATGATAATCCAGCACATCTTTTGGCACACTATGCATCAAGACATCACCACTGATGCCCAAATCCGTGGCCCGGATGGCTCGGGCCAGATGCACCTGACCAATCTGACTGGAAAATAGACACTTTATAATGGCATACCGGTTATTGATTAACCGGGGCATAGCCCTATCCTTTGGCATTGTTGTCTCCTGAGGTAACGAAATATACAAACGGGGAACCAGGGCCGGTTACCAGGATAAACGCCAACATCTGCAATAAAATGCTTCAAGGCCGCCCATAAGACCCTGAACACAAGAACATGCCAATGACACTTTCCCCAAAGAAATAACTTACCGTTTTTCGCGCAACATTGCCTGTCAGTTCACAGCCGGGATCACCGCCATTTTTACCGTAAAAATGACGAAGAACAGTGTATGACATAAAAAGTCACACAGCTGATAACCTGATTACCCACCATGCTGAATAAATGGCCAACCCGGCTATTGAACCGCTTATTCCCCTATTGAAAATGGATGTTGTTTAGCCCGTACCCCAAAGAAATACTTACCCTTGCCAGACCCGATAGTGAAATATGCCCAAACAAAATATCGCCAGTCTGGAACCCACGGCACTACCCTCTGAGTCCCGCTGCAAGTCGGGCACAGACAGTGCATGGGCATCCGTTTTAGTGGCGCAAAAGGTATCATATTGTACGAACTTTGTGCAATGCTGGTCTGTTATTCGTTTTGGATAAAATTTAATTATTTATAAAGTTAAATTTGTTATAACATAAGTATGTCGCAATGCCCAAAGCGCACCACCTCCACCTGTCCCGGACAGGGCGCTTTCCACACTGCAGACCCCAAAACAGATGAATAAAAAATCAAAATTCAGGTACGAGGTTCCCCATGTACATTATTCCCATGCGCAAACTGGCACTGGCGGTTTCCATTGCCTGCCTGATGGGCATCACCCAGGTCCAGGCAGCCCCCACGCATTCCCAGGGACGCAGTTACGGTGCGGATCACCCCTTCACACTCGGTGAACTGCCACCCGGCCTGTTGCGCAAACAGCTGGAAAGCCTGCCGGCCAACACCCGCAGTAATGCCCTGAAATGGCTGCACAGCTTCAACTTCCACACCAATGACATTCCACACATGCAGGCCGATAAAAACGGCGGCATTTTCTTTGTCGATGAAGGCATGCCGGAAGCAGCAGGCAGTACTACCGGAACCAGTGACCCCGCCGCCACCACCACGCCGGTGGATGTATTCCGGCTGCACAGCAAACCGGGTGCCGCGAACGTGATCTACCTCGACTTTGATGGCCACGTCATCAGCAATACCGCCTGGAACAGTAATGGCAACACCCTGTATGCCGCACCGTATGATCTTGACGGGAATCCAGCCGGCTTCAGCACCACGGAAACCAGTGCCATTAACGAAATCTGGCGTCGTATCGCTGAAGACTATGCCCCGTTCAATGTCGATGTGACCACGGAACCACCTGCCCGGTTCGGCCCCACCACAGGCCGGATACTGATCACCCGCAATACTGATGAAACCGGGCAGAGCATGCCGGCACCCACGGCGGGCGGTGTGGCCTATGTCGGTGTCTGGGGCCGCTCCGATTATGTCAGCACTTACTCACCGGCTCTGGTTTACTACAATAATCTCGGTGCCGGTCGGGCCGACTATGTTTCCGAGGCCGCCTCTCATGAAATGGGACACAATCTCGGTCTGGCTCATGACGGGACCTCCACCAGCAGCTACTATGGCGGGCTTGGCAGCGGTTACATCAGTTGGGGACCGATCATGGGCACCGGCTATAGTCGCAACGTAAGCCAGTGGAGCAAGGGCGAATACCCGGATGCCAACCAGTATCAGGATGACATCGCCCTCATCAGCAGCAGGATCAGCCTGCGTCCGGATGACCATGGCAACCAGACCAGTCAGGCCACCCCGCTGCTGCTGGATGCCAGCGGCAATCTGCTGTCCACCACACTGCTGGATGATCCGGGTAATCTGGCCCCGCAAAACAAGGGCATTATCGGCTCACGGGATGACATTGATACCTTCAGCTTCAATACTGCAGGCGGTCTGGTGACCATCCAGGCCACGCCGGCACTGGAACCCCTGCATACCAGGGGCGGCAATCTGGATATCAGTCTTGCCCTGTATGACGGCTATGGCAATCCGCTTGTCAGCAGCAATCCGGATACCGATACCGTTGCCGGTGTCAGCCTGGAGCTGGCCCCCGGCACCTATTACCTGACCGTCACTGGCAGCGGCAGCATCAATTACACCGATTACGGCAGCCTCGGGCGCTATACCCTGTCCGGCAATATCCCGGTCATGGTCGACAATACACCACCGAATCCCGATCCCATGGGTTGGGCCACGGTTCCCGCTGCACTGGATCATCAAAGCATTCGCATGACTGCCCTGACAGCCCAGGATGACCTGTCCACACGGGTCGAGTACTACTTTGCCTGTACGGCCGGCGGCAATGGCTGCCAGGACAGTGGCTGGGTAGTCGGTACCGGCTGGACCGCTGCCGGACTGGATGCCGACACCAGCTACAGCTTCAGGGTCAAGGCCCGTGACGGAGCCGGTAATGAAACCGCCTTTTCGGATGCGGCCTCAGCCCTGACAGGCTCTGCACCCGTGATCAATCTGGCACCCATCGCCAATCCGGATTCAGCCACCGTGGCCACGGGCGGCACTGTCGTCATTCCGGTGCTGGACAATGACAGCGACCCGGAAGGCGACCCCCTGACCATTACGGCGGTCTCGCGCCCCGGCAAGGGCAGTGTTACAACGGACGGCACCGTGATCACCTATACGGCAGGCAACAAACGCGGTGGTGACACCTTCACCTATACCATTGATGACGGACAGGGCCACACCAGCACCACCAGTGTGAGCATCAGTCTGTCAAGCTCCGGCAGCGGCGGTTCCGGTGGCGGTAAAGGCGGCGGTAGAAACAAGTAGTCCCTTTCCCGTTCCAGATTCCCCGGACCACCCCTGAGTCCGGGGCTCTCCCGGCCTGCCCGGCTTTCCCGATGCAGCCTCATCGGCGATAACACAACATTCATCCCTCCCGCACTCCATCTTCACAATCGCTTCCAACATCATGGAATCTAGACATTTTCCGGATCTTCATTGGGGTATAGGGAAAGACCAGATGTTAACACCGATAGAACACGGGCGAATCAGTTCTACAGGCGACGTAAACGGTGTGGCCCGCACACTGGAAAACAGGGATGCCAGAGACTTCCAACGCTGGGAAAAGTCCCGCCAGATGCCGCACGAAAAGCATAAATCCCTGTACCGGAATTTCCTGCGGCTGATTGAGAACTTTCTGTACCAGATCACCGGCAAAGCCCCGACCGGCAATATCGGGACTGTTGACACCAACGCCCAACAGGCCACAGACCAGCCTCGTGTGGTACGGGGCATCGCCGACCGTTCCCCCCAGCTGGTGGGCTCAGGCTATCCACCCTCCAATCGGGATACCGTGTTTCTGGGGGATGTGCAGGATTACCCCGATACGATCATTGCCCTGCAGTATGGTGAAGAAGTGAAACCGGTTTATTACGAAGGCAACCAGATTGTGGCACGTTTCCTGACGCTGGACACCAGCCGGGAATCCATTGCCGGCTCACTGATTCTGACCGACGGGCAGCACATTCCGGTTGACATCATGGTACTGACTGCCGTCTGAACTTTCAGGACCGACAAAGCCGACCAGCCGGACAACAACCAACTGTAAACCCCGTTTATGACCGGCTCTCCCCTTCCGCCAGCTCAAACCAGACTCCCTGACTGAACACGCCCCACGCCGACCCCCGACGCTGTGCCATTTCCCCCAGCTGATAGAATACGCTGCGTGTCAGGCGGCCCGGCATCCCGTAGCGCACCATGATGCCGGGTAACGGCTCCCCATCCGGCTCATCCACCCAAAGCCGATGCAGCGGACCGGCGACCAGCACATCACCATAACTGCCGGTAAATACCAGCTGCTGCGCCGGGGTACCGGCATCCACGACCTCCAGCCCGGTGATGAAAAACGCCGTATCCTCAACGCTGATCTGCATCTGCTCCTGCGGGGTCCGCAGATAATACCTGCCATGCTCCTGCCACAGTGCGGAAGCAAACAGGCGTACCAGCGCTGTACGCTCGATCACGCGCCCCTCATGCCACCAGCTGCCATCACGCCGGATCACGATATCCACCTTGCCAAACTGCTGTGGCTTCCAGCGCTCCAGTGGTGCATGTCCGGTGACGGAGACAGCATTCAGGCTGGCAGCCAGTGCCTCCAGCCCCTTGTCTGATGTTGGTTGTGAATTCATGCGCCAATCTCCTTGCCCAGCTGGATCAGGGCACGTTCCAGGGTTTCCGACCAGGGTTGCGCACAGTTGAGGCGCAGACAATGCGGGTATTTCTGATTGGCCGAGAACAAGCGTCCCGGTGCAATGCTGACCCGATGCTGCAGCATGCGATGGGTCAGCCTCAGGGTATCGATCGCCGGCTCCAGTTCCACCCACAGTACGAACCCGCCAACCGGCTGACTGATTCGGGTACTGGCCGGAAAGTGTTTGCGGATGGTAAAGGAAAAACGTTCGACCTGGGTAAAGTAACGCCTCTGAACCTGACGCAGATAACGTTCATGTCCACCCTGCAGCAGATAATCGGCCAGTGCCAGCTGTGACAGGGTGGGTGCTCCCAGATTGGTGACGTATTTGTGGTATTCCGCTGCCGCCCGGTATCGCTGCGGCAACACCATCCAGCCCACCCGCAGACCCTGAGCCACAGTTTTTGATGCAGAACTGCAATAAATCACCTGCCCATCCTGATCAAAACTGTGCAGGGTGCGTGGGCGCTCGCCGCTGAAACCAAGCTCACCGTAAATATCATCCTCAATCAGGGTGAAACCGTGTTTGCGTGCCAGTTGCACCAGAGCCTGCTTGGCGGTATCACTGAGCAGACAGCCGAGCGGATTGTGAAAATTGGGGATCAGCACACAGGCTTTTACCGGCCACTGCTCCAGCGCCAGTTTCAGCGCGGGCAGACTGATCCCCTGTTCAGGATCAGTCGGAATTTCCAGCGCCTTCATCCCGAGCGACTCAATCACCTGCAGCAGACCATAAAAAGTGGGTGACTCAATGGCAATCACATCCCCGGCCCTGGCCACCGTGCGCAAGGCCAGCATCAGCGACTCATGCCCGCCATTGGTGATCAGGATATCCTCCGCTGCCACCCGCCCCCCCCCCATCAATAGGCGGCGGGCCAGCTGCTGCTGCAAAACCGGCAGACCGGGCGGAAAAGCGTAGTTGGCCGCCTCATGATCATAATGGCGTACCACCTTGCCCAGACTGCGCTGCAAGGCACGCAGTGGCAGAAAATCGGTGTGTGGCACGGCGGCTCCCAGCTGGACAAAATCTGCCTGAGACACCATACGCGCCAGATGCAGGGTCAGCTCCTGCCCCGTGACCGGCATCGGTTTCTGCTCCGGGCTGGACGGGGTTGGCAGCGCCGGTTTATCCCAGCTGCGCTGGCAGATGTAATACCCGGAACGCGGACGTGCCTCGATCAGGGTCTGATTCTCCAGCAGACGCTGGGCCTGCGTAATGGTGGAAATACTGACACCGAACTGCCGGCTCAGGCGACGCACACCCGGCAGACGCTCCCCCGGCAGATACAGCCCGGACTCAATCTGTCGGGTCAGACGGGTGGCAACTTCCTGATACAACATAAAACCTGATTTCCCAAACTGCCTGGCGCAGCACAGTCTGCCACTGAAAACCCGGCACAGTTTTTTTATATCACAAACTGTACCGCCCAATTAAAAAAATTCTAAGTCTGTACTGCTTTTTCTGCAAGGCTTATGCTGCATACCTTGCATTAAAACATGATAAGGACACATTCATGGATACGCCATTGCTGCTGGGCATGCTCAGCTTCGCCTTTGTCACCTCGGTCACACCCGGCCCCAACAACCTGATGCTGCTGGCCTCCGGAGCCAACTTCGGCTTTCGGCGTACCATTCCGCACATGCTGGGTATCACCTGCGGCATGATCCTGTTATTGCTGCTGGCCCTGGCCGGACTGGGCAGCCTGTTCCTGCAGTTTCCCCTGACCCAGGCCATACTCAAGGCAGCCGGTATCGGCTACCTGCTATGGCTGGCCTGGAAAATTGCCACCGCACCGGTACAAACCCCGCTCCCGGACGGGCAGCACCGTGATACTCCCCCAACTGCAGGACAGCCAATGCGCTGGTGGCAGGCGACCCTGTTTCAGTTCGTCAACCCCAAAGCCTGGATGATGGCCGTCGGTGCAGTCAGCAGTTTCACCCTGGCCGGTGACCAGTACCTGCCATCCGGCCTGGCACTGATGCTGATCTTTCTGCTGGTCGCCCTGCCCGCTATCTCCCTGTGGGCCGGATTTGGTGCCGGCATCCAGCATCTGCTTTCGAGACCCGCACATAAACGCATTTTTAATTTATGCATGGCGGTGTTGACGGCGGCCACCGTTTTCATGATTCTTGGCATCCACTAAATCAGGAGTAAATCCCCATGTTTGAACACGCCACCTGCTGGATTGACGGCGAACTGGTTCCGGCAGAAAAAGCCGGCATTTCCGTTTTTGACCACGGATTTCTGTATGGTGACGGCATTTTTGAGGGTGTGCGCTTTTACAACCGCAAGCCTTTCCGCCTTGCACGCCATCTCAAACGCCTGAGCCAGTCTGCTGCGGCCCTGCAGCTCGGCATGCCGCTCAGCCTTACAGAACTGGAACAGGCAGTGGCACAAACCATCGCGGCCTCAACACTGAACGACGGTTATCTGCGCATACTGGTCACCCGCGGGGTCGGTGCCCTGGGGATCAACCCTATTTCCTGCACCAGAGGCAGCGTGATCGTGATTGCCGACAAACTCCAGATGATCAGTGAAGAACAACGCGCCCAAGGTGCCCGCACCATTATTGCAGCGACCCGCCGCTCCACCCCGGACCGGCTTGACCCGCGGATCAAGAGCCTCAATTACCTCAACAATATTCTGGCACGCATGGAGGCCAATTTTGCCAGGGTGGATGAAGCCATTCTGCTCAATGAGCGTGGTTGTGTGGCCGAAGGGTCAGCAGAAAACCTGTTTGTGGTCAAGGATGGGGCCATCGTTACCCCGGCAGTGACCGAAGGCGCACTCGCCGGTGTAACGCGCGGTACCACGCTGGAGCTGGCACAAGTACTCGGCATTCCGGCGCGTGAAGGTGTACTGACCCCGTATGACCTTTATTGTGCGGATGAGTGTATTCTGACCGGAACCGGAGCCAAGCTGATTCCGGTGCGCGAAGTGGATGGCCGCCCCATTCCCTGTCCGGGGCCGGTTTACCAGCAGCTGGCAACCGCCTTCAGCGAGCTGGTGGCACGCGAGACAGCCTGAAACACGCCCTCTGTCGCCGCACCCGTCACATTCGCCTTCATCAGGGCGCATGGGTGCGGGTCGGCAATGGCTCTGCCAGCGCCTGTTGATATTCGTCCGGTGTAATCAGGCGCTGCTCCCGTGCCCACTGCAGACGCTGGTCACGCAGGACCCTGATCCGGTCCGGAAACTGTACCGGGTCAAAATACTTCGGGGCACGCACCTGTACCGACAACAGCGCCACCGCTGCCGGGGACAGGTTTTCCGGTCGCCGGTTAAAATAAAACTGGCTGGCGGCTTTCAGGCCATAAATGCTGCAGCCCGGTCGCGCCTCTCCCATAAACACATGATTGATGAATAGCTCCAGTCGCCGATACTGACTGTATTGCAGCTGCAGGGCCATTTCCCGCCAGCGGAAACGCCCATCACCCGGTATTTCAGACTCAGACTCTGCCGGGGTCAACAAAAACCGGCGTACCAGCTGGACATCCACGGTCTCGCCTTCCATATGCTGCAGCAGACGCGCCAGCAGTGGCGGGTACTCTCCCAGCGAACTCGGCACCTGCCAGCGCCCGTTCCGGTCCGGTTGACAAGCCGATACCGGCAGCTGCTCCATGGCCGCAAAGCGGGTGTTGAAAGTGGAGCGGTACCCGTAGGCCAGTGCACCCAGTAACAGGGTCAACAGCAGCAGGCCACCAAGGGCATATTTCAGCGTGCGCCAGCGACCCGGCTGTTCTGGCTTCATCTCTGCTCCTCTGTGCTATCGGGGTTGATCAGTGTATGACATGTATGATAATGGCCTGATCACGCCAAGAAAACCTTCCGGTAACAGTGGCCGACTGACGGATATTATCGGGCGAGTTCCCGTGCGCCCTACTCGTTGACATGCACGGGATGGGCACGCCCCCCCCCCGTTCAGGCCGAAAATGAAAAAGCCTGCTGACCGGGATACATAATGAGTTGCTCCCATCCCCCAGGGGGGGATGGAATATGCTTCATGTCAGAAACACCACAACATGCAAGCCACCCCGATCTGGTCAAGCGGCTGAAACGCGCCGAAGGGCATCTTCGCCATGTCATCGGCATGATCGAGAGCGGCCAGCCCTGCCTTGAAATCGCGCGCCAGATGGCGGCGGTGGAAAGCGCCGTGACGGCGGCGAAGAAGCGGGTTCTGATTCACGATCACATCGACCATTGCCTTGACCACGACGCCAGCGAGGTGCTGGCCGAGATGAAGGCGCTGACCAAACTGCTATGAGGCCCCGATGCCTGGCGTTTTGAAGAACCGCACCTATCGCCATCTGTTCACCGCGCAGGTCATCGCGCTGATCGGCACCGGGCTGATGACGGTGGCGCTTGGCCTGCTGGCCTATGATCTGGCCGGGGCGAATGCCGGGGCCGTTTTGGGCACGGCGCTGGCAATCAAGATGATCGCCTATGTCGGCATCGCGCCGGTGGCACAGGCGCTGACCGACCGGCTGCCGCGCCGGGTGGTGCTGGTGAGCCTGGACCTGGTGCGCGCGGCGGTCGCGCTGTTCCTGCCCTTTGTCACCGACATCTGGCAGATTTACCTGCTGATCTTCGTGCTGCAAGCGGCCTCGGCGGGCTTCACCCCGACCTTTCAGGCGGTGATCCCCGATATCCTGCCCGAGGAGGATGACTATACCCGCGCCCTGTCGCTCTCGCGTCTGGCCTATGATCTGGAAAGCCTGATCTCGCCGATGCTGGCGGCGGCGCTGCTGACGGTCATCAACTTCCATAACCTGTTCGCGGGGACGGTGGTGGGGTTTCTGGTCTCGGCGGTGCTGGTGGTCAGCGTGACCCTGCCCACCCCCGAACCCGGCCCGAAACGTGGCATCTGGGACCGAACCACCCGTGGCATCCGTCTTTATCTGGCCACGCCGCGGCTACGCGGGCTGCTGGCGATCAACTTCGCCGTCGCGGCGGCGGGAGCAATGGTGATCGTCAATACGGTGGTGATCGTGAAATCGGGTTTTGGTCTGGGTGAGGCGCAGGTCGCCTGGGCGCTGGCGGCTTTCGGCGGCGGCTCGATGATCGCCGCGCTGAGCTTGCCAAAGCTGCTGGAGCAGGTGCCCGACCGCCCGGTGATGATCACCGGCGCGGCGGCTCTGGTGGCGGGCACGGCCATTGGCGCGCTGATTCCGTCCTTCACGATGCTGCTGCCGCTGTGGTTCGTGATCGGCTTTGGCTATTCCGTGGCGCAAACGCCTTCAGGGCGGCTCTTGCGCCGTTCCGCCCATGCTGGGGATCGCCCCGCCATCTTCGCCGCGCAATTCGCGCTGAGCCATGCCTGCTGGCTGATCGCCTATCCGCTGGCCGGGCGGTTCGGCGCCGGGATGGGCCTGCCGGCGACCTTTGTGCTGATGTCGCTGATCGGGCTTGGCGGGGTGCAGCTGGCTTTGCGGCTGTGGCCTGCCGGAGACCCAAGCGACATCGCCCATGACCACCCCGACCTGCCCCCCGATCACCCGCATCTGCGCGAACACGGCACGACCGACCATCACCATGCGCTGGTCATTGATGACCTGCACCGCCATTGGCCGATACGTGCCTGATGTGATCACTGCAGCCTGATTCCTGTCAAAACGCATGATTGCAACACACATTGGAATGGTTTGGTGTATCAGAACCGCTCAACCTTGCCGGCAGGAATCACATCATCAGCACGGGCACGCAGGTACTCATACAGGTTATCCATATTCTTCATGACATTCGGATTTTCCTTCCAGGGCGGCATGACACCGATCTGGCCCTGATAACCGTTTTCAACCCGCTCCCAGAATTTTTCCCTGCTCAGCTCCCTGACCTTGAGCATCAGGCTCGGTGCAATGGTGCTGCCATTACCGTCAATACCATGACAGACCTGACACTGGCCAAAAGTCCGGAATCCGACATTCAGGAACTTGTCAATCCTGCAGTTTTTACCGTCGGCATCACATTGAACATGCGCAGCATATGATTTGGCATCAGCGGCAGGTGCGGCAGCCGCTGGCTGAGTCCCGGCTGTCGCTGGCGCTGCTGCCGTGTCAGCTGGTGGCGTGTCAGCAGCCGACCGGGCTTCGGCAGTGGCTGGAGCTGCGGCTGTATCAGCTGCCGGGGTCTCGGCTGCAGGAGCTGTTGCTGTATCAGCTGCCGGGGTCTCGGCTGCAGAAGCTGCTGCCGTATCAGTTGCCGGCGTCTCGGTGCCGGCCACAGCCGGAGCAACCGCCTCAACCGGCTCACCATCCACAACCAGTGCTACCGCAGTTGTGGAAGTAGTTTCCGCTGTGGGCGCACCGGATTCACTTTCCAGATGGGACTTCAGTGTTGCCAGTCCGATTTGATAAAGTCCCTTGATGGCAAAAATCGCATCGTCATCCCCAAGACCATCCGGGGCGGGCGGGTCAAATGACCAGACCGGATAAAACTTGCCTGACCAGCTGACCTTGCTGCTGCTGGCATCATTGGCCGTCACCTTGATAATACTGGTATAGGTATCAACCGGAAGCGAAGTGCGTTCAACCTTCTTCCCGTTGAAATCCAGTGTTTCAAGCACCTGCATGCCGGTAATCCGATAACGCAGGGTTTTGCTTTCATCATCCCTGCCATTGAGCTGTTCGGTAATGGTGTGGTCATCCTGCAGGGTCAGTACCCGGACATTATCACCCTGCATCGCCACACTTTTCACCGGCGGTACCCACTCGCCTATCTTGCTGAAATCGCTCACCAGCGCCCAGACCTTGTCAGCAGGTGCCCCGATCGTCACGGTTCCTTCCACGGAATGCCGGGTGGGTCCAAAGCTTTGGGCGAACACAGTACCTGCAAGCAGCAGGCCCGCAGCAGCCAGAATATTCAATTTTTTCATCAGAAAAACCTTAATATCTTATAACATGCAATAGTAAAACGCAGGCAATCAACCCCTCTGCATCCTCAGCCCTCGATGGGTAACAGCGGGATGCCATACTCCTCCAGAATCGCCCTGATCTGATCGGCGTTCTCGCTCAGCAGCTGATTAATCTGCGCCTTCCAGTCATCCTCGCCAAAACGCACCGCCATGGAGATTTCATAGTCCAGCTGAACACCAGGCTCGGTTTTCATCGGCAACATGCGCAGTTTGTCCTCTCCCTGGCGGACAAAGTTGGCGGCTATCGGTCCCCAGACAATCGCGGCATCCAGCCTGCCTGCCAGCAGATCCTGCAGCTGCAGCTGACCGGGATACTCCTCCGGATCGGCAGACTGGGCCACATAAGGAGCCAGCAGGTCAAACAGGTCATGCCGGGCCAGCCACAGGGCACCCGGACTGCTTTCCGTCACCCCCACCGTGACCGGCTGGCGGGCTTCCGGACTCATTTTCAGCAGGGCAGTGGCATCCTCCAGCTGCCCCAGACGGCCATCCTTTGTCACCACCATGGCATAGGTCGAATGCATATAGGGTTGGGAGGCCACACCCAGTTCAAACTGTTTCGGTACCCCGATCACCAAATCGCACAGATAACCGTCACCATCGGGGTTTTTCTTGCGCAGGGTATTGCGGATGAAGCCCATGCGTTGCGGGAACCAGGCATATTCCACCGGAATACCAAGCTTGCTGCCGATCAGTTCAGCCAGACGATTTTCATAACCGTTCAGCTCGCGGGTGGAAAAAGGCTGGTAATTGGGATCGGCACAGACCTTGAGCGCTTTGCGGGGGGCAGTATCATCATCAGCCCAGGCAGGCATCAGGGACATGAACAGCGCTGACCCGGCCAGCAGGAACAGCGCACAGTGTTTGGTAAATTTCATGATTTTCCTTACTTTGACAAAATGCCCACCCCGAAGGGCGGGCATAATCTGGAGGAGGAAAAATCAGTTGGTGCTGACTTTGACAGGCTCCACAGTGGCGGCTGACTTGACAGCACTGTCCGGCAGGCTGAATACGGTCAGCACACCGCCAAGCTGGGTGTAGGCACTCAGTGTTTTGTAGGCACCGACCGCACCCAGACCTTCGGTATCACCCTCCAGTCCTGCTGCCATGCCGATACCGGCCCAGCCACCAATACCGGACAGAATGCCGACATACTGTTTGCCTTCATAGAACCAGGTATTGACGTTGCCGATAATGCCGGATGGTGTCTTGAAGCGGTAAAGCTCTTCACCGGTATTGGCATCAATGGCCTTCAGGTAGCCTTCCAGCGTGCCGTAGAACACCACATCACCCGCAGTGGCCAGTGCCCCGGACCAGACCGAGAACGGCTCGGGGATGGACCACTTGATCTCACCCTTGTCGGCATCCCAGGCAATGAAGTTGCCGAGGTTGTGGGAGCCGTCACCCGTGACTTTGCCACCGGGGAACATGCTCAGTGTGGCACCGACATAGGGCTGACCGGCGACATACTCAACCTGGAACGGCTCATAGTCCATGCACACGTGGTTGGTGGGGACATAGAACAGGCCGGTACGCGGGGAGAAAGCGGTAGGCTGCTGATCCTTGGTACCCAGTGCTGCCGGACAGATATTCTGGGTATTGACATCTTCACCGTTCTGGCCGGTGGAGTATTTAGCCACAACCTCGGGACGACCGGTATTCATGTCAACATGGGTTGCCCAGTTGACTGCCGGATCAAATTTTTCCGCCACCAGCACTTCACCAGTCACACGGTCCAGCGTGTAGGCAAAGCCATTACGGTCAAAGTGTATCAGTGCCTTGACATCCTTGCCCTTGACCTGAATGTCGGCCAGCTGCATTTCATTGACACCGTCATAATCCCACTCATCGTGCGGCGTCATCTGGTAAATCCACTTGGCCTGCCCGGTATCCGCATCACGAGCCACGATGGACATGGACCACTTGTTGTCACCCGGACGCACCACCGGATTCCAGGTACTGGGGTTACCGGTACCGTAATAGACCAGGTTGAGCGCAGGGTCATAGGAGAACCAGCCCCAGGTGGTACCACCACCGATCTTCCACTGGTCCCCCTTCCAGGTGTTCAGGCTTGAATCCTTGCCCACCGGCTGCATGCCCTTCTCGGTGCCCATCCAGCTCATGGTCTTTTCCGGATCAAAGCACATCTCGTCATCCGGCCCGGTGCTGAAGCATTTCCAGGCCAGACTGCCATCATTGATGTTGTAGGCCGACACAAAGCCGCGTACCCCGTACTCACCACCGGAAATCCCGGTAATGATCTTGTCCTTGATTACAATGGGAGCATTGGTGTTGGTTTCCCCTTTTTTGGGATCGCCGTTCTTGATGCTCCACAGCACGGAACCGTCTGTTGCATTCAGGGCCACCAGTGTGGTGTCGGCCTGCTGCAGGAAGATTTTATCATCCGCATAGGCCAGACCCCGGTTGACGGTATCACAGCACATGACCGGAATGACATCGGTACTCTGCTTCGGTTCATGCATCCACTTGATGGACTGGTCCTTCAGGTCAATGGCGAAAACCTTGTTCGGAAACGGCGTATGAACATACATGGTGTCGCCGATCACCAGCGGACCACCCTCATGCCCACGCAGAACCCCGGTTGAAAACGTCCAGGCCGGCTGCAGCTGGCCGGCATTTTCCTTATTGATCTGATTCAGTTCGCTATAGCGGTTACCGGCATAATTACCGCCCCAGATGGCCCAGTTATTGGCATCCGCCATTGCGGCGGTGACAGATTCATTGGCGCTGGCTGCCAAAGGTACGGCTAATGTGGCAACCACGAAGGCCGACAGCATTTTTTTTGAAAACTTCATCCTCTTCTCCTCAAAATTCAAATAACTAGACAAACGCTGAGATACCCGAACCCTCCAGAGGAAAACAATGACTCGTCAGGGATAAACACTGTGAATTTGAAATGACATTACTGACAACAACCCGAATAGGCTGCCTGTCATACGCACATGTACCGGTCATGCAGTAATTACTGTCTGCCCCAAAGCCGACAGACTTCACACCCGGCACTGGCAGAATCCGTTATCCTCCAAAAAGCCTTTGCAACATCCAGTGGATTTTGCTTGTCAGACCCGTCCCCTCAACGGTTCATGATATAAAGATTGATTTCGAAGCCGTACCGCATTTCCCGGAAAGCAGGCTTTGACCACTTCTTCATTCTTTTCCTCCTCATGTTGATCGATTCACAACACCCCATATCCTATGTTCCAAACGTTGGAAAAAGGTTGGAACCCGTTTATTTGTCTGCACCGGACAACTATGTCATATTGAAGCACAGTCCTTCAGGATCACGCCAGCACCCTTCCTGATCCTCGTCATCAACAGGAAAAGGCTTTACGGGCTGTCGGGTGATTTTCTGCATGGATCAAGGAGGTACCATGAACCGTCCAGCATTGTTTCTATGCTGTCTGTGCTGCCTGCAACCCGTGCTGGCAGCAGACTGTCAGCCGGTGGAAGCGATCCAGCCCGGTTTTTACGCCCGTCAGGGGCAGGATGGAGCGGTTTTCAGCGCCCGGAATATCGCCAATACCGGCTTCATCATCGGCACCCGGGCCGTCGCCGTCATCGATACCGGTGGCAGCCCGGAAGAAGGCGCTGCCCTGCTGTGTGCCATCCGCAAGCTGACGGAACTGCCGGTCAGATACGTGATCAATACCCATGTACACCCGGACCATCTGTTCGGCAACAGTGCCTTCCGGACAGACGGTGTCAGCTTCATCGGCCACAAAAACCTGCCGCGTGCACTGGCACTGCTGGGTGAAACCTATGTGCAGCGGGCACAGGAAGCAGGACTGGCAGTCACCCCGGCAGACCTTGTGCCCCCGGACCAGACCGTCGGAGATACCCCATTGACTCTGGACCTGGGCGAACGCCGTATCCGGATCGAGGCTGTCGGCCAGTCCCATACCGACAATGACCTGACCGTACTGGATGAAAGCACCAATACCCGCTGGCTGGGTGATCTGCTGTTCCACCATCACATTCCGGTTCTGGGCGGCAGCGGCAGTGTGAATGGCTGGCTTGATACCATCCGGATACTGGAGAGACAGGATGCCGGTGAACGGCTGATTCCCGGCCATGGCCCGCTGCAGACCGAAGCCCTGCCCGCCCTGGAAGCCGAGCGCGGCTATCTTGAACACATGCGCGCAGCAGTGCGTGCCTGGCTGCAGGAAGACAAACCGCTGGCCGAAGGCGTAGACAGCATCGGTCAGCAGGAAGCAGCAACCTGGCCGATGGCACAGGAATACCACAAGCGCAATATTTCCTATCTTTATTCGGAGCTGGAGTGGGAATGAATCCCTGCAGTCCCGGCTCCAAGGAGACAAGCACCCATGAAACGCCTGATAATCCTGAGTGGCCTGCCGGGCCTGTGGCTCGGAGTCGTTCTGTTGCTGCTGGCACCGGCCGGAGCCATGGCAGAGGAAGATGCCTGGAATGCACGCCTGAAGCCGTTTTATTTCCAGGATCAGCCGATAGAAGACGGCAAGGACGTGATCGGGCTGGAGACGCCGGTCCGGGCAGAAGACGGGGCCATGGTACCGACCCGCATCCTGTCCCATATCCCCCAGACCCCGGAGCATTACATCAGTGACCTCTGGCTCATTATTGACAAGAACCCCAGCCCCCTGGCCGGCCACTTCCAGCTCACCCCCCGCAGCGGCAAGGCGGATATGGAACTGCGTATCCGGGTTGATGCCTACAGCCCGGTCCGGGTAGTCGCCAGAACCAATGATGGCAGGCTTTACATGACCGAACGTTTCGTCAAGGCTTCCGGTGGCTGTTCAGCCCCTGCCGGTACCGACCTCGAAAGTGCCATGAAACGGCTGGGCAAGATTCGCATGAGAACCCGGCTGGAAGATACCCTGCTGAATCCGGTTGCCACGACCTTGGCCATCAGCCACCCGAATATCACCGGCCTGCAGAAAGACCAGGTTACAACCCTGTTCATTCCGCCGCACTACGTCAAATCCATCAAAGTCGAGTTTGAAGGTGAAACCATTTTCAACGCCGAAACGGATATTTCCATCAGTGAAAACCCGAACTTCCGCTTTTACTTCGTACCCGGCAAGGCCGGCACCCTGACCGCAACGGTCACGGACACGGAAGGCAAGGTCTTCGTTCAGGAACAGGAGCTGACCGGGGAAGCACCAGCCTCATCCTGAGCTTCCCGGCAGTGTTGGGCATATTGGGCAGGAGTATCCCTGATATCCTTGGGCTGCAGTCAGATTCGATGCCGCTCAGCCATCTTTCCGGGCAGTCCTGACATGCAACCCGCAGGACGCCTCGGCATCGCGGAGGGTCTGCTGGAAAGCCCTGACGGCCTTGCGCCCTCCCGTGGCATCACGGAAAACACCGCTTCTTTCGCCGGGGGTATCAATCATGGCTGCCAGTGTGGTGCTGGAGATATACGTATCATGTGACATCAGGGCGGCAATCTTGTCAATCGCACAGGCACAATGGTACATATTGTCGTAATTTTCGCCGCCATACTGACTCATACAGCCCAATACATACTCGACCCGTGTCTGGGTTGAAAAGTCATTCACAGGGCGTTCCTCTGCTGCCATGACAGGCAGGGTCAGCAGCATGCCCCCCAGCAGCAAAACTGATTTCATGTTCACAAGCAATCCTCCAACTTGATCAGGTTTTTCAGGGTTAGCCGGCAGTGCCTGCCTACAGCACCCCCTCATTAACGATATCACGCAGCAAGGCATTGACCTCGGCAGCCAGCGCATCCAGTGCAGCCTCCCCATCAGCCTCAGGCAGCAGCAGGGTTTCAATCTGCACCTTTCCGTCCGCCGTTTCACGCACACTGATGCGACAGGGCATGCGCAGGGAAAAAGACGGCTTCAGCGCCAGCAGACGCCGGGCCAGCTCCAGATTGCAGAAATGCAGCACTGTCACCCGCAGAAAAGGCCTGCCCTCGCGCTCGGCAATGGCATCACCAATCCGGGCCTGCTCCGTCAGCCGGAAATTATGCCCGCCAATGGACACCTGCAGGTCTTCAACAATATCATCAAATGCCTTGTCCACCACCACAGCGTAAACCGGGGCCGTGAAATCGTCCACCCCATCTGCGGCAATAACCAGATTCTGCCCCAAAACCAGCCCCGCCAACACCAGCCCGAACAACCCGCTACGCCAGCCTGTCATCTCCCCGCCTCCTCCGACTGTATCACCGTTGCAATAAAGAAAGACCCCGCCAGCCCTGTCCGGAGTGACCTCCCCTTTCCGGAGAGGTCGGAGGAACATTACCGGTTTGCACAGCGATCCCTATTTGGCGGTGAAGTAAATATCACCATAGGCAGCACTGGCACTGCGCCGACTGTTGTCCGAATCGGTCATAATGGCGACCGCATCAATAAACTTGAGGTCCTTGCCAAAGGCACGCCTGAAATCAGCCCGTACATTGCGACGCTCGCGCACCCAGCGCCCAACCGGATCAGCCTTGCCACGCGCTGCAATCATCTTGGCATTCCGGGGCATCAGGGCATTATCCCAGCTCTGTCCGCGACCGGCATTACTGGACCAGACATAATTGAGCGCCAGTGAATTCCAGGGCATCAGGCCGCCATCCAGTATCAGGTAGATGCGGGCCGCATAATCATCACCATTCTTGGTACGCTCATCCAAGCCTTCCAGCTTGCCATCAATGCGCCAGCTCCAGTTCAGGATCGGGGTCTGGGTCAGATCGACCTTAATCTTGCGGATCAGGCCGGAAGCCGTGCCGTTGCTTTTGGCCATCAGCACGGTGGTTCTGCCATCCTTGCCCAGATTATAGTCGGTGTTGCCGCTGAATACCTTGACTTCCCAGCCATTACCCCCCCTGGCCATCTGCCCCTTGGAAAATTCGCCCACCATGACATCGGCATGTACAAAAGTGCTGCAGCATAACGCTGCTACCAAAGCGATCATTTTTTTCATAATCAATAAATTCCCTTGGTTACCTGAATTGAGGAATCATCAGCAATTTGTAGCAATTGCTGTTTGTTATTTTAACGGAAATCCGGCCAGAGCGGTTGCAAAAATCAGACTTGACCTGACAGGATGACAAACCCCCTTGGCACAAATTCTGTTTCCCCCCAAAGGCATCATGTTAAAATCAGGGTAATCAACCATTAGTTTCTGCAGGAGTATCAACCTTGGGCAATCCAATGCCAACCTTCCCGATACGTGCCCCCAGATCAAAGGCGGTTGCCTGTCAGAACTGCAGCCTTAACGCCTTCTGTCTGCCCAAGGGGCTGAATCGGGATGAACTGGAGCAGCTGGAAGCCAGCATCCAGAAAAACGTCAGACTGGGCAAGAAAGACTACCTGTTTCGCCGTGCCGACCCGCAGAATCACATCTACGCAGTCAAGTCCGGTGCCATCAAGACCTCACTGTCCACCCCCGAAGGGGAGGAGCAGATCCTCGGCTTTTTTCTCCCCGGTGACTTGCTCGGCTTCGATGCCTTTGCCAACGAAGCCCATACCTGTGATGCACGCGCACTGGATGACACCCTGCTGTGCAAGCTCAACGTGGACGACTTCAATACCCTGGTGGGGCAGCTGCCCAATCTGCGCGGGCAGATGATGCGCAAGTTCGGCGGCGAGATCGAGCGCGAACAGACCCTGTCCCTGATTCTGGGCCAGATGAATACCCAGGCACGGCTGGCCACTTTTCTGGTCAGCATGTCCAGGCGCAACCAGCTACGCGGCTTCGCACCCAGGGAGTTTGCCCTGCCCATGCCACGCCATGATCTGGCCAATTACCTGGGCATGGCGGTGGAGACCCTGAGCCGCCTGTTCTCACGCTTTCAGGATGAGGGCATTATCTCGGTCTCCCTGCGCCAGATCAGCATCAATGACCTGGGACGCCTGAGCGCACTGGCCCATCATACCTGCGATTAAACGGCCAAACGGCAGGAATCCGGCCCCGATCCTGCTCAGATGGTGCGGGAAAATCGGCCTTTCTGCTCCCGGGAGCGCAGGCTGAGATCAAACACCATGCAGATATTGCGGATCAGGAAGCGCCCCTGCGGCGTGACCTGCAAGCCGGTTTCGGACAGCACTAGCAGGCCATCCCGTGCCAGGGTCGCCAGCTCCTGCAACTCGGCGGCGAAGTACTCGGCAAACACCAGATTGTACTGCCGTCCGATAGCCCTGAAATCCAGCCCGAAATGGCAGCTGAGCTGCTGGATCACGGTACGCCGCACCACATCATCCGGTGTCAGGTGAATACCCCGGCTGACCGGCAGCTGCCCCTGATCCAGGGCAAAGTAATACTCCTCCAGGGTTTTGACATGCTGACTGTAGCAGTTTTCCACACTGGAAATGGCACTCACGCCCATGCCGACCAAGTCACAATCCGAATGGGTGGTGTAACCCTGAAAGTTGCGGTGCAGGGTGCCGCGTTTCTGGGCCAGTGCCAGTTCATCATCCGGGCGGGCGAAATGATCCATGCCGATATACTGATAACCGGCACCGGTCAGATACTCCACCGCCAGCTGCAGCAGCTCCAGTTTGAGTGCCGGAAGCGGCAGGTCTTCCCTCCTGATACGCCGCTGTGGCATGAACAGCTCGGGCATGTGGGCATAATTGAACACCGAAATGCGATCCGGCCCCAGGTCAGCCACCGCAGTCAGGGTCTGGCGGAAACCGGCCACGGTCTGTAGCGGCAGGCCGTAAATCAGGTCCACACTCACCGAGCGGGCATCCACAGCCCGACAGGCCTCGATAATGGCGCGTGACTGGGACAGGGGCTGAATCCGGTTCACTGCCTGCTGCACGCGGGCATCCACATCCTGAATACCGAGGCTGAAACGGTTGAAACCGATGCGGCGCAGCAGGGCAATGGTGTCGGGGCTGACCGAACGCGGATCAATTTCGATGGAGTAATCCGCCTTTGCATCCTCTTCCGGCCCGTAAAGCTGGAAATGCTCACGGGTTTTCTGCATCAGCCAGCTCATCTGCTCGTGGTCCAGAAAGGTGGGCGTACCGCCCCCCCAGTGCAGCTGCTCCACACGCCGGTCGGTATCAAACAAGGCCGCCTGCAGGCAGATTTCCCGCTCCAGATAATCCAGATAGGTACGCGCCAGACTGTGATCCTTGGTGGCGATCTTGTTGCAGGCGCAATAAAAGCAGACGGTATCGCAGAACGGAATGTGGAAGTACAGCGACAACGGCACCGGAATCGGGTACTCATTACTGTCCCGGACACAGGCATGATAATCCGTCTCGGCAAAGGGACCGAAGGATACGGCCGTTGGATAGGAAGTATAACGCGGGCCGGCCCGGTCATAACGTTGTACCAGCTCGGCATCAAAGGCGGTGCTGTTCATGTCTGCGGCTCCAGCGCGGTACTCAGGCTGTCGGCTGTCGGCAATACCCCGTCCAGCCGCCAGCGCTCATCCGCCGGCAGCAGCTGCAGGTACCATTTCCCCGCCGGCAGGGGCTGAATCCGGCCATCCCAGACACCGGGACTGCGCTGATGCAGGTTGATGACCTGATCATAACCGGCCTGGGTGGCATGCCGGAAAGCCAGGGTCAGTCCGGCATCCGCCGGCTCGGCAGGCGGGGTCAGCACCAGACGCACCTGCTGTCCGTTCAGGGCCATACTGGCGCTTAAACCCAGGGTGGCAGCCTGCTGGCCGCGTGCCAGGGTACGGTTGATGCTGCGGCCCTCGTTATAATAATCATCGACCACCAGTCCGCTGCTGCTTTCCATGGCGATCATCAGTGTCACCATGCTGGCCACGACCACCGACAGTGGCAGGAAAATCAGCGCCCAGGGCCAGAACTGGCGATACCAGGGCTGCGTGTCTCTGCTGTCAAGATACATGTGCTTGCTCCTGTTCGATCCGAACGCGCTAACGCCGGGGACCAATAAAACGTGACTCTTCCTCCTGCTGCAGCCCCGGCTCATCCAGCGCCTGGATATGGAAGCGGATGGTCTGGGAACGTTCGGTCAGCCGGTCCGGATCGGCCACTACCCGCACCGGGACATCCAGCACCTGTCCAGCCGCAGCAGACAGGCCGTCCACGCCCAACAGCTCGGCACCTTCCAAACCGGAAACCGTGATTTCAAACTCATGGGGTCTGCGATCCATATTCAGCACCTTGAGGATATAGGTATTCTCGATGCGTCCGTCACCGCTGTCCCGGTAAAGGGCATTCCGGTCACGGATAATGTCCATTTCCAGCGGCACCCGCAGCCCCAGTGACACCAGCATGCCCAGGGTAATCGCCAGCAACAGGCCGGCATAAATCAGGGTACGCGGCCTGACGACCCGGCTGCTGCCTTTTCCCTGCATGCGGTTTTCCGTGCTGTAACGCACCAGACCGCGTGCATAGCCCATCTTGTCCATCACACTGTCACACACATCCACGCAGGCGGCACAGCCGATGCACTGGTACTGCAGGCCCTCGCGAATATCAATCCCGGTCGGGCAAACCTGCACACACAGGGTACAGTCAATGCAATCACCCCTGTCATCAGGCCGTGGCTGGTTACGCTTGCGGGAGCCGCGTGGCTCACCCCGCTTGGTATCATAGGAAATGATCAGGGTGTCACGGTCGAACATCGCGCTCTGAAAGCGTGCATAGGGACACATGTAGATACAGACCTGTTCACGCAGGAAGCCGGCATTGCCATAGGTGGCAAAACCATAAAACAGCACCCAGAACAGTGCCCAGCCACCAATCTGACCGCTGGCCAGATCGAACCACAGCTGCTCAACCGGAATGAAGAACCCGACAAAGGTCAGGCCGGTCCACATGGCAAAAAACAGCCACAATGCGTGCTTGATGGCTTTCTTGCCGATTTTCTCACGGGTCCAGGAACTGTTGTCCAGTTTGATCTGCTGCGGGCGGTCGCCCTCAATCCACTGCTCAATCCAGAGAAACACCTCGCTCCAGACCGTCTGCGGGCAGGCGTAACCACACCACACCCGTCCCGCGACCGCTGTGACAAAAAACAGCAACAGGGCGGCCAGAATCAGCATCAGGGCCAGATAGACAAAGTCCTGCGGCCAGAAAACCATGCCGAAAATATGGAATTTACGGGCTGGCAGGTCAAACAATACCAGCTGCTGGCCATTCCATTTCAGCCAGGGCAGCAGGTAGAACAGGCCCAGCAGTCCCCAGGCTGAGATGCGCCGCAGCCGGGTAAAAACCCCTTGGGTCTGGCGCGGATAAATTTTCTGGTGCCGCTGGTAAAACGAATCATCCGGCGGCGTCTCCGGCGTTTTCAACGCTGGTGTGGTCATGCTGTCTCCTTGACCTCATCCGGGAGTCACCAGCCGGCAACGGACAGGAAGTCACCGGTCCGCTATTTGTCCATGTCCGTTGCCGGTGGCGACAAACTGTCAAAACGGGTATAACTCAGGGCTGGCTTTCAGCCGGTGTCTGCCCGTCCTGTGCTGACAACCCATACACATAGGCTGCCAGCAGGTGTACCTTATCCGGTCCCAGAAAATCCTCATGGGCCGGCATGTGTCCCTGTCGCCCGTTGACGATGGTATCGCGCACGATCTGGCGCGAAGAACCATAAAGCCAGATTTTATCGGTCAGGTTGGGGCCACCCAGCAAGGGATTCCCCGTGGCATCCGGGCCATGGCAGGCGATACAACCGCGTTCCATGAACAGCTTCTGGCCGATGGCGACCTTGCCATTATCCGCCTGTGGCGTGCTCAGGCTCATGACATAAGTCACCAGTGCATCCAGTTCGTTTTCCGCCAGCATTGCTGCATGCGCCGGCATGGCACCCTGACGCCCCTTGAGGATCGAGGTTTCAATCTGCTCAGGTGTACCACCATAAAGCCAGTCCCGGTCCCGCAGGCTGGGGTAGCCGGGCGAACCGCCGGCATCCGAGCCATGGCACTGGGCACAGTAGTTCAGGAACATGCGCCGCCCTATGTCATGGGCAGCCGCATCCTGGGCCAGCTCGGGAATCGGTGTGGCAGCATACTGCTGAAACAACGGGCCATATTCCTTTTCGGCCTGCGCCATCTCCTCCACATAGCGCCCGTCCTGTGAACTCCAGCCCAGCAGGCCCTTGAAGGAGCCCAGCCCCGGATACAGCAGCAGATACCCCAGCCCGAACAGCATCGTGAGATAAAACATCCACAGCCACCAGCGTGGCAGGGGATTGTTGTATTCCTGCAAGCCATCCCACTGATGACCGGTGACCGCACCACTGGCCACCTCATCCGGGCGCTTGCGCGAGGTCCAGCGGATCAGCCAGTAGCAGGCGAAAATATTGGCCAGCGTGATCACGATCACCCAGCCGCTCCAGAATGCACTCATTGATCAGCCTCCCTGACGGATTGACGATGTACCTGCTCCTCTTCCGGATCGAAAATGGAGTCACCCAGCTGGCGGAAATGTGTTTTGCGGCGGCGGCCATAGGCCCACCAGACCACCAGCAGGAAACCGATGAACAGCAGCAAGGTCACAAGACTGCGAATATCATTGATATCCATGGGCTTACCTCCGGGTCTTCACGGCCGTACCCAGATTCTGCAGGTAGGCAATCAATGCATCCATCTCGGTCTTGCCCTGCACCGCCTGCTGCGAGGCGGCGATGTCCTCATCCGTATAAGGCACGCCCAGTGTAGCCATGGCCTTCATTTTGGCCGGGGTATCAACACCATCCAGCACATTCCCGTTCAGCCACGGATAGCCCGGCATATTGGACTCCGGCACCACATCACGGGGATTATTGAGGTGCATGCGATGCCAGTCATCACTGTAGCGTCCGCCGACACGGGCCAGGTCCGGACCGGTGCGCTTGGAGCCCCACTGGAACGGGTGATCGTAGACAAACTCACCAGCCAGGGAGTAATGACCGTAACGCTCGGTTTCCGCCCGAAACGGACGGATCATCTGGGAATGGCAGTTGTAACAGCCCTCCCGGACATAAATGTCCCGGCCTTCCAGCTGCAAGGCGGTATAAGGCTTGAGATCAGCCACCGGCTCAGTGGTACTGCGTACAAAGAACAGCGGCACAATTTCTGCCAGCCCGCCCAGACTGATCACAATCAGGATCAGAATGGCCATCAGTCCCACATTCTTTTCAATGGTTTCATGTGTCATCATGCGCATTCCCTCCCTTAATGTGCCGGTGCCAGCACAGCTTCCTCAACCGGCTTGCGCCCGGCCAGGGTTTTCCAGACATTCCAGGCCATGAGCAGCATGCCAAGCCAGACCAGCAGCCCGCCCAGGAAGCGCACGGTATAGAATGGATAAGTGGCTTCCAGCGACTCGACAAAGCTGTAGGTCAGGGTGCCGTCACTATTGACCGCACGCCACATCAGACCCTGCATCACCCCGGCAATCCACATGGAAGCGATATAAAGCACAATACCGATGGTCGTAAGCCAGAAATGCACATCAATCAGGCGGATGCTGTACATCTGATCCCGCCCGAACAGTTTGGGCAGCATGGCATATACCGTGCCGATGGAAATCATCGCCACCCAGCCCAGCGCACCGGAATGCACATGCCCGACAGTCCAGTCGGTGTAGTGGGACAGCTCGTTGACCGTCTTGATCGACATCATCGGCCCTTCAAAGGTAGACATGCCATAAAACGACAGGGAGACAATCAGGAACCGCAGAATCGGATCGGTACGCAGCTTGTGCCAGGCTCCGGACAGGGTCATGATGCCGTTGATCATGCCACCCCAGCTCGGGGCCAGCAGGATAAGCGAGAACACCATGCCCAGGGTCTGAACCCAGTCCGGCAGCGCGGTGTAATGCAGGTGGTGCGGTCCGGCCCACATGTAAGTGGAGATCAGGGCCCAGAAGTGTACCACCGACAACCGATAGGAATAGATCGGGCGATTGGCCTGCTTGGGAACGAAGTAGTACATCATGCCCAGAAAACCCGCTGTCAGGAAAAAGCCGACCGCATTGTGCCCGTACCACCACTGCACCATGGCATCAATCGCACCGGGATAAACCGAATAGGATTTCCAGGCCGTCACCGGCAGTGCGGCACTGTTGACCACATGCAGAACCGCCACGGTCAGGATGAACGCACCGTAAAACCAGTTGGCCACATAAATATGCTGCGTCTTGCGCTTGATGATTGTGCCGAAGAACAGCAGCGCATACGCCACCCACACCACGGTGATCAGAAGATCAATCGGCCATTCCAGCTCGGCGTATTCCTTGGAACTGGTAATCCCCAGTGGCAGTGTCACGGCGGCCAGCACAATCACGGCCTGCCAGCCCCAGAATACAAAAGCCGCCAGCCTGTCTGACATCAGACGCGCATGGCAGGTACGCTGCACCACGTACAGCGAGGTGCCCATCAGTGCACAGCCACCAAAGGCAAAAATGACCGCATTGGTATGCAAGGGGCGCAGGCGACTGTAGGTCAGCCAGGGAAGGTCAAAATTCAGCTCCGGCCAGCGCAGTTGGGCTGCAATCAGCACGCCGACCAGCATGCCGACAATACCCCACACCACCGTCATAATGGTGAACTGGCGCACGACTTTGTAGTTGTAAGTCTGCTGCTCCATAACAAAACAATCTCCAAACCAAGAAAAAAGCCTCACGGGTGGCACACATACCACCGCACTGGCGCCAGTCTGGGTCAAAGCCGGAACCGGCCATTTGATACAGATCAACCGGAGGCAATCCTGAAACCTGTCAACAGGAAAAGCAGGAGGAGAATTGACTTATGTCAAGACGGTGCCTGAACAGGATTTCACTCAGGCACCGGGATTTTTTACAGGGTAGCGGTGGCCAGCTTGGCTGCAAACAGCATGAAAATCGAGCCGACACTGCCGCTGGACAGGGCGCTGAGCTTGCGCCGCTTGCGGAAAGCGGCTGCCAGATAGGCCCCGGTATAGATCAGCGCTGCCAGATACACAAAGCTGAAAGCCTGCAGGGTCAGGGCCAGCACCAGAAAGGCCCAGGCCGGGGTCGGGTAGCCCGGATCAACAAACTGAACAAAAAACGATAACAGGAACAGGATGGCCTTGGGGTTGAGCAGGCCAATCACCAGCGCCTTGCGGAACGGGGCCGAACGCGACACCCTGTGTGTCAGTGGCTGTTCCAGTACCTGCTCCAGCTCCTGACTGCGCCAGTTGCGCCAGGCGCTTAGCAGCATGGTGAAACCGATATAGCCCAGATAAATTGCGCCGGCATATTTGACCACCATGAACAAAGATGGGTAGGTGTGCAGCAGTGTGGCTGCCCCAGCCGCCGTAGCCAGCATCAATATCCAGTCGGCAATGAAAATCCCGCAGGCCGCCAGCCATCCGGCACGCACGCCGCGCTGTGCCGCCAGCGACAGGACATACATGGAATTGGGTCCTGGCAGCAGGATGATCAGGATGCAACCGATCACGTAAGTCATGTAGTTGATAACGCCGAAATGTTCCATAGTGCAACGGGTCCAGCCGTCCTCAGATGAATCAGAAAAATGCCCTGCATTATGCGTGATGCCTGCACACGGTACCAGTTATCCCGTGTACGACAAAAGGCGCTTACGCCGCCGCCCCGCTGCGTGCCTGCCGCCATGCCCGCAAGCGCCGCCACAGCCAGCTGCCGCTCAGCTCCTCGCCGGTCATCAGGTAATGCAGCACGGTATGGTTCTGGCAGGCCCAGTCCATCTCCCCCTGCACCGGACGCCGGGCACACATCAGGATGCGGTCCCTGACCTGCAGGGCGGTATCCTCCGCCGGCAGCAACAGACTCCCTTCCGCACGTTTGAGCAACAACGGAATGGCAGACACCCGCTGCTCCCTGTCCCTTGGATGCCGCAACAGGTGTTCCAGCCGTACCCCACCCAGCATGCAGGCTTCAAACAGGGCCGGTGCTTCGTTCATTGATACCTGTACCTCCCACAGCAGTGGCACTTCATCCTCCACCACACCGATAATGCGGCTCAGCAGCAGGTTTACCCAGGCACGATTCTGCTGCATGGCCAGTGTCAGGAAGTCACGGATCAGGGGGGTGCGCAACAGTGCATAAATCCGGTGTGCAATCACATCCCCCCGTTTCATGGTCAGCTGGAAACCGGCACGGTCATAAATCAGGCCATTGTCGCGCTGATTCTGGCGTGCCACCATGAACAGGTCCGGATTCAGCTCGCGTGCCGTCATCAGGATCGACAGGTTGTTGCCATCATCCGGGGTACCGGCCACTACACCGGTCGCTGTTTCAACCCCTGCCGCCTTCAGGGTATCGGCCTCGGTACCCAGACCGATAATGGAGCCGCCCGGCAGCCGGGTATGGGATTCACGCACATCAATCACCTGTACCTGAATACCGGCATGCTGCAGACGCCGGTACAGGGCCTTGCCGAAACGCCCGAACCCGGCCAGTACCCAGACGCCCTTGCCCGGAAACACCGGCTCACTGAGGGTCTGGTGCGGCATGCCGCTCAGCCAGTTGCTCAGGGTGTAATGACAGGGTGCATTCAGTGCCAGTTCCAGCTGATCGGCAAAGGTCTCAAACGGATTGATGGCCTCATTGCCACCGAATGAATTGATATTGGCAGCCATTTCAGCCGTTTCGGCCCGTGCCAGCAGGCGCAGCGGCGGATTCAGCACCTCGGTACACAACGCAATCAGCAGGTTGGCCTGATCCGAATCCGTCAGGGCAATGCAGCCCATGCACCAGGGACTGGTCACACCGGCACGCTCCAGCACCACCGGCTTGGAAGCATCACCCACCATACCCAGCGGACGGCTGAGAAAATCCGTCAGCAGCAACTCGTTGATGCGGTTTTCATCCAGATCAATCACAACCGAAGGAATGCCATCATCCGCCAGTGCCTGCACCAGCGTCGAGCCGGTATCACCATACCCGCAGATCAGATAAAACGGGGTCCGCAGCTGCTGCACTGCACGCCGGAACGCATGCTCACGCCGCAGCCGCACAAAAGCCGGGTCCTGCAATACCCCGAGGGTGGCCCCGATGCTGTAAATCCAGCCAATGACACTGGCATAGATGGTGAACACGGTCCACAGGCGCTGACCTTCGCTGAAGGCATAGGGAATCTCGCCGAAGCCGATGGTGGAAGCCATGTAGCTGACAAAATAGAAGGCATGGAAAAATGACATCTGCCATACCTGCCCCTGATCATCCTGCCCCGGAATCATGACAAACCCCAGAATCGAAACCGCATAGATCGTGATCAGCACAATCAGCGGCACACGTAGCCGGCGCAGCAGGATATAGAAAATGCTCGGCATCAGCGGCGCACGGTAATGGTTTCAGCCACCAGCAGGACGACGGAGGTGATATTGGCCAGCAGCGCACCCCCCGACATTGATACGATGGAGACCATGGCTGCCGAAGTCAGGCCGTCCGGACTGACATGGGATGCATAACCCCAGAAAATGGCAGCGACCACCAGCTGCAGGTCCGCCACCAGACTGGTGGCCAGGAAAATCGCCCCCAGATGGGTCCGGTCACCGAATTTGAGCACGGAGGCAATCAGGCTCACCACCAGGGCGGCAAACAGCTCAAAGGCATGGTGATGGTCCGGATTGTCGATGTCACCGACAAAAAAGCCGAAATTCAGTGTCAGCGCCAACACGATGAAAAAACCGAAAACCACTTTTTCCAGATTCATGCCTTACCGTCCTTTAGTCACCCCGACCCAAACCGGCCAAGATTACCACGGGCAGGCAGGCGACAGCCAACCCCGCATGTCGCCAATCCGGATCACTCTCCCAGAAACCCGCCCGACTGCCGGGCCCAGAGCCGGGCATAAAGTCCCTGCTGCGCCAGCAGTTCCTGATGCGAGCCCTGCTCGATAATGCGCCCCTCATCCACGACCACCAGCCGGTCCAGTGCAGCAATGGTGGACAGCCGGTGTGCAATGGCAATCACGGTCTTGCCCTGCATCAGGGTTTCCAGCCGCCCCTGAATCACTGCCTCCACTTCGGAATCCAGCGCCGAAGTCGCCTCATCCAGCACCAGAATCGGGGCATCCTTGAGGATCACGCGGGCAATGGCAATACGCTGGCGCTGACCACCGGAAAGCTTGACCCCGCGCTCACCCACCAGTGCATCCAGCCCGCGGTTGCCCTGGGTATCCTGCAGCTGATGAATGAACTGATCCACCCCGGCCATGGCAGCGGCATGTTCAATTTCAGCCGCTGTCGCCTGCGGGCGGCCATAGCGGATATTGTCGCGCACCGAACGGTGCAGCAGTGCGGTATCCTGCGTCACCATGGCGATACTGGCACGCAGGCTCTCCTGGGTCACGGTGGCAATATCTTGCCCGTCGATCAGGATCGCCCCTTGATCCAGATCATGAAAACGCAGCAGCAGGTTCACCAGCGTCGACTTCCCGGCTCCGGAACGTCCGACGATGCCGATCTTTTCCCCGGCGGCAATATTCAGATTGAAATCCCGGATCACGCGCTGCCCGGCACTGTAGGCAAACCCGACCTGCCGGTATTCAATCGCTCCCCGGCTGAGCTGCAAAGGCCGGGCATCCTCTGTATCCTGCACCCGGTTGTCGCGTGCAATGGTCTGGATACCGTTCTGGACCGTTCCCACGTGCTCGAACAGCGACGTGATGGTGCGCAGAATCCAGCCCGACATCTGGTTCAGGCGAATGATCATGGCATTGGCGGCAGCAATCGCCCCCACCGTGGTCTCACCCTGCTGCCAGAGCCAGACCGAAATACCGGCAGTACCGACCACCAGCAGGGTATTAAGCAGGGTCAGTGCCACCGTCATGCTGAAGATATTGCGCATCAGGGCATTGAAAGCCTCGGTGTGACGACGCATGAAATGCCCGGTGTGTGCATCCTCCTGCTCGGCACTGGCAAACAGCTTTACCGACTGGATATTGGTATAGCCGTCCACAATCTGGCCCAGCAGCTGGGAGTTCGCCTCCGACAGGGCTGCCGAGCGCTTGCGCACCGGTGGCACCAGCCGCCAGATTACCAGCCCGTAGCCCGCCAGCCACAGCAGAATCGGCACCACCAGCCGCCAGTCCATGTCCATGAACAGCCACAGCACCCCGATCAGGTACATGACCATGAGCCAGACCCCATCCACCACCCCGAGCAGGGCTTCGCGCACGGAATTACCGGTCTGCATCACCTTCTGGGCAATGCGTCCGGCAAAGTCATTCTGGAAATAACCGAGACTCTGGCGTACCACATAGCGGTGATTACTCCAGCGTACCCGGTTGCCCAGCCCGACCGCGATGGCGAAATTGATGATCCCGCGTGACCACAGCAGGGCGACCGGGCGCACCACGCCGACCACCACCAGCATGGCCAGCAACCCCCAGCCGTGCTCGGTGAAAAACCGTGCCGGATCAGCGCTTGTCATCCAGTCCACCAGCTGCCCCAGATACACGTACATGAGCATTTCGGTGCCGGTGGCAACACCGGAGAGGATGAACAACCACAGCAGCAGACCGCGTATCGGCCACAGGTAGTAGAGGAAAAAAGCACGCAGCTGCCCAGGCGGCCTGCGCACCGGCTCCGGCGCCATCGGGTCCAGCAGCGCAGCGAGATAGCGGATGAACATGACAGAACAGTGTTGGTTTTTAATGCCAGCTAGGCTACCGTAGTCCGCATGAGAATGCACCGGATAATAAAAGGAAGCTGTCCATGCCATCGATAAACCACCATTTCATCACCTGCCGGAATCTTGAGATTCACTACACCGCCTGGGGCGCCCCGGAAGCCCCGAAACTGATCATGTGGCATGGTTTGTCCCGTACCGGGCGTGACTTTGATGAAATCGCCCTGAGCCTGAGCGATCATTACTACGTCATCTGTCCCGACACCCCCGGACGCGGCCTGTCCCAGTGGAGCAGCAAGCCTGAAGAAGAGTACGTGATTCCCTTTTATGCCGGACTGGCCCTGGAACTGCTGGACAAACTCGGCATTGATGAGTGCGACTGGCTCGGCACCTCCATGGGCGGACTGATCGGCATGGTCATGGCCATGCTGCCGGAATCCGCTCCCCGTATCCGGCGCATGGTGCTGAATGATGTGGGGCCGGAAATCCCCGCCCCCGCACTGGAACGCATCAAGGTCTATGCCAACATCCAGCCCGAATTCGACAGCATCCAGGAACTGCAGGCCTGGCAGGCACAGATCTACCAGCCCTTCGGCCAGAATACGCCGGCCTTCTGGCGACGCATGGCCATCACGTCATCCAGACGCAAAAGTAATGGCAAACTCGCCCTGCACTACGACCCGGCCCTGACCCTGCCATTCCGGCACATGAGCGGTGATGAGCACCTGTGGGACGGCTGGCCGCTGATTCAGTGCCCGATGCTGATCATTCGCGGTGCCCTGTCCGACCTGCTGCTGCCCGAACATGCCGAGCGCATGCTGGCTGAAAATCCCCATGCGCAACTGGTCACCTTCCCGGATGTGGGACATGCACCCACCCTGGCCAGCCCGGCACAGATTCAGGTGGTCCGGGATTTCCTGCTCGGCCCTTCCTGAATCCCGAGCCGCCATAAAAAAACAGGCCCGACATCAGCCGGGCCTGCAGGTACTGAACGTATCGGACTGATTTCAGTCAGCTGATACCGGATCCACCGGAGCCGCAGGTTCAGCCTCGTCCAGACGCAGCTTCACCTCGCGGGTAATCTCCCAGTAAACATCGGAATAATCCGCATTCTTGACCCAGGGACGCACCACAAACACGGCGTTGCCCTCCACCAGTGAATCCAGCCGCACAATGGCGGGCGGATCACGCAGCACTTTCGGATTCCGGGCCACGATGTCTTCCAGTACGCGCTGGACCCTGTCAATATCCGACTCCTTGGGCACCGTGAAGCTCATGTCCACACGACGGTTGGCACTGTTGGAAGCATTGGTGATACTGCCACTCCAGACCGCATTGTTGGGCACGATGATATTCTGGTTGTCCGGCGTGGTGATCAGGGTCGATACCAGCGTCATGGATTTGACGGTACCGCTGACACCACCGGCAGTGATGGCATCACCCATATCAAAGGGCCGGTAGAACAGGATCAGCAGGCCACTGGCAAAGTTGCTGATGGTTCCCTGCAGGGCAAAGGCCAGAATGAAGCCAATGGCACCCAGTGCAGCCAGAATCGGGGAAATGTTCACTTCCAGAGCCGACAGGGCAAACACAAAGCCGATGATCATGGTCAGCTTGCGCACCAGACCGGACATGAAACTGCGCAGCAGCCTGGACGGATTGCGCATCATGCCCAGCGAACGGCTGACAAAGAAGGACAGGATGTAGGACAGAATCCAGAATCCGAACAGAATGCCCAGGAACAGGCCGATATTCTTGAGCCAGCGTATGCCGCCTTCCTTGGATAACAACCATTTCTGAACGGCTTTTTTGCTGGTCTCGGCATCGGAAATATCGATATTGATACCGGTGATGGACTTCACATACATGCGGTACGGCACCACAATGTCATTGTCGGTACCGTCATCCTTCAGCCCCGCCGTGGTATTGATGGCATCAAAAACCGCCGTCAGGCGATCCACCAGCCCGGTACGCTGATCGCGCAGCTGGCTGGCCCTTTCAACGATGACTTCCTTTTGTGTACTCAGGTCCTCACCCATCTGATTCAGGGCTTTTTCCAGACTTTTGGGGTCATCATCCAGATTTGCCCCGGAACCCAGCGCCTGCAGGGCCTCCTGCACACCCGCCAGCACCGCTTCCCGGCTTGGAGCCTGCTCGTCTTTTGATGCCTGCTCTGGGGCCGGTCTGGATAATGCCTCCAGTGCATCCAGCTGTGTCGTGACCTGCTGTGCCTGCTTGTTGAGCCGTGCAGTCAGCAGTTCCTGCTCCGCCACTTCCTTGGACTTTGCATGCAGCGCTCCGAACCAGGCATCCTGCTCCAGCTTCAGCTCATCCGTGGACAATGGTTTGAGCATGATTTTCAGCTCATCCACCGGTATCTGCACATCATCAATGGTCACCGGTTTGGGTTCCGGTGCCGGGGGCGGCGGCGGTGGGGGTTCCGGCATTTCCAGCTTCACCACCAGCGGCTGACCGGCAGCCGTGACAGCTGCAGCCTCAACCGTGGCTTTCGCCACAGCCCCGTCACCCGACTGGCTGCCACCGGCAGTCTCCCCGGATGCAGCCCCACGTCCAGCCTTGTCAGCCGACTCACCGGAAGTATCATCTGCCTTGTCAGCCACCCTATCCACCATGCCGGGAACCAGCAGTGGATTGGCGGTTGTTGTCTGCGCCTGTCCCGGAATTCCGTACAGCAGGGCTGCCGTACAGCAAATCACACAGACAGCATGCACAAAAGGACGCCCAAACAGGCGCTCAAATTGCTTCATGGTCAATTTTCCTCAGCAAGCATTATCAGGATAAAGGTAAAGTATTATGGGAACCGGAGTAGTTTTGGCCTTCAAGGCGTTTCACATCACCGCATCTCCATCGCGTTTCTGCGCGGGTTTGGTCGCATATTGCTGTGTTTGCGTTCAAAACACTGGTACTGGACACGCCCGCCCGGCTTGCGGATACTGGCTCACTGAATCCACCATCCCGCTGCCATGAGCAAACCATGACACCCATCCCCCTTTCGCTTTACATCCATATTCCCTGGTGCGTCCGCAAGTGTCCCTATTGCGACTTCAACTCGCACCCGGCCCCGGACGGACTGCCGGAACAGGCTTATGTTGACGCCCTGCTGCAGGACCTGAGCGAAGAGCTGCCGCATGTCTGGGGGCGACGGCTGGAGTCGGTTTTCATCGGTGGCGGCACACCCAGCCTGTTCTCGGCCCGTGCGCTGGATGATCTGCTTGGCGGCATCCGTGCCCTGCTGCCCCTGCGTCCGGATACTGAAATCACGCTGGAAGCCAATCCCGGCACCTTTGAACAGGTCAGATTCCGCGATTTCCGTGCCACCGGCATCAACCGCCTGTCCATCGGTATCCAGAGCTTCAACCCGCAGCACCTGCAGCAGCTCGGGCGTATCCATAACCGTGAAGAAGCCCTGAGAGCCGTCGATATTGCACGCAGGGCCGGGTTTGACAACCTCAATCTCGACCTCATGTTCGCCCTGCCCCGGCAGACCCTGGAGCAGGCCATGGCCGACCTGCAGCAGGCTGTTGACCTTGCCCCCGAACACCTGTCTTGGTACCAGCTCACCCTGGAACCCAATACGGAATTTTACAAATACCCGCCACCGCTGCCGGATGATGACCTGAGTGCCGACATGCACCTGTCTGGTCAAGCATTACTCAGCCATTCATGCTATGCTCAATACGAAGTTTCAGCGTATGCCCGAAGTGGCCGGCAATGCAGGCACAACCTGAATTACTGGACCTTCGGCGACTATGTGGGAATTGGTGCCGGTGCACATGGCAAAATCACGCAACCCGATCATTCCGTCATGCGTTACCGGAAATTCCGCCAGCCGGCCCGCTATCTGGCACAGGCCGGCAATGGCGGCTTCCGCAGCAGCGAGCAGCACATTTCAGCCACAGCGCTGAAGTTTGAATTCATGCTCAATGCCCTGCGCCTGCGTACCGGGTTCGCGCCGGAACTGTTCACCCGGCACACCGGACTGGATTTAAGCACCCTCACGCCCGCACTGGAACTGGCCGTCAGCCGCGGCCTGCTGGCCCTTGAACCACAAATCCATGCCACAGCGCACGGCTGGCGATTCCTGAACGAAGCGATACAGCTTTTTCTTGAGGATTAGCATCATGTCTCAGGCCCTAAGCCATGCCAGCGTCACCTGCCCCTACTGCTATTCGGAAATGACCAAGGAAATCGAAGTCATCGGCGGTGAGCAGCAGGTACTGTATGAAGACTGCGAAGTCTGCTGCGCCCCCATGGAGCTGAGCATTCAGATTGATGAGGAGGGGGAAATCCGCCAGATCAGGGTCCGGCCCGGCAACGGTTAGGCCAGCGACAGCAGCCAGACAACGGGGACGGCAATACAGGCCATGCACGGGGGCAGCCTGCCGGGGGGGGGGAACCTGTCCCCGACAGTCTCAGGTCACCTCAGTACGCCGGTGCATCCACACTGGCGGCAACACGCAGGCGCTGCTCCAGCACGTCAATACGCTCCATCAGCTCCAGTGCCAGTGCTGCACCGGCCAGATTGACACCAAGCTGCTGACGCAGCCGCAGTGCAACACGTGTGCGCCGGATGCTGGTGGTCTGAAAGCGCCAATGGCTGCCTTGGGTGCCGGATGGCTCCAGAATGCCGTGCTCGATCAGCGCCTCAATCGTTTCGGCCTGCACCGAGCAGGTGCGGCACAACTCCAGCAAGGTGATTTCACTGTCCTCGTTCAGGACTTCACCGGCAAGGACGGTATTCAATTCGGATTTCGGCATGGAATCAGACCCCTCCCAGATTGGCGCGCGGGTTGAACCCGAGCTGGTCTTGCATCTGTTGATAAAGCTGTTTTGCAGCATCGCTGTCTGCCGGTGGCAGCACGATCTGCAGCACAACGTACAGGTCGCCCGCTGACTTGCCCGGCAGCCCCCGCCCCTTAAGGCGCAGTTTGCGGCCCTGATTCGAGTTGGCCGGAATGTTGAGCGTAACGGCACCGGACGGTGTCGGGACCTGTACCGAGGCTCCCAGAGCTGCCTCCCAGGGCGCAACCGGCAGGTTCAGGTACACATCCACCCCGTCGACACGGTACAGGGCGTGATCGTTAAATTCGACCTCAAGATAAAGATCACCCGCCTCACCCCCACCGGCACCGGGACTGCCCTGCCCGGCCAGACGGATCTGCTGACCGGGGCGTATACCCTTGGGAATGCGCACGTTCAGGGTATGGTCACGGGTCACAACATGCCCGTCCGGCGTCAGGTCGGGCATGCGCAGGGTCAGGCTCCGCGTGGCACCGGTATAACTGTCTTCAAGATCAATCAGCACCCTGGCATGGTGATCCTCGCCACGCATGCGGAAGGTGCGGTGCTGCTGCCCGCCCCCGGCAGCTCCCTGCCGCTGACGGGCACGACCGAACAGTTCCTCAAAAAAAGCACTGTGATCCGCCGTATCGGCATCGGTATAACCACCACCGGTAAACTCGAAGCCTTCATTCCAGTCCGGCGGTGGCCGGAAATCCTGCTGCCCGGCTTTCCAGCTGGTGCCGAGCTGATCATAGGCAACCCGTTTTTCCGGGTCCTTGAGCACCTCATACGCTTCGCCCAGTTCCTTGAAGCGCTCCTCGGCATCCGGCTCCTTGCTTACATCCGGGTGGTATTTGCGCGCCAGTTTGCGGTAGGCACGTTTAATGGCATCCTGCGTGGCATCACGCTCGACACCGATAATCTGGTAATAGTCCTTGAATTCCATACGACCGCCGTTTGCAAAAGCCGAGCCGGATACCCGCATCCGGGCATGTGGTTCTGTTGGTGAAGTGCCGGGAATCATAGCACGAGAAGCCGGGGCCGTGGACACCCGGGTGCATTACAGCACCGGCCCCACAATGGCCAGGGTATTGTTCCACAGCCGCCGGCCCATACTCCAGCCCCGCACCGTTTCCAGCGTAACGGCCTCACTGTCGGCCAGATACTGCTGCTGTCGCGCCCGCATCTGTGCCGTCACCGCGGCATCATGCAGCAGGATGTTATTTTCATAGTTGAGATCAAAACTGCGCCGGTCCATATTGGCCGAACCGATCAGGGTGATCTCGCCATCCAGGGTCAGGGATTTGGTATGCAGCAGGCCGGGCTGAAACTCATACACCTTCACCCCCGCCATCAACAGGGATTCGTAATAACTGCGGCTGGCCGCCGCGACGGCAAAATCATCATTGCGGGCCGGAAAGATAATCGTGGTATCCACCCCGCGATTGGCACTGGCACACAAGGCCGCCTGCAAGGCACCATCCGGCACGTAGTAAGGGGTGGTGATGAACAGCTCACGCCGGGCGGCATACAGCAGCGTCATGAACATCTCGGGCATGGCCGAGTTGCGGAAGGTCGGTCCGGTACCCACCACCTGTGCGGTAAAGCCCGCTTGTGGCGGCGGCATGGGCTGGCGCAGCACGGCAGCGATGTCGTCCCCGCCACTGCCCATCCAGTCACTGGCAAACAGGTGCTGATTCTGGCGTACTACCGGCCCCTCAAAACGCATCACGGCATCGACCCAGGGTGCATACCCGGCCTTGGGCAGAAACGCTGCATCGGCACAGTTCTGGCTGCCGCAATAGGTAATGCGGTTGTCAATAACCAAAACCTTGCGGTGATTGCGCAGATCGACACGCCCCTTGAACATGCGCAGCAGCGGATTGCCCACCGGCAGGGCACGGCGGGTCTGCACCCCGGCAGTGGTCATTGCCTTCCAGAGCGGACTGCGAATCAGCGCCCGTGAACCCAGATCATCAACCATGGCCCGGCAGCTGACACCGCGTCGGGCGGCACGCTGCAATGCCTCGGCCATCCGGGTGCCATTGTGATCAGCAAGCCAGATGTAAAACAGCAGGTGGACCTGCTCCGTGGCCTGATCAATATCGGCAACCATGTGTGCGATCGCTGCATCAGAATCCGCCATCAACCGGGCCTGATTACCACCCACCGGGGCATAACCGCTGATCGACGTTCCGACCCGGAACAGCGGTGCATCCTGTTCCGGTATCACTGCAGCGTGACCGGGCGCCTCCCCGCCGGGGGCTGCTTCCGGACGCGGCAGGTAATCAATGGCCTGCTGCAGCCGGGCAATGCGCCTGCGTCCGATACTGGTCTGGCCCAGCAGCAGATAACCCAGCGCGCCCACATAGGGCAGCACCAGTACCACAACCAGCCAGGCAAACCGTGATTCCGGCTGGCGATGGCGTCTGAGCAGAATGTGGCCAATACAGGCCAGGACAATAACAATATGCAGAACCAGAAGCAGCATGACAACGCACTCTTTACACTCGGGGAACCACGCAGCCCGACACAGGCCATATCTGGGTGGTTTACCGAATGATAGTAGCAGGCATGAAGCGCATCATGTGGGAATATTAAATAGACCTATCTGGGCATCGGTAACTGTCAAGGTATCTGTCGTCTGTCTGATTTTCATGCAGCTATTCGTACTACCTCGTTGACCACTGTGCGCTCTGGATTCAATGATACTTACCGGGTCGCGGCGGGATGTGTCGGAGGTGAGTGCAACTCCGTGTGCGTTATCTAAGAAGATGCTGAGTTTTGGCTTGAAATGCGGTCTGCCATACGTTATTTTTTGTTATCATATTTTATTACTGATCCCAGAATCGCGGTGGCTGACATGGAACCACAAGACAAATGGCTGACCATTGAGGAACTTTCCGGCTATCTGAAGATGAGCCGCAGCAAACTCTATCAGCTAGCCCAGAAAGGCGAGTTGCCAGGCTCAAAGATCGGAACCCAGTGGCGGTTCGACAGGGATGAGATCGATGACTGGATGAAGAGCCTTCGTCAGACAACAACACGAAAGCCTTCTTGGGGATGATTGCGATTTTCGACGGATCGTCTGTGACCCCGGTAGATAAAGGAAAAACGGAGGTCACACCATGAACCGGAAACTGAATTTTCTTGACCTGTTCGCGGGGGCAGGAGGTCTGTCCGAAGGCTTCATCCGGGCCGGATTCGAACCGGTCGCGCATGTCGAGTCGGATCAGGCGGCCTGCTTCACCCTGCGCACACGCATGGCGTATCACTGGCTGAAGGCACACGGACGCACCGAGCTGTATGCGGAGTATCTGAACGGCGACATCAGCCGCCCGGAATTCTATGAACACGTCCCTGAGCAGGTGGTCGGCTCTGTCATCAATGCCGAAATCGGTGCCGAGACACTTCCGGATATTTTCCGGCAGGTGGACGCCCTGGTGGGAAACCGGGCTCTTGACCTGATTGTCGGAGGTCCTCCCTGTCAGGCCTATTCCATCGTGGGCCGGTCGCGGGATCGGAACCGGATGAAGGGCGACAAGCGGAACTACCTGTATCTCTATTACGCCGAATTTCTGAAGCGCTACAAGCCGTCATACTTCGTTTTCGAGAATGTGACCGGTCTTCTTTCTGCCAGGGACGAGGATGGCAGCCTCTATTTCAACGCCATGAGGGACCTCTTTCTCGAATGCGGGTATGAGACCGAGTACATGACCCTGTCTGCCGAGGATTACGGCGTACTGCAGAGCCGGAAAAGGATCATTCTTGTCGGAAGAAGGGGCCAGGCCACCGGATTTTACCCGGAGCCGGACAAGTGGAACCCCGGCGTAAAGGTCCGGGAGGTGTTCCGCGACCTTCCCGCGATTGGGGCCGGTGAAGGTGTTACCGGCCCGTGTCACGTGAAGGCGTATCGCGGGACATGGCAGATTGAAGCCGGTATCCGGAACGAGGAACTTCCGGTTACCTGGCATCAGTCCAGGCCCAATAATGAGCAGGATCTGGAGATATACCGGATCGTGGTCGACCTATGGAACAGGGAAAAGACCAGGCTCGATTACAATTCGCTGCCGGACCGGCTGAAGACGCACCGACACCGGGACTCGTTCCTGGACCGATTCAAGGTAGTCGCTTCCGATCTGCCGTTTTCCCACACCGTGGTCGCGCACATCGCCAAGGACGGGCATTACTACATTCATCCGGACATGAAGCAGAACCGCTCGATCACCCCCAGGGAGGCGGCGCGGCTGCAGACATTCCCCGATGACTATTACTTTGAGAGCGGCAACGGTGTTCCGGGGCGCACTCCCGCTTTCCGTCAGATCGGCAATGCGGTGCCTGTTCTGCTGGCCCGGAAAATCGCTGACAAGCTGAAGGAGGTCTGGTTGTGAGCTCAAGCGGAACCTACAAGATACGACCGGCCGGTCGGCATATTCTGACCATCGGCCGGGACCTGATTCAGGACTGCTATGCAGCAGTCGTGGAGCTGGTGAAGAACGCCTACGACGCCGATTCGCCGGATGTGAATATCGAGTTCAGGGCAAAACCTGACCGCAGCGGCTATGCCATCGTCATCACCGATCATGGGCACGGTATGTCACGGGATACCGTCATCCACAAATGGATGGTGCCTTCCACACGGGACAAACTGGACAGACGACAAAGCCCTTCCGGCAGGATCATGCAGGGCCGCAAGGGAGTGGGCCGCTATGCCGCGTCCATTCTCGGCACGGACCTGCTTCTCGAAACGGTCACCCCCGAAGGTGAGAAAACCACGCTCCTGGTCGAGTGGAACACCTTTGAGGCCGCCACGTACCTGGATGACGTGGAGATCCTAATTGAGACAGCCGAGGTGTCCGAGCCTTCAGGAACCCGGCTGACCATGACCGGTGACGGTGAGCTTCTCGGAGAGTGGAACCAGAAGCAGTTCGACAAGCTCCGCTTCGAACTGAAAAAACTGATTTCACCAGTGAGTGCGGCCATCAGTGATGAACTGAATGACGACGAGTTCCGCATCAGTCTGGAGGTTGACGGCTTTCCTGATGTCCAGGACGTCACCGAAACCATCGAGCCCTATCCGATCTTCGATCTGTTCGACTACCGGATCACCGGCAGAATCGGTGCCGACGGAAAAGGTGCCCTGACATACTCGCTGCAGAAAGCCCGCAACACAACGGAGGATAAAATCCGGTTCGATGCCGGTGGCCCGACAGGTTGTGGGGAACTGGTGTTCGACATCCGAGTGTATGACCGCGAGAAGGAAGCCATTGAATCCCTGATTGGTCGCGGCCTCAAAGATGAATCGGGCAATTATGTCGGGAAGCTTCAGGCCAGGCAGCTTCTGAATGAATATAACGGCATCGGCGTCTACCGGAACGGATTCCGTATCCGGCCACTGGGTGATGCGGACTTTGACTGGCTGAAACTCAATGAGCAGCGTGTCCAGAATCCTTCGCTCCGGATAGGCAGCAACCAGGCTATCGGCTATGTGCAGATTCAGTCGGACGAGCTGTCCGGCCTGGTGGAAAAGAGCGCCCGGGACGGACTCCGTGAGAATACGGCTTTTACCCGGCTGAAAGAGATCACCAAGGCGGTGATCGCCAAACTGGAAGAGCGGCGCTTCGACTACAGGAAGAAGGCCGGACTGAGCAGACCCGTGCTCAAGGTGGAGAGGGAATTTGAACGACTGTTTTCGTTTGATGCCCTGAAAAAAGACATCAGGTCGAAGCTCACCAGAGGGGGGGTTGACCGGAAGACGGCTGATGAAATTATCGAGATCATCAGCCGGGATGCCGAGGACAAGAATAAGGTGGCCGATGAGATCCGCCAGACCGTTGCCATTTATCAGGGGCAGGCGACCCTCGGGAAAATCATCAATGTCATCCTGCATGAAGGCAGACGGCCGCTGAATTACTTCCGGAACCAGATACCCAATCTGCGCTACTGGTACGACTCGTTCCTGAAAACACGGGATGCCGGAAAACTTGAAACCTTCATGCCGATTGCCGAGGGTGTCGGCCAGAACGCAGAGGTTTTTGTGAAGCTTTTCAGCAGGCTTGACCCTCTCGCCGCAGGGAAGCGCACCGCCAGAAAGCCGCTGGACCTGAAGAAAACCATCCGGAACTCTCTGTCCGTTTTCGACGAGGAGATGAAGACACACCATGTGGTGGCGAAAGTCGAAGGCCCCGACGATTTTCGGTTTTCATCCTGGCAGCAGGACATCTATGCAATCTTCACGAACCTCGTTGACAACAGTATCTACTGGATGAACGAGAAGAAGGTTCCGAAGCGGGAAATCACGATTGAGGTGGTGACTGATGGTGATTCTCTGCTTCACGTCGATTATCGCGATACCGGGCCGGGCATTGAGCCAGATCTGATCGCCAGTGAAGTGATCTTTGAACCCCAGTTTTCCACCAAACCGTCCGGCACCGGACTGGGCCTGGCTATCGCCGGAGAGGCCGCGACGCGAAACGGTCTTGAATTGAAAGCCTTTGAGTCTGAGCAGGGAGCATGGTTCAGGCTGCAGCCGAAAACGGAGAGTGAATGAAATGAGCGCGTTCCGACTGCTGATTGTGGAGGATAATGACCAGGACCTCACCACCTGCCGGGATACCGTTGCCCGTTACAGGGACGAAAAGCAGCGCGAGGTTGAGCTTGTCGAGTGCAGAAGCGTTAAGGAGGCATTCGAAAAACTTGATAACTCCTTTGACGGCGCAATCATCGATCTGAGGCTTGCCGATCAGGGCGATGAAGGGAACCAGGTGGTCAGCCGGATTGCAGAATCACACTTCAGGATACCGGTGGCCATACTTACCGGCACACCTGATGCCGCCGATTCGGATTTCACTTACATCGGAGTGTTCAAAAAAGGTGACCCCGGGGCCGGATATGCGGATCTGCTGGATCGTTTCTGGGGGATTCACAATACCGGTCTGACGCGCATCATGGGAGGCCGGGGCATTATCGAGGAAACACTGAACAAGGTGTTCCGGGAAAACCTTCTTCCGCAAAAAGACAAATGGGTGGCGTATGGTGAAAAAGATTCCTCCAGGACCGAAAAAGCGCTGCTCCGCCACGCTCTGAGTCACCTGCTTCAACTCCTTGATGATGACGGGGACAGGAGTTTCCCTGAAGAGATGTATCTGCATCCGCCTCTGTCGGACAAAATCCGTACCGGCAGCATCGTCAAGCAGAAGGATGGGGATTGGTTTGCCGTGATGAATCCGGCCTGCGACCTTGTGACCCGGGGAAACGGCAACTACAAAACGGATCGTATCCTCCTTGTGGAAATCGAGAAGGAAGATGATGTGGTCGGTCTGGCGCTGGATGGCATCCAGAAGGCCGACAAGAAGAAAAACAAACTCCGGACGGTGTTCGGCAACAATCACACTGATTATTACCACTGGCTGCCGAAGACCGATTTCTTCTCCGGAGGTTTCCTGAATTTCAGAAAGCTCTCAACCATCACCAAGGATGAATTTGGCAAGAAATTTCAGGCCCCTGAGATTCAGATTTCACCATCATTTGTGAAAGATGTGGTGGCTCGTTTCTCCTCCTACTATGCCCGTCAGGGACAACCGGATATCGAGTGCGATGGTTTTATCACGTATCTGACGTCAACCCAGGAGGCCACCGGGTAATGGATGTCCACTCGCCCGAGCAGCGCAGATTCAACATGTCCAGAATCCGGGGAAAAGATACCCGGCCTGAGATGATGGTGCGTGGTTGGCTCTGGGCGAACGGATACCGATACCGTCTTCACAGGAAGGATCTTCCCGGCAAGCCGGATATCGTCCTGCCGAAACATCGCGCAGTCATTTTCGTCCATGGATGCTTCTGGCACAGACATGGCTGCCAGTCGACGACCACTCCGGAATCACGTCGGGATTTCTGGCTTGCCAAATTCAGCGAAAACGTCAGCAGGGACAAACGCAACATCGCAGCCCTGCTGGAGCAGTCCTGGCGGGTTATGGTGATCTGGGAATGCTCCCTCCGGGGGAAAAACGCGGCACCGGATCTGGTCGCTGAGCAGATAGCGGATTTTCTGAATTCGGAGACGCGTATTGCCGAGACCGGCACTCAATGGAAGACAGAAAACAGGGATGGGTGAAAAACGTACCCGGCGAGTCTTTAGCGCGGATTATAAACTGTCCATCCTGCAACAGGCCGATGCCTGCCAACACGGTGAACCGGGTGAGTTGCTGCGCCGTGAAAAGCTGTATTCCAACCAGTTGTCACAATGGCGACGTGAATTGGAGGCGGAAGGGATCGAAGGACTCAGCAAAACCCGCCCCGGCCTGGCTGCGAGCAAAAGTCCGGAACAAAAACGCATTGACCAACTGGAAAAAGAAAATGCCCATCTGCGCCAGCAACTGGACATCAAGGACAGCTGCCTTGCCCTGCAAGAAAAGCCTTGGCGTTGATCGAACAGGCCGAACGGGAGAACTTGTCATGAGCCTGATGGAACAAGAACTGCCTGATACGGTTTCGGCTTCGTCAATTGAATGTTGCAACAATCCAGTTTGTGACTTTCGCAAGAGGTCTAATAAGCCCCATTCCCCCCGGAATCCCCTCCGGTCCCATGACGATGCCCGCTCAGGGTCTGACGGGCGCTGCGTACCAGGTCAAGGGTATCCACACCCAGAGCCACAAACTGCAGTCCCAGTGACTCATAGTGCTGTGCCAATGCCTGGCTGGTGACCAGACTGCCGGCAGCCTTGCCGGCGGCACGGATTTTGCGGATGGCGGTTTCGACTGCCGCCTTCACTTCCGGATGGGCGGGTTGCCCCAGATAGCCCATACTGGCGGCCAGATCGGCAGGCCCGATAAACACACCATCCACCCGCTCCACCGCCAGAATGGCATCCAGATTCTCCAGTGCCGTCACCGATTCAACCTGAATCAGCAGGCACAGCTCCCGATCCACCCCGGCGAAGTAATCACCAATCTGATTCCAGCGGGCTGCCCGTGCCAGTGCCGTCCCCACACCGCGCATGCCATGCGGCGGATAGGTAATGGCCCGCACCAGTGTTTCGGCCTGCTCTGCCGTATCCACCATCGGAATCAGCAGGCTCTGAACCCCGATATCGAGGTATTGTTTGATCAAGGCAGGATTGCCATCCGGCAGGCGCACCACGGCATGAGCAGGCGTGCCGGCGATGGCCTGCAGCTGGGCCAGTACCGTCTGGCGGTCATTCGGTGCGTGCTCACCATCAATCAGCAGCCAGTCATAGCCGGTGTGCCCCAGCATTTCCGCCGCCACCGGATTGGCCAGCCCCAGCCAGTAGCCGTACTGTTGCTGCCCTGCCCTGAGGGCATGCCTGAAGGTATTTTCAGGAATATTCATCATCTTTCCACCTGTGCAGGCATGGGGCTGACAACCATTTTCACAAACACGCTGCCAGCCCCTGCCGGATTCTCAATAACCGTAACCATCAAAACAACTGTCTAAACAAACTGACAGGTCACATTTCCCAGCGGCCCATAATCGGCATGAATGGTGTCCCCGGCCCGGACCGGAATCGGCGCAGTGAAGGAACCGGCCAGCAGCACCTGACCCGGCTCCAGCGCCACCCCGTGCGGGGCAAAACGCCGGGCAATCCAGCAGATGCCGTTGGCCGGGTGGTTCAGCACCGCCGCAGCCAGCCCGGTTTCCTCAATCACGCCATTCCGGTACAGGATGGAGCCACACCAGCGCAGGTCCATGGCATCGGGCCGGATCGGCCTCCCGCCCATAATGATCCCGGCATTGGCGGCATTATCGGAAATGGTATCCATCACCGTGCGCACATAACCGCTTTGCGGGTGCACCCGGTGACTGCGGGCCGCAATCAGCTCCAGGGCCGGAATCACATAGTCGGTGGCATTGAGCACATCCATCATGCTCACATTCTCACCCACCAGCCGCTCCTTGAGCACAAAGGCCAGCTCGACCTCGATGCGTGGATCGGTAAAATCCGCCGTCCGGATTTCCCCACCGTCTTCAAAGCGCATGGACGCCATCAACACCCCGTAATCCGGGGTATTGATCTTCATGGTCCGCTGCATGACACGCGAGGTCAGGCCGATCTTGTAACCAATCACACGGTCGCCCTGCGCCTCCTTGAGCGCCATCCAGGCAGCCTGCACCGCATAGGCATCATCCATGTCCATATCCGGGTGCGTCAGGGTCAGGGCATCAATCTGTACCCGCTCCTGCTCGGCCCGGAACAGCGCATGCGCTGCCTGTTGTATCTGTTCTGGTGTCAATATGCTCACAGGTAATCCTGAATATTGTTACGGTTGTACTTCAAAACCGGCTCCAGCTCCTTCATCTCGAAGGACAGTGCCACCCCGCGCTGCGCAAAGCAGGCATCAAAATGCCCGCTCAGCACATCAAAGAAGGCCCTGGCCGCCTGTTCACGCGCTTCCATGCTGCGCCCGGCCCCCAGGAGAACCGTCAGGTGCACAAACAGGTGCGCCGGATTGCCGTCCGCCATGCGGTAGTCATGGCAGGCATACGCCCGGCTCCGGACTCCCTTGAGCGGGAACAGGCCGGTATCGGCAGCTGCTTGGTGCAGACTGGCGAACAGGTTCTGCAGCGCCAGGGTTTCTGCATCAATATTGTCGGAATATTCGAGAACAAAATGTGCCATGGCCAGCCCCTCAGTCTAACGGAAAGATTGCATTGATCTGCCCGGTTCCCGAACTGCCGAAGTAAGGTGTAATGACTTCCACTTTGCCCTTGTAGTCCTTCCAGCCCAAGGCTCCCAGCAGCATGGCGGTATCATGCATGTGCCCTTCACCATGACATTTCACCGCATATTCCGGCAACATGTCGATAAAGGTTTCCCAGTCACCTTCTTCCCACATTTTCACCACATGATGGTCAAACTGTTCCAGGAATGGTGACCAGACCTTATGCATAAACTCATCAGCGGCACGGCTGTCGGCAAAGCGGTGAGACAGTGAGCCACTGGCCAGGATGGCCACTTTACCATCATAGTCCTGCTCAATGGCTTCACGCACGGCCTGGCCCAACAGGCGACTGTCTTCCAGCTCATGTGAGTTGCACCAACCCGCCACAGAGACCACCTTAAAATGGTCATCCGGGCTCATGTAACGCATCGGTACCAGAGTGCCATATTCCAGACCCAGACTGGTCTTGTCATGGGCACGGGTGTTCACGCCCAGGGCATTGGCACGCTTCGCAATCATGTGCCCCAGTTCCGGGTTGCCGCTGTGGGCATAATGCAGGAACTTGATGAAATGCGGCAGCTCGTTGCTGGTATAGTCATCCTCAAAATGTTCTGCACAATTCAGGTGATAACCGGAGTTCACCAGCCAGTGCACATCGAAAATGACCAGGGTATCCACCCCCAGCTCCCGGCAGCGGCGGCCGATCTCGTGATGCCCCTCAATGGCGGCATCGCGGCAGCCCTTGTGCGGCCCGTCCAGCTCGGACAGGTACATGGAAGGGACGTGCGTGATTTTTGCAGCCAGTGCTAACTTGCCCATATCGATTACCCCTTGCCCAGGGCCGGAACCTGATGGGTTCCATGCGCCATGCAGACATTTTTGGTTTCCATGTAGAACTCGAAGCTGTAGTCGCCGCCATCGCGCCCGACACCACTCATCTTGATGCCGCCGAACGGTGATGGCAGGTTGCGGTTGTTCTCCGAATTCACCCACAGCATGCCGGTTTCAATTTTGTGTGCCATGCGCATGGCCCGGCCCTGATCATTGGTCCACAGGTAGGCGGCAAGGCCATACTGGGTATCATTGGCCAGCCGGATCGCCTCTTCCTCGGTCTCGAACGGAATCTCGGTCAATACCGGCCCGAATATCTCCTCGCGTGCAACACGCATGTCATTGCTGGCCCCGGTAAACAGGGTTGGCTGCACGTAATTGCCCTGGCCCAGCCCTTCACAACGCCGGCCACCGACCGCAACAGTCGCACCATCGTTACGGGCAATATCCATGTAGCTCATCACCTTGTCGAAATGCTCGGTATGCACCAGCGGTCCGACTTCGGTGGCAGGGTCGAGCGGATGACCAACCCGCAGACGGGCAACCCGCTCCTGCAGTGCCGCCAGGAAACGCTCGCGGATACCCTTCTGCAGCAGCAGGCGGCTGCTGGAAGTACAACGCTGACCGTTCAGGCTGTAAATCATGAATACCACGGCATCCAGGGCACGTTCAAAATCGGCGTCATCAAACACGATCACCGGATTCTTGCCCCCCAGCTCCAGATGGATGCGTTTCAGGGTGGCGGCACTCTGGCGCATGATATAGGTGCCGGTCACGGTTTCCCCGACAAAAGCCACTGCCTTGATAGCCGGGTGCTCGGTAATGCCCTTGCCCACACTCTCACCAAAGCCGTTCACCATGTTCCAGACGCCCGGCGGCAGACCGGCCTGCTCACTCACCTCGGCCAGAATGGCTGCCGACAACGGGCTGAACTCTGCCGGCTTGTGCACCACGGTGCAACCTGCAGCCAGTGCCGGGGCAATCTTCCAGGTCGCCAGCATGAACGGCGTGTTCCAGGGGGTGATCACGCCGACCGGCCCGATGGGCGTGCGCATGGTGAGGTTGCTGTGTTCCGGCTGGTACAGGGCCTGGCCGTTACGGGCTTCCACGGCCCTGTCGGCAAAAAAGCGGAAATTGGCGGCTCCGCGCACGGCAGCCTGCTTCATGAAGCGGATCGCCTGACCACAGTCAGAGCTTTCCACCAGCGCGATCTCCTCAGCCCGATCCACCAGCTTGTCGGCAAAATTCACCAGCAGCTTGCGGCGCTCGGCTCCGGGCATGTCGCGCCAGTCGGTGAAGGCATCAAGCGCGGCATCACAAGCCTGATCCACTTCGTTCTGGGTTCCGGCGGCAATCTGGCCCAGACTGCTCTGGTCCGCCGGGCTGAGATTGGTAAAAGTCCGGTTGTCTTCCGGCGTGACCCAGCGGCCATTGATGTAATGCCCGGTGGTGTTGTCCTTGAAACGTTGCAGGTATTGCGCAGCAAGCGCCTGATTCTTTGAAAGGTCTGACATGGTGTCCTCCATCGGTAGCCTTCCCAAACACCCAAACAATATAACACGTTAAATAAATAGTGCAAACATTTTTAGCTTAAAATCAACCTTAAATAGAGCAAAAAAAATCAAAAATATTTTTAAAAAACAGTTAAATAAACCAAAAATCCGGAAAAATGAAATTATTCATTTGAAAATTTAACGCATTAACTATATGCTGATCTGGCAACAACCTAATTCCAATCAGGAGCAAGCTAGCAATGCGTTTCGTCACCTATACCTACCAGAACCGGACCCACTGGGGAGCTGTTACCGGCGCCGATGATCAATTGGCCGTTGTTGACCTCGGCACAGTGGCCCCGGACCTGAAAACCGCCATAGCACAGGGCAAGCTGCCCAAAAGCCTGCCGGATAACCCGCCCCGTCTTCCGCTGGATCAGGTCAGGCTGCTGCCACCGATCCTGCAGCCGGAAAAAATCGGCTGTATCGGCGTCAACTACGCCAACCGCAACGCCGAGTACAAGGATGGCAGCGATGCCCCGAAATACCCGAGCCTGTTCATGCGCACACCGGATTCCCTGACCGGTCATGACGCCCCCCTGATCCGCCCGCCGGAATCACATCAGCTCGACTATGAAGGTGAAATCGTGGTGATTATCGGTAAGGGTGGGCGACGCATCCCGCGTGAACGTGCCTACGAACACATTGCCGGCCTGACCATCATGAATGAAGGCACCCTGCGTGACTGGGTACGGCATGCCAAATTCAATGTGACCCAGGGTAAAAACTTCATGCACTCCGGCTCGATCGGCCCCTGGATGGTGAGTGCGGATGAATTCAGCCCGGCGGATTATCAGGACATGCGCGTCATCACCCGCGTCAATGGTGAGGAACGCCAGAACGATACCACAGCCAGCATGATGTTCCCGATTGATTACATTATTCATTACCTGTCAACCTTCATGGCCCTCAAGCCGGGCGATGTCATTGCCACCGGGACACCGAACGGAGCCGGTGCACGCTTTGATCCACCGCGCTACCTCAAACCGGGCGATGTGGTCGAGGTGGAAGTCCAGGGTGTGGGCATCCTGCGCAATGGTGTGGCAGATGAAGTTGTGGAGAACTGATGCGCAACTTTGAGCGTTCCCTGCCCATGTCACTGCTGCGCGCCCGCGAGGCCGTGATGCGGAAGTTTCTGCCTCATCTGCGCGCCCATGAACTCTCACCCCAGCAATGGCGGGTGTTGCGCGCCCTGAATGAGAGCGATGAGCTGGAAATCAGCGAACTGTCGGAACGTTGCTACCTGCTGATGCCCAGTCTGTCACGCATCATCCAGAATCTGGACGGGCGCGGGCTGATCTCACGCCGGACCTCCGAACGGGATCAGCGCCGCTCGCTGATCCGGCTGACCGCACGGGGCCATGAGTTGGTAACGCTGATGTCGGTGGAATCTGAAGCCCGTTACCAGCACATCACCGAGGTATTCGGGTATGGCAAGCTGGAGTTGCTGTACGAGCTGCTGGACGAACTGGTGGAAAAGCTGGAGGCAGAGGAAAGGGAGGATTGAGCTACAGGCTGGCCCGAGCCGGCCTGCAGCCACTGGCCATATTCTCAGGCAATCACCCCGTCCGCCATCCACTCATCAATAATCGCCAGCACCCGTGCCACAAATGCCGGGTCGTTGACATGACAATCCAGTACCTCATGATCCACACCCGCGCTGGCCAGCTCGGTCTGCAGAGCCTCCAGATAGGCCGCAAGTTCCGCCGGTGCGTGCAGGTCCTGCCCCGGACGGTCCCATTCCTCAATACCCCGCTGCGGCAGCAGCACCCGCACCGGTGCACGCGCTTCGGCCAGCCGTTCAGCCATGACACCGGCAGTGGCAATCCGTTCCGGCGCATTCAGCACCACCGAACCGATCAGGCGGTTGTGGGCATGATAAGGGCTGGCACCGAATGCAGGCGGCAGGGGCTGCCACTCCGGCAGGTCCACCAGGTCCATGGCTCCGGGGGCCACCAATTGGGGAGTCCCAGCCCGCCCGGCATTGAGCAGTCGATCATTACCGGCATTGACAATGGAACCATGCACCCAGTTGGCCAGCTCCTGGGTACAGAAATCCAGCACAAGCGCAAAGCGCCCCTGAGCCGCCAGACTTTCGAATGCCCGCCCGCCCATACCGGTGGCATGAAAGACCGCCACTTCAAAGCCCCGCTGCTCCAGTGCCGGTTTCAGAGCCACCATGTATTTGAGGCAGGACTTGCCCAGCGAGGTCATGCCGATCAGCGGCTTTTGTGTCTGCGGCGGCTCCACGGCACGTGCTGCCCCGATAACGGCCCCGGCTGCCTGGCTCAGGCTGGTTTTGCAGACTGAATTCAGCCCGTACAGCCCCCCGGCCCAGAGCATCATCTGCACATCCGCCGCAATGCGCTCCGCCGGGATCAGGGCCGAAAAAGCGATCGTGGAAAGAATGCACTTCGGCACCCCCAGCGGCAATGTCGCTACCACATCCAGTGCCAGATCCGTCGCCATACTGCCACCAATCGCCAGCATGCCATCGAACGCTCCCTGTTCCCACAGCTGCCGTGCCAGGGCAGCCGCCCCCTGCGCCATCAGCTGCATGGCGCTGTTCTCGTCTCCGGAGGCAATCACCGCCTCAATGGTCACACCCGCCGCTGCGGCCACGGCATGCTTGTCATGCTCACACGGCACCACCGCATCCCCAAGCACACTCACATCCATGCGCAGACAGTGCGCCCCCTGCCCCTCTATGCACTGTTGCAGGTATGAAAGCTCATCCGCCTTGGTATCGTAGGTTCCGATCAGCAGAATGGTCTTGTCCATCCTCTCCTCCTCACTCCTCTCAGGGTGCCGTCACACTCGGCAACAACCTTCAGCACCCGGAATATTGACAACCGGCAGCGGGCCGGGCTGCTGCCAGCCCCGGTACACCGCCCGGTCAAACCTGGCGTTAAAGCTGTATCCAGGCCGTTTTCAGGTCAGTGTACTTGTCCAGCGCATGCAGCGACTTGTCCACACCATTGCCGGACTGCTTGACACCACCCAGCGGTACGGTGACATCTGCCCCACCGTAACAGTTCACATGCACCACTCCGGCCTGCACGGCGCGTATCATACGGTGGGCACGCGACAGGTTACCGGTCCAGACCGCAGCCGCCAGCCCATACTCGGTCCCGTTGGCAATCCGCAATGCATCGGCTTCATCCTCGAATGGCATCACACCCAACACCGGCCCGAAAACCTCTTCACGTGCCAGGGTCATCTCCGGCTTCACGCCGGCAAAGACCGTCGGCTGCATGTAAAAGCCGCCACTTTCGGTATGGATGCGCGTTCCGCCCGTGACCAGCTGCGCGCCCTCCTGCTGCGCATGCTCCACATGCTGCAGGTCCTTGCCCAGCTGCTCCATACTGGCTACGGCACCCACCTGGGAAGAAAGCTGCAACGGATCACCCACCCGGATGGCCTCAGCCACCCCGGTCAGCAGGGCCACAAACTCGTCATGGATACTGCGCTCAACCAGCAGGCGCGAACCGGCCACACAGACCTGCCCGGAATTGCGGAAGATGCCCATGGCCGACACCTGCGCGGTCTGTTTCAGGTCTGGCGTATCGGCAAACACGATATTGGGTGACTTGCCCCCCAGCTCCAGATAGACACGCTTCAGGTTGGAGCGGGCCGAATACGCCAGCAGCTTGCGCCCCACCAGGCCCGAGCCGGTAAAGGCCAGTACATCAATGGCCGGATGCAGCCCGATGGCTTCCCCGGCAACCCGGCCCTGCCCGGTCACCACATTCAGCACCCCGTCCGGCAAGCCTGCCTCACTGCACAGCGCCGCCAACCGCAGCAGCGACAGTGACGCACCCTCTGCCGGTTTCAGCACCACGGAATTACCGGCGGCCAGTGCCGGTGCAATCTTCCAGGACGCAATCATGAGCGGGAAATTCCAGGGCACAATGGCCGCCACCACACCTACCGGCTCACGGTGGATCAGACCCAGCACACTATCCGCCGTGGGAGCGATTTCACCATAAACCTTGTCGATACTTTCTGCATAAAAGCGGAAAGTACCGGCAGCCGAGCCAGGCTCGGCATTAAAGGCCATATTGATCTCGGTGCCATTGTCACGCACCCCCAGCACTGCCAGTGCCAGGGCTTCGCGCTCAATCAGGTCGGCAATCCGGTGCATGACCTTCTTGCGCTGTGCCGGGGCCATCCGTGACCAGCTGCCACGCTCAAATACGCCCCGCGCAGCCTGCACCGCACTGTCCACATCTCCGGCACCGGCATCGGCAATGGTAGTGAGCAGCTGTCCGTCAATCGGGCTGACCACCTCCATGACCTGCCCGTCACGGGCAGGGACCGGACGGCCATTGATAAACAGCTGTTGCGGGGCAACCTCGCGGGTACGGAGGTCGTCGATTCGGGTTTGATCAAGCATCATCACTTATCCGCTTTTTGTTTGCATCATGCAGTTTGTCATCAAACTGTTCGAGATCTGTCGGGCTGCGGCGCAGACCAACAAAATGCACGATCAGTACCAATATAATCAGGCCAAACAGAACGCCGGCAATCGGACGGTCAATCATCTCCAGCGGCGAATCCACCCGCGCCATGCTGCTGCGGAACTTGGTTTCGGCAATCTTGCCCAGCACAATCCCGAGCACGATCGGCACCGCCGGCAGGTTCAGCCGTTTGAGAATAAAGCCGAAAAGACCGAACACGCCGGCCAGCAGGCAGTCGCTAAAAGAGTTGCGCAGCGAGTACACGCCGATAAAAGACAGGGTCAAAATGATCACACCCAGAAAACGGTCCGGAATGGCAATCACCTTGATCATGAAGCGGCTGGCATACAGCAGGAAAATAATCACCAACACATTCAGGATCAGCATGGACAGGTACAGGCTGGTGACGAACTCCGGCTGGTCACGGAACAGGCCCGGCCCCGGCACCACGTTGTGTACATAGAATACCGTCAGCATCATGGCAGTCAGCTCCTCGCCGGGAATCCCCAACGCCAGCAGCGGAATCATGGCTGCCGGCGGCACCGAATTGTTGGCAGCTTCGGAGGCGACAATACCATCAGGAGCACCCTTACCGAACAGCTCCGGGGCTTTGGACACTTTCTGGGCCCAGCTGTAGGCAAAGAACTGGGACAGGAATTCCCCGACCCCCGGAACAATGCCGGCAGTCACACCGAACAAGGAAGACGGGTACAGTACCTTGGGATAACGGAACACCTCGAACAGCTTGCGGAACATCCCTGTCACTTCGGGGGCGGCAGGCCGTTTACTGTCACGCCCGACCAGTAACGTAAAAGCCTGGGAAATGGCATACAGCCCCAGTACCACCACAATCAGGTTAATCCCCGAGGACAGCCAGACCTGATCAAAAGAATAACGCTGGGTATAAGTCACGGCATCCATGCCGACATTGCCAAGAAAAATTCCCAGCCCCAACATGCCCAGCGCAATCAGGGTCTGCCCCTGATGCGACACCACCACCAGCACCATGCCCAGACAGGCCGCGAAAAAGATTTCGCGCGAACCGAACATGGGAGCCACCTTGGCCAAGACCGGTGTCAGCGTGATCAGGGCGATAATCGCCAGCACCCCGCCTACAAAGGAAGCACCGTAGGCCAGTGCCAATGCCCGTGCCGCCTCCCCGCGCTGGGTCATGGGATAGCCATTGTAGGTGGTCAGGGCATTGACCGCACTCCCCGGCGTATTGATCAGAATGGCCGGAATCGACCCACCATACATCGACGAGGCATAAATACCCAGCAGCAGGGTCAGGCCGGTAATCGGCTCCATGGAAAAGGTGGCGGGCAGCATGATGGCAATGGCGATGGCGGCCCCCACCCCGGGAATGGCACCGATGATGACGCCACCGACCGAGCCCACCACCAGGGCCAGCAATACATCCCAACGCCCCAGTATCGCCAAACTGTCAAGCAGGACTTCTGAATACTCCATGTCTCCTCCTCAGAAGTAGATGCTGAAAAAATTGCGCAAACCGGTTGGCAGGTACTCATATAAAGCACCACCGGGAATCTTGGCCTGCAGAAAGGTTTTGAAGACCAGTACAATGGTCAGCGCCGCCAACACAGAAGCCAGCAACAGCCGGGGCTCGACATAGCCCAGACGCAACGTCAGAATCGGCATAAACAGTACCGTGGCGGGCAAATAGCCCAGTGTCGGCACCAGCCAAACATAAAGCAGAAACCAACCCAGAAACTCCAGACTGCGCAACCAGACCAGCAGCTCCGGCCCCAAAGCGCCCTGGCTGGCGGCATGACTGCGCCACAGCTGCCAGAAATGCATGCTACAGCCCAAGGTCAGGGCACTCAGGCCAATCACCACCCACAGACCGGGCTGCTTGAAAAAGGGCTGGCCCCCTGAATAAGTCACCTGACTGCCGAGCTGACTCCACAACAGCAGGGAAAACAACAACAACAAACCGGTGAACCAGAACTCAGCCGTTTGCCTGGACGGACTATCCATTTGCATATGAGAGACTCCACAGCAAAGCCCCCCGGCATTAGCCGGAGAGGCCGGGTTCAGTTGATCACTGGTTGGTTTTCTCGATTTCCGCCATGGTGGCGATATCTTTCTCAATCCGGGCTTTGGAAGCCTCGGCATCCTGCCAGTAAATCTGTGCCCCGGTTTCTTCCGAGAGCTTTTTGGCCCTGTCGCTTTCCACGGTTTTGGAAGCAATCGCAATGATCCTGTCACGCACCGCCTGCGGTGTGTCCTTGCGCACAAACAGGCCGTTCCACAGCGACAGTCCCAGTGACGGCTCCAGCTCGCCAACCGTCGGCGTGTCCGGCAGGGTCGGGATACGCTCATCGGTCACGGTCGCCAGAACGGTCATGCGATCCAGGCAGGGCTTGATCTGCTGCAGGGTTGTATTCATCACGTCCACATCACCGGAAGCAATGGTATTGCAGTCCAGGGCATCAAAAGCCGCATCGGAGGCGTAGGAAAAGCCCATTTTCCGGGCCAGTGCCTTGGTAACCTGCGTGGGCGGAAGCGGATCACCGAAGTGTCCCAAAATCACTTTTTCGTTTTTGGCATGGTCCGCCAACTCCTGCATGGTCTTGTAAGGTGAATCTTTGGATGTGGCGATAACGAACGGATAGGTCAGAAAGATGCCCAGCGGCTCGAATGGGTCGGGACTCAGGTCCGGAATCCCCAGTGTCGGCCCCACAACCGGTACACCCACCACAAAGGAGCCGATGGTATAACCATCCGCCGGTGCCTTGGCCACTTCCACTGCACCGGGGAAGGGACCGCCACCGCCACCGGGTTTGTTGATCACGGCTGCCGGCTGGCCATAGGCGGCCTGCACGTCATCGGCAATCATCCGGGTCAGGACATCCTCCAGATCGCCGGGGGGGAACGGAACAATAAACGATACGGGTTTTTCCGGGTACTCGGCCATGACCGGAACCGACGTCAGGGCAAGACAGGGGGTGCTCAGAGCGAGCGCAAGTGAAAGCATTTTACGCATGGGTGTTTTCTCCTCCAAAACGGGTACCATAACTCATCGGTTCACTATAAACACCGATGGTGCAAATAATTATTGCTTTTTCCTCACCAGTGTGTCAATAATTTTTAAACGCTCCCCTGCCATGGGCGCTGAAAATCTGAAGCATCATTCCGGGAGTTACCATGCAGACTGTTGATAAAGCCTTCAAACTCTTAAGCCTGTTTTCGGTCGAAGCACCGGAAATCGGCCTGAGTGAACTGGCACGCCGTGCCGGTTTTGACAAAGCCGCCACCCGGCGCTTTCTGGTTGCCCTGCAGAAGCATCAGCTGATTGAGCAGAATCCGGATACCAAACAGTACCGGCTTGGCCCCGGTCTGCTGCATCTGGCCAAAATCAGGGAAGCCACCTTTCCACTGGAAAGCATTCTGCAGACCGCCCTTAACCGCCTGACCGAAGGAACGGGTGAAACCGCCCACGCCGCCCTGCTGGTCCACGATGTTCTGACCACACTGGCCATCGTGTTCCCGCAGCGGGCCAACCGTGTCCACCTGAACCTGGGGGAAAAACTGCCACTGCATGCCACGGCCTCGGGTCAGGTACTGCTGGCATTCAGCCCCACGGACAGACTGGAGGGCGTCCCGCCGGAACTGAGCGCCTATACTGCCCACACCATCACCGACCGGCAGCAGCTGACAAACAGTCTGCAGCAGATTCGGCAACAGGGATTCGCACGGGTATCCAACACCTACGAAGATGAAGTGACCGGGATTGCAGTACCGTTTTTTGACTCCCATGCGCTGCCGCAGGGCACCCTGGCAGTCGCCACCCCCAGCGCCCGCATGAATGCAAAACTGGAGCTGCAGATTCGCCGGCAACTGCTGCTGGAAAGCCAGAGCGTCACGCAGGCTCTCGGTGGCGTGCTGCCCGATGACTTCAGCCAGCACCTGTATCAGGAAAACGAATGATGGAGAACGCATGATGACGACCAAGGCCCTTGTACTGGATTTTGGCGGGGTGATTTCACGTACCCTGTTTGAAACCCATGACCTGACGGAGCAGGCGCTGGGCCTGCCCCCCGGCAGCCTCCGCTGGCGCGGGCCGTTTGCCTCGGACACTGACCCGCTCTGGCAGTCCATGCAGCGCGATGAAATCAGCGAGCGTGATTACTGGCTGGCCCGGACCCGCGAAGTCGGAGAGCTGGCCGGCCGGGACTGGCAGCACATGGAAGACTTTGTCCGCAGTGCCCGTGGGGCCGACCCGGAAGCCGTGATCCGGCCCGAGTTTCTGGCAGCCATCCAGCAGGCACGGGCCGCCGGGTGCCGACTGGCCATCCTGTCCAATGAGCTGGACCTGTTCTACGGCAGCGACTTCCGTAGCCGACTGCCATTCCTGCAGCAGTTCGCACTGATTGTCGACGCCACCCACACCAGAATACTCAAGCCCGACCCGCGCGCCTACCACCTGATTACCGAGGGCCTGCAGCTGCCACCCGATGCCTGTGTTTTTGTCGATGACCAGTGGCGCAATATCCACGGGGCCGAGGCTGTCGGCATGCAGACCGTGCATTTTGATGTAACCCGACCGGCAGACAGCTATCAGAAAGCACTGCACCTGCTGGGACTTTGAGGAGTAAACGAGATGAGTGCGACCCAAACATTTAAACACCTGGCTGATCATGACCAGCCCTTCTGGCACCCGATGGCCCACCCGGCTGAAATGCGTGCCAATCATTCAAAAATCTTTGTCAGCGCCCAGGGCGTGGAAATTACCGACATCCATGGCCATACCGTGCTGGATGCCGTCGGCGGGCTGTGGAATGTCAATCTGGGCTATTCCTGCGAACCGGTAAAGAAAGCCATTGCCGACCAGCTGCAACAGCTGCCTTACTACTCGTCCTTTCGCGGGACGACCACCGCTCCGGTGGTGGAGCTGGGGCAGGTTCTGCAGGAATGGTTTGCACCCGATGGCCTGAGCCGTTCCTTCTTCACCTCCGGCGGCTCGGACTCCGTGGAAACCTGCCTGCGTCTGGCACGCCAGTACCACAAAGTGCGTGGCGACCGCGACCGTTACAAGTTCATCGGCCTCAAAAAAGGTTATCACGGCACCCATTTCGGTGGTGCATCGGTCAACGGCAATGCCAACTTCCGCCGCAACTACGAACCCCTGCTGCCCGGCACCTACCATATTCCCGCCCCCTGGAGCTACCGCAATCCATTCAATTCCAGCGACCCGGCTGAGGTGGCCCGCTTGTGTGCCCGATTGCTGGAGGAGGAAATCCAGTTTCAGGGACCGGATACCGTGGCCGCCTTCATTATGGAGCCGATCCTTGGGGCCGGGGGCGTGATTGTGCCGCATGAAAGCTTCATGCCGCTGGTACGCCAGATTTGTGACAAATATGGGGTGCTGCTGATTGCTGATGAAGTTATCACTGCCTTCGGACGAACCGGTGCCTGGACCGGTTCGCGCCTGTGGGGTGTGAAACCGGACCTGATCGCCACTGCCAAGGCCATTTCCAATGCCTACTTCCCCATGGGGGCGGTCATGATCAGCGACAAGGTGGCTGACGCCTTTGAAAACAGCAAAGACGGCTTCGGTGCCATTGGGCACGGCTACACCTACTCCGGCCACCCGGTCGGCTGTGCTGCGGCACTGGCCACCCTAGCGGAAACCCGGCGGCTGAACGTGGTGGAAAATGCCGCTGCCCGCGGTGAAGAACTGCAGGCCGGCCTGCAGGCCCTGCAGCAGAAACACGAGCGGGTGGGCGATGCACGTGGCGTTGGCCTGATGGGCTGCCTGGAACTGGTAGCCGACCGGACCAGCAAGCAGCCGGCAGACAAAAGCACCATGGAGAAAGTGGCCGACACCGCCTATCAGGCCGGCGTCATTGTGCGCACCTCAAGCAACAACCTGATTCTCTCCCCTCCGCTGGTGATTACCACACAGGATGTCACGCGGATTCTGGATGCACTGGATCAGGGGCTGGCTGCCGCCGCTGCCTGAAGCCGCTGAGCACCTGACAGTCCGTGCCGTTATCGGGGATTCCCGGCAGAATCCCCGGTCCCCCTGTCCAGCATCGGACTCAACAGCCAGGCCGCAAACAGGCACATCCAGCCCGCCCAGATCACATCCGACAGGAAATGCCCCCCGGCCGCCATGCGCGTCAGGCCGATCAGGCTGCCCAGCAGCAGTGCCGCCATCAGTGCCCGCCCGGCCCACTGTGGCAACCTGCGCCGCCAGATGAACCAGAGCGCCACAAAGGCAAAGCCCACCGAGGCATGGCCACTGGGAAAAGAACGCCCCGGGCTGTGCGGAACATAGGCCAGCGGCGGGACATAGGCTGCCTGCCCACCGAATACCTGCAGCTGTATCGGACGTGGACGCCCCCAGTGATCCTTGAAGGTTGCGTTGACCAGCAGCCCCGGCCCGAGCACAAACACCAGCAGCAGGTAAAGCAGCGGTACACGCCAGCGCCGCACGCGCACAAACCGGAAACCGGCCAGAATCAGCGTCAGGGTACCGAAAACGACCGTCGCCGTGATCACGGGTACCGAATCATACAGCAGCGACTTCCAGAGCGGGTAATGATCCAGCAGCCAGTCACCATGGGCGTGATGGTAAAACAGCCGCTCCAGCCGTACATCCCAGTCCGTCACCCAGAATACGGCGGTGGAAGCCAGTACCAGATTGAACCAGAGCCAGACCTTGCGCCCGATCTGGCGGGTGATACGCCCCGGTTCCCCGGCAGCCGTCCTGCCTTTAAAGTCACTCATGACCGCTGTCACTCATGCTGCATCCCCTGAAAATCCTGCAGCAGCCAGACCTGGTAGCTACGTACAAAATCCGGATGGACTTCGGCCCGCAATTCACCGACCGGCTGCATGTGGCGGAACACAGCCTGCATTCCGGCCACCGGCCCGTCCCGATTCACAAACAGGAAGTCGGCCCCCGGCTGCTGCGGCAGACGGGTCACCAGGTCGTAATGATGGCGCAGCAAACCATCCGGGTTCCAGCTTACAATCCCCAGCCCCGCCGGACGGGCATAATAGGCCAGCTCACTCAGGATGGCACGCTCGCTGGCCAGCGGTACCGCCTGCGGATACTGCTGCTGCAGGACCAGATACTGCCGCCCGAGTTCATCCCAGCCCTTGAGGCGCTTGTAGACATCCAGACGCGCGCTCAGCGGCACCCCGGCCCATTGCAGTACCGGCTGGTAGTAATAAAGACCGAACGCCAGCCCCAGATTCAGCACCAGACCGATAAGCAGCCAGCGCCAGCGCTGTCCCTGAATCAACCACAGCGCCAGCAGCAGACTACCCGCCACATAGGCCGGGGCTGCCCAGTTGGCATTGGCACGCCCGAACAGGGCCTGAGCACAGATAATCAGCAGAAACGGCAGGGTAAAGCAAAGCAGCAGCCTGGCATGGGGCAGCTTCCGTGTCAGTGGCGGCCGGAGCACCAGCCACACCAGCAGCGGAAAAAACACCAGCCCGAACACCAGCAGCTGCCCGGCAACAAATTCGCCCAGCTCATTCCAGTGCCAGCCGGCCTGCTCCAGACTGGAAATTTCGGCGGTGTGCTGAAAAGTGGGGAAGCCGTTCTGCCAGTTCCACCACAGGTTGGGAGCAAACAACATCGCAGCCAGCAGCACGGCACTCCAGGCACGCCGGTTCCAAAGCAGCTGCCAGCGTGCACTGACAATCACGTAAGCCAGGGCGGAAACAAAAAAGATACCCATGGTGTACTTGGTCAGCAGGCCCAGCCCCAGCACCACACCCAACCCCAGCCAGTCCGGCCAGCGGTCCTGCTGCAGGGCACGCACAAACAGCAACAGCGCCAGGGTCCAGCAGAAAAACAGCACCACATCGGTAGAAATCAGCAGGGACGACAGGCTCACCGCCGGCAGGGTCAGAAACAGCACGGCAGCCGTGAGCGCCAGCCGCTTGTCCACCAACTGCCGCCCCAGCAGAAACAGCACCAGTGTCGTCAGTGGATAGAACACCAGACTGCCGGCCCGGACACAGCTCTCGCCATCCCCGCACAGGCTGGTGCTCAGGGCAATCACGGCAGCAATCACGGGCGGCTTGGAGTAATAACCCCAGTCCAGCTGCTGTGCCCAGTACCAGTACTGCGCCTCATCCACATACAGCGGCAGCGGCTGCCACAACAGCACCCCGGTCCGCCAGCCACTCAGTAATGCAATCAGGCCCAGCAGCACCCACCACGGGTGACGCAGCAGCCGTTCAGGCGTCTGCATCAGCACCGCTACTGACATTCTCCACATCGGTTCCCGTTGTTCTGGATACGGGAAGCAGCCAGCCCAATATCCCGCCCAGCAGGGCCGAACCCAGCACAAACAGGTGCAGGTTGATGGCTCCCTGGGTAGCAGTCGGCAACAGCGCTACCCCGGACAGCGGTGCAATCACCCCCGCTTCATAGGTTCCCACACCAGCCGGTGCATGGAATGGCAGCACGCTGGTCAGCTCACCACCAACCACCCCGGCAATCAGCATGTTGGTGCTGACATTCGGCACAAACTGCCCCAGCACCCAGATCAGGGTGCCGAGTTTCACCAGCCAGTTAAGCCAGGTCAGCCCCCAGCTTTTGAAAAACTGCAGCTGTGAATCCGGCAGGCCGTACATGGCCTGTTGCGCCAGTTCGCTCATGCGCCCGTCCCTGCCGGCGAAATACACCTCAACCCGGTTGCGCAGCCAGTACAGCAACAACGGCAGCAGCATCCACAGCACCAGTACCGGCACCACAAAACGCCGGAACGGTGTCACCACCAGCAGCGGATAAATCGCAAAACACAGGATGGTGTGCAGGTCCAGCAGCCGGAACCAGAGCAGTGCCGATACCGACTGCGCATAAGGCACGATAAAATAACGCCGCATCAGCAGCGGAAAGCTGGCCTCCCCGGTCCGGGCCGGCAACAGGTTGTTCATCAGGTTGTGCAGCAGGGTCAGTCGCAGCGCCGTAAGGTAATGTGCACCGATTTCACGCGGGAAATAATCCACCAGCCGCCAGGTACGCACGGCATAACTCAGCACCATCAGCCCCAGAGCCAGCAGCAGCTGCGGCCAGTGAAAAGCCAGCCAGGGCTGCAGCACCTTCTCCCAGCCCATCCAGTATTGCACCGCCGCCAGAAAGGCCAGCAGCACCAGCCAGGGCAGCACTTTTGCCACCCAGCCCCCGGCCAGCGAGGGGCTTTTGGTTTTTTCGTCTGTCATCGAAGATTCCGTTTCCCTTATAATCCGGGGCAATTCTAACCCATGGATAAGTTGTTTTGAGTAACCAAACTGCAGATAGCATCAGCCTAATTGTCCCGTTTTTCAATGAAAAGGATAATGTTGCGCCATTGGTGAAACGGGTGCATGAAGCACTGGCAGACTTTGCCCTGCCTTGGGAGCTGATACTGGTGGATGACGGCAGCACGGATACCACGCTGCAACAGCTGCAGGCTCAGCAACAGCACTGGGGTCCGCATGTTCATGTAGTCGAGCTGCAGCGTAATTTCGGCCAGACCGCAGCCATGCAGGCCGGTATGGATCAGGCCCGTGGCAACCTGCTGGTGACACTGGACGGCGACCTGCAGAACGACCCGGCTGACATCCCTGGCATGGTGGAAGAACTGCAACAGCGTCAGCTTGACCTGCTGGTGGGCTGGCGCAGGCAGCGCCGGGATACCCTGATCCTGCGCAAAATTCCCTCCCGCATCGCCAATCGCCTGATCCGCAGGGTGACAGGCGTCAACCTGCACGATTACGGCTGCAGCCTCAAGGTCTATCGGGCCGCCGTGATGCAGCGGGTGCGCCTGTATGGTGAAATGCACCGTTTCATCCCGGCCTGGGTCGCCACCACCGTGCCACCGGCACGCATCGGTGAACGTGTGGTACACCACAACGAGCGCTTCAGCGGTGAATCCAAGTATGGCATCTCGCGCACCTTCCGGGTGATTCTGGACCTGCTGTTCATGTGGTTCTTCATGCACTTCCGTGCCCGACCGGGGCACTTTTTCGGCAGTATTGGCCTGTTTGCCGGTACGCTGGGCAGCCTGATTCTGCTCTGGCTTGGAGTGGATAAATTCCTGTTCGGTAACGACATCGGTACCCGTCCGCTGCTGCTGGTCGGCGTGGTGCTGATGATTGCCGCCATCCAGCTGCTGACCACCGGTCTGCTGGCAGAAATGCTGGCACGCATCTATTACGAATCCGCCAATCGCACGGCCTACCTGATCCGGAAGCCGGACAGCAGCACCTCACGAGCCTGGCACACGCCAACGGCAAGGCCGAAAATGCAGCAGGAGTAGCCAAAACCACCCCTGTCGCTCTTTCTCTCATCGCTTTCATCAGCAAGCGGCAACCTCACGCCATGGCGGGTACCGGCTGATGCTGCTCCAGACTATGGTGCTTGCCGGGCCGTCGCAGTACCGGGCGGATGGTACTGCCGCCACAGGTTCAGGTAGTCCAGAATCCCCCTGCCATCTGCTTCCAGATTTTTGTCACGCATGGCCAGCACTGCCAGTTTGGCGGCATCATTGCCATCGGAGTTGATCGCGTAGGGGTCGGCACCGGCCTTGAGCAGGTTGATCAGGGCCAGCTTGTGGCCGAAACGCGCGGCGTGGTGTACCGGTGTCCACTGCTTGACCGTCCGCAGGTTCGGGTCGGCCCCGGCACGCAGCAGCACGTCCATCACCTGCAGCTGGCCACGGGCGGCAGCGGCATGCAGGGGTGATTCACCGGCACCGTTCTGGTAGTTCACATAATTACCGAGCCGGCCCAGCACGGAAACCAGGCCCATGTCCCCGGCCAGCGAGGCATCAAACAGCTGTTTGGCAAAACGCAGGGTCGGCTCTTTGGCACCGGCCTGAATCAGGGCATTGGCTATGCCGACATTATTGGCATTCAGGGCCTGGGTCAGGGGTGTCATTCCGTTCAGGGAAAAGTTGACATCCGCGCCCAGCTTGAGCAGTGCCTGCACCCTGTCGGCATTGCCTTCCTGCACCGCCTGGAACAGGGCACGCCCCAGCAGGCCCGGATCAGCCGCAGCACCGCCAGAGCTGAGTATGCCCACCATACCGTAATCACCACGCTCCAGCGCCTTGCCGAGTGCCGAAGCACCCTCCATACCGTAATTCGGATTGGCCCCCATCTGGATCAGGTTGCGCACCTTGTCGGTATTACCCTGCACCACCCCCTTGAACATCATTTCATTCAGGGCGGCAGGATCACGCCTGGCCCCCTTGGACAGCAGAATGCCCACCATCCCCATGTCATCCCGGCTGGCCGCCATCGACATCGGGGATACGGCACCTTCCTGGAAATTCGGATCAGCGCCCAGCTTGGTAATCAGGTTGTCGACGCGGGTGGAATCCCCGGCCTGAACGGCCTTGATCAGCGCCTTGCCCAGCGTCCTGTCGACAGCCACCGGATCCAGTCCGTCGGTATTCTTGATGATCAGATAGCCGATACCGGTATAACCGCTGTCCAGTGCCAGCTGCAGCATTTCCGGTGTGGCCCTGGCGCCCTGATCCACGTAGGCTTTGGCGCGATTGTAGTCTCCCCCGGCAATGGCAGCCTGAAGCTGGCCGGCCAGCTGCTGCTGCTGCTGGCGTTCCTTTTCGGTCCTGGCCTGTTCTTCCAGCTGGATCGCCCGCCGGGTGATGAACTGGACCCGCTGCTCGGGTGACAGGCCCGCCGGTGGCACGATATTCCACTGTTTGGCCAGCTCATCAGCCCTGGCCGCATACTCGCGTGCCTTGGCCTCGGCTTCCGCCTGTTTGGCCCGGGCTTCCAGCTGATTGACGATCCCCTGCCAGTCACGCACCTGCCCCTGGGCCGCTGCCAGACCGGCAGCATCCCCGGAGCGGCTGTAGCGGCTCACTTCCTGCTGCCAGACCCGTAACTGGGCCTGTGCATCCTGCATGGACGGCAGGTCTGCAGCCTGCACCACGGAAGCAGCCAACAAGGAGCCGGCCAGTACCAGCGCGCTGCTCCAACAAGAAACAAACCATATTTTTTTGCCAGAAAAAGAGTTCATGCCTGGTCTCCACACAAAACCAAAGCAATACGCGCAAGGCTGATGGAACTTATGCCATGGGTATGCATTATTTGATTACGATTCAAGCCCGAAAAGATGTACACCAACATACAATCCATTTAAATGGCCATTGACTATATGCAATCATTGTTAATAATGAAAGCACCTTTTATGTTCAGACTGAGGTCCGGACAGGGGTACACGCCCTGACAGCCAGACAGCCTGCTCCCAACGCATTACAATGATAACTGAAAGTTCGTCCATGCCCAGATGATACTCAATCGCTACCTGACAAAAGAAATTTTTTTAAGCTTCGGAGCCACCCTGCTGGTGCTGGCGCTGATTGTGATCGGCAACACCTTTGTACGCCTCCTGGCCAGTGCCAGCAGCGGCAACCTGCCGGTCGACCTGCTGGGCAGCCTGCTGCTGCTCGGTTCAATCAAAAACCTGATCCGTCTGGTACCGGTTGCACTGCTGATCGGCATGATGCTGGCCTTCAGCCGCCTGTACCGGGACTCGGAAATGACCGCGCTGCGCGCCGCCGGGGTGGCCCCGCGCCACTTCTACCGCGCCATTTTCACACTGGTCATCCCGTTGAGCCTGGTATTGGGCACGCTGGTGCTCTATGCCGCACCGCGCCTGGAAATCCATAACCAAGACCTGCGCCGGGAGGTTCAGCAACGCCCCGAAGCAGCCGGCATTCCGGCGGGCGAGTTTGTCACTGCCGGTAAAAGCGACAACAGCTACACCATTCTGGCCGAACACATTGATCCGACCCAGACCACCATGGAACGCTTTTTCATCCGTGTTCGCAACGGGGAAAACGAAATCCTGATCTGGGCGCGCTCTGCAATCCTGTTCATTGATTCCATCAATGCCGAAAGGTTCCTGCAAATCCTGGATGGCTACCGCTATGAAAATGATCCGGTCAAAGGCGGGCTGTCCATTATCCGCTTCGGCGAGCACGGCATCCGCATCCCGCTGCGCAATTTTACCGGCGGCAGTGATATTGAGTCGGTCGACACCCTCGACCTGCTGCGCACGCCGACCCCGGAAAGCCTGGCCGAGCTGCAGTGGCGCATCTCCATTGTGCTGTCCGCCCCGGTACTGGCCTTTCTCGCCTTTCCCTTAAGCTATACCGCCCCGCGTCAGGGCCGTTACAGCAAGATTGCCCTGGGCATCCTGATCTACGGGCTTTATGCCAACCTGCTGGCCACGGCACGCAGTATGATTGAAAAGGGGGACCTGCCCCTGTGGCTCGGTATGTGGTGGATTCACCTGATCCTGCTTGTGCTCGGCTTCTGGCTGCTGCGCAAATATTATGGAAAACCGGCATGAAGCTGCTGGAACGCTATCTGTGGAAGAATATTCTGGGCAGCATTCTGGTGACCTGGATTTCCCTGAGCCTGCTGTTCGGGCTGTTCGACTTTCTTTCCGAACTCGGGGATGTGAAGGCTGATACCCGCTACGGCACCTGGCAGGCCCTGATTTACATCCTGTACAAGCTGCCGCGCACGCTGTACACCAACTTCTCCTACGCCGTGCTGATCGGCAGTCTTATGGGGCTTGGGAATCTGGCCGCCAACAGCGAGATTACCGCCATGCGTGCCGCCGGCTACTCCATTGGCCAGATTGTCGGCACCACCCTGAAACTCGGGCTGGTACTGGCGCTGCTGGCCTTCGGCATGGGGGAATGGGTGGCTCCACGGGCGGAAACCCGGGCAGAAAACTTCAAGCTCAACCGCCTGCAGCAGGAAGTGGCGCTGTCCGAAGACGGTGCCTGGATCAAGAACGGCAGTCACCTGATTCATATCGACAGGATCAGCTCCCCCCTCGCCATGGAGGGGGTGTCGATTTATACCGTGGACGAGCAGGCAGGCGGGATCAGCCGCATCCTGCGCGCCCGGTCTGCCTACCGCAGCCAGCCACAGGGTCGCTGGCTGCTGATCGATGTGCAGGAACAGCGTCTGGAAGGCAACGATGCCAAACTGAATAGTTACCCGCAACTCGGCGAAGCAGGTCTGCTGCCGATACGCATTCTCAATATTGCCACGGTCACACCGGAACAGCTGGATGCCAGGGCGCTGGCGGAGTTCATCCGCCATCAGCAGGAAAACTCCCTCAGCAGCGAGCGCTTTGAGCTGGAATACTGGAAGCATTTCACCACCCCGCTGTCGACGCTGGTGATGCTGATTCTGGCGGCACCGCTGGTATTCGGCTTCCAGCGCCATGCAGGGGCCGGGCAGCGCATCTTCATCGGCATCCTGATCGGTATCACCTACCTGATGCTGGACAGTATCATCAGCCGTACCGGCATGCTGTATGGCCTGCCGCCGCTGCTGTCCGCCCTGCTGCCCATGCTGCTGTTCAGTGCTGCCGGCCTGCTCATGCTGCGGCGGGTGCGCTGAGCAACACGGACCGCCACACTCACACCTTCAGCCGCCCCAGACGGTTGGCATTCACCACCACCGTCACCGATGACAGGGCCATGGCCGCCCCGGCAATCATGGGATTCAGCAGCATGCCGGTCAGGGGATAGAGAATCCCGGCAGCCACCGGAATCCCGAGGCTGTTGTAGACAAAAGCCCCGAACAGGTTCTGCCAGATATTGCGCGTGGTGGCCCGTGAAATCCGGATCGCCTTGTCAATACCGGCCAGTGACCCACCCACCAGCGTCACATCGGCTGCCGCCATGGCCACATCAGTCCCGGCCCCGATGGCAAACCCCACATCCGCACGCGCCAGTGCCGGGGCATCATTCACGCCATCGCCCACCATGGCCACCTTGCGGCCCTGCTGCTGCAGGGTTTCAATCACGGCCAGCTTCTGTTCCGGCAGCACCTCGGCATGAAGCGTCCCGATACCGACCTGTGCCGCGATATGTTCCGCTACCTCACGCCGGTCACCGGTCAGCATGATCACATCCAGCCCCTGAGCCTTCAGTGCGGCGATACTGGCTGCGGCATCCGGCTTGACGGCATCGGCAATACCGAACAGGGCCAGTATCTGTGCCTGATCCGCCAGAAAGACCGGGGTCAGCCCGGCAGTATCCAGCTGTGCCAGCACATCCCGCCAGCCATCCAGTGCCAGTCCCTGCGTCTGCATCAGGCGTACATTACCGACCTGATACGCCTGCCCTTCATATTGCGCCCGGATGCCGTGACCACTGATACTGTGGAAACCGGTCACCACCAGCGTCTTGAGCCCGCGCTTGTCGGCTTCGGTGCGGATGGCCTGGGCCAGCGGGTGCTCCGAGCCTTTTTCCAGCGTGGCCGTCAGCTGCAACAGCCGGTTTTCATCCTGCCCGTCCGCGACATGGATAACCTGCAGTACCGGCTTGCCGGCGGTAATGGTCCCGGTCTTGTCCAGCACCACAGTGTCAATTGCGGCTGCCTGCTGCAGTGCGTCGCCATTACGGATCAGGATGCCCTGCTGTGCCGCCTTGCCGACACCGGCAATAATGGAAATCGGTGTGGCCAGCCCCAGAGCGCACGGGCAGGCAATCACCAGCACCGTCATGGCAGTGACCAGTGCGTAGCTCAGCTGCGGCTCCGGCCCGACCCAATACCAGATCAGAAAGGTCAGGATCGCAATCCCGACCACCACCGGTACAAAAATGGATGCCACCTTGTCGGTCAGTCGCGCAATGGCCGGCTTGCTGGCCTGGGCCTCGCGCACCCGCTCAATAATCTGCGCCAGTACGGTATCGGCACCGATACGGCTGACCTGCATCAGGAAAGAGCCGGAACCGTTCAGGGTGCCGCCGGTCACACGATCCCCCTTCGCCTTGTGCACCGGTACGGACTCGCCGGTGAGCATGGATTCATCGACGTGTGACTCCCCTTCCAGCACCGTTCCGTCCAGGGGGACCGTCTCCCCGGAGCGTACACGCAGGGTTTCTTCCAGACCGACCGCCTCCAGCGCCAGATCGACTTCCTCACCATTGCGCACCACATGGGCGATGGGGGGCTGCAGTTTCATCAGGCTCTTGATCGCAGCATTGGTCTGGCCACGGGCGCGCATTTCCAGCGCATGGCCGAAACTCACCAGCGCGATAATCACCAGTGCCGCTTCAAAATAAGCATGCCGCGCCAGTGAGGGTACTGCATCCGGAAACAACACCACGGCCATGGAGTAAAGCCAGGCCGTTCCGGTTCCGAGCGCAATCAGGGTATCCATATTGCTGCTGCCGCGCTTGAGCTGCTGCCAGGCTCCACGGTAGAAATGCCCGCCGGAATAAATCAGCACGCCCAGCGTCACCAGCCCCATGATGAACCAGAACAGGCGTCCGCTGCCGCTCAGGTCCGGCAGGACATGAAACACCATGTCCCCCAGCATCAGGAACGCACCCGGAATCCCCGCGACCCAGACCCGCCGCCACAGCTGGCGATACTGCTGCGCCTCATACTCGGCCTTTTCAGTCTCGGCGGCCTGTCCCTGCATGACCGCCGCGTCATAACCGGCCTCCCGCACCGCCGCGACCAGTGCATCCTGCTGCGGCTCACCTTTGACCAGTGCCGTGCGTTCGGCCAGATTGACCACTGCCTCCTGCACGCCGGGGACAGCCTGCAATGCGCCCTCCACCGAGCTGACACAACCGGCACACATCATGCCGGCCACGGAAAGCCGGGTTGTGCTCATAAATCCGCCCGCTCAGTCGGATAACCGGCTTTGGTGAGTACCTCAATGACGGCCTGTTCATCCACAGCACCTTCAACCGTCGCGGTTTTGGATTCCAGATCGACTTCGGCGTGCGTCACGCCGTCCATGGCTTCCAGCTTGCCCTTGACATTGCTGACACAGCCACCGCACATCATTTTTTCCACTTTGAATTTCATGTCTTTGCTCCTGTTTCGGATAATGGGGAAGGCTCACTCCCCGGATTCATTGACTCGATCAGATGGCAGATACTGTTGCCGTCCGGCATGCGATCGGGCATGTCCTCCCATTTTTCCAGCGCGGTTGCCATGCGTGCGTGCAACTGCTGCATTTCCCGGATTCTGGCCTCAATATCCTGCATACGCTGCTGGATAATGCTGCGCACATCGGCACACGGTGATTCCCCCAGTTCGGCATGCTCCAGAATCCGGCGAATGTCGGCGAGGGTAAAGCCCAGCAGTTTGGCACTGCGGATAAAGCGCAGATGCACCACATCCGCAGTGGTAAACAGGCGGTAATGGTTATCTCCCTGGGCACTGGGACTGATCAGCCCCTCACGCAGGTAGTAACGCACGGTATGCACACTGGTATTGCTGGCTTCAGCCAGCTCGCTGACGGTCAGCATGGGCATCCCTCGGTCGGATACGGTTGAACAATGCAGCCAGTTTACAACTTGAGAGCTGGTGTCAGGTCAATAATATCAGGCAGCATGATCGCCGGCAGGCGGTTGTGCCTGCGGAACCAGCTCACTCAGTCCACCGCTAATGATGTAATTACCGGCGTGGATACCGGCACCCAGGGACCCTGCAGCAGGGCCTTGACCTGCAGGTAGACCGGGCCGGTCTCGCAGGGGGTGCTGTCCGGGGTACGCTCACCGTTGGTGTAGCAGTGCGTGGCGATGGGGCAGCCTTTTCAAGGTGAAAAATTGCATAATATAAATCAATGACTTACAGAGCAAGCGAACAGCCAGCAAGGCTGAATCACGACCACCATCACGTTGTTCGATAGCTCGACAAGCAAAAATCAATGTGTTATCACGCCGAAATCGCGTTGACTGATTAGTCACCTTGAAAAGGCTGGGCGCGGGGTAACCGTTCACGCCATCTATAGCGGCTCAGGTCAGGCGTTGCGGCTCTTGGG